>CAOKHZ010000034.1 GCA_948468385.1 uncultured Faecalicatena sp. | reverse complement strand
CGTATGTCCGGTGCTGTGAGAGGACGGCGGCTAGTCACCGCCTCCTACTCGATTTCATGCGGTCAGTTTTCGATATTCTTTTTGATAAAAGTAGATGGAAAGCACCGTGGCCGTCGTCCAGCCGATGGGCCATGCGAACCATATGCCCAGCGCGGAATTCGTCCAGCCCGACAAGAGGAAGGCCAGGGTCACGCGTAAAATAAGGTCGGTGAAGGTGGCGACCATGAATTGCCGCATCGCGCTGGCTCCGCGCAGGATGCCGTCTGCTACCAACTTGGTCGATATTGCGAAATAGAACGGGGACAGCACCCATAGGAACTGCCTGCCCGTCATCATTGCCGTGGAGGAGTCCCCGCCCAGAAACAAAAGAAGCAAAAACCTGCCGAATACGATGTATAGGACACAAAATGGAATGCATAAGTACCATACCATTTTCCGGCCTGCATGAAAACATTCTTTGATGCGTTCGTATTTTTTTGCACCGATGTTTTGGGCAGAAAAATTGGAAATCCCGTTGCCGATGGTGGTGAAGGACGTGATGACCAGGTTGTTTAATTTTACCGCGGCAGAATAGCCGGCCATGACGGAGGGGCCGAATCCGTTGATGACGCTTTGAATCATGATGTTTCCCACCGAGACGAAGCTTTGCTGCAGGATGCTGGGAATGGCGATGACCATGATCTTTTTCAGGAGCGGCCAGTCAAAAAGTGGCGGCTTTGTCTGAACCGGGATGGTTTTCAGCCGTTTCGATATCGCGAAAACGGCCAGGATGCAACTGACGCCCTGGCACAAGAAGGTAGCCCAGGCGACGCCAGCCACGCCCATGTCAAACGCGCTGACGAACAAGACGTCCACCGCGATGTTTGACGTGGAGGATGCCGCCAGAAAATAGAACGGCGTTTTGGAATCGCCGAGCGCGGAGAAGATTCCCGTGGCGATGTTGTAAAAAAATACGAAGGGCAGTCCCCATACATAGATGTCCAAATATAGTTTGGAGTCTGAAAACACTTCCGCCGGAGTCTTTATGAAGCGAAGAAGCGGGGAGCATCCAAGGATGCCAATCAACATCAATGCCGCACAAAGGACGGCGCTGAAAATGCAGGCGGTCGTCACCGCGGTTTTTAGCTTTTCATATTTCTTCGCGCCGAATAGTTGGGAGACGATGACGGAGCATCCCATGTTGCAGCCGAACGCGAAGGCAATGAAAATCAGCGTGACTTCGTAACTGTTCCCGACCGCCGCCAACGCGTTTTCGCCGATGAACTTGCCCGCCACGAGGCTGTCCGCGATATTGTATAGTTGTTGGAAAATGATGCTGCCAAAAAGCGGAAGGCAGAATCTCCACAGTACGGTTTGCGGCTTTCCCACCGTTAAATCCTGGTTCCCCTGATTTTTCTGAATCCCCTGATTCTCCTGGTTATCCTGATTCTTCTGGTTATCCTGATTTTTCTGATTCTCCGAATTTTTCTGATTTTCCAGATTCATAAAAGTCCATGTCCTTTCTAAGTGTGAATGTCGGGCCGAAGGCCGTGAAAAGTAGCGATTTACATCGTTCCGAAAATGTATTATAATACATTTTGAAGAATGTGAAAAATATATATTGTATATTGGAGAAATATAAAAAAGACATGGATATAAATTTTGAATATTACAAAATATTTTATCATGTGGCCAAGTACGGGAACATTACGAAGGCGGCCGTGGCATTGGGCAGTAACCAGCCAAACGTGACGCGTGTCATGAAATTATTGGAAACGCAGTTGAACTGCCGGCTCTTTATTCGCGAGGCCAGGGGGGTGAGCCTGACGGAGGAAGGGGAGCGGTTGTATTCGCATGTGGAAATCGCCTATAAGCATTTGATGGACGCGCAGGAGGAGATTGGCAGGCAGGATTCGTTAAATGGCGGCACGGTGGAAATCGGGGCGACGGAGACGGCGATTCATTTGTTCCTTTTGGACGCGTTGCGCGGGTTTCGGACGAGGTATCCCGAGGTGAAGATTAAAATTCATAACCACACGACGCCGGAAACGATGCGGCAGCTTTTAAGCGGCAAACTGGACTTCGCGGTGGTCACGACACCGTTTGAGGCACCCAAAACGGTTTCCTGCATCAAAGTATTGGAGTTTGAAGAAATTCTGGTGGGCGGGACGGAGTACGAGGGGCTATGCAAGGTTCCGTTGAAATGGCAGGATGTCAAGAAGCACTCGTGGATCGGGTTGGGAAAGGGGAGCGTGACGTATGATTTGTATAAAGACTTCTTTATAAAGAACAAGGTCGATTTCGAGCCGGACATGCAGGTCGCGACATCCGACCTCATGTTGCCGTTGATAGAGAATAATTTGGGAATTGGTTTCGTGCCGAAGGAATTGGCATTGCCGTTGTTGAAAGAGAAGAAGCTGGTACAAATACGGACGGATTGCGAAATTCCGAAACGTTCCATACAGATTGTCTCGGACAAAGGGCGGGGAAAAAATCTTGCGGCCGATACGTTTTACAAATATTTGAGGAGGTAAAGGAAGATGGAATATACTTGTCATTATGACTCGCCGCTTGGCGGCATTACACTGGCAAGCGACGGGGAAGCGTTGACGGGGTTGTGGTTTGACGGCCAAAAATATTTTGCCGCCACGCTGGACGAGGAGCATGAAGAAAAGGAACTTCCCGTTTTTGAGCAGGCCAAGCGGTGGCTGGACATCTATTTTTGCGGGAAAGAACCGGGATTTACCCCGCCATTGTCCATGAAAGCCACGCCTTTTCGAAAGGACGTGTGGGAAATCATGCTCACGATCCCTTTTGGACAGACCATGACTTACAAGGAAATCGCGGAAAAAATCGCAAAAAAAAGGGGGCTTTCCAGCATGTCGGCGCAAGCGGTCGGCAGTGCGGTGGCCCATAACGCGATGTCCTTGATTATACCGTGCCATAGGGTCGTCGGGACGGACGGGAGCCTGACCGGTTATGCGGGCGGCATGGATAAAAAGGAAAGGTTGCTTGCGATGGAGAGGGGCGAGGATGAGGCGACGTAAGTCGCCCCTGCCCTTTATTCTGACATCTTTTTCCAGTTTAGCAAGAATTTTTCCATCTGTGCAAGAAGAGATGATTTTGTGCGTATTATTTTTTGTATTCAAACGATGCCCAGTATCCCTCCGAGCCAATACAACAATCCCAGCCCCCAGCTGGTAAACACCCCGTACAGTATCACCGGCCCCGCAATGGTGAAAATTTTACACCCAATCCCGAAAACCTGACCTTCCTTTTTATACTCAATGGCCGGGGAGGCCACGGAGTTGGCGAATCCCGTAATCGGGACGAGTGCGCCGGCACCGCCCCATTTGGCGATGGAAGGGTACACATTGATGCCGGTCAGGATGACGCTTATGAGAACCAGTAGCATGGAGGTCCAGCCGCTGCATTCATCCTTGGACAAGCCCTGCAGCTGGCAGAAATTGTAAATGCATTGTCCCACCGTGCATATGATGCCGCCGACGACGAAGGCCTTTAGCATGTTCGGTAATAGGCTGTGCACGGGCGTTTTTTGTTTGACGTAGGATTCGTACCGTTGTTCCTTCTTTTTCTTTTCTATTTCGTTTCGTGCCGTTTCGTTCGTGCCGTTCTTTTCCATGAATGTTCACCTCGTTCATATAATGTAATGATGTAATGCCGTAATACTGCAAAGTTTTGATCATGTGTCGTTGTTGCCGTCCTAGTGTATCATGCAAAGCACGCGATGACGGTCAGCGTGTTCATGGCGATTAGTATTCGGAATAATTCGGAAAAATATGCATCATTCTTGATGGTGTTCTTGTCGTAGGAATATTTTCATCCAATCTTTGTCATACTAATTTTCGTAGGTTGCAACGATTCGCGAGTATATCGTCATTCGGGTCGTGAGTGGTTGCGTGAAATGAAAGATGCCGCTTTATATAGTGAAGACAGAAACGGCGGCAGAACGGGGTGAAGGATGAATCAGGAAAAAGAACAAGAAAAAGGGCAGATGGCGGGAAGGCAAAGCATCTGCTTCGCGGTGGCACCATTTCTTATCAGCGCGGGTTCGATTGCCGGCAAGAAGGAGTCGGAGGGACCGCTGGGAAAATTGTTTGACATGACCGGGCAGGACGATTTGTTCGGCGCGAAGACGTGGGAGGAAGCGGAGAGTAACATGCAGAAGGAGGCTTGCGTGCTGGCGATGGGGAAAGCGAAAGTGGAACCGCAGGACGTGCGCTTCTTGTATGGCGGCGACCTACTTCGGCAGGGAATCGCCACTTCGATTGGCGTGGAAGCCTTGCAGATTCCTATGTTCGGGTTGTTCGGAGCTTGCTCCACTTCCGGGGAGGCGTTGGCACTTGCGGCGATGAGCGTGGCGGCGAATTATGCGAATCTCTCGCTGGCAGTAACCTCGAGCCATTTCGGGAGCGCGGAGAAGGAGTTTAGGTTCCCGCTCGGGTACGCGAACCAAAGGCCGCTTTCCGCCCAATGGACGGTGACGGCAAGCGGGGCATTTTTGGTGGGGACGAAAAAAAGCCACGTCCGCATCACGGGCGTGACGATTGGGAAAATCGTGGATTATGGCCTGAAGGATTCCCAGAACATGGGGGCGTGCATGGCTCCGGCGGCAAGGGACACGATTATCCAAAACCTTTCTGATTTTAAGCGGAAACCGGACTATTATGACCGTATCGTCACCGGGGATTTGGGATATGTCGGGAGGGACATTTTGATAGACTTGTTAAATGAAAGGGGCTATGACGTCGCGTCAAGGCACATGGACTGCGGCATGACGATTTTTGACCAGAAGAGCCAGGACACGCATGCCGGCGGGAGCGGCTGCGGCTGCGCGGCGGTGACGTTGGCGGCGTATATATTGCCGAAGATTCAAAAGGGCGAGTGGAAACGGGTGCTGTTCGTGCCGACGGGGGCGCTGATGTCGACTGTCAGCTTTAACGAGGGCGCGAGCGTGCCGGGAATCGCGCACGCGATTGTGTTGGAACATTGTTAGTGCTTAGAGAGAGGAAGCTCCGCTTAACTAGGCGCGTGAGGAACCTTGCCAAGGTGCGCGGAGTACATTCGCACGTAAGTGACCAAAGGACGGTCACTAAGTGCTCATAACGAGCTCATAACGAGCTCATAGCAGGAGGTAGAATTTTATTATGGATTATGTGAATGCATTTTGGATCGGGGGGCTGATTTGCGCGTTGGTGCAAATCCTCCTCGATCGGACGAAGATGATGCCGGGACGCGTCATGGTGCTTTTGGTTTGCACGGGGGCGGTTCTTGGATTTTTAAATATTTACAAGCCGTTTTTGGGGTTTGCCAAGGCGGGGGCGAGCGTCCCGCTTTTAGGTTTTGGAAATGTCCTTTGGGAAGGCGTGAAGGAAGCGGTGGACGAGAACGGCTTCCTTGGTATTTTCCAGGGCGGGTTCAAGGCAAGCGCGGTGGGAATCTCGGCAGCCTTGATCTTTTCCTATGTCGCGTCATGGATTTTTGACCCGAAGATGAAGAAGTAATCGCTTTTAAGAACCCCGTGACATGGTTTGAAAAAACTCATTGTCTTTTTTCTGAAATAATGGTATAGTAGGAATTGCTTGGCAAAGTTTTATCACACGGAAATGGGTGTGGGCTTGTCCACACATGGTTCGTCGTCTGTGGCTCTGCCATGTTCCACGGACGCGGATGGGAGGAAGGCATGGATTATATAAGCATTATCATCCCCTTCATAGGGGGACTTGGCATGTTTATTTATGGAATGCAGATTATGGCGCAGGGTTTGGAGAACGCGGCGGGCAGCAAGATGAAGAGCCTTTTGGAAGCGTTGACGCGCAACAAGTTCATGGGCGTGATGCTTGGAGCCATTATCACGGCGGTCATTCAAAGCTCGTCCGCCACTTCGGTCATGGTGGTCGGCTTTGTCAATGCCGGCATTATGAACTTAAGCCAGGCGATGGGTGTCATCATGGGAGCCAACATCGGTACGACGGTTACCGGATGGCTCGTGTCGGCGGTGGAGTGGGCGAAGTTTTTAAGCCCGGCCAACCTGGCCCCGATTGCCATTATGGCGGGCGTGATCGTGATGTTGACGGGGACGAGGCGTTCTACCAAGGACGTGTCCAGCATCATCATCGGATTCGGGCTTCTGTTCGTGGGAATCACGACGATGTCCACGGCGGTCGCCCCGTTGCGGGAGTCGGAGGCGTTTTGCAGCCTTTTCGTCGTGTTGGGCAAGAATCCGATTTTGGGAATCGTGGCGGGCGCGGTCGTGACGGCGGTCATTCAAAGTTCGTCCGCTTCGGTCGGCATCTTGCAGAGCCTGGCGGCGGCCGGTCTGGTTCCGTTTAACGCGGCCATCTACATCATTATGGGACAGAACATCGGTACTTGTGTGACGGCCATCATGTCCGGTATCGGTGCAAAGAAGACGGCCAAGACGGCGGCGCGGATGCACCTTTTGTTTAACGTTATCGGAACCGTGGTTTTCAGCGTGGTGGCAATCTTGTTGTTCTCGGTACTGTTTCCAGACGCGGGGGAAGGGTCGATTACGCAGACGCAGATCAGTGCCGTGCACACGGTGTTCAATATTGGCACGACGGTGTTATTGTTCCCGTTCTCGAACCTGATTATCAAGCTGGCGGAGAAGCTGCAGAAGGGGGAGGAGACGGAGAACGAGGAAAGCAAGGTGCTGTTGGACGAACGTATGCTAGAGACCCCGGGAATCGCCCTGGAGTCCGTGGTGAGCGAGATCAGCCGCATGGGAAGGGTCGTGGAACGTTCCATCGAGAAGGCACGGACGGTGTTGTTTACGAGGGATGAAAGGCTGATTGCGGATATTCGTGACGAGGAGGAGACGGTGGATCACCTTTGTAGCGGTATTACCGAGTACTTGGTCAAGTTAAGCGCGCTGGCGCTGAATGAAAGAGAGCACAAGCATGTGGCGAGCCTCTTGCAGACGCTTTCCGACATGGAACGTATCAGCGATTACTGTGAAAATATTTCCGAGTATGCCCAGACGATGTCGGAGCGGGGAGCGGAATTTTCCGAGGTTGGAAAGAAGCAGCTGGAAGAAATGATTTCCGTTTGCGCGGACAGTTATTGCCATGCGGTCGCGGCGTTCGCGGGCAATGACAGGGCCGAGGCATTGAAGGTCATTGAGAAGGAAAGCCAGGCGGATGATTTGGAAATCCGTTTGCGCAGCGAGCACATGATGCGGCTGGCGGCGAACCAGTGCGATACGGACGCGGGAATCGTCTTTTTGGATGCTTTGGTAGGGTTGGAGCGTATTTCCGACCATTCCCGGAATATCGCGGAGGAAGTGCTGGCCATATAGTGCCGTAAGGCACGACGAGCGCGTGTTTGTGGTGAGTCGGCCGTGAATGGTACCAGGCAAAAATCTGGTATGAAAGGCTGGATGCCGCAGGCGGCTTTGCCATAAAGAATAGATTTGGAAAGAGGAAGAAAACATGAGTGAAGGATATGTATTAAGCTGTTGTTCGACGGCGGATTTGACGGAAACGCATATGAAGGAGAGGGACATTCATTACGTGTGTTTCCACTTTTCGTTAGACGGAAAGGAGTATGCGGATGATTTGGGAAAGAGCATTTCCAGCGCGGCATTTTATCAGGCGATGAGCGACGGAGCCGAGACAAGCACTTCACAAGTAAACGTGGAAGAATATATTGCGTATTTCACGCCGTTTTTGGAGGAAGGGAGGGACATTCTGCATGTCAGTTTGTCCAGCGGGATTTCGGGGTCTTACAATTCGGCCAACATTGCCAGAGAGGAGCTTTTGGAGAATTATCCGAATCGAAAGATATTTATCGTGGATTCTCGCGGGGCGTCTTCCGGGTTCGGGCTTTTTATGGACAAACTGGCGGATTTGCGAGATGGCGGGATGACGATAGAAGATTTGCATGATTGGGCGTTGTCGCATCGTTTGGAGTTGAACCACTGGTTCTTTTCCACGGATCTTACGTTTTACGTGAAAGGTGGACGGATTTCCAAGGCCTCCGGATGGTTTGGCACGGCGCTACATATCTGTCCGTTGCTTAACATGGATGACAAGGGGGCGTTGATTCCCCGCTATAAGATTCGGGGAAAGCGTGCCGTCATCAAGGAAATCGTGAAGCGGATGGAGGAATGTGCCGCAAACGGAACAGATTATGACGGGAAGTGCTACATTTCACATTCGGCGTGTCATGAGGACGCGAGGGCCGTGGCGGACCTGGTTGAGGAGCGGTTCCCGAGGCTGAACGGCAAGGTGGAGATTAATGATATCGGCACCACGATAGGTAGCCATACGGGGCCGGGAACGGTGGCGTTGTTCTTCTGGGGAAAGGAACGAACCGCGTAAGCGGCAAGACATTAAAATATGAAAGGGGTGGGAAGATGAGTAAGTAATCTGCTTTTGAAACATGAAGGGTACTGACGTGGCATTATCCGGGGGATAGTGCATGTTTTCGTGTTGCCAAAAACAGATTACGACTCTCTTTTTCGCTTTTTTCGTGTCAGGGCGCGGGGGCTTTTATGGACTCGCGTTTTGCAATGGAAAGTTATCATTTATAGTTACAAGAGAAAGAAATGTAAGGGAAGGAATGTTTTTGGCGGCAGAAGGATATTTGGGAGGAATGAATGATGGCGCAAATTAACGTGACGAACCTTACATTTTGTTATGAAGGCAGCTTTGACAATGTTTTTGAAAATGTGTCCTTTTCGATTGACACGAATTGGAAATTGGGCTTTATCGGCAGAAACGGGAAAGGCAAGACGACGTTTCTAAATCTTTTGCTGGAAAAATATGAGTATTCGGGGAATATTGACGCCCCGATGGCGTTTGACTATTTTCCATATCCATTGAGTGAGGAGCAGAAAGGATCGTGCGCGGTCGATTTCATGGAAGATTTGAAAGCAGGTTGCGAGCCTTGGAGGGTGTTTTGCGAGCTGGACAAACTGCGGCTTTCGCAGGAGGTACTTTATCGACCGTTTTCTACGTTGAGCCACGGGGAGCGGACGAGGGTGATGCTGGCGATTCTATTTTCGGGGGAGAACGCGTTTTTGCTGATTGACGAGCCGACAAACCATCTCGACTGGGGCGCGCGGGACATTGTTAAGAAGTACCTGCAACAAAAGAAAGGGTTTATTCTGGTTTCCCATGACCGGGACTTGCTGGATGCTTGTATTGACCATGTCTTGGTATTGAATCGGAAAACGATAGAGATTCAAAAGGGAAATTTTTCCAGTTGGTGGGAGAATAAGAACCGACGCGACAATTTTTCAAAAAAGGAAAATGAAAAGCATTTGCGGGAGATTGGCCAGTTGCGGCAGTCGGCGCGGCGCAGCAATCAGTGGGCGGAAAAAAACGAGGGTACCAAGATTGGACGCGACCCGATTAAGGATCATGACTACAAAAAAGGAAGCAGGGCGTATATTGGCGCGAAGACGAAGAAAATGCAGAGCCGCGTAAAGCAGTACGAGCGCAGGCTGGAGCGGGAAATCGAGGAGAAGGAAGGCCTGCTTTTGGATGTGGAGGACGTGGTGGACTTGAAAATCACGCCGCTCGTATATCATAAGGACGTGCTGATTTTGGCGAGGGAATGTTCGATCGGATATGCGTTGGCAGACTCGAAAGGAACGTTTGCGCAGGGCGCGCTGGAAATGAAAGGTCTGGAAGGGCGCGGCCAGGCGGACATGGGGCGCGAGGTTTTGCGGGACTTTGACTTTGAGCTGAGGCAGGGTGAGAGAGTCGTCCTGCGCGGTCGAAACGGTTGTGGAAAATCGAGTTTCCTCAAGGCCGTTTTAAAGCGTGCCGGGCAAAACGAGGAGCCCAATCTATTCGTGCGGGGGACTTTGGCGATTGGCACGGGACTTACGATTTCCTACATTAATCAGGACACCGCGTTTCTGAAAGGCGACATCAAGGCATTTTGCAGGACGCGGGGGTTGGACGAGAGCTTGTTTTGCGCGATTCTTCGGCAGCTTGACATGGCGCGGGAGCAGTTCGCGAAGCCGATGGAGGACTATTCGGAAGGGCAAAAGAAGAAAGTACTGATCGCCGCCAGCCTGATGACCCCGGCACATTTGTATATCTGGGATGAACCGCTCAATTATATCGACGTGTTTTCCAGGATGCAAATTGAAAGCTTGTTGTTGAAATTCGAGCCTACGATGATCGTCGTGGAGCATGATGCTCAATTTTGCGAGAGAATAGCAACGAGGATCGTCGAGGTATTACCAGAGTGATTTTTTAAAACTATGCTTGCAGAGAATCCGTGGATGTGCTAGTATAGATGTAACACTGGCGGCCGCGTCCGTTTCGTCTTGTGGATGAGAGGGACGCATCCGTTTGATGGCGCGTCGGAGGAAGGTAGGGCGGTGGATACATATGAGGATTGAGATTGATTTGAACAGCGAGGAAGCCATTTATATACAGATACGAAACCAGGTCGTTTTGGGCGTGGCCACGTCCAGGCTTCGCGAGGGGGATTCCTTGCCGTCCGTACGTCAGCTTGCCGGCATGATTGGGATTAACATGCATACGGTCAACAAGGCGTACCACGTGCTCAGGCAGGAGGGATTTATCACGCTGGATAAGAGGAACGGGGCCATCGTGTCCTTGAACCATGACCGGATACAGGCACTGGAGGAAGTGCGTGAGCGTATGACGATGATTTTGGCGGCGGCCCGTTGTAAAGACATTTCCCGCGAGGAAGTGCACGCGTTGGTGGATGAGATTTACGAGGGATATTACTGACGTGGAGTTATCCGGGGTTGTGTGCACGGCCGCATGAGGGAATCTGCCGCTTTGCGGCTGCGGCTGGCGTGATGCTCACGGCAGATTTTATCGGCCTGAGTATGAGTGTCAGAAGTCGGAGAAATCAAAAAAATCGAAGAAATCAAGAAAATCGGAGAAATCAAGAAAATCGGAGAAATCAAGAAAATCGAAGAAATCAAGAAAATCGAGGAGGATTTTATGCAGAAAGAGTTTATGCAGGAGCGGTTTACGATACAGGCGCGGCGGGCCATCGAGAGGGCGGCGCAAGCCGCGAAAAAGCTAAAGCATCCTTATATCGGGACGGAGCATCTCTTGCTGGGGCTTTTGAAAGAAGTGACCGGCGTGGCGGGACAGATTTTGGCGCAGTATGGCGTGGAGGAAGGGAAACTCTTGAAGTTGATGGACGAGTTAATCGCGCCGGCGCAGGAAGGGGAAGGAAAGGCGAGGGGCTTGCAGGAAAGCCCGCGTTTGAAATTCATTTTGGAGGAGAGCGTGCGTGAGGCGACGCGGTTGCATTCGGACATGGTTGGCACGGAGCATTTGCTTCTTTCCCTTATTCGGGAGACGGACTGCGTGGCGGCGCGGATGTTGACGACGTTGGACATACATTTGCAGAAGATGTTCCAGGACATTTTAAACGTCGCGGGAGTTGACGTGCGGGAGTATCAGGAAGAGTTGCAGGATTCCATGCATGGGGAGGGGGGCTCCCTTTCACAGTATTGCAAGGATTTGACCGCTGAGGCGGAGGATGGAAAGCTTGACCCGGTCGTGGGCCGACACGAAGAGATTTTCCGCCTGATGCAGGTGTTAAGCCGTCGGACAAAGAACAACCCGTGCCTGATTGGAGAGCCGGGAGTGGGGAAGACGGCGATTATTGAAGGATTGGCCGCTTGCCTGGCGACCGGGGCCGTGCCGGAGAGCATGAAGGGAAAGCGTATTTACACGCTGGACTTGCCGGGGCTGATTGCCGGGTCGAAGTACCGCGGGGAGTTCGAGGAACGAATCAAGGGTTTGATTTCCGAGGTGGAGTCGGACGGCAACGTCATCCTTTTCATGGATGAGTTGCACACGATGATTGGCGCGGGCGGCGCGGAGGGGGCGATGGACGCGTCCAACATCCTCAAACCGGCGTTGGCCAGGGGACGGATGCAGTTGATTGGAGCCACCACGATTGCGGAGTACCGCAAGTATATCGAGAAGGACGCGGCGTTGGAGCGCAGATTCCAGCCGATTACCGTGGAGGAGCCGGACAAGGCGCAGTGTCTGGAGATTTTGCAAGGGTTGCGTGAAAAATATGAGCAGCACCATAAGATTTCCATTAGTGAGGACGCGATGAGGGCCGCGGTGGAGTTGTCCGAGCGATATATTACGGACCGCAACCTGCCGGACAAGGCGATTGACGTGCTGGACGAGGCGTGTGCCCGTCTAAGCCTTGGCGGCTATAAGATGCCGGAAAACGTGACGAAGCTGGAAGAATCGATTCGTGAACTTGTCCGGCAAAAGGAAGAGAGTATCAAGGTCGGGGATTTTGCGGAAGCCTCGTTGATTCAAAAGGAGCAACAAGAGGCGGAAAAGAAGCTGGAGACATTGAAGAAACGTCTGCAGAAAAAGAATGCCGCGTCCGGGCTTACCCTGCAGGAGGAAGACATCGCGGCCGTCGTCTCGGCATGGACGAAGATTCCGGTGCAGAAGCTGCGTGAAAGTGACACGCAGCGGCTTAAGAAATTGGAACAGGAGCTGCATCAACGCGTCATCGGACAGGACGAGGCGGTCAGCGCGGTGGCGCGGGCGGTCAAGCGTGGGCGCGTGGGGCTGAAAGACCCAAGGCGTCCCATCGGTTCTTTCTTGTTCCTGGGGCCGACCGGCGTTGGCAAGACGGAGCTGTCGAAGGCACTGGCCGAGGCGTTGTTCGGTAATGAAAATTCGATGATACGGGTGGACATGTCGGAGTATATGGAGAAGCATTCCGTGGCGAAGATGATTGGTTCCCCACCGGGCTATGTCGGACATGACGAGGGCGGGCAGTTGAGCGACAAGGTGCGCACGCATCCGTATTCGGTGCTTTTGTTTGACGAGATTGAGAAGGCGCATCCCGACGTGTTTAACATATTGCTGCAGGTGCTTGATGACGGGCGCATTACGGATTCGCAAGGGCGAACCGTCGATTTTAGTAATACCGTGATCATCATGACTTCCAATGCCGGGGCCAAGGCCATCGTGGAGCCGAAGAAGCTGGGTTTCGCGACGGGGGAGGATACTCAGGGTGATTATAAGAAGATGAAGCAGGACGTCATGGACGAGGTGAAGCAGATTTTCCGTCCGGAATTTTTGAACCGTATTGATGAAATCATCGTGTTCCACGCGTTGGAGAAGAAACACATGAAGCAAATCGTGGGACTGTTGTGCAAGGAGTTCACGAAACGGCTGAAGGCGCAGATGGACATCTCGCTTACGTTGCGTGAATCAGCGAAGAACCACATCGTGGAGAAGGGAACCGATGCCAAATATGGGGCGAGGCCGTTGCGGCGCGCGATGCAGACGGAGCTGGAGGATAAGCTGGCGGAGGCCGTGTTAAACGGCGAGGTGCAGTCGGGGATGACCGTGGAGGCCGGGTTGGCGAAAGGAGAAATCAAGTTTTATCAGGTATGATTTCATGGTATTTGTTTTGACGTGACCGCGGCATGCTTTTGGCTCTGGCACCAATTGAGTTTTTACTAAAACATTTTCATACACGAAGGAGGATATTAAAATGGCGGCGAAGGAATTATTATTTGCGGAGGAAGACGGGACGCTGAGTTTTGGGGACTATACGCTTACTTCCAAGACGAAACTGGACAATTTTGAGTTTGCGGGCGACATTTACAAGGTGAAGACTTTCGCGGAGATTACCAAGTTGGAGAAGAACGGGATGTTTGTCTACGAGTCCGTTCCGGGGAGCGCGGTTGGGCGTTTCAAGGAGGACGCGCGTGGCGTGAGTTTCGAGGTGTCCGCCGCGGGCGACGTGCAGCTTACGCTGGAGCTGGAACCGGAGAGTGAATACAAGGTAGTGATAAATGAAACGTCCGCCGGGACGATGCGCACGAATTTGAGCGGCAAGTTGAGTGTCAGTGCCGAGTTAAGCCCGAACGAGCGGGCGGCCGTGAAGATAGAAAAGTGTTGATTATGGCAAAGGGAAAGAAGATTGTATATTTTTGTCAGAATTGCGGGAACGAGGAGTCGAAGTGGCTGGGGCAGTGTCCTGCGTGTAAAGAGTGGAACACGTTCGTGGAGGAAAAGGTGGTGGCCTCTTCCTCCAAAGCGGCGGGTTCCGGGATGGCGCGGATGGGAGCCAATATCGTTTCCTTGTCCGAGGTCAGCGCGGATGACCATGTGCGCTTGAAAACGGGGATATTGGAATTGGACAGAGTGCTGGGCGGCGGCATCGTTCCCGGGTCACTTATATTGGTCGGCGGCGATCCGGGCATCGGCAAATCCACGTTGCTTTTACAAGTTTGCCAGTATTTGGCAGAGGAGCGGGACGTGCTTTACATTTCCGGGGAGGAATCGTTGTCGCAGATTAAGCTGCGCGCCAACCGCATGGGGGATTTTTGCGAGAATTTAAAACTTTTGTGCGAGACGAATCTGGACACGGTGCGTGGCGTGATTGAGAATAAGAAGCCAAGCCTGGTCATCATTGACTCGATTCAGACGATGTACAGTGAGGAGGTGGCTTCCGCCCCCGGCAGCGTGTCGCAGGTGCGCGAGTCCACCAACGTGTTTTTGCAACTCGCGAAAGGATTGGGAATTACGATTTTCATCGTCGGGCACGTGACCAAGGAAGGCACGGTGGCGGGACCGAGGGTGCTGGAGCACATGGTGGACACGGTGCTTTATTTTGAGGGCGACCGCCATGCCTCCTACCGTATATTGCGCGGAGTCAAGAATCGATTTGGTTCCACCAATGAAATCGGGGTGTTCGAGATGCGCGCAAACGGGCTCGTGGAGGTGGAAAACCCTTCCGAATACATGCTGAGCGGCAAGCCGGAAAATGCTTCCGGGTCGGTGGTGGCCTGCTCGATGGAGGGGACGCGCCCGCTTTTGATTGAAATCCAGGCGTTGGTCTGCGAGACGAGTTTCGGGATGCCGAGGCGCACCGCCACCGGGACGGATTATAACCGGGTCAATCTTTTGATGGCGGTGTTGGAAAAACGAATCGGATTACGGATGGGTAATTGTGATGCATATGTCAACATTGCGGGGGGCATCCGCATGAACGAGCCGGCGATCGACTTGGGAATCGTGCTGGCGATCGTTTCCAGCTATAAAAATCGTCCGTTGGACGAGAAAATGCTCGTGTTCGGCGAGGTAGGCTTAAGCGGAGAAGTGCGGGCGGTGAGCATGCCAAAACAACGTGTGTTGGAGGCGAGGAAGCTGGGATTCGAAGCGTGCGTGCTCCCGCAAGTGTCTCTGGGGCAGGTGGATGACGTGAAGGGAATCAAGTTGATTGGCGTGAAGAACGTCAGTGACGCGATGGGATTGATTTAGTGTCGGCATTCGCGTGTAATAAAATAATCAAGGGGCAGTCGGCGAATGCCGATTGCCCCTTCGCTTATGTGCCGGTTGCCGTGCGGCTGTTTGGGCGGCCACCCGTGAACAGTAACGAATAATAGTTACAATTCAGCACCGCGTTAGCGCGGGCTGGATTGCAACTGGCATCACCCGCATTTTTAGTTCGCCTTCGGCAAAGCGGGTGATGCATCGGCCAGATTTACGTGCATCCTCCGAGCCAGTCAGCGTGGTGACTGGCTCGGGGCTGAACGGTAACGAATAATAATCTGTTTCCATAACATACGAAAAATCTCCTTGACAATATCGAGTCTCGATATTATAATGGAGCCATGAAAGAAATATCGACACTCGATATTGTGCTGACACGGCATATGAGACGGGTGTAAAAGCAGACTTACATTGGCGTGCGAAGGGAGGTTTCATGATGAGGAATCGGAAAAGGATTTATCGGAAGTTCAGTTATCGGGAGTGTGATTCGTTTGCCGCGTTTTTGCGTGAACAGTCCAGAAAGGGATGGCATTTCAAAGAATGGAAGATGGGACTCGTCTTCGAGCGGGGAGAGAAAAAGGATGTCGAATACGACGTGCAGGTGTTTCCCAAGGGCAAGGATTATGATTATAAGCCTGAGGCGGAGGCGGAGGAGTATGCGGATTACTGCGAGGTTGCGGGCTGGGAGTTCGTGGATGGGCAGGGACAGTTTTGCATTTTTCGCAGGTGTGGCAACGATGCCATTTCCATCGTGACCGAGGAAGAGCGGTTTCGAAACGTATGCGCGGCGGAGTGGAGGCAGTGGCGAAGGGATGTCATTTGGCCGGCATTGCTCTTGAGCCTGGATTTGTGGCAGTGGGTCTTGTGCCCGACATCGGCATGGGGGCTTTATGATAATGTCATATTATGTGTAATCGCCATCTTCGTGATTTGTCTTTTGTGGAGCCTCATGGATGGTGCGTGGCTGTTATCATGGGGGCGCGCGCAAAAGAAGAAGTTGGAGGCGGGGGAAAAGGTCTCGTATCACAAGGCGGGACCACGGGCGTACTCCCTGATTGGGCTGCGGAATAACATTGGCATCATAGCCATTGGCGTGTTGGCGTATCAGGCCGGACATGGGCAGGTGATTGTTCCCATTGTGTTTTTCGTGCTGGCAGTCAGTGTTTTGGACGCGCTATTTGAGTATTTACGGCCGAAGCGGGAAAATCTGTGGGTCGTGGCGATGTCAGGAATGGGGCTCTGGATAATCGTGGTGTTCCTGACCGGGGTCATGTTAGTTGCCGAACGCGGCGATGTGGCTTCAATCTTTTTGAACGGGGAGTTCACGTCCGGACATTTCTGGCAGAAAGAGGACGTGCCCCTTGTTCAGGAGGATTACAAAGAAGCGGGAGACATGGGAAGTGTCGAGGAATATTTCTGGAGGCGGGGGATGTTTGGGGAAATGCTGGCCTGCAAGGTGGAATATGTGCCGGAAGAAACGGCACTTTCCGAGGAAGAGCGTTACAAACTGCCCGTGGAGGAGCGTGTCAGACTGGATGACTTGCGGCAGGAGGAGACGGACACCCTGCGTTATGAAATTTACCAGAGCAGATACCGGTGGATGATTGAAAAGGTGTGGGACATCGAGGCTGGGGATGCCGAGCTGGAGGAATGTAGCGAGCAGTGGGACGCGGCATATGCCGGCCTTCTGAATTCATACTGTTACTATGTGAAGTATGAGGACGAGGTGTGGGTGATTACGACCGGAGAACGGCTTACCGATGAACAAATCCGTATTGTGCGGGAAAGACTGGAAAAAATTGAGTGGGGAGAATGAGGTTATGAGCAAGTGGCAAAGCGGATTGCGAATATCCGCTTGATTGTCTGATTATAAACGGATACGGAAAGGAGGTTTTCATGATGAGGAATCGGAAAAGGGTTTATCGGAAGTTCAGTTATCGGGAGTGTGACACGTTTGCCGCGTTTTTGCGCGAGCAGTCCCTTAAGGGATGGCATTTCAAGGAATGGAAGATGGGATTCGTCTTCGAGCGGGGGGAGAAAAAGGACGTCGTGTATGACGTGCAGGTGTTTCCAAAGGGCAGGGAATATGATTATAAGCCGGAAGCGGAGGCCAAAGAGTATGCCGATTACTGCGAAGTGGCGGGGTGGGAATTTGTGGACGGCCAGGGACGTTTTTGTGTTTTTCGCAAGTGTGGCAAGGACGCCTTGCCTATCGTGACGGAGGAAGAGAAGTTTCAAAATGTCCGAATGGCGGAATGGCGGCAGTGGCTGCGGGAAATTTTGTGCTATGCGCTGTTGGCGGGATTGTTTGTTTGTCAGTACGTGTTATGGCCGGTGTCGGCGATGTCTTTTTATAACAACATGATTATGTTTATTGTCTGTATTGCGATGATTCGTCTTCTTTGGCGTACCTTGGACGGCATCTGGCTTTTGTTTTGGGGAATCAGGCAAAAGAAAAGACTGTTGGCCGGTCAGGTAATCACATATGACAAGGTGGGGCTTCAAAAAGATGTTTATGTGTGCTTACGGGAGGTTTTTTGCCTGGGACTTCTCTTTTGGCTTGCTTTTCAATCGGGATATGATTGGATGTTATTCATGCTGCTCCCTCTTTTGGCAGTGGTCGTCGGCGTGAGCGTTCTGTTCGCTTATCTGCGGCCGGACAGGGAAAATGTATGGATGATGAAGGTGGCGACGGCGGCAATTACCATGGTCATGGCGGTCGTGGTCGTGGCCGTGATTTTAGGCGAGGGGATTTTGCTCCCCCAAAATAGAAACGATGCAAGCGAGCCTCCGCTTTTGATGGAAGATTATAAGGGCGTGTCAGGCGAAAAAAACGTCGTGGAAAATTTTCGGCAAACGGGCGTGTTTGGGGAAATGTATGGTGTCTGGGTAGAATATGCGCCAGAGAACGGACTGCGGTATGAAATTTATCGGAGCCCGTATCCATGGATGGTTGAAAGGACATGGGACGTCGAGGTGAGAAATCGAGAGATGGAAGAATGCACGGCGCAGTGGGAAGCGGTTTATGCCGGATTCTGGGACTCATATTGCTATTATGTGAAATATGAGGACGCGGTGTGGGTGCTTCGTACCGGGGAGAAGCTTTCCGACGAGCAGGTGCAAATCGTGCGGGAAAAACTTGAAAAGATTGATTAGGACGCATCAGACGGGGGCGGGGCAAGAGCGACGTGCGGATGGAAATGACGAACGTGCGGGCCATGAATCTGACAAGGGAAAATGAGGAGGGTCGGTGCAAACGCGCTGACGGAAAGGAGCGGACATGGCGAGGGAACAATTGCAGACTTTGACGGAGCCGATGTATTATATTCTTTTGGCGTTGACGCAGGAGTGCTGTGGCGTGGACGTCATGGACAAGGTGAAAATGCTTTCGAAGGGACGGGTGCAAGTGGGTCCCGGGACGCTTTATGCACTGCTTTCCCGTTTCGAGGAGGAAAAGATTATTCTTCGCACCGCAAAAGAGGGGCGGAAGAAATCCTACATTATCGCGGAGACGGGGCGGGAAATGTTACAAAGGGAATTTGAGCGGCTGAAGACGATGGTGGAGGACGGCACGCCGTATCTGGGCGGCTAGACGCGCGCCTGACGCTGGTTGGCTGCCATTCGTGGCTTACGACCACGATGGCAACGTCAATTACAATATTTTAATAAACAGACAAGTTTCTCCTTTTTTTGCGAGGGAAGTGTGTTATATTCTATTCTTGAATATGACCGGGGATGACTCATGGATTTTGGGACGAGCCATGTTCCCCGCATGGATTGCAAGGCGGGCATCACAAAGGGCAAATCGTTTTTGATGTCTGCGTTGTCAGAGGAAAGTGATATGACAAATGTCGCAAAGTAAGGAGGATTTTTTATGTGGAGCCGAACGAAGAAAAACACGTCGGACGAAAGAAGAAAAAAATCTCATAAGGGAAGGTACATATTGGGAGTGGTGGTGATACTGGGAATTGCGTTATGCGTGTGCAGTTGCATCCGCATCATTGACCCCGTTGCCTATACACAAGCGATTTTGGACGTGACTTACAAAAATGAGACGGAGCAGTACATAGAGTTGACCGGAGCCACGGAAGAGGACGCGAAGCAGGTGTTTGAGAGCAATCTGGAAACGACCGCCAAGATTTACAAGAACGCGAAGCTGCCGGGAGAACTGGAAAATAATTATAATCAGTTGTTTAAGGACATCATCATGCGGGTACAGTACACGGTGGGAGAGGCAACGAAGGACGAGGGGGGCAATTATGTCGTGGAGGTGTCGGTGTATCCGATGACGTTGTTTGACGACACGTACGAGACGTTTCGGGAAAAATCCGCCGAATATGCCGTGAACTTGAGTAATAGCGTGATGGAGGGGACGCCGGTGCCCACGGAGGAGGAAATGCAGCAGGCGGTTTATCAGATTTATTATGACATCCTAAAGGCCGAGTTGGACGCGGGGTTAAAATATGGACGCTCCGAAACGGTACGGATTCACGTCAACAAGACGGAGGAGGGGACGTACGAAATTCCAGAGGAGGATATTCGCATGCTGGATTCCAAGCTGATTTCGCAGGAAAAACTGTCGGGGGCAAACGAAGAGGCGAGGGAAGACGAAGGGGCGAGGGAAGACGAAGAAGCGATGGAAACGGAAGGGACGACGGAAGGCGAGAAATCGACGGAGGAGTAAAGAAAGACGAAGGAAGGCGAAGAGGGAAGCAGAACGTCACGGCGCGGGATTTGCCCGCACCGTGACATGTTTTATCTTGGGGAAGCTTTGTTCAATTTTGTCATGTACGGTCTTGGTAACATCGTGCGCTTCCTTTAGCGTGCATGACGCGTCCATTTGGATTTCCACGTCGGCGTAAATCCGGTTTCCGAAAATACGGGTTTGGAGTAAGTCGATGCCTGTCACGTTTTTATTTTGCAAGATACATTCATAAATTCGTCGTTCCGTTTCTTCATCGCAGGAGTGATCCACCATTTTATCCATGGCATCTTTGAAAATGTCGAACGCCGCTTTCACGATAAATAGGAAAATGACGAGGCTAGCAATGGAATCCATCAGCGGGAAGCCAAGCCTCGCGCCGCCGATTCCGACAAGGGCGCCAATCGAAGAAAGCGCGTCCGAGCGATGGTGCCACGCGTCGGCCATCAGGGCGGCGGAATCCAGCTTCCTGGCATGGTGCCTCGTGTACCAGTACATTCCCTCCTTGCTGACGATGGATACCATGGCCATGATGAGCGCGAACATTCCGGGGACTTGTAAATGTTTGCCATTGCCATGTAAAATGGTTCGTAACGCTTCGCCGCCAATCCCGATTCCCGTCATGAAGAGGAGCATGGATAGGAGGATGGCCGCCACGCATTCAAAACGCTCGTGCCCATAAGGGTGTCCCTTGTCGGACTTTTTTGAGGCGAACTTGATGCCGATGATGACCACGATCGTGCTGAACACGTCCGATGCCGAGTGGATGGCGTCGCTTATCATGGCGTTGGAGTGCGCCATAATTCCGGCCAGAAATTTGAGGGCGGACAACAAGGTGTTTCCAAGCATGGTGATGGCGGCCACTTTGTTTGCCGTGATTTTGGCTTCTCTCATGTCAATATCCTTCCAAGGGCTAAAAAACTTGTTTGTCGTATAAGATATCATATGCAAAAAGGACGGCAAGGGTGAGTGATCTCATTTTGAAATAACAAGGAGACATATTCCGCCCGGCTTTTTTCATATATATGAACAAGGCCATTTATATGGGAGTTTCGCAAATGAATTTTCTACTTATGTTCCTTTTAGGAACTCATGTCTATTTCACGTATCGCACGCGCGTCGTCCAGCGGCACTTGCCGCAGGCGATTCGCATGAGCTTGTTCCCGCAAAAAAAGGGTTGGGCAGGCGAGGAAGCCATTTCCCCGTTTTCCGCGTTGGCGACCGCGCTGGCCGCCACGATTGGCACGGGAAATATCATCGGAGTGTCCACGGCGATCGCAATCGGTGGCCCGGGAGCGGTGTTTTGGTGTTGGATGACGGGGCTTTTGGGAATCGCCACTTGTTATGCCGAATGCTTTTTGTCCGTAAAATATCGCGTCCAGGACGCAAAGGGAGGATTTTTTGGCGGTCCGATGTACATATTGGAACATAGGCTTCATCAAAAAGGGGCGGCGATCCTTTTTTCGTTGGCAGTCATTCTGGTATCTTTGGGAATGGGCGGCGGGGTGCAGTCCGCGTCGATTACGACGGCTGTGACGGAGCAGGCGGCGGTTCCGGCGAGGGGAATCGGGCTGGTTCTGGCAGGGGTGACGGCCGTGGTGATACTTGGCGGCGCGAAGCAGATTTCGAAAATCTGTACCTGGCTGGTGCCGTTCATGAGCGTGTTCTATTTTGGAGGGTGTCTTTTGCTTATTTGGTTGAACCGGGCGTTTTTGGCGGAGACGCTTCTTTGCATCGTCCAGAGCGCGTTCACGGGGAAGTCCGTGCTTGGCGGGGGCGCGGGAGGGGCGGTGATGCTTGCGATGCGTACGGGAATTTCGCGCGGACTGTTCACGAACGAGGCCGGGCTTGGTTCGATTCCCATGGCGGCTGCCGCCTCCAAGGAACAAAGTGCCCATAGGCAGGCACTTGTTTCCATGACGGGACCGTTTTGGGACACGGTGGTGATGTGCGCGATTACCGGAATCGCTCTGGTTGGCTGCATGGTGGGACAAACGAACATTTATGAAAATGTCGCGGGGGAGAGATGGTGCTTCGTCGCGTTTTCACAGTTGCCGCTTTTCGGGGATGAAATATTGTCGATATCACTTGTGCTGTTCGCGTTCGCGACCATCATCGGCTGGAATTATTATGGATGCTGCGCCGTGCGTTATCTTATGGGGGAGAAAGGAATTTTGCCATACCAGTTTTTCTATATCGCCGCCGTCTTTGTCGGGGCGACGGTTTCATCGGACTTCATCTGGGGATTGTCCGACTTTTTCAACGTGGCGATGGCGGTTCCGAATCTGTGCTGCTTATGGATGTTGCGGAGGGAGGTCGCGGATGGATAGGGCGTGTAAAAAATGCGTGTAAAAAATTCGCGTGTGAATTTACTTGCAAGAATTGACGGTGTCGTGTATAATGCAACAAAAGAGATGAAAGAGGAAGTTTCCGCTGATGATGTTGGGAAAGGGCTGGGACAAGAATCGAAAGAATACTTGGGGGATTGACAATTATGAAATGGAATAAGTTTCGTTTGAAGACGACGACGGAGGCGGAAGACATAGTAAGCAGCATGTTGGCGGATTTAGGCGTCGAAGGCGTGCAAATCGAGGACAAGGTTCCGTTGACCGCCGCGGACAAGGAGCAGATGTTCGTGGACATCATGCCGGAGGCGGAGGAGGATGACGGGACGGCTTATCTAAGCTTCTATCTGGACGTGGAGAAAGACGCGACCGGGCTTCTTGCGCAAATCAGGGAGGAGCTTGCCGACATGTCGGTTTATTTGGACGTGGGCGAGTGCACGATAGAGGAGTCGCAGACGGAGGACGTAGACTGGGTGAATAACTGGAAGCAGTATTTCCACCAGTTTTGTGTGGACGACGTTTTGATTATCCCGTCTTGGGAGGACGTAAGTCCGCAAGATACGGACAAGCTAGTGATTCACATAGATCCGGGAACGGCGTTTGGCACGGGAATGCACGAGACGACGCAGCTTTGCATCCGGCAGCTTCGCAAGTACGTGACGGAGACGGCACGCCTTTTGGACGTGGGCTGCGGCAGTGGAATCTTGGGGATGCTGGCATTGAAATTCGGTGCGGCTTACGTGGTGGGAACCGACCTGGACCCGTGCGCGATTACGGCAACCCACGAAAACATGGGGAGAAACGGGATTCTTGATGACCGTTACGAGGTGATGATAGGAAACATCATTGACGACGTGGAGGTGCAGGACAAGGTTCGGCGTGCAATTGAGAACGTGGGTGACGCGGGGCGAGCGTGCGTGCGGGACGATTCGGAGCCAGTAGGCGGTTATGACATCGTGGTGGCCAATATTTTGGCCGAGGTCTTGGTAGAACTGACCCCGGTCGTCGTAAAGCATCTGAAGCCGGGCGGCATTTATATTACGAGCGGAATCATTGACGACAAGGAGCGGACCGTAGTAGAATGCGTAAAGAAGGCAGGGCTTGACGTGCTCGAGGTGACATACCAGGGCGAGTGGGTGTCCGTCACGGCGAAAAAACCGTGAGAGGAACCGACGAACCATCACGGTGAGACGGCCATGACAAGAAGCGGTGTGCCAAAACGGTGAAAAAATCCAGTACACCGGGCAGGAGCGTGAGATGAACCATTTTTTCGTATCCCCCTCGCAGGTGCGGGAGGGGCAAATTGCAATCGAGGGCGGCGACGTCAACCATATTAAAAACGTGTTGCGCATGAAACGCGGGGAACTTATGGAAGTCAGTGACGGCACGGGGAGCCGGTATTTGTGCGAATTGGAGTGCATGGAGACAGAGACGGTTTTCGTGAAAATCGTAGACGTGTGGGAGGATGACGTAGAACTGCCCGCAAAGATTTACCTCTTTCAGGGACTCCCCAAGGGTGACAAGATGGAACTGATTATTCAGAAAGCCGTGGAATTGGGGGCTTTTGAAATCATTCCGGTGGAAACGCGGCGTTGCGTGGTGCGTATAGACGAGAAAAAGGCGGACAAGAAGGTGGCCCGGTGGAACGCCATCGCCGAGGGGGCGGCCAAGCAGTCCGGGCGGGGCGTCGTTCCCAAGGTGCAGGGCGTGATGGGGTTTACGGAAGCGCTAAATTATGCAAATGAGATGGACGTGTGCCTGATTCCCTATGAGAAGGCGAAGGGCATGCAGAAGACAAAAGAGGCGTTGCAAAGAGTGCGGCCGGGCAAGACAGTGGCCATATTTATCGGCCCGGAGGGCGGCTTCGAGGAGAAGGAAATCGAGATGGCATGTGGACACGGAGCGTTCCCGATTTCTCTGGGAAAACGGATTTTGCGCACGGAGACGGCGGGGTTTACGGTTTTGGCGGTTCTGATGTATCATCTGGAATGCTGTCAAGAACTTCCTTGTAGCACTTGAAATGCATCCATCATAATTTATAATAAGAAGAGTGATAGAAAAGGAACAATTATATGGAAGTTTATCTGGACAATTCCGCGACAACCGCTTGTTACCCGGAAGTCGGGGAATTGGTTTATAAAGTGATGTGCCGTGATTACGGCAATCCATCCTCCATGCATAAGAAGGGCGTGGAGGCGGAACATTATATCCGGGGCGCGAAAGAGCGGCTTTCGAAGATATTGAAAGTCAAGGAGAAGGAAATCGTGTTCACGTCGGGCGGCACCGAGAGCGACAATTTGGCGCTTCGTGGATGTGCGAGGGCCAACCGCCGCAGTGGAAACCACCTGATTACCACGGGGATTGAACACCCGGCGATTTTAAATACCATGCGTCACTTGGAGGAAGAAGGGTTTCGTGTCACCTACCTTCCCGTGGACGCGGCCGGGCGGGTGAAGTTAGAGGCGCTGAAGGAAGCGCTTTGTGACGAGACGATCCTGGTGTCTGTCATGTACGTGAACAACGAGGTCGGCTCGGTGCAGCCGGTGGCAGAGGCGGCAAAAATCGTGAAGGGTTACAATCCGCAGATTTTGTTCCACACGGACGCGGTGCAGGGGTTTGGAAAATACAACATTTACCCGAAACGTCTGGGTATCGACATGCTTTCTGCCAGCGGCCACAAGATCCATGGGCCGAAAGGAACCGGCTTTTTGTATTTGGATGAGAAGGTGAAGATTTTGCCCATCGTGTTTGGCGGGGAGCAACAGAAAAATATCCGTTCCGGTACGGAAAACGTGCCGGGCATCGCAGGACTTGGATTGGCGGCGGAGATGATTTACCGCGACTTGGACGTCAAGGTGGCGTTGATGCGGGATTTGAAGGCACATTTTTTGGAAGGGGTGTCGAAGATAGAGCATACGACCGTGCACGGGCTGACGGATGAAAACAGCGCGCCGCACATTATCAGCGTGGGGATTGCCGGCATCCGCAGCGAGGTGCTTTTGCACGCCTTGGAGGAGAAGGGGATTTACGTCTCATCAGGTTCGGCCTGCGCTTCCAACCATCCGGCCGTCAGCGGCGTTTTAAAGGGCATCGGGGCTTCCAAGGAATACTTGGACGCGACTTTGCGTTTTAGCATGTCCGAGTTCACGACGAAAGAAGAGATTGACTATACGCTGGAAACGTTGTATGATTGTGTTCCGAAGTTGCGAAAATATACGAGGCATTGAACGGATATAAGTGTATAAAAGATACAGAAAGGAAGCAAAATGGAATTTCATTCATTTTTGATTAAGTACGGAGAGATTGGGATTAAGGGGAAGAACCGTTTCATGTTCGAGGACGCGCTGGTGCGCCAGATTCGCTTCGTCCTGAAGGACGTGGAAGGGAAGTTTCTGGTGCACAAGACGTATGGCAGGGTTTACGTGGACTGCGAGGACGGATATGATTATGAGGAGACGGTGGAGGCGCTGAAAAGGGTGTTTGGCATCGTCGGCATTTGTCCGGTGGTTCGTCTGGACGACAAGGGCTTCGAGGAATTGAAAAAAGAAGTCGTGTCCTATATGGGTGAAATGTATCCGAATAAGGATTTGACGTTCAAGGTGGAGGCGCGCCGGAGCAAGAAGACGTACCCGATGACCTCGATGGAAATCAACGCGGCACTTGGCGAGGCGATACTTGGAAGCCACGCGGAAATGAAGGTGGACGTTCACAAGCCTGACGTCCGCCTGAACGTGGAAGTGCGGGAGGAGATTTATTTATATTCGGAAATCATTCCGGGACCGGGCGGGATGCCGATCGGGACGAACGGGAGCGCGATGCTTCTGCTGTCCGGCGGGATTGACAGTCCGGTCGCCGGTTACATGATCGCAAAGCGGGGCGTCGCCTTGGAAGCGACGTATTTTCACGCCCCGCCCTACACGAGCGAGCGGGCGAAGGAGAAGGTCGTGGATTTGGCGCGGCAGGTGGCGAAATACGCGGGGCCGATCAAGCTGCACGTCGTGAATTTCACGGACATCCAGCTCTATATTTATGAGAAATGCCCGCATGCGGAATTGACTATCATCATGCGTCGCTACATGATGAAAATCGCCGAGCATTTTGCCACGGCTGACGGATGCCTGGGGATGATAACCGGGGAGAGCATCGGCCAGGTAGCGAGCCAGACGATGCAAAGCCTCGCGGTGACGAACGCGGTGTGCACGCTGCCCGTTTATCGGCCGTTGATTGGATTTGACAAGCGCGACATCGTGGACATCGCGGAAAAAATTGAGACGTACGAGACTTCCATCCTGCCGTTCGAGGATTGCTGCACGATATTCGTGGCCAAGCATCCGGTGACGAGGCCGGAACTTGCGCGAATTGAGGAGTCGGAGAAAAATTTGGAAAAAATCGAGGAATTGGTAAAAACGGCGATTGAGACGACCGAAGTGATTGACGTGAAGTAAAGGAAAAAGAAAAGGTAAAAAAAGAAGGTTGCTGTCGCGGCCGTAGGTCGAAAGTCATGACAAAAGCGGGGGAACTTCCCCCGCTCATCGACATAAGTAAATGACGAACGTTACTTGATGATGTATGGATCCAGTGCGGCCATGATGTCATCGAGTTCTCCTTCAGCGTGAATGTTCAAATCGATTGGCTTGGACAAGTCCAGACTGAAGATTCCCATGATGGATTTTGCATCTATGACGTATCTTCCGGAAACTAAATCGAAGTCGTTGTCGTACTTTGTAATTTCATTCACGAATGCTTTTACTTTGTCAATGGAGTTTAAAGAAATCTGCACCGTTTTCATCATAAAAATACCTCCTTTTAATGCCGATTTTTGAAAACGCGTTCCTCGTTCTCACGTTCATTCTAAGTGATGATGGGTGAAAAGTCAAGAAACAGTTAGGAGATTTTATGAAAAAAGTGGCATTGCACAACCTGGGCTGCAAAGTAAACGCATATGAGACGGAAGCCATGCGGGAGATGCTTTGCGATGCCGGGTATGAAATCGTTCCGTTTGACGAATGGGCGGACGTATATATCATTAACACTTGTACCGTGACCAATGTCGCGGACAGAAAGTCGCGTCAGATGTTGCATCGGGCGAGGAGGCAAAACCCGAACGCAATCGTCGTGGCGGCGGGGTGTTACGCGCAGGTGCAAGAGGGGCGTCCGGCAGATTCGTGCGTCGACATCATAATCGGAAATAATAGAAAGAAGGACTTGCCGCGCATTTTGCGGGAATACGAGGCGCAAAACGCGGCGGAAGTAGTTCGAGAGGAAGGCGGACGGGCGGACAGAAACGGTGCGGTTTTCGCGCCGCCGGTGGTAAAAGAGCTGATTGACATTGGTCAAACGAAAGAATACGAAGACTTGCGAATTGACAAAAGCGAGGAGCGTGCAAGAGGCTATATCAAGGTACAGGACGGCTGCAACCAGTTTTGTTCTTATTGTATCATTCCTTACGCGAGGGGGCGCGTGCGCAGCCGTGAACAAGGGGACGTGGTTCGGGAAGCGGAGGCGTTGGTGAAAAGCGGTTGCAGGGAAGTGGTGTTGACCGGAATTCACTTGAGTTCTTATGGACTTGGACAAGAAGGGACGAACTTGCTTTCGCTGATACAATCCGTCCATGAAGTGGAGGGCGTGGAGCGCATCCGTCTCGGGTCTTTGGAGCCTCGCGTCATCACGGAGGATTTTGTGCGTACGTTGGCGGCACTGCCGAAGGTGTGCCCCCATTTTCACCTTTCCTTACAAAGCGGGTGTGATGAGACATTGCGGCGGATGAATCGTCATTACACGAGCGGAGAATATTATGAAAAATGTCTTCTTTTGCGGGAGCATTTTGAAAATCCCGCCTTGACGACGGACATCATCGTGGGATTCCCGGGGGAATCGGAAGAAGAATTTGCGGCTTCGAAGGCATTCGTGGAGAAGGTGAATTTCTATGAAACGCACATTTTCAAATATTCCCGGCGGGAGGGGACGAAGGCGGCCGCGATGGGAAACCAGTTGCCGGAGCAGGTGAAGGCGAGGCGCAGCGAAGAGATGATAAGGCTCGGGGCAAAAAAGAGGAAACGGTATGAGGAAAGCTTGTTTGGCAAAGAGCTTGAGGCATTGATGGAAGAAAGCGTCATGGTCGGGGGACGGAGGATGTGGTGCGGGCATACGAGGGAATACTTGAAAGTCGCCTTGGACGGCGACGAAGACATGAGAAATAAGCTCGTAAAATTTATACTTACGAAGGAAACTGAAATTTTTCGAAACTGAAATTCTCCGAAACTAAAATTCCTCATTGAAATTTATCGCAATCTATATTAGAATAGAGGACAAGGTAGGTTTTCAACTCTCCTCATACAGACACTATGGATAACATGCAAGCACAAATGGAGGAAAAGCAATGAGCGATTTGAGTAACACACAATTCTTTCAGGTCGAGCCGGGACCGCAGATTTCCGCGAGGGACATTCTGGAAATCGTATTCAAGGCGTTGAAAGAGAAAGGATACAATCCGGTCAACCAGATTGTCGGCTACATCATGTCCGGTGATCCGACTTACGTGACCAGTTATAACGGCGCACGTAGTCTGGTAATGAAGGTGGAACGCGACGAATTGGTCGAGGAGCTTTTAAAGGCGTATATTGAGAACAATTCTTGGGAATAATAAAGATGCGAATCATGGGACTGGACTATGGCTCGAAGACGGTGGGCGTCGCGATTAGTGATGCCTTGTGTCTGACTGCCCAGGGGATAGAGACGATTGAGCGGAAGGAAGAGAACAAGTTGCGCCGCACTTGCGCGCGAATCGAGGAATTGGTTCGTGAGTACGAGGTGGGGCGGATCGTTCTCGGCTTTCCGAAGCACATGAATAATGACGTAGGAGAACGTGCGTTAAAATCGCTGGAGTTTCAGACGATGCTTGAGAGGCGGACCAAGCTTGAGGTCGTGATGTGGGACGAGCGTCTTACGACGGTGGCGGCAGAACGGGTTTTGATGGAGAGCGGGGTAAGGCGGGAGAACCGCAAAAAATATGTGGACCAGATTGCGGCAGTGTTCATTTTACAAGGGTATTTGGATTCGATGAGTATGGACGGAGAGTGACGCCATCGCCAGGCGCGGCTCGCCGCGAATGGTAACGCGGACAAGGGGATTATAGATGGACAAGGTTGTGTTTACGTTTGGGGACACGAGAGAGACGGCTGAGTTTTACGTGTTGGAACAGACGAAGATTAACGGTTCCTCCTACATACTGGTGACGGATTCGGCAGGAGGAGACGCGGAATGTCTGATTTTGAAGGAGCGCGCTTCGATGGAAGGACAGGACTGCGTATATGACGTCGTGGAGGACGACACGGAGCTGCTGGCCGTTTCGCAGGTGTTCGAGGAATTGCTTGAGGACGTGGATATCGAATTGTAAGGATTGTAATTAGCCGTTTCAGGCCGTTCACAAAATTATTTTACAAAAATACTTATATGGAGGTGTAGATTTTTTGAAAAAAGAGAATATTGGAAAGCTGCGCATTATCCCTCTGGGAGGATTGGAGCAGATTGGCATGAATATTACTGTCTTTGAGTACGAGGACAGTATTATTGTGGTAGACTGCGGCCTGGCGTTTCCGGAAGACGACATGCTGGGCATCGACCTGGTCATCCCGGACGTGACGTATCTCAAGGATAATATCAGCAAGGTAAAGGGATTTGTCATCACGCACGGCCATGAGGACCATATCGGGGCGTTGCCGTACGTGCTGAAGGATATTAACGTGCCCATTTATACGACGAAGCTGACGATGGGCATTATTGAAAACAAGTTGAAGGAACATAACCTTTTGCGTACCACCCGCAGGAAGGTGGTCACGCATGGGCAGTCCATCAACCTGGGGCAGTTTCGGATTGAGTTCATCAAGACGAACCATAGTATCCAGGACGCTTCCGCGTTGGCGATTTATTCTCCGGCGGGCATCGTGATACACACGGGGGACTTCAAGGTGGATTATACGCCGGTATTTGGCGATGCCATAGATTTGCAGCGTTTCGCCGAGCTTGGCAAAAAGGGCGTGCTGGCATTGATGTCGGACAGTACCAACGCGGAGCGCAAGGGGTTCACGCAGTCGGAGCGCACGGTGGGCATCACGTTTGACCACATTTTCGCGGAGCATCAAAATACGCGTATCATCATTGCCACCTTTGCGTCCAACGTTGACCGCGTGCAGCAGATTATTAATTCGGCTTACAAGTATCATCGCAAAGTCGTCGTGGAGGGGCGCAGCATGGTCAACATCATCTCCACGGCTTCGGAACTGGGGTATTTGAACGTGCCGGAAGACACGTTGATTGAGATTGACGAGATGCGCAATTACCCGCCGGAAAGGATGGTGCTCATCACGACCGGCAGCCAGGGCGAGTCGATGGCGGCGCTCTCCCGCATGGCGGCGGACGTGCACCGCAAGGTGACGATTGAGCCAAATGACACGATTATTTTCAGTTCGAATCCGATACCGGGCAATGAGAAGCCGGTTTCGCGCGTGATAAACGAGTTGTCGGCCAAGGGTGCCAACGTGATTTTCCAGGACGCGCACGTGTCAGGCCATGCTTGCCAGGAGGAATTGAAGCTGATATATTCTCTGGTGAAGCCGAAGTACGCGATTCCGGTGCACGGAGAGTACCGGCATTTGCGGGCAAACTCGGAGATCGCCATGTCCCTTGGCATACCGGCAGAGGACGTGTTCATCATTCAGTCCGGCGACGTGCTGGAACTGGGCGAGGATTGTGCAAAGGTCGCGGACAAGGTGCACACGGGTGCCATTTTGGTGGACGGGCTGGGTGTCGGCGACGTGGGGAACATCGTACTGCGCGACCGGCAGCATCTGGCGGAGGACGGCATCATTATCGTGGTGCTTACGTTGGAGAAGGGGACGAACCGTTTGCTGGCAGGACCAGACATTGTATCGAGGGGCTTTGTCTATGTGCGTGAGTCGGAGAGCTTGATGGAGGAGGCCAGGCAGGCCACGGTGGACAGTGTCGAGAAATGTTTGTCCGGGCGATATGCGGATTGGAACAAGATTAAGCTGGCGATTCGTGATTCCATGAACGACTTCATCTGGCGCAAGACGAAGAGGCGTCCCATGATCATTCCCATCATCATGGACGTGGATCGGGAAGACGATCGTCATAAGCGGTGGTAGGAGATTCGAGGGATTGTTATGATTGTGGATGAACGCGTTGTGACATTCATCAATTCCATGGAAACAGAGAACAGCGAAATATTAGAGAAGATGGAGGGCGAGGCTCTTGGCGCGAACGTGCCAATCATCCGCAAGGAGGTGCAGAGCTTCCTCAAGGTCTTGCTAATGATGTTGAAACCTATGAATGTTCTGGAAGTGGGGACGGCCGTAGGTTTCTCTGCCGTTTTGATGAGTGAATACATGCCGGAAGGCGGACGGATTACGACAATAGAAAATTATGAAAAAAGGATTCCCGTCGCTAAGGAGAACTTTCGCCGGGCGGGGAGGGAAGATAAGATTACGTTGCTTGCAGGGGACGCCATGGAAATCCTGCCCACGCTTAAGGGGGAATATGACTTCATTTTCATGGACGCGGCCAAGGGACAATACATCCATTTCCTGCCGCAGGTGCAAAGGCTGTTAAAAAGCGGCGGCGTACTTCTTTCCGACAACGTGATGCAGGACGGGACGGTGATGGAATCCCGCTTCGCGGTGGAGCGTAGGGATCGTACCATCCATGCAAGGATGCGGGAGTACCTTTTCGAGTTGAAGCATGGTGAATCGTTTCAGACGTCGATTCTCCCATTGGGTGACGGAGTGGCGTTGAGTGTGAAGAAGGGTTAGAGGAGATGGCAAGACATCCTGAGCTATTAATTCCGGCGAGCAGCCTGGAAGTGTTAAAAATCGCGGTCGTCTATGGCGCGGACGCGGTCTATATTGGCGGGGAGGCGTTCGGACTGCGGGCGAAAGCGAAAAATTTTTCCATGGACGACATGCGGGAGGGAATCGCGTTCGCCCACGCGCGGGGCGTGAAAGTGTACGTGACGGCGAACATCCTGGCGCACAACGCGGATTTGGACGGCGTGCGGTCGTATTTCGAGGAATTGAGGGAGATACGCCCGGACGCGTTGATTATCGCCGATCCCGGCGTGTTTGAAATCGCGAAGGAGGTGTGCCCGGGAATCGAGCGGCACATCAGCACGCAGGCCAATAATACCAATTACGAGACGTACAATTTCTGGTACAAGCTGGGGGCGCGTCGCGTCGTGTCGGCACGGGAACTTTCCCTGCAGGAAATCAAGGAGCTGCGGGAGCATGTTCCGGCAGATTTGGAAATTGAGACGTTCGTCCATGGGGCGATGTGCATTTCCTATTCGGGACGTTGCCTTTTGAGCAATTATTTTACCGGGCGGGATGCCAACCAGGGGGCGTGTACGCATCCGTGCCGTTGGAAATATGCGGTAATGGAGGAGACGCGGCCGGGAGAATACATGCCGGTTTATGAAAATGAGCGGGGCACGTTTCTTTTTAATTCGAAGGATTTGTGCATGATCGAGCATATTCCGGAACTGGTGGAGGCAGGGATTGACAGCCTGAAGGTGGAAGGGCGCATGAAGGCGGCGCTTTACGTGGCGACCGTGGCGAGGACGTACCGCAAGGCGTTGGATGATTACGCGAAGGACGTTGAGACGTACCGCCGCAACATGCCATGGTATTTGGAGCAGATTTCTTGTTGTACACGCCGGCAGTTCACGACCGGATTTTTTTTCGGAAAGCCGGACGGACAGACGCAGATTTATGACAACAGCACGTATTTGAAAGAATCCGTTTATCTGGGAATTGTCAGCGGGGAAAGGGATGGCCTATATCGAGTCGAACAGCGCAACAAGTTTTCGGTCGGGGAAGAAATCGAAATCATGAAACCGGACGGGAGGAACGTGCCGGTCAGGGTGGGCCGAATCGTCAGCGAGGACGGAACGGATCAGGAAAGCGCGCCGCATGCGAAGCAGGTGGTGTATGTGGATTTGCAAGGGCGCGGGGAGGAATTTGACATATTGCGCAGGCAGGCATAAAGGAACGTTACAATTCATACTGCGCCAGCGCGGGCTGAACAGTAAGTGCGCCCACTTATACCGCGCGGGCAAGGGTGTGAATGATAAGGAAGTGGGAGAGTATCATGATTCAGGAAATTGCGCCACATCGTTTTGACAACGCGTACAAGCCGGTGCCGCCAAAGAAAGAAGACCGCGTTCTCTATTTTGAGAACCGTTCTTGTTTGTTAAGGCATGCCGAAGGGCGGATTGATTTTCCTACCGTGGCCGAGGTGGAGGAGTATTGTTTTTCCGTGGCGGAAGGGCGGGAAAGAAACGACTTGGTGAAAAATTACATTTATCTATTTTCCATAGATGAGACGAACTATTATTTGTTGATGGAATTGGATATCGGCAAGTTGGCCGGATATCGAATGGAAAGTAAGGAGGAGTTTCGGCTGGCCGAGCCGCAACACGCGGCGTTTGCCGGATTTACCGGGCTGCATCTTTACAGTTGGTACAAGTGTCGGCGTTATTGCGGCGGGTGCGGATGTGAGATGGTGCCGGACGAGAAAGAGCGGATGATGCGTTGCCCGCAATGTGGAAACATGGAGTTTCCGAGGATTTGTCCGGCGGTAATTATTGCCGTGACGGATAAAAATCGCATTTTGTTGTCAAAATATGCAGGGAGGACGTACAAGCGTTATGCCTTGCTCGCCGGGTACACGGAAATCGGGGAGACGATGGAGGAAACCGTGCGGCGTGAGGTGATGGAGGAGGTCGGGCTTGAGGTGAAAAACATCCGTTACTATAAAAGCCAGCCGTGGGGACTTACGGAAACCTTGCTGATGGGATTTTATTGTGAATTGGATGGAGACGACGAGATTCGCCTGGACAAGGAGGAGCTTGCCCTGGCCGAGTGGTTCGAGCGGGAGGAAATTCCGGTAGAACCGATGCGTGACAGCCTTACCAATGAAATGATCATGAAATTTAAAAACAAAGAGGTATGAGACATGCAGCGTGCGAAAAAAATAGGATATAACATACTGGTGGACGTTCTGGGCGGTTTCCTGGCCGGCGTCGGCATCTATAGTTTCGCGGCCAGTGCGGGATTTCCGTTGGCGGGCATTTCGGGTATCGCCTTGATTTTTTACCGTTTGTTCGGGCTGCCAATCGGCCTTGGCACGATATTGTTGAACATTCCGATTGTTTTGTTCAGCTACAAGGTGCTTGGACGTCAGTTTTTGTTAAGGTCGCTGCAGTCCATCGTCATCTCGTCCTTGATATTGGATTACGTGGTGCCGTTTTTACCGGTATATGACGGGAATCGGATGTTGGCGGCCATCTGTACGGGGGTTTTTAGCGGGCTTGGCTATGCCGTGATATTCATGAATCGTTCCTCCACGGGGGGGATGGACTTTGTCTCGGTGGCAATCCGCAAGAAACATCCATACTTGTCCCTCGGAAGAATCGTGTTCGTGCTGGACGTTCTGGTGGTACTGCTTGGCGGACTGGTGTTTGGGGACGTGGACGCCACGATTTATGGCCTGATTATCACGTATCTGCTGTCGGCGGTCATTGACAAGATGATGTATGGGATTGATGCCGGGAAGATGACCCTGATCGTGACGGAAAAGGGGCGGGAGGTGACGGCGTGCATCGACCAATACGTGGGGCGCGGTTCCACGATATGGAAGGGGAGCGGCGCGTATTCTGGCCTGGAGAAGGACGTCGTGATGTGCGCCTGCAATAACAAGCAGATGTACGAAATCCGCAAGATGGTGAAAGAGATTGACGAAAAGGCCTTTACCATCATCATGGAATCCAACGAAGTGGTGGGGGAAGGCTTTAAAAAGGAATAATGAAGGAGTTGTCTGCATACGTTGATACTAAGGGCTAAAAGGATTGCGGGTGCACGAGGGGCGCGGCAATCCATGTTATCAATGGGCTAAAAGGTTCGCGAGGTGAAAAAAGAGGTATGCAGACAATCCGAAAATTATTGAGATGGCGGCTAGGGGCGGAAGTACTGCTGCTTTGTATCATTTTGGGAGTATGGAGTTACGGCGGGGCAGGCGGGCCGGTCGGCGGGGGTGGCGTGGAAACGTCTGGCACGCCGGTTGTGAATGAGACGTCTGGCGCGTCGGCCGGGAATGCCTCTGAATCTTCGGATGCCGGAAAGGAAGGGGCGAACGAGGAGGACGCGGGTTTTGGGGATGCGGATTCCGAGGAGAATCAGTCCGAGGGAGGAGATTTTGAGGAAAATAATTCCGAGAAGAAGGATTACATACACTGGGTGGATTTTGACATTTGCCTGGAGGCCATGTCACAAGCCTTGCAGTATGACATTGATACCTATGGGCAGGACGTACATATCAATTGGGTGGAATTACTGGCTTACCTGGCCGCAGGTTATGGCGGTGACTTCAGTCATTACAAAAGTGCGGACATGGTGGCCGCCGTGGAGAAAATAAAGGCGGAGGGAATCGAGAGCCTGACCGCGGACATGAAGTATTATTCGTATTATGAGGAGGCGTACGACGCGGTGCTTGGCGGCATGGTCGGGGAATTTGAAACCGCGGAGCAGGAAAATGGCGAGTTGGTGAAAACGTACGGGCTGAAGGCGTTTGCCCCAATTGCCAAAGGTTTCCCTTATTCTCACTATGATGATTTCGGGGTGTCAAGAAGCTATGGCTATCGCAGGCAGCATTTGGGACATGACTTGATGGGGCAGGTCGGCACTCCGGTGATTGCCATCGAGTCAGGCCGGGTGTCGGCGATGGGGTGGAACCAGTATGGCGGCTGGCGTATCGGCATTGACAGTTTTGACGGGAAGCGTTACTATTATTACGCACATTTGCGGCAGAACCGTCCTTATGCCGAGGGACTTAAGGAAGGCGACATCGTGCAGGCTGGCGACGTGATTGGCTATATGGGGCGCACCGGGTACAGTACCAAGGAAAATGTGAACAATATTGACGAGTATCATTTGCATCTGGGGTTGCAGTTGATTTTTGATGAGTCGCAGAGGGAAGGGTCGAACGAGATTTGGATTGACTTGTATCCGCTGACCCAGTTTTTGAGCCGTCACCAGTCGGAGGCGGTAAGAAACGACGAGACGAAAGAGTGGGTACGAAAATATCCGTTTAAGGATCCGGCTGCGGAGGAAGCGCAAGGAGAAAAGGAGAGATGATTTACGAACCGTTGTTCAAGCTGGAGCGAACCGGCGTGCAGATACAGTACTATACGAGCCGCCGGAGAAGGTATAATCCGGTGCACTGGCATTCGGCCGTCGAGTTGATTTACATTCTGAACGGAAACGGCACGATTATGATAGAAGGAAAAGATTACCCGGTGGTGGCGGGCGAATTTCTGGTGGTGGATTCAAACCAGATGCATGAGACGAAGTGTGCCAAAGCCTCCATGATGGTGATGATTCATTTTTCGCGCAACAGCATGAAAAATTTCATTCCGGAGTTGGAGCAGTACCATTTCCACTGCACGAAGGAGACGTTGGAAAAGGAACAGCTCGAAGGATATCTGGAGATTTGCGACATGTTGAAAAAATTGCCGCCGCTCTACGTGATGCAGCCCGTCGGTTACAAGCTGAAAAGCCAGGCGGTCGCCATGGAGGTGTTTTTTGAACTTTTGAATCATTTTTCCTCGCGGGAAAGCAAAGTGCAGGCGACGGAAAAAGCGGAGATTTTGGAGCGGCTGGGCGAGATTACGGAGTATATCGAGCGACATCACCGGGAACCGATTTCATTGGAAAGCATTTCTTCCCATTTTTATTTGAGCAGGGAATATTTCAGCCGATTTTTCAAGCAGAACATGGGCGTGACATTTTCAAAGTATGTATGCCAGGTGCGGCTGATGCATATTTATCAGGACATTTGCAACACGTCGGACGGGATACTGGAACTGGCGGAGGGGCATGGGTTTACGAATTACAAGCTGTTTAACAAGATGTTTCACGAAACGTACGGCTGCGCGCCGCGTGACGTGCGTAAAAGGGCCAAAGAAGAGGAATGAGGGAGGCAGGAGGAAAAGGATGAGTATATACGACACGTTAAATGAACGGCAGAGGGAAGCCGTATTTCACACGGAGGGGCCGCTTCTGATTTTGGCGGGGGCGGGTTCCGGCAAGACGCGGGTGCTGACGCATCGAATCGTATACTTGATAGAGGAGTTGGGGGTAAACCCGTGGAATATTCTGGCCATCACGTTTACGAACAAGGCGGCCGGGGAGATGCGGGAGCGCGTGGACAACCTTGTCGGCCACGGGGCCAAAAGTGTATGGGTGAGCACGTTCCATTCGATGTGCGTGCGAATTCTGCGCCGTTATATCGACTTGATTGGATATGACGATTCATTTACAATTTATGACGCGGACGACCAGCGAACCTTGATGAAGGACGTCTGTAAGAAATTGGACATTGACACGAAAAAATATAGCGAGCGGATGATTCTTTCGGCGATTTCTTCGGCAAAGAACGAGATGGTCACGCCGGCGGAATACGAGCTGAACGCGGCGGGAGACTTTGGACGGCAGAAAATCGCGAAAGCGTACCGGGAGTACGAGGGGCAGTTAAAGATGAATAATGCCCTGGATTTTGACGATTTATTGATGAAGACGGTGCAGCTTTTGCAGACGCAGCCGGACGTGCTGGATTACTATCAAGAGCGTTTCCGTTATATCATGGTGGACGAGTACCAGGACACGAACACGGTGCAGTTTAAACTGGTAAGCGTTTTGGCTTCGAAGTACCATAACCTTTGCGTGGTAGGGGACGACGATCAGTCGATTTATAAGTTTCGGGGGGCGGACATCAAAAATATTTTGAGTTTTGAAAGTACGTTTTCTGACGCGAAGGTCATCAAGCTGGAACAAAATTATCGTTCGACCTCCAATATCCTGAATGCGGCGAACGCGGTCATCCGCAATAACCGCGGCAGGAAGGACAAGACGTTGTGGACTGATCAGGGCGACGGGGACTTGATTTGCTTTCGTCAGTTTGACACCGCTTATGACGAGGCGGAGTTCGCAGCCGACGACATTCAAAATCGGGTGGAGAACGGGGCGGCGTATAAGGATTTCGCGATTTTGTACCGGACGAACGCGCAGTCCCGTCTGTTTGAGGAAAAATTCGTGGCGATGAGCATTCCTTACAAAATCGTAGGCGGCGTGAACTTTTATGCGAGACGGGAAATCAAGGACTTGCTTGCTTACTTGAAAACGATTGACAGCGGACAAGATGATCTGGCGGTGCGCCGTATCATCAACGTGCCAAAACGCGGCATCGGCCTGACGACGATTGGCCGCGTGCAGGAGTCGGCAGACGCGCGGGGCATCGGGTTTTACGAAACGCTGAAAGGTTTGGATCTGATACCAGGCATCGGCAGGGCGAGCGCGAAGCTGGATTCCTTCGTATCGCTGATAGAGTATTTTAAAGGCAGGGTGGCGCAGCAGGCAAGCCTTTCCGACTTGTTGAATGAAATCATCGAGATGACGGCTTACGTGGAATCTTTGGAAGCGGAAGGCGAGGAAGAGGCGAAGGCCCGGATAGAGAACATCGAGGAGTTGCAGAATAAAATTGCCGCTTATGAGGAGGCTTGCGCGGACGAAGGGCAACCCGCGACGCTTGGCGGATTTTTGGAAGAGGTGGCGTTGGTCGCCGACATTGACAGCTTGGACGAGAGCCAGGATTACGTGGTATTGATGACGCTGCACAGCGCGAAAGGGCTGGAATTTCCCCAGGTTTATCTGGCGGGAATGGAGGAAGGGCTGTTTCCCAGCTATCTTTCCACGGAAGACTCGGAAAGCCTGGAGGAGGAGCGCAGGCTCTGCTATGTCGGCATCACGCGGGCGATGGAGCGTCTAACTTTGAGCTGCGCGCGCAAGAGAATGGTTCGCGGGGAGACGCAGTACAACCGAATGTCACGTTTCATACAAGAGATTCCGCAGGAATTGTTGACGGCGAGGGGAACTCGTGCGGGCGGCGCGTATGGTTCGAGTGCGGGCAATGTGTATGGTTCGGATGCAGGTGATACATATGGGCAGGGCGGGAGCGGTACGTATTGGCAAAACCAGCGCAGTTCCTATCGGCAGGCGCAAAAAAGTTTCCAAAAGCAACCGTTTCAGAGCATGCCTCTGCAAAAAGGAGCGCAGCAATTTGCCGTGTCCAAGGAAAAAGGACTGGATTACATAGTGGGCGACAGGGTGCGCCATGTCAAGTTCGGGGAGGGCACGGTGAAGGCAATCACGGACGGCAGCCGCGACTTTGAGGTTACGATAGAATTTGACTCGGTGGGCGTGCGCAAGATGTTCGCGGCGTTTGCAAAATTGCAGAAGGTGTGAAATTTGCCAACTTTGCGGTTGGATAATATAAGGATCGCAACCACACAGTTGGAAAAAATTGGTTTATGAAAATTTATGAAATTCTGGAAAGAAAATTTGCAATAAAAGATAGTAATCTAAATCAGAACGTGTTATACTAAAACAAAGACGAATGTCTGCGCGATGTGTTTTCAGGGCGGATGGTTGAACGGGGATTCGTTGCTGGTGCCTGTTACGATTGCGGGATTGATAAAAAAGAAAGGACGTGGAATTTATGTGCTGTAAAAAAGGATGTTGCAAGGATGGAGAGAAGAAGGGATTGCTTGTCAAGGTATTGGCCGTTATCGGGATTATCGTGGCGGTTGCCACCATCGCGTATGCGGTGTACAAGTTTGTGACACCGGATTACCTGGAGGATTTCGACGAGGACTTTGATGACGATTTCGACGATTATTTCAGCGAGGAAGACCAAGTCTGACGGTGGCTGGCGCGAGGGTTTCGCAGGAGAGACTCTTTGTGTTGGGACAAGTCGGCGAGCGGGAAGGATACGCCAAGTGACTTTGTGAATTATGAAACATGTGGAAAAGCGAATGAAGGACGGGGTGGCATTACACTCCGTCTTTTTCTGATAGTGCGTGGGATATATTAGGATTTGGTGAAGGCGGTTAAAAAGGGTGACTGTTAGAAAGGGTGCGAGGATGAAAAAGGGACAAGTGTTTGAGGGCGTGGTGGAGCGCGTGGAATTTCCGAACAAGGGGATCGTGTACGTTTCTGATGCGGAAAAGGGTGGGTCCGCAAACGGCGCGCACATGATTGTCGATGCGGGAAAAGGTGAAACTTTAAGCAGTGCGTCTGCGGGCAACGATCAATGCGTGATTGTGAAAAACGCGATCCCCGGCCAGAGGGTGCGTGTCCAGATTCACAAAAAAAGAAGCGGCAAGGCCGAGGGACGGATACTGGAAGTGTTGGAGGCATCCCCGCTTGAGAAGAGGAAACCGGTTTGCAGCATATTTCCACAATGTGGCGGATGCATGTACCAGACGATGCCGTACGAGGAACAGTTGAAAATGAAAGAACGGCAAATTAAAACGTTGATTGACGCTGCCATTTTGCCGGGACAAAGTTATGAGTTCGAGGAAATCAAGGGAAGCCCGAAGGAATTTGCCTATCGCAATAAGATGGAGTTTTCCTTTGGCGACGCATGCAAGGACGGGCCGCTGACGTTGGGGCTGCATAAGAAAGGGAGCTCGTACGACGTTTTGACGGCGGCGGACTGTAAGCTGGTGCACGCGGACATGACGGAAATCCTGCAATGTGTCCTCGCTTTTTTTCAGGAGAGAAATGTTCCCTATTATCAGAAAATGCGGCATGTCGGCTATTTGCGCCATCTTTTGCTGCGGCGCGGGGACTCCACGGGGGAAATTCTTGTGAACCTGGTCACGACCACCCAGCAAGAATACGATTTGCGGCCGTTGGTGGAAGCTTTGCTCGCGTTGGAGGCGGAGGGAAGATTGGAGGGTAGAATCGTGGGGATTCTTCACATTCTCAATGATTCCTTGGCCGACGTGGTGCAAAGTGACGAGACGCGGATTCTGTATGGACAAGACTATTTTTATGAAAAGATTTTGGGAATGGAGTTCAAGATTACGCCGTTTTCCTTTTTCCAGCCCAATTCGCGGGCGGCGGAGGTGCTTTACCGCACAGTGCGCGAATATGCGGGCGACTTGCGGGACAAGACGGTGTTCGACTTGTTTAGCGGAACCGGCACAATCGCGCAGGTGCTGGCTCCCGTCGCCAAGCAGGTAATCGGGGTGGAAATCGTGGAGGAGGCCGTGGAGGCGGCAAGGGAAAATGCCGCGCACAACGGGTTGACCAACTGTCGGTTCATTGCCGGGGACGTCTTCCGGGTGCTGGATGAGATTGAGGAAAAGCCGGACGTGATCGTGCTCGACCCGCCGAGGGATGGCATCCATCCGAAGGCACTGCCGAAGATTATTGATTATCAGGTGGATACGATTGTCTATATTTCGTGCAAGGCGACAAGTCTGGCAAGGGACTTGCAGATGTTCCAGGGAAGAGGGTATGAGGTGAAGCGGTGCGTGGCGGTGGACCAGTTTTGCCAGACGGTGCATGTGGAGACGGTAGTAATGCTTTCCCACAAAAAACCCGACAGCGTAATCAACGTAAAAG
>CAOKHZ010000033.1 GCA_948468385.1 uncultured Faecalicatena sp. | reverse complement strand
ACGAGGCGGTCTTGAAAACCGTTTGTCCGCAAGGGCGCGTGGGTTCGAATCCCACTCTCTCCGCTTTCGAGGAAACGGCGGAAATCGCCGTTTCCTTTGTTTTCAAGGGGTGTGGGGGGTTCCACAAAAACCACTTAGTTACTTAAAAAGCCCTTCGTGTTGCATTTTACACCCATGATGCAACACGAAGCTCCAAAGATAACGCAATATTTTTCGGGAGGTGTGGAGCATGAACGCATTAAAGCAAGAACCTTTATATACAGTTGAAGATATTTACGCGCTTCCGGATGGTGAACGTGCCGAATTGATTGACGGTCAGATTTACTACATGGCCGCGCCTGGCAGAGTCCATCAAAAAATAAGTATGTACCTATCAAGAGAAATATCCTCTTATATTCGAGACAAGGATGGTAAATGCGAGGTTTACGCCGCGCCATTCGCCGTATTTTTACAAGATAACGACAGTAATTATGTGGAGCCTGACATTTCCGTCATCTGTGACACCGGCAAATTGGATGACAAGGGATGCCATGGGGCTCCTGACTGGATTATCGAAATTGTCTCGTCTGGCAGCACTCGTATGGATTATATGATTAAACTTTTCAAATATCGGAGTGCAGGGGTGCGGGAATACTGGATTGTTGATTCTGAAAAAAAACGAATCATGGTGTATAATTTTGAACACGACACAATGTTCGAGTATCATTTCGATGATTGTGTACCTGCCGGGATATACGAAGATTTTTCCATAAAATTAAGCGAAATCTAAGGATGGAGCAATTTCCACCTAATTTCCGTCAAAGTTTTAGCCCCCGTAATTTGCGGGGGCCTTTCATTTTTCTTTCCTCACTCTCATCCTATCATGCCAGGAAATAGTTTCCATCCTCTTCCAGTCTTAACGTCAAATCCGCCGGAACCGATCTTTCTAGGCACGTCCTCACGTTCACCAAATCGCTGCCTTCCACAAATTCAACTGCCTCCTCGTACGGCGTGCCGCTCGCACATTTCCGCTCGACCAGACGTTTCCGCACCTGAATTTCTTCGGCAATGATCTTTATCGTGTAGTCCGCGTAGTCTTTCAATTCCCGCCATCCATCCTCGTCAAGAAGCAGATAATTTCCCTCCAATAAGACAATGCCACCCTCGACCGAAATGGCATCCTCCACCGGGTTGTGCAACATGCGGTCGTACGTTGGCCAGCCGCAGACTTCCCCCGCCGCCACGCGGGCAATCCGGGAAGCAAGAAGTTCAAAGTCGAACGTAACCGGCGCGCCCTTGATTTTCACCATGGGAACTTCCTTTCCATCCCGCACCACGGTGTGTGTCAAAAGGTAATCCTGGCGGCGGTGGAAGCCATCCATGCCAATTACCGTCAAAGGCGCAAGTCCCGAACGCGTCTTTGAAAGATATTTCAAAAAGCTTGCAAGCGTGCTCTTCCCGGCGGCAGGCGGTGCCGCGAGCATGACAAGAATCCGCTTTCCTTTTTGCCGCTGCATTTTCGTAAGCCGCTCAAGCAACGGTAAGAAAATCGTCTCTATGCTTTTCTCCGAATAATTGGCCTCGACATCAAGGCCATTGATTTCAACGTTATATTTCATGCCACCATCCCCCTTCCAGCACCGCCACGTCATTGCGCGAACTCTAAGGCAATTCTCCCAATGGACATGTTGCCTATCATCAAACTTGTCAGACATTTCGCTATACCACCGCTTCGATTAACAATTTGCCTCCCACCGCAATCTCCCTGACTCCTATCTCCTTCTTTTTATTAAAATTGAAACTCAGCATGTAGCCCTTTTCCAAATGATAAGAATCAAGATACTCCGAAAGCTGTCTTTCTCCTCTGGTATGGTACGCGTCGCCCCTCCATATTTTCAATTCCACCACGAATTGCTCTCCGCCATAATCCACGACCACGTCCGTCCGCTCGCGATTTCTGGTTCTGGCCTCGATATAGTAATGCCCCGCCCCGTTAATAATCGGACGCAGATACAATAGAAAAAATCTCCTTCCATCCTCCTCGTAAAAGGCCTGACTCTGATTTCCATATAATTCATCAAAATGAAGAACAAATTTTTCCAAAACAAGACGCATATCCAAACGGCCATTTTTGACAAACTGGTTCTTGTCCTTCAAAGCCTCATCAAACATTCTCTCTTGTTACATTCCTGAAGATATCAAGAAAAAATTATACAACAGCGTTTCAAATATCCGATTTGCCACCACCACGAGATTTCCCATCCTTCTCACGAATCCAAACATCAATGCCATCTCTATTGGACGGTCACCCAGCACGTAAGGTATCTCTTTCCCTTCAAACAGAAGTCTCCGAAGTACCGCATCCAATTCTGGATAATCCTCCAGTTTGTTGAACAAGGAATCAAACAATGTATTTGGCTCTGCCAACAATATTTTTACCGCTTCCAAAAATCCCTCCCTGGTCCATGCCTTACTTTTTTCACCGAAAAATTCATCTCTTTCGGGTACTCGTTCATCCATCAGCTTACATAGCCAGGATACTAGAAACGGATAACCGGAAGTATAATCATAAATTTGCCCGGCCATCTCCGACACGTTCATCCTGATTTCATAATCCTGTTCATACTCCATCAGCATTCCTTCAATCCCGTCTTTGGACAAACTCATATCCACGTCAAACATTGTCGCAATATTATAAGGCGAAAACGCCTTATAATCCCACGTGCAGTCGTCAGATGAATGCAAGCATTCGCCTGACTCGTTGCTTACGCGCTTATTCCACGGACTATTCACCTTGTGCGCGTCATCAGGCCGAATTTTTCGTTTTATATTTTTTATGTCATACACGCCCGCCAAAATTACAGACCACAATGTCGGTTTCTTGTCACGGTTGATATATCCCCCCCGCAACTGTGCCAAAAAATCAAGAAAAATCTGATTATTGGAAGCACTGTCCACCTCGTCAATCATCAGCACAATCTTTTTTCCGATTTTCCACACCAACGTTTAATACAACCAAACAATACGGAAAGCGTCGCGTTCACAATTTCCCCTTTTGAAAACGCGTCCAATTCTTTCACGGCTTCCTGAGGTATCCCCTCCACTCCCTCCAACACGTCCAAAATCTCCCGGGAAAAGGCCGCCACAAAAGATTCCTCGCTATCAAAATCTGCATCACTTACCAGTTGGAAGTCCAGACTTATGACAATGTAATTCCCTGCCAAGATTTTTTCCAGTGCCCGCAACGTTGTTGTTTTTCCATACTGTCTCGCGCGATTTATGGTAAAATACTGTCCTGCGTCCACCATTTTCTTAATCTGTAACAAAGGCTCCGACATATCCACCATATAATGCAAATCGGGCTTACAATCCCCATTAATATTAAAAATCTTCTTCATGGTCAAACCCCTTCTTTCCAAAAGCCACAAATCGCACCCAACACACAAAAATTCAACCCTATTTGCAGCGGTTCGGGCAAGACCGAACCACTATCCTCATTTTACTGTATCCCTCCCCAAAATGCAACGCAAAAAGCTCCGGAAGATAAATCATCCTCCGAAGCTCTTGATGCCATTTACGGCCTACTGCCGCCCAAGGCAATGTCAGTCATTCTGTTTTATTTCATTCTTCCGGTGCCGCCGGATATTCATTGCACAGCAAGCGATATGGCGGTTCGTCCTCTTCTATCTTCGGGAAACGCCCGACCTCCTCATAAAATCGGTTGTCATTTTCATCGTCATTGCACTGGGATACCTCGCCAATCAAGACGCTTCCAGAACCCGGCACCACGTGGAACTCGTGATACTGGTGCGGCCACAAGGTAATGCTCTCCCCGTTTTTCAACTCGATCGTCGTACTCGCGGGAACCGTGTAGGTACGCCCGTCCGCGTTCACCTCCACGTCGGAATCCGCCAGCCCGCCGTTTCCGTCGTCATTGTAAACCGTAATCAAAAGCGTTCCCCCGCCCCGGTTAATGATGTCCTCGGACTTGTACCAATGAAAATGCATCGGCGACATCATGTCGTCACGTAAAAATAAAAGCTTCTCCGCATACACCTTCTTGTACTTTGGATTTTTCTGGTTTCCATTTCGAAGCGTAATCAGGCCAAACCCAACCTTGTCAAAATTCCCCAGTCCATAGTCCGTAATGTCCCACCCCAACATGTTGTCCCGGATTTCATCATACTCATGACCTTTCGTGTTCCATTCCTCCGGAGTCCAGTTGCAAAACGGAGGAAGGTGAAAACCATTCTCCCGAATCAACTCCTCCATCTCTCTTATCACTTTATTTATCTCTGAACGTTTCATATAGACCTCCTAATGCCATTTCAAGCTATACACGCTTCCTTCTTTCGCGCTGCGGTAAGCCGCGTCTATAATCTGTACCGTGTGCTGCGAATCCTCGAATGTCGACAATGGCTTTTGCCCTTTTTCAACATATTCCAAAAATGCCTCGTCCTCCAGCAAGAACGTTTCCTCATAGCTTTCCGCGTCGCAAATCCGCTCGCCGTTGACATACAGCGCGTCCGTCAGATGCATTTCGCCCTTTGTACCCAAAAAACGAATTCCGTTAAAATCATCGGCCCACTCCGAAGCCCAACTGACCGTCACGTTGCACAGCGAATCATCCGTCATCTGAAGGTTAAGCTGGGCGATGTCCTCGTCTTCCATTTCCTCCAACACCCTCTTCGCCGTATAACACTGTATCCGCTTCGGAAGGCCGCACAAGTACAGCATCTGGTAAACCAGGTGATGCCCGCTGTCCATCAACGCGCCTCCTTCTGAGTATACTCTTTTTGCCCGCCAATTTCCAGACCCGAAATTATCCAAAAGTTGTGTAGATACAAAAGAGGATTGTAAAATCTTACCAATCCCGCCGCTTGTCAGGATTTCTTTCATTTTTTGAACGGACTTCCGATACACAAAATTGTGGCCGGGAAACAATCGGATTCCATTCTGTGAAATCAACTTATATATTTGCGGATACAACTCCTTCTTCCCCACCACCGGTTTTTCCACAAGCATGGGAATTTTTTCCGCCGCAATCTTTTTTATTTCTTCAAAATGTCCCGATGTCGCCGAACAAATCACGACCGCGTCCAATCCGCCATTTTTTAGCATGTCATCCAGACTCGGAAAAGCCGCTATGTCCAACTGACTGCAGACTTCTTTTAGCTTATCCATGTTGGAATAGGTACACATTCCGGCAAGCTCGGCTCCCTGGATTTCTTTTAACGCACTGGCATGCTTGATTGCAATAAAACCCGAACCGACAATTCCCACCCTAACAGCCATTCTTTTTCTCCTCCTTATTCGAAGCGTCCGTCGAAGCTTTCTCACACGCTTCGGATGATAATTCGAGCAGGACACCGTCATATCCGGGCACTGCCGCCTCGAACACTTCTCCTTGAACTTTCACCATTACCTTCCGCTCCTCGGCATGCTGATTGACCGCGACGAGAATATATTTTTCTCCATTGCATAATGCTTCCGCGTCCGCACTTTTGTGCAGCATGCGGACAATCAGTCCTTCCGCTTCCAGTTCCTGCAACATGTCATATCCTTTAGAAACAAAAACGTTCTGAACAAATGCCGTGCATGCCTCGTCTGCTTCCCGCTTTGCCATCATGGCCGGATACGTGCCAATCCACTCGACGCACCCTTTCCCATAGGTGCTTCGCGCATACGCACAACGTTTGTTTCCTTCTGTCTCTTTCGGCTTCCCGACGTTTTCCGGCATGCCATCCCTCTCTGCAGACTCCTCCGCCTCTTCCGACGCGTCTTCCACAAATCCTAGCGCGTCTCCTTTATGAATCGCCATCGTTTGCACGTAAGACACGCCTTTGCACACGAGACAACCGTCCCTATCCATAATGGCCTTTTTCCCGCGCTCCGCGTTTTCCTGATAGAGAATGGAAAAATCCTCCGCCTCAAACACGCATTTCAAAAGAGATGTCCGCACGTCCATCTCCCCGCGCTCATCATAAAATCCTGCCGCCGCTTCCACGACGACCTTTCCGCCTTTTTCCGCGAAAGCGAGGATGTCATCCTGTTCCTTTTTAGACAATGCAATCGCCATCGGCACATAAAGCACGCGTAATCCCTCGTCCCATGCGTTTTCCAAATAATCCGTATGTACAAAACGCACCGGAATTCCCGCATCCGCGCATACCTTATAGGCTCCCAGCAGGCTGTCCGCATACATCTTTTCCTGACGCTCAGCCGCGAACAAGAAGAGGCTCGCATTTCTGGAAATGCAAATGCCATTCATAGACAATACGGATGCCGCCTCGTCCAACCCCTTTTTCTGGAAATAACGGGCACACCGTCCGGCCTCAAGGCTCCGCTCTGTATTCTCATGCTCGAAGCCCGTCAGTCCAAAACCGGGAGATTCCACGCCTGCCGGTTCGCACGCGTACTGCCAATATACGGCTCCTTTTCCGCCCGCCGCAATGATATTCCAGTTCCACACGCGCATGTCATACTTGTCGGGTGTCACGTGTCCCAACACATCCGGTTTTCCCGCCCCGCCCTGGAGTTCCACCTGATAAAACGTTTTCCCGCGGGAGGCGGCACTGATGATGTCCAGATTTATCATATGCGCCAAGAAATGTTCTTCCCGCGTATTTCCCATCAGCCAGGCCGGAAAACTTGACAAGCCAAACAAATCCACCGGCTCCGCCAGCAAAAATTCATCCGCCAGCTCCGTTCCCAGCGCGCCGTTTCCGACCGCGCCCATATAACACGCGCTGGCACAATGCGTCTGTATCAACTTATTCGGCGCGCCGGCCCTGGCCGCCGCCACCTTTTCCTCCAGCCAGCGACGCAGATTGTACAGCCAGAACCGCCGCCAGTCCATCATGTCCGGATACGTGCCAAACCGCGGTGGCGGCACGATTTGATTCCAGTCCGAATACCGCCTGTACCACGCCTTGTTTAAATTTTCCAGTGTCTGATAGCGTACTTTCAGCCATTTTCGAAATTCCGCGTTTGAAGCCTTGCAAGCGCACAAAAGTTCACTTGGATAATCATACATCGGCTCCAGATGCGGCTCGTTCCACACGTCAATAATCACCACGTTCTCACAATCTTTAAAATGTGCGGACGTTTCTTTAATAAACTGGCAAATCGCCTCTGCGGCCTCGGGATGGTCCATGCAAAGCCCCGGCCACCCGCCGGTCGGAATGTTCGCCGGCCCGCCCGGCGTTATTTTTTCTCCCTTCACGCTTTCATAAAAGCAGTCCGGATACTTCTCGTACAGCCAATACGGTGCCCCCTCCACGATAGTGTTAATCATTACGTCAAGTCCGTATCCTTTTGCCATCTCCACCAATTCGTCCAATTCATCGAACGTAAAGACACCTTCTTTTCGCTCCACGTCATTCCAAACCGCCCACAGCTTGATAATGTTGAATCCCAATTCCTTTATATTTTTCAAATCCTTCTCCCAAAATTCCTTTCGCGGAAAAGGCGGTCTATAATATTGCGCACCGTAATACATCTATCTCTCTCCTTCTAATTTCGTCCTTTCGCACCCCACGGCTGAAAAAATGCCTATCGCATCCCTTCACTGCTCCCGCCAGGCTGCTTCACACCTCATCCCTTTACCGCTCCTGCCGTCAGTCCGCTGACCAGGTACTTCTGTAAAAAGAACCCGACCAGGATAATCGGCAGCATGACCACGGTCGCCGCTGCGCTCGATTGTCCCCAATCGACAGATATGGCTCCCACGAACCGGGAAACGCCCACCGTCAACGTATAAGACTTCATACTTGTAAACTGCATGGCGAACATCAGCTCATTCCAGGAATACTGCAGCGACAGCAGCACCGCGGAGCCGATGGCCGGGGACAACAGTGGAAACACGACCCGCCAGAAAATCTTCATTCTGGTACAGCCGTCCAGCTTGGCCGCCTCAAACAAATCCTGCGGCAGGTCCTGAATAAAACCCAGCACCAGCCACGTTGTAAACGGGGCGTTAATCGCGATATGGGACAGAATCACCCCGACAAAACCGCCCAACAATTGTACCTTGTCCAGCATCACGTACAGTGGAATCATGATGGTAATGGCCGGAAGGAGCTTGGAAAATGTCAAAAACCCCGTGATTCTATTTGCCCAGTCCGACTTCATAATCGCCAGCCCGTATGCCGCCAGCGAGCCAATCAGAATACTGACCGCCGTGGAAGTGACCGCCACGATTAAGGAATTTTTAAAATAGGACAGAAAGCTTCCTTGTTTAAAAATTTTCAGATAATGCGTCCAGGTCGGCTCAAATACAAATTCCGGCGGCATTTTACGGATTAAAAGCGTCGGTTTTAGGGAACTGCTGACAATCATGTACACGGGCAGGATGGCGATGACAAAAACCACCACCCCGAAAATAATTTGCAAAATTCTCGTGCGTGTTTTCTTCTTCATCCCTTTATCCCCTCCTTGCGCGCTTTCGCATTATAGCGGACAAACACGATCCCAAAAACCAAAAACGAAATCAACATCGTCGCATTGGAAATGGCCATGGCATAGCCCATGTCAAAATGGTCAAATGCATTTTTATAGGCATACAAGCTGAGCGACATCGTAGAATTGTTCGGTCCTCCGCCGGTCAATGCATAAATAATGTCAAATACCTTGATCGCGTCCACCCCGTTAAACAACAAGATGACCATGTATTGCGGCATCAGGCTCGGGAGCGAAATTTTGAAAAACTTCTGGATGAAAGACGCGCCGTCCATCTCCGCCGCCTCATAGTAATCATTTGGAATACTGACCAGGCCGGAGCTTAGTACGATCACGACAAATGGGATAACCTGCCACCAATGCGCGACGATGGCGCAAAACATGGCCGTAGAAGACCCTGCCAACCCCGGAAACTGTTCCGCGCCCAGGCCGAACCAACTTAAGATCCAATACACCATTCCTCCGTTGATATTAAACATATACTTCCATATCAATCCGATGATAATGGGCGAAACCAGCAAGGGAATCGTCACAATCGGCCGGATAATCGGCCGGATCCGTTCATTTAAGCTTTGAATCCACACGGATACCAGCGTTCCGAAAAACAAATCTCCCGCAATCGCCCCGGCAGTAAAATATAACGTGTTCACGGTCGACTTCCAGAATACCTTGTCCTGCATCATGCGGATATAATTCCCCAGTCCCACGAAGTCCCTGCCAAAATCCAAGTCACCCATATGATAGTCAAAAAGGCTGATCACGATTCCGTATACCAACGGCAGAAACATGACAAAGAAAACTACTAACATCACTGGTAATAATAAGAGGAAAGGCAGAAAATCTCCCCTTTCCAATATATTCCTTCTGTTTATTCGTCTCATCTTTCATCCTTTCCTCGTCCCCCCGCCGCAAGCGGCGGGGGATGGAACCATTTTCACAATTGTCACAGATTAAAATCATAATCCTGGCAAGCTTCATTGAATTCCTTCAACAAGCCTTTTGCGTCCGCGCCGCTCGGATCCACCGCAATCTGGGAGAGCACGGCCTGAAGTTCTGTCAACATCGTGGAGGAATCCCCCGCCGTCGGCAAAATACGTGCTTTCGCAAGCGTGTCCGTAACCGCCGGAAGATACGGTATCTGCTCCAACACTTCCGAATCCTCGGCCAACGCCGGAAGGGCGGAAATGGAGCCATTGGCCAATGCCGCGGCCTTTTCTTGTTCCTCACTGGTCAACCATACAATCGACTGGAACGCTTCCTCTGGATTCGCACTGTTCTTTGCCACCGACCAGCCCCAGAAGTTGGCGGTTCCCACGTAATCATTGCCATTGATGCCGGGCATTTTTGCAAAGCGGATCGTCTCCGCCACCGCGGACTGCTCCGGATCCAGATAGGAAGAGCAGTTTCCAGAAATACTGATGCTAATCGGCGCATTGCCGTCCTTCACCGCTTGTGCCACGTCATCCACATGCCAGGTCGAGCTTCCATCCATGGAATACAAACACAGCTGCTGCCAAATCTCAATCGCCTGCGCGGCCGCGTCGCTATCCAAGGCAATTTTTCCATCCTCTATAAATTCTCCACCACAAGAGTACAAAATCCCTCCGAAGAAATCAACTGCCGACTGCCCCTGCATGGCCGGTATGGCAATTCCGCTGCCCTCATTTTCTTTAAACCACTTCGCACACTCAATCAACTCGTCAAACGTTTCTGGCACGCCTTTTCCATACCGCCCCATGGCCTCCTCGTCATACGCGAGAATCGAGGTTTGGGTAAACGTCGGCAACGAATAAACCTGCCCGTCCACCGTCATGGCATCCAACAAGCTCTGGTTATACACGCTCATATCCACGTTATATTTTTCAATATAATCGTTTAACGGCATCAACCAGTCGTTTTTCACATAATCCGGGCACCATACTTCTGCCACGTAAATCAAGTCATAATCGCCGTTTCCATTTTTCTGCATGTTCAGGATTTCCTTTTCCTTCAGCTTGTCATATGCAATGTCGTCAATCACGATCGTGGCATCCGTGTAATTCTTTACCAGTTCTTTCTGGTCGTCCGACTGTCCGCCCGACCATCTGGTCGCGACCAGTTCCACGCCGGAACCTCCTTCCGCCTGGGAATCTCCCTTGTCATCATTGTTTTTGTCTCCATTGCCGCCGCAGGCCGTCAGGCCTCCGATCAGACACAAACTTAAAAATAACGCCGTCCATTTTTTCATTCGTTTCATTTGTCTTTTCATTCGTTTTCTCCTTTTTCCGCCTTCTTAATTGAAGTAATTTATACAACACGGTATGCCTCTTTGTTTCAAGCTTTCAAGCCAGATTTTCTTTTGTTCCTCCTTGGCATCGGGAAGTTTTTCCAAGCCTTGCTTGATTCCCGCCCAAGCCGCCTTTTGGCTTCCCATTCCATGATACGGCATGATTTCAAACATTTCAACCTGCGGATACTCACGGTAAAGCTCTGCCAGCTCGTCAAAAAATTTTTCCGTATCATTTACGCCGGGAACCATGGGGACTCGAATCACGAGCTTTCCATGGTTTTCGGCTACAAGCTTCAAATTGGAAAAAATCAAATCCGCCTCCACCCCGGTAAAGGTTTTGTAATCGCCAAACGCCCCCTTGACGTCAAATAAGTATAAATCTGTAAATGGAAATGTTTTTTCCAGCCACTTCGCAGGCGCGTATCCCGAAGTTTCAATGCAGGTTCCTATGCCTTTTTCCTTCGCCTTTTTCAATAATTCCAAAAGAAATTCTGGCTGTGCAAACGGTTCTCCGCCGGAAACGGTAAGTCCCCCCTTTCTTTCTTTACTATCATAATAAGAACTGTCTTTTTGCACTTCTTCTATGACTTCCTCAGCCGTCACCACCCTGCCGACCTTCGTCAATGCCTGGTAACAGCAGACTTCCACGCACCGTCCGCACCTTTTACATTTTGCCCGTTCCAAAACATGCATACCCTTTTGTATCTCATGCGCCCGCTCTATACAAATACGTTCGCAGGCCCCGCATCCAACACATTTTGAGGCATTATAAGAAATGGTCCGCCCCATCTCATAGGATTCCGGATTATGGCACCAAATACACCGCAGCGGACACCCTTTCAAAAAAACCGTCGTCCGAATACTCGGCCCATCGTCCAAGCAAAAATGTTGAATGTCAAATATATGTCCACTGATTTTAGAAACTTGCACGTTCATAAATCTCCTTTTGCACATCCTTTTCCAGTGTCACGAATCTCGCCGAGAACCCGCCGACCCGGACAATCAAGTCCCCATATTCCTCCGGCGTTTCCATCGCCTTTTTCAAATCATCCTTCCCCACCACGGTAATCATCGCCTGGCTGCCGCCGCGTTCAAAATAATTCTGCATCGCCGCAATCACCTTGTCTTTTGAGGATTGTAACAATTCCTTTGTAAACCGGAAGTTTTGTACCATTCCCGCGTGATCCGTATGGGACGGCTTTAAGAGGCTGTTAATCATCGGAGTCAGTCCCTTGGTGTCCACGACGGATTCCGGATTGTTGGCATTTGCATACGCACATCCGGCCTTCCGTCCATTCGGCAAAGCACCCACCCATTTGGCCAGCGTGGTATTTTGCGCGTTATTGATATATACCGGCAAGTAACTTTTCAGTCCCACGCGTTCGGCCTGTTCCGCCGTCGTCTGATTGAAAAAGTCCGTAAGCCGAACGAACATTTTATCCGCCCCCGCATTGTCCGCGCCATATTTGGGAGCATCCAGCATCAGCTTGCGCTCACGGGGATAATCCGCGAAATTGTCCGCCAAGGCATCCATCATCGTCTGCGCGGACATGCTCTTGTCCTCAAATATCAGCTTTCGAATCGCACACAAGCTGTCCGCCGCATCCACGGTTCCATAATACTCCAGCGTTCCTGCCAGATACTCGCAACCGCCCTCGAACAGTGCCTTCGCCTTTGCCACGCACCCGTCATACAAAAGAGAGGGCATGATAAACGGATGCCTCGTCCCGGTAATCTCATATTCATAGGCTTCGAACTCCGCCTCCGCCTCAATATAATACCGCGAATGCTGCAAGTAATATCCGTAAAATTCTTCAAAGCTTTCACATTCCGTCAGTTTCGGGGTCTGCGGCCCTATCTGCCAGCCGCCCACCGGGTCATATCCGCCGTTCATGGCAATCTCCAATATTTTTCCGGCATTCAGCGAACCGCTCGGCGTGGCGACACTATAATGCTCAAATTCGTATTCCCCGCATCCCAGCATGATATAATGCTCCGCCAATTCCCTAGGCACCCCATAGGTTTTCTCCACGCCTGGCACAATCACGTCGTCATTGTATAATAACGGATATGTGGTTCCCTCCTCGATGCACCGAATTGCCGCCTGCATGACTTCCTTCGGCGTATCTTTATGAAAGCGGAGCGTAAATTGCGGCAGAACCGTCCTCGTCCTGCGGCAGGCCTCTATCGCGTGCAGGCTATAGCGGTCGGCTTGTTCCGGATTTCGCCTTCCATACCCGCCCACGATGACCCTTCCGTCTGTCTCGCAGTCCAAATGATCAATCAAACGGAAAAAATTCATCGTAATCTGCAAGGCTTCCTCTTCATTGATTACATGATTGTCGATGTCATGGCAATACAAATCTCCGAAAAAGACGTCACACCTTCCAATATCAATAATCGGCCCCAGCAGGCAATACATCCACACCAATTGTACGGCTTCCAGATACGATGCCGGTTTTGCGACCTGGTTTTGCGAGAGCGCGTCGGCCAGCCTAAGCAACTCCTTTTGCCTGCTTCCGCTTGTGCCTTCCGCCAGCTCCCGGGCTTGTCTTTCATAGTATGCAAGGATATCTTTAAGCAGTTTTAGCATGTCCAAAGATGCCGTTAAAAACTGAACCTGGCTCTCCTCCAAACCATCTTCCTCAAGCCGCTCTTCAACCTCTTTTTCAAGCCCTGGCAAACCGATTTGCACCAATTTGTCAAAGTCCAGATAACACCCCGCCATCCGAAGGATCGGGCCGGCCGGCATCGGAACCTTTTCCCAGACATCGGATAAAAGTGCCTCTTGTAAATGCTTCGGCATGTTTTTCATCACGAACCGATCCGTATTTTCATTTTTCCAGAAAACCAGCATTTCATTCAAATCTTCGCGATATTTCAGGCTTCCCGTCCCATGCTCCAATTCATGGACGACCTCGTCCTCATGGATATAAAACCCGAATCCTCCGGTCTGATGCTGGATTCCGAAACCAACCGGGCCGAATTCATGCCGCCCCGCCAGAACGTCCGTCTCCTCAATGGGATGCAAGAGCGCCGGATATTGTGCCTTCATGCACTCCACTTCCAGTTGGTACTTATTGTTGGCATACTCTTTCCTGGCTTTTCGATACGCCTTTGTAAACGCGATTTCCACCTCGAGATTCCTTCGCGGACGTGTAACCTTGTAATGATTCATAATCCGTGATTCCTCCTTTTCATTCTTTTCCATTCCAATATGACCTTTTGATAACATGGTACATTATACTTGTTTCATATTATCTTTAAAAAATACCGCACAAAGAACCAAAGGCCATAAACCTTACCGCCATTTTTAGGAATTTCTTGTCATCCCCTTTGATTCTATTGCGTTTTTCATGATAATAATGTATCATAGCTAAAAGAAAATGTCTTGTTTTGCATTGCGTTTTGATTGTACTATTTTGACTTTTTTCAACATTAACTCGCATAAAGGCAAAAAACATTAAAAAGTGTAATCCCACACAAGTTTTCTAACAATACGGAGGAAGAAGGACATGAAAATAGAATATTACAGTGAAAATACCTGGCTGTTTTCCGGAGACGACGGAATCTGTACGAAAATTCCATTTAGCAACATGGACGCGCGTTTTCACAAACACAACTACTATGAGTTTTTTCTCGTTTGTTCGGGAAGCGCGACCCACTATATCAATTTCAAGGAAAAGTCAATTTCCACCGGCACCCTCGCCTTGATTCGTCCTGACGACGTTCATTGTTTTCGCAAGGGTACGAAGAATTTCAGCTTCTATAACTTATTGGTCTCAAAGTCCGCGATGGATACCTGCCTCGCGTTTTTAGGCAATCAAAGCGGCGTATACCAGATGCTGGAAACGGAAATCGCGCCGGTTCAATTACAACAAGGCGAAACTGCCTCCCTCATCAAGACCTTGGAACATTTGACAGTTGCTCACGAATTAAGCATGAACTATTTCAACACACAGCTTAAAATCACCGTCATTAATTTACTGGCGGATTTTTTCCTGGAGCGCGTCCTGCACCTTCCAAGTGAGATTCCGAACTGGCTCGGCTTAGTCGTCCTCGAGATGCAAAAGCCGCAAAATTATCAGGAAGGGCTTACCGCACTCTACCGCATTTCCCGCAAAAGCCCGGAATATTTGTGCCGGATTTTTAAAAAGCACTTGAATAAGACACCGACGGAATTTATCAATGAAATTCGAATTGACAACGCCAAGTTCGCGCTGGAATACACGAACCACACGATCGTGGAGATAAGCGAGGATGTCGGCTATGAAAATTTAAGCCACTTCTATCACTTATTTAAAGAAAAAACGGGGATGTCCCCCAAGGCATTTCGTGAATACCTCTCGCAAGACATCCCCATGGAAGAGGTTTGACATTACACATCCCACAAGTCTTCCCAACCATTTGCCCCCGGCCAGAGGAACACCTGCCCCTTGACCAGACGGCAATTTTTATCCGCCGCATTGATGCGCCGCATTTCCTCCTCGCTCAGCGGATCCTCGGTAACGCACTTCAAGTTTCCGACGTACTGCGCCTCCTTCACCGAAAACGGTATCGGCACCTGGCCGTTTTGCACGGCCCATTTCAGGCACACCAGGGCCGGATGGACGTGATGCGCCGCGGCGATTTCCACGATTTCCGTCATCTCCATGTCGGATATGTCCTCCGCCGTGCGGTCACGCTCCGGACGGGACGGGGAACCGAGCGGGCAAAAGCCGATTGGAAGCATGTCATGCGCGATTGCGTAATCGAACAGCTCCCTTTGCTGGAATCCCGGATGCAGCTCCATCTCGAGTGCGGCCGGCGCGATTTTACAAAGCGGTAACACCTGCTCCAACTTAAATATCGTCATGTTGGACATGCCGATTTGCCTGACCAAGCCTTGTTCCACAAGTTCCTCGCACTGCCGCCACGCCACCATGAACTCCTCCGCCGCAAACGGCCTAGAATCCGGGTTGCGTGAATCCTGGCTGCATCCCGGCGCATGATAATTCGGGAACGGCCAATGCACAAGAAACAAATCCAGATAATCCAACTGTAAATCGGAAAGGCTTTTCTTGCAGGAGGCAATCACGTCACCCTCGCCGTGCATGTCGTTCCACACCTTTGAAACGACAAACAACTCTTTACGCGACACGATGCCCTCTTCCATCACTCGTTTTAAAACATTGCCGATACTTGCCTCGTTTTGATAGACCGCCGCACAGTCAATCAGACGATAGCCCGACGCGATGGCACCGTATACGGCCTCGGCTACCTCCGCCTCGCCATATTTGTCGGAACCGAACGTCCCGATCCCGATGGCGGGCATGCTCGCGCCGGTATACAACGTCCTTCGCGGAATTTTATTTTGCTCTATGACTTCTCTCATATTTGCTTTTCCTTTCCATATACTTTTCACGGGTCACCAGTCCAGGCCTGCAAACCCGTGAAAAATAACTCTATTATTCAAAGGTCACGGCAACTTTTCCGCAAGTTCCCTCAGCCATCAGTGCATATGCCTCGTCGGCCTTTTCCAGCGGGAATTCGTGCGTGATCAAGTCCTCCGGATGTATGTTCCAACGCACCAAGCGTTCCACCAGTTCTTCCATCTTCCAGAGCGACGTTACCCAGGAGCCGTAAATCGTCTTTTGCCCATGGATGATGTCCGGGCTCGGATTGAACGTGCAGGTGCCGCCCTCGCCGACAAAGGCAATCTTGCCCCACTCCCTGGTGGCGCGAATGGCAAGCTGACGGCCCGCGTCATTGGCACTCGCGTCAATTGCCCGCTCCACGCCATGTCCGCCGGTCACGTCCAAAATCTGCTGAAGCGTATCCTCGCCCGGCGTAAACACATGGTCAACCAAGCCAAGCTTTTTCGCAAGCTCGATTCGATATGGGTTCATCTCCACGCCAATCAACATGTTCGCGCCCATCTGCTTGGAAAGCATCAACGCCGCCAATCCGACGGGGCCAAGTCCGGTCACCAGCACCGCGTCATTTCCGCAAACGCCGATTTTCTCAATCGCCTCGTACACCGTGCCGAACCCGCAGGCCACCTGCGCGCCGTCCTTGTATGTCAATTCGTCCGGCAACGCGATTAAGTCCTTTTCCTCCGCCAATATGTAAGGCGCCATGCCGCCGTTTCTCTGCCATCCATATGCCTGCCTATGCGGACTCGTACAAGAAATGTAATAGCCCCTCCGACAATCATTGCACACGCCGCAACCGGAAATGTGATAGATAATGACGCGGTCGCCCTTCTTAAACCGCTTCAAGCCTTCTCCCTCTTCCACGATAATGCCGCATGGCTCGTGTCCGGCAATCATGCCCGGGATGTAGCCCTCCGGCCCTTTCCCCACATGCTCCCGGTAAATGCAGCGGATGTCGCTCCCGCAAATCGTGGTCGCCTTGGTCTGGATGAGCACTTGTCCGTGCCCCGGCTTCGGAATGTCAAACTCCTTCAACTCCACCGTGCTGTTCCCTGGCAAAATCGCACCCATCATTTTTCTTTCTTCCATATTGAAACTCCTTTCCTGATGCCTCCTCAGGGCACCAACGCTATAATTTATAAATCCATTATAAAAAAAATATGCCGCACATGTTAGAGAACGGAATGACAATATTGCCTCTTTCGCGTCGTGTTAGCGCAGGTTTTTTGTCGCATTATTATAATTGTATTCAAAAAGGAGGGAACACCGTCCCTCCCTAAGCGACTGGCGAACAAAAATATTGAACGCCGTCGTCAGATTCATGCCAAGTTCCCCAAATAACCTTTCAGCTTGTGCCTTCAAATCCGAATCCATGCGAATGCTGATGTTCGTAGTAGTTCCAGCCATATCATCATCTCCTTTCCCGGCAATGATTACAGTATATATCATTTGCACGAAAAAAAGCAATGTTTTGCACGAAAAGTCAGCAAGAAACAGCGGAAATAAATATTTAGACTAATTTTGCACAAAATATTGCTTAAAACATTCCGCCATGCTATGATATAGGGGTCAAAAACATTTTGACCCTTGATATCATCATGATATGAAAAACAGAAAGGAAGTGACCTTATGGCCATCATAAGTCCAGTTTCAGATTTGCGTAATTATAATACGGTTCTTGAAAAAGTATCCGTTGGTTCTCCTGTATACCTGACAGTCAATGGAAGAGGAAAATATACGATTCGCGACATTGCGGAGGACGAGGAATTCGAGAAAACAAAGGCCATGCTCCGTTTGATGTGCGAGCTTAACGAAGGCAGACGCTCCGGCGAGGAAGAGGGATATGTCACGTCAGATAAAGTACGAGCATACTTTCATGGTAAAAAGCCATGAAAAGATATAAAATTGAATACTCAAAAACAGCAATCCGTGATTTAGATCGGGTATGGTCGGAAGTTTTTGAAGTCTCACAAAGTCACGATATCGCAATTAAGTATATTGACGACTTGATGGATACAATCGAATCATTGACAAATCGCCCTAAGTCCGGCTCTCCCCTTTATTATGAAAACAGTTTTACCGGATACTATTTTGTCGTCTTTAAATCCTACATGGCATTTTATCGTCTGGAAAAGGATGCCATGCTTGTCGATCGAATTTTATATGGCAAAAGCGATTATATAAGATGCCTATGCATTGCTCCAAAAGAAACACATTGATTTATAAGTGGTTCCACGATTGGCAAGAGGCATGTTGCCACCTATATATCGATTCCATCAAAGGGAGAAAATTTATGCGAAAATCATTCCAGAACTTGAACATGGAATTTCATGTCGGCGACGTATCGTTCCAGCTTCTGAACGTCATATACGAAAAACTGGAGCGAAACATCCCCAAGCACAGCCATGGAAGCGGAACTTATGAAATCCACTACATTCCCGCAGGGTATGGCACCCTGCGGACAAACCAGACCACTTACGCCATCACCCCCAAGACGCTTTATGTCACGGGAGCCCATGTGGAGCACGCCCAATTTTTTAACAAAACAGATCCCATGTGGGAATACTGCATTTATATCAAAAAGCTGTCTTCTGCCAAGGGTCGTAAATTTGATATCGGTCACAAAAATGCCCCGGATGGAAAACGTTACGAAGACGATGCCGACAAGGACGGCAGGCGCAAAAACGGCCACGACGGCACGATGTCTGATTTTTGCAACACGCCATTTTGGTTCGGGGCCGACCGGGAAAACCTGCTGCCGCTGATGGAGCAGATTTTTGAAGAACTGACCTTGCATCCTACCGGATACAAGACAATGGTGAGTTCCCTGCTCACGCAATTATTGATAAAGTGCGCCCGAAACTACGGGCATGACGGCCGACAAGCCCTCCCTGACGAAACCGCCCCCTCCGGCCAGACGACCGTCATCCTCGAGGACTATTTTCTCTATGAATACCAGAACTTGTCACTGGAAGAGCTCTCCCGCCGCCTTTCTTTGAGCCCACGCCAGACGGAACGCCTGCTCAAGGCACAGTATGGCAAGACCTTCCAGGAGAAAAAAATAGAAGCCCGCATGTCCGCCGCCACCGTCATGCTTTCAAGTCCGATAAGCATCACGGCCATCGCCGAACAATTGGGCTACTCCTCCCTGGAACATTTTTCCACGGCCTTCAAAAAATATTATGGCACCAGTCCGAGCCACTACCGTAAAAATCCGCTCACATCGCCTTGATGCGCTCGATTGCCGCCACCGTGTTTTCATAACTGCCAAATGCCGTCAACCTAAAGTACCCTTCCCCGGAAGGCCCGAATCCCGAGCCTGGCGTTCCGACCACGTTCGCCCGTGTAAGGAGCAGGTCAAAAAATTCCCACGAAGTCATGTTCCCCGGTGTCTTAAGCCAGATGTACGGCGCGTTGACACCGCCCGACACCTGGTACCCGGCATCCTTCAAACCTTGGGAAATCACCTTTGCATTTCTCATATAATAGGCAATCTGCTCCTTAAGCTGCGCCTTCCCGGCCTCGCCATAGACCGCCTCGCCGGCCTTCTGCACGATATAGGGCGCGCCATTGTATTTCGTCCCGTGCCGCCTTGCCCACAAGGAATGCAGCGTCACGTCCCCGGACTTGATATCTTTCGGAATAATCGTCGCCCCCAGCCGCACGCCGGTGAATCCGGCATTCTTCGAAAAGCTCCGCAACTCAATCGCGCAAGTCCTCGCGCCCTCGCACTCATAAATCGTATGCGGCACGTCCTCCTCGGAAATATACGCCTCGTACGCCGCGTCATAAATGATGACGGCGCCTACCTTATTCGCATAATCCACCCATTCCTGAAGCTGACCCTTCGTAATCGTCGAACCGGTCGGATTGTTAGGGAAGCACAAATAAATGATGTCCGGCGTTTCTTTGGGCAGCTCCGGCGCAAAATTCGTCGCCTCGGTACACGGCATATAAATCACGTCGCTCCATGTTTCCTTCGCCGAATCGTAAGTCCCCGTCCTGCCCGCCATCACGTTCGTATCCACGTAGACCGGGTAAACCGGGTCGCAGACGGCAATCTTATTCTCCGTCGCGAAGATTTCCTGTATGTTTCCCGAATCACATTTCGCCCCGTCGGAAATAAACACCTCGTCCGCGGCAATGTCACATCCCCGCGCCTGATAATCGTTTTTCGCCATCGCGCTTCGCAAAAATTCATACCCCAAATCCGGCGCGTACCCCTTGAACGTCTCCGCGTGCGCCATCTCGTCCACGGCCTCGTGCAACGTCTGGATAATCGCCGGGGCAAGCGGCTGCGTCACGTCCCCGATCCCCAAACGAATTATGGTCTTATCCGGGTTGGCCGCCGAATAGGCCGCCACCTTTTTTCCAATCGTCGAGAACAAGTAGCTCCCCGGTAATTTCAAATAGTTTTCATTCACCTTAAACATCGCTTTATTCCTTCCTATACTCTAGCCATTCCTCAAGCATCTTCCCATGTACCGTCGAACACGACTTCGGCCGGTCCCGTCATAAACACGGTATCCTTCTCTTTGTCCCACTGAATCTGCAAGTCTCCGCCGAGAAGCTTCACCGTCACCTCGTCGCCCGTAAGGCCGTTTAAGCTGCACGCCACCGCCACCGCGCAGGCTCCGGTTCCACACGCCAGCGTCTCGGCCGAACCGCGCTCCCACACGCGCATCAGCGCCGTCCCTTCATCAATCACCTTCACGAATTCCGTGTTTACCCGCCGTGGGAACCGCTCATGATTTTCAAACAAGGGACCTATTTTCTCAATTGGCAGACCGTCCACGTCATCGACAAAAACGACCGCGTGCGGATTCCCCATCGACACGCAAGTCATGCGGTACGTCGTATCACCCACTTTGATTGGCTCGTCAACGACCCGCTCCCCTTTTGCGATGACCGGGATTCGTGCCGGGCTAAAAATAGGTTTTCCCATGTCCACCCTGACCAGCCTCACCTTGCCCTCTTCCACCGTCAAATCTAAATACTTGATGCCCCCCAGTGTCCCCACAGAGACGCGCGTTTTGTCCGTCAGACCATAATCATAGACGTATTTCGCCACGCAACGAATGCCGTTTCCGCACATTTCGCCGCGCGAACCGTCCGCATTGTACATTTCCATCTCAAAATCCGCCACATTTGACGGCTTGATTAAAATCAATCCGTCCGAACCGATTCCAAAATGACGGTCGCTTACCTTGACCGCCACCTCGGATGGATTCTCCACGGTCTCCTCAAAGCAATTCACATACACGTAATCATTGCCAAGTCCTTGCATTTTTGTAAATTTCATATAATCATTCTCCCATAATCGTCAATACCATCTGCGCCGTTTCCAGCATGTTCGTCCCGCTGTCCATGCTGTTTTTCTGCAAATAGCGGTGCGCTTCCTCTTCCGTCAAATTATTTCGTTCCATCAATAAATGCTTCGCCTTTTCAATGACGGCACGCTGGGCGGGATCTCGTTTTTTCGCTTCTTCACGTCGTTTCTTGCGCCGCCGCTGCTGCGCTTGCAACATCATTTCCACGCTATTAATCAAGTCATGGACCTTGAACGGCTGGCTCAATCCGACCACGCCCTCGGCCAGTTCCTGGCTCCATTTGTCCGACGAGGCAATCAAAAGCAGTTCAAACGTCTCCGGCATGCTGTCCCGTAACTGCGTATAAACCATGTCCCGCATACGGTACCCGCAGATGATGATGCCCTCGTCCAGACTGTCCACCGCCTGCAACGCTTGTGCACCCGTGGTACAGACACCGTACACGTCAATGCCGCCGCGCACTAAGATATTCCGAATCTTGGTCGCGACTTCCTTCTGCGGAAACACAACGACAATGTCATTCACGCCCGCACCACCTCCCATCATTTTGTCCGTGTCCGCCGTCCCAGTGCATCCTCCAAGCCAGTCAGCGTAGTGACTGGCTCGGGTTCAAACAGTAACCTGTCCTCCTCCTACAACCTATACAGATAGTTGGACAACTCCCAGTCCGTCACCTGCGTGCTATAATCCTTATACGCCTTCCGATATGCCACTATCAGTTTGGCCGACAATTTCTCACCAAGCACGTTTTTCACCAGGTCGTCTTGCTCCATCTCGCAAACCGCCTCTTTCAAATTTTTCGGCAATGCCTCGATGCCCCTTTCTGCAATTTCCTCCTCTGGCATCCTCTGCACATCCTCGTCCACGCTTTTTGGCGGTTTGATCTTGTCATTAATTCCCTCCAATCCCGCCGCCAGCAGAACCGCCAGCGTCAAATACGGGTTGGCCGACGAATCGGGGCTTCGAAGTTCCAGCCTCGTGCGCTCTCCCTTTCTGGCCGGAACGCGTACCAACGGACTTTTCGCCTTTCTCGACCATGTGATGTACGTCGGTGCCTCATACCCGGGCACGAACCGCTTATAAGAATTGACGGTCGGATTGGCAATACACGTGATGGCCTTCATGTGCTTAAGCACCCCGCCCAAAAAATAATATGCCTCCTGGCTGAGCCCGTTTTCATCCGCGTCGTCCTGAAATCCGTTTTTCCCGTCCTTCCACAAGGAAAGGTTTACGTGCATCCCCGAACCGTGGCAGTCTGCCTTTGGCTTTGGCATGAACGTTGCATGCAGGCCATGACGTTTGGCAATCGTCTTGACGACCATTTTAAGCGTCATGATATTGTCCGCCGTCTGCAAGGCCTCCCCGAAACGGAAATCAATCTCGTGCTGCGCGGGCGCAATCTCATGGTGGGAGCCCTCGATTTCAAATCCCATGTCCTCCAGCGTCAACACGATATCGCGCCTTGCATTCTCCCCGAAATCCAACGGTGCCACGTCAAAATAACCGCCCTGCTCATGGGTAACCGTGGTCGGCAGGCCGTCGTCGTCCAAATGAAACAAGAAAAACTCACACTCCGGCCCGACGTTCAACGTATATCCCATCTTTTCCGCCTCGCAAATTACTTTCTTTAAAACCTGACGCGGGTCGCAAGGCAATGGCGTGCCGTCCGGCCGGTACACGTCGCAAATCAAGCGTGCCACCTTCCCCTGCTGCGGCCTCCATGGAAAGATTTCAAACGTGTCGAGGTCGGGATATAGATAAAAATCCGTCTCCTCCCCGCAGTCGGCAAATCCGTCAATTGCCGCCGCGTTGAACATACACTCATTGTCCAGCGCCCGCCTAAGCTGGCTGACCGTGATGGCCATATTTTTCATCGTGCCGAAAATGTCCGTAAACTGTAGCCGGATAAATCCCACGTCCTCCTCTTCCACCATTTCCAAAATCTCTTTTCTTGTATAATGATGCATCAACCACGCCTCCTTAAAAGGTTTCCTATATCAATCGAGTAGAGAAGATTTATCTTCCCTACTCGCGCACCGGGCATCCGTCAGCTCCAGCCGACATACTTCCTTTGGATGCCCATGTGCATAAAAATGGGCGTTCTCCACCTACCAGAGAACGCCCTTGTTCCGATAACATTATAACCGGATGATATTAAAATGTCAAACATTATATTTTCGGATAAAAACTTACCCCTTTTGCCAGTACAAAAACATCATATCATAGGGTACCAAAAAAACGCAAGAGTCAAAAACTCAATTGCGTTTTTTTGTGAACTTTGTATACTTCCAGCCGTACTTCTATTTCTGTTGATAACCACGGCCTTGCACATACTCTATAATGTCATTGACCGTGACAAATTTACGGATATCTTCATCCGGTATCTCCACATCAAATTCGTCTTCAAAATCCGATATAATGGACACAATGTCAAACGAGGATAATCCCAAGTCTGCTGTCAGTACCGAAGATTCTCTGATTTCATCTTTGCCCATTGTCGTGTACCTTGATAAAATAGATTGAATTGTGTTTAACATAATTTTACCTCCATATTAAATTTGTTTGTTACCATTTGAGAAAATGTATCCGATTTTCTTAAAATAATTGATGTATTTCTCTACATAGTCCATCCCGATGTCTGACCATTCAAAGCCAAGAGCCTTTAAATAATCCACTGTAAAATCGTTTAAAATCCGAATGTTGCTATCGTAATTTAAATGTTCCTCTTCCGTCATATCATTGATGAATGTTTCAAATATGTATTCCCTGCCCGATTGTTCTGCCATGTTTCGCAAACGCCTTGAAAAGTCCTTGTCGCTTACGACTTCCATATCAATTCCAATATTTTCAAAACATTTCAACAATTTGTCAAAATACACGACCTTGTGATTGTTGACGTGAAACACATTATAGTTCATGTTAAAATGCCTTGCAATTACCATGACTGCCCTCGCCGCATCGTCAACGGGTGTAAATTCTGCATACAGAGGCAATAAATAATCTGGAAATGCACCTAATTCCAACAAGGCTTTCACTCGCCGTACAAAAGCATTTGACTCATAATTATATTGAAATTTACCGTCAGAATACCGATTGGTCAGATTACCCATTCGACAAATATTTATATGTAATCCTCCTGCCATGGCTTCAATGACCATCTTTTCGGCTTCAAATTTACTACGTATATATACGTTATCAAGTTCCTGACCTATAAACAAACTGTTTTCGCCGAACAATTTCTCGTTCGCACTTCTGTAAGTATCGAAATTGTCCCCCAGACTATTGCCTGACACGCTCAAGGTTGAAACATGTATCAGGTTTGCATTCGCTTGTCTGGTGAAATAAATGACTCGTCGTGTCCCTTCCACGTTAATGTCATAAAAATACTTATATGAACCATAATGCTTCACACTTGCGGCAGCGTGAATAATCGTATGAACATCATCCGCAATCGAGTCATATTGAATTTTATCAAGGCCAAAATCGTCCGAAAGCAATTCTCCGTTTATGACGATTATTCTCGTATCAAGCATGGAAACATACTTACCGTCAAAATAGAAATTCAACAATCCCTTCAATCTGTCTTTACTGTCCTCCATATCATTGCCACGCACCAGACAATAAATTTTTCCGTTCTCGCTTTCCAGAAATTCAGCCAAAATATGAATTCCCAAATAACCGGTTGCACCGGTAAGAAAAACGTTGCCAAGTTCATTCTTACAAATCGCATAGGTGCTCGAAATCACATTATTTGAAATGATTTGGTGAATGTCACAAAAATCATTGTCATTATAGGAAACCGTCGCCTTATCGCCTTTTTCAATATATTCACATAATGCTTGCACGGTGGAATGATCAAAAACCGCCTGCATATTGAAATAAATCCCATCCGTATGCGCCTTTGATACAAATTCAATTGCTTTCAGACTGTCACCTCCACAGTCGAAGAAATCATCATACAGCCCGACTGGCGAGCGGTACAACACTTGTTCCATAAGTCCTGCAATTTCTTTTTGCAATTCGGTTCGAGGCTTGACGTACTCGGTTTCATTTGAAATATTTTCCAAATCAACCTCCGGCAACGCCTTGCGATTTATCTTCCCGCTTGGCGTTAACGGCATTTTATCGATACGGTGAAATATATGCGGAAGCATATATTGGGGCAATCGGTTCAAAACGACCTTCTTTATGTCGGCAATTTCAACTTTCGAATTTTCCGTATAAAATGCACAGATAAGTTGCCGCCCACTTTTGTCCTTGCGTACTACGACAACGGCTTGCGAAATTCCGTCCACGGAACAAATCGCACTTTCAATCTCACCAAGCTCAATACGAAGGCCACGGATTTTGACCTGAAAATCATTTCTCCCAACAAACACGAGATTGCCGTCCTCGCGCCAGTAGGCAAGGTCGCCCGTTTTGTACATTTTACCCTCCCCAAAGGGATTATCTATAAATTTTTCAGCGGTCAGCTCCGGACGGTTTAAGTATCCCGCGCCAACGCCATCACCAGCAATGCACAATTCGCCAGTAACACCTATAGGCAGGATATGGCTATATTTATCGACAATATAAGCAGCGTTATTCGCAATGGGGCGACCGATACTGGCGAAATCATCACCTTCGACCGTCGTCGAGGCCGCAATAACATGAAGTTCGACAGGTCCATATTGATTCTCAAATATAGTTTCATATGTATTTCTCAATCCCTTGACTATATTATTCAAATAAAATTTTTCACCTGCCAATACCATCACTTTTAATCTGCTTAATATTTTTTTAGCATTTTCAGTCGTTGACATCAGCATGTCAAAGTACGATGGCGTGGCGTAAATGATATCTATCTCGTTTTTTACGATTCCATCAGAAATTTCCTCAACTGATGATTTTGAGCGTTCAGGCATTAGACAACCTGTAAATCCGTTTAACAATGCGGTCAAAATTTCTTGCGTGGCAACATCAAAGGTGATTGTTGTCAAAAATCCAAATACCTTGCATTTCAAAAGATCTTTATATATATCAAGATTCGTCACAAGATTTACAATGCCTCTATGATGAAGAAGCGTTCCTTTGGGTTTTCCGGTACTTCCTGACGTGTAAATGCAGTAACAATAGCTTTCCGAAGTCATTTCAACATTCGGATTTTGCTCAACATCTGATATATAACCATATATATTACCATCCGTGATAAATACTTTTGCATTACTGTCCGACAATATATAATCAATTCTATTCTTCGGATAGTCGGGGTCAACCGGCATATATGCCGCTCCACTTTTGAGTATTCCGAACATTACCGCGATCAGATAACTCCGTCTCGGAAGCGCGAACGCGACAATATCACCCTTACCGATGCCTTTTTCAATAAGGGCGTTTGCGATTCGATTGGATAGCTTATTAAGTTCATTATAAGTCAAGGTCTTGTCGCAAGCGACAACCGCCATCTTGTCCGGCGTTTTCTTCACTTGCTCCTCAAATAGCTGATGTACACACTTATCTCTTGGGTAATCCACTTTTGCATCATTAAATTCATAAAGTATCTTGCTTTCTTCCTCCTTGGATATTGCAGAAATATCATAAATAAACCGTTTCTCATCAAGCATTGCCGTCAATATCCTTTTATATGCGTCAATCAAGCGATTTATTGTCTTTTCCGAATATAAATCCGTGCAATATTCCACCATAATCACAATATCATTTTCGCGTGGCATTATATTAAATGTAAAATCGTATTTTGACGTTGTAATGGGAATAGGCAAAAGTTCCGCCGGTTCATCACCAAACATCACATTTGTCATCTCCTCACTCTGATATGCAAACATCACGTCAAACAACGGATTTCTGCTTTGAGTGTCAATTTTGAGTTCCCTTACAAGCTCCCCAAACGGATAATCCTGATTAACAATAGCATTTACGGAATTCGTCTTAACTTCTTGTATAAATTCCGATACTTTTTTACTGCCTATCGGTTTATTGCGGAGCGCGATTGTGTTTACAAACATTCCAATCGTGCTTAAATACTTATTTTTGCGGCCGCTAACAGGCACACCTATAACAACATCCTCATCACCGCTAAATTTTGACAACAGAACGTTAAATGCGCTCATATAAAATACAAATGGCGTGATTTTAAGATTCTTACATTTATCAACAATCTTACCATGTAGCACTATTTCTATCGTATCATATATGGCGTTTCCGTTAAATGATTGCTTTTGTCCTCTCGGAAAATCGGTATTGATTCCAAGTTCCGGTAATTCATCATTGTAAACAGATAGCCAGTATTTTTTACAATCGGTATAATCTTGTTTTTCAGTAGAAAACTGCTTATACTGAACGGGAACGCAATTTAATTCTCTGCCCATATATAAATCATTCAACTCCTTCAGTAATATCGGCATGGAGCCACCATCCGTTATGATATGGTGCATATCAAGCATAATTGTATTTTTATAATAGCCAACGCGAATAAGCGGAGTGCTTGACAAATCAAACGGACGAACAAACGCCGAAATTTCATCACTCCGAAGGCATTCTATTTTACATACGACCTTTTCTTTGATTATTTGAACAATCCGGCCACCCTTGTTCTCAAAATGGGTGCGTAATATTTCATGGCGTTCCATCATTTTGTCAACGGCCATTTGCAATTTATCAATATTTAATTCTTTTACTTTGAATACATACGGCACATTGTAGGTTGTAGAATTTACATTCAGGCTTTGCGCCGTATATATACGCATTTGTGCAAGTGTTGCAGGAATATCGCCTTCATAATCCAAAATGTCCTTTGCTTTTTTTGTTTTTTCAAGTTTTTTGGCAAGCATTTTTATATTTTCGCTGTCAAAAATATTTTTGACAGTCGTACAAAATCCGTGAGCTTCCAATTTTGAAAGAAGCTCGATAGCTTTCAAACTATCTCCGCCAATATCAAAAAAATTATCCAATACACTTATTTTGTTTAAAAACAAAATTTGTCCAATTTCAAATACCAATAGCTTTTCTGCTTCTGTTTTTGGTTCTACATATTCAACCTCATTGGAAAAATCACATAAATCAATCTCCGGCAAAGCCTTACGATTTATTTTACCGCTTGACGTAAGCGGCATTTCATCAAGTCTTGTAAAAACATGAGGCAACATATACTTGGGCAATCTGTTTAGAATTGTCTTTTTAATATCTGCAATGCCAACCACCGATTTCTCAGTATAGAACGCACACATAAGTTGTCTGCCGATTTCATCCTTGCGCACTACAACGACAGCTTGCAAAATTCCATCCACGGAGCATATGGCATTTTCAATCTCACCAAGTTCAATACGAAGCCCTCGGATTTTAACCTGAAAATCATTTCTGCCAACAAACACAATATTTCCATCCTTGCGCCAATACGCGACATCACCCGTTTTATACAGCTTCCCGCCACCGAACGGATTATCAATAAACTTTTCCGCGGTTAATTCGACACGGTTCAAATACCCCGCACCTACGCTATCCCCGGCAATACACAATTCGCCCATGTGACCTATAGGCAGAATATTATTATATTTATCGACAATGTAGATTTGCGTATTTGAAATAGGTTTTCCTATGTGCATATTACTTCCACTCGAATTTTTAAGCTGCCTTATCGTGTTCGTAGTAATAACATGTGTTTCTGCTGGTCCATACTGATTTTCAAAAATCGCATGATAGCGTTCGCCTAATTCAACAGCATTGGCGTTCAAATAAAACTTTTCCCCTGCCAGTACAATCGTATTTAGCCTTTTCAATAATCTATCCGCATTATAATATTCAAATGTTAAAGCATCAAAATAGGACGGTGTAGAATAAATCATATCAACATTATACTTCTCAATATAATCAATAATTTTTTCAATCTCCGTTTCTTTGCGTTCAGGCAAAAGAACACCTACAAATCCATTTAACATCGCGGTTAATATTTCTTGTGTGGCGACATCAAAAGTAATCGTCGTTAAAAATCCAATTGTTTGAATTTTGGAAACATTACCATATATAGTTAGATTTTTCACCAAATTTACAATTCCTTTATGTTGCAAAATCGTTCCCTTCGGTTTACCAGTACTTCCCGACGTGTAAATGCAATAGCAATAACTTTCCGAAGCTATTTCAACATTTGGATTTTCCTCATCGTCCGATATATAATCACTAAGATTATTCTTTGTTATAAATAGCTTCGCATTACTGTCCGACAGCATATAGTCAATTCTATCTTGTGGATAATCCGGGTCAATCGGCATATATGCGGCCCCACTTTTAAGTATACCGAACATAGTCGCAATCAAGCAGCTCCTTCTCGGAAGCGCGAACGCGATAATGTCACCCTTAACAATACCTTTTTCGATAAGAGCGTTTGCAATTCGATTAGACATTCTATTTAATTCATCATACGTTAACGTTTTATTGCAATCAATAACCGCCGTTTTATTAGGCGTTCTTTTCACTTGTTCTTCAAATAGCTGATGCAAACATTTCTCCCTGAAATAATCAGCTTTTGTATAATTAAATTCATAAAGCAGAGTACTCTTTTCTTTACTCGAAAGAATATTAAGCTCATATATTTTTTTGTTCTCATTATTTACAGCATCGGCAAAAAGATTGGACAAATGCTCGTGCATACGTTCAATCTCTTTTTCCGTGAATTTGTCTGTCCGATAGTCATAGTTAATTGTCAACATGCCCATGTCATCACGGTCATCCATATGTATCTGCAGATTTTCAATCTGCATGCCACAAGGATGCCATTTTGTTTGGAACTCTCTTGTCCTGGTTTTCGCGTTTTGATAGCTTAAGATTACGTCGTACAGTTTTTCGGTGGGCAAACTACTCTCTGTGCGCAACGCAGATAACAAATCTTCATAGTTATAATGCTGATGACGTAAGAGCGACATGATATGATTCGTCGTAACCTGCAAATTTTCACCAAATGTTTTTTCGGAATCTATTTCCATGAACAACGGAACCGTGTTTATAAACATTCCCATCATATTTTGCTCTTTTATCCTTGCACGATTCAAGACGGGCGTGCCAATATAAAATTTTTCCACATTCATCTTTATGCGGCTGAAATAAATTCCGAACAGCGTCACCATGACGGCAAACATGCTGCTATGGTTTCTCTCGGCCAACGCCGTAATTTGTGCGGTCAACCCCTTTGTAAGTGCAAATGTCTTTCTGTCGGCATGATAATCCATATCTTGCTTGTCCGATAAATAGGTAATCTCATCACATTTATGAAACTGTTCGAGGAAAAATTGCTTGTCTTTTTGATAATGCTTACTTGCCACATACGTTTTCTCTGATTTGAGATATTCAGTATAGGAATATGCTTCAGGCATTTCTCCGTTAAGTATGGCGGCAAATTGCTTTGCCAATAGCGACATCGTCCATGCATCACTAATGATGTGGTGAAGTTTGACAAGCAGGCCGTACTTATTTTCAACAAATATAATTTTTATATCACAAAGAGAACCATATAGGTCGAGCGATTGTTTCGCATACTCTTCTGCATACGATGAAAATTCTGTATCATTTTGAAAGATCAGTATTTCAAAATCATGTTCACTATAATCGGAAATGGATTGCCTTGTTCCGCTCGGAGTTTCCATGATCCGTACCCGCAGAGCATCATTAAGACGATAAAGTTCATTGACCGCATTTTTTAATGTGTCAATATCCATTTTACCGACGCATAGCATACTGCAACATATATTCGCAACAGTACCGCCCGTAAATTTTTCCATGTTGTAGATGGACTTTTGTGGTTTAGACAAGTCATACATGCTTCTTTTCTCCTTTGTCATTGGCGTTTTATTTTTTTCGTGGTCGTTTTTTCAAACTCCGAATCGCGGAAAAAGATTCTTTGTATCCGCTTATAAACGGGCAATTTTCTATTTAACTCCAAAATGCTTTCGTGAATTTTATTTTGAATCTCTTCCTCGTTTTCCGCATAAATTTCAGCCGCCAGGGAGCCGTCTTTTTCGTAGACAATAACTTCTTGTACATGTTCGATGACCTGAAGCTTTTCTTCCAGTTCTTCCGGAGAAACATTTTCCCCGTTGCTAAGAATGACAAGATTTTTCTTGCGACCCGTAACGTATAAGAAACCATCCTCGTCCAGATATCCCAAATCGCCGGTTTTAAACCATCCATCTTCCAGTGTCTCGCGTGTCGCGGCTTCATCGTGATAGTATCCGAGCATGACGTTTGCTCCCTTTACCCAGATTTCCCCATCCTCGATTTTGACATCACAGCAAGACAATGGGAGTCCGACGCTCTCATTTCTGCAATACTGATTTCGATTTACGGCGACGACGGGGGCGCATTCTGTGATTCCGTATCCATTCAAAACCTGGATTCCAATATCCTCCAGACCTTTGGCGAAACGCGATGAAAGTGGCGCACCGCCGGAAACAAGCAACTCGAGATTTCCGCCGAACTGCTCCAAAATAGAATGAAATAATTTTTTTCGAAAATCTAATCCACACTTTCTCGCCAGATTGCTAAACATTATTAAAGCTTTCAATAATTTACCCCTTTTCTGCTGTCTCGCAGTGTTCCAGATTGTTTTATGCAATGTTTCCACATAAAGTGGAACCAGAAAAATATGTTGCGGTTTAAATGTCTGCAGGTCCGATTTAAATGTCCGTAGGCTTTTGCTGATGCAGATAGGCAGGCCGTAAATGGACACTCCTAAAACCCCGGCAGTAAACGCAAAGGTATGATGAAGAGGAAGCGTGAGCAGTGAAGGACCAGACAAATATACATATCGGGCACTTGCAAACGCATCTGCCATCAAATTCCTTTGTGACAGCATGACTCCTTTCGGCTTTCCAGTCGTGCCGGACGTAAATATAATTGAACATACCGCGTCCTCATCTACTTCTTCCTTCTGGAATACAGCTATGTCCTCCTGAAAAGTAGCTTTTTCATCAGGGGCAATCCCTTTTACAGATTCAAAGAACGTAGGAAAGTTTTTCATGCTGAATACTTTTTGCACTTGACCCTTGCGGAACATTTTTTGCACAGTATTTGCAAAAAGCTCGGAATGAATCAAAACTTCGGCATCACAAAAAGACAGCAGATTGCCAATCTCATCATCTGATAATTCTTTGTCTATGGGTACGATAATGTTTGAACTTAGCACGGTCGCAAAATATGTCAAAATCCAATCGTAGCTATTTTCCCCCAATAAAGCGATTTTTCTGTTTTGAAATCCCTGACGACGCAAAAATAGGCCAAGGCCAATAACATCCTCGTAAAACTGCTTGTATGTAACGCTCTTTACCTCTTTTTGGAACAAATATCGGAACGCCAAGTGGTCAGGAGTGCGACGTGCGTTTTCCTCGATGAGTTGCTTTACGTTTGTTATATGAGTGTGTTCATATAAAGGGTAGTTTGTTAATCGTTTCTTTTTTTCCATGTCATTCCTCCTGTTTGTCTTACGTGTCCTTGACAGTCGTAACGTGACTATCACCATTATAGTTATAATACGACTATTTTGCAATAGTCGTATTAAGACTTTTTTATAATTGAGAAAAATTGCGAAAGGATTTTTTCTATGATATTCCATAATATAAGAAACCTTCGGGAAGACAACGACAAAACACAACAAGAATTGGCTGACTATTTAAACATCACACAAACAAATTATTCCAAATACGAGCTGGGCAAAATCAACATTCCCATCGAAGTATTTATAAAATTAGCAGATTATTATGACGTCACGGTTGATTATTTGCTTGGCAGAACCTCAAGCAAACACTAAGGCAGAGCCCTATCAAACACAAAATAGGGCTCTGCCCGGTCATGCATCATTTTATATCAGATGTGGAATGACTCCCGCCTCTATAGGCAGTGAGCAACATATTTGTATCAGCGGCGGGAGTCACCCCCATCTGATATGCCTCCGGCGGGCGCTGGACGTCCAGTGGACATCCGTTTAGTGCCGACCGTAACGGAGTGAAGAGGCAGGCGCACAAAGATGTATTTTGTCAGCATAGCTGACTTGTGCACCGTCGCAAGAACGCTGGTGGCGTTCTTGAATATACTATGCCGTACATACTGTTCATTAATATCCATGGAATTTCCACGCTATACCAATGCGGGCTCCCTTTTCTCCACGATGACCCGAATTTCCTCGACACTTTTTTCTGCCACATCCGCTATCTGCTCCAAAGTATAGCCTTTACGATACATGCCCAAAATAACTTTCGCTTCTCCTCTAGCTTCTGCCTTTTCCCGAATTCCTTCTCCCAAGTTGCTCATAATGCCCACTTCCTCCTTTTCTTCATCCTCCATCGGAATCTCATACTCCGTTTCGAGGATGTCTAATTTTTCTTCAATAGGCAATTTCGCCGACAGCAACGCTCCAAGTAAACGATGCAATTCATAGTGCTCATCCTGCTCTGGCAACTCATCGGAAACACCAATCAAGACGATGTTGAGCAAATCCATCTTGCCCTCCCATTCATAATCGCCCAACAACTTGTCATTGGCCAGGTGCACATAGTCCAAACTGTTTTCGTCCATACCCATACATATCCAGATACTGAATACACGCTTTATGTCATCGTAGTTGGTCTTTGTAAAGTCCCGCTCCTTCTGCGAGGACACTAACCGGCTCACGTAAAAGACGGCTCGGTTAAGTATCTTATACTTTGTAGGCACATCCTTTTGCACTTCTAGATTTACTATGATTTGCGAAATACCATCTTTCATACGCACGTAGAACACGATATCAAACCGCACCAGCCCCTCATGAGCCTCCACGTTCTCCGTATTAAAGCCGACCACCCGTTGTCCTTGCTCCTCCCTCGCCACGTTCGTCAGTCCGGGTTCTACTGGAACGATGCCTATCATCGGTTCGCCCTCGATATACGAGACGACTTCCTTTGGGTTCATTCCTTTAAATTCATCCACCGTCCTTGCCAATATATGTGCAAGGATATGTTTGTTCCCCAACAGACGCTTTGCATTTTCATCATATTGGGCTTCTTTATCCGTTACTATTACTGCATTTTTTACTTCCGTATTCACAGAGTTTCCTTTCCCCTGTGCTTCCCCCTTTTGCCAGTACAAAAACATCATAGCATAGGGCACCAAAAAAACGCAAGAGTCAAAAACTCGATTGCGTTTTTTTGTAAACTTTGTATACTTTTTAGGCTTCATCGAGATGCAAGCACGCCCTCTCCATTCTCATTTATATAAAGCTTGCATCTATATGGAATTCGCATTTATGGGCGTTGCCCCATGCCAATCTACTTCGGCATGACGCACCGCCAGTCATACGCTCCTCCATGTACTTCATGCCTCTCCCCGTTTGGCAGCACTACCTCCGCCGCGACCCCAGCCGGTATTTCCACATGCAACCAAAACGTGCCCCCATCTCGTTTCCAATTTGACACGATCCGTCCCTTGACGCTCTCGTAGCTGCAATCCACATGGGTAAACGTGCCGCCCGGCACCGGCCTGATTTGCACTTTCCCAAATCCCGGCTCCATCGGCCGAATGCCCGCGCAGTGGGAAAACAGCCACGCCACGACCGCCCCTGGCGCGAAATGATTGTGCGAGTCAACCGGCACGCCCTCCTTCGTCAGTCCGTACCAGTTTTCCCATGTGGTAGTCGCATCCCTAGTCACGGCGAAAAGCCATCCCGGCTGTGCCTCGTTCTCCAACATGCGGTACGCCGTATCAACATATCCAGTCTCCGTCAGCGTCTGCAAAATCTGCCAGGTCGTCAAAAATCCCGTTCCGATGCGGTACTCATTTTTCACGCACATTTCATTTAACTGACACGCTATTCTTTTCGCCTGCGGCTCCGACACCAAATGCATCGCGAGCGGCCGCACATAACGGCACATCCGTTTCGAATGCACTTCATCGTTTTTGATAAACTCTTTCTGATAAGCGTCGTAAATATGTCCCGCCAGCTTTGTGTAGACTTGTACGTCCTCCATCTTTTCCAGAATTTCCGCCATCTCTACAAGCTGCATCACGAGTTCATGAAACCATGCCGTCGTCACCTCGGTATCTGGGTAAAGCAGGTCTTTGAAAAAATCCTGATACATCGCCCGCCCCGGCTCGACCCATTCTCCATAATGAAAACCGGTCTCTATGATATACTTCCGATGCGCTCCCCGTTTAAAGAAGAAAAATGGGTTGCGCTCTTTCGCCCTTTTGACATTGAACTCCACAAATTTTTTCACGCACTTGTAAACGTCCTCCAAGTCCTCCTTTTCCCCGTAAAACCGATACAAGATAAGGGAAATCTGGGCGATAGCCGTCGACCACCCCATGCAGCCGCGCTGCCGCATCGTCTTTCCGGCGGCCGGTACGACATACGGCAGATTCCCGTCCTCGCCCTGCTCCGCCTTATAATCCTGCAACCACTTTTTCAAAAATTTGCGCGGATTGCTCAAGTAGCATGCCGTCTCGCAAAATACCGCCATGTCCGCCGTCCAACCGCTGCGCTCCCTTGTCGGGCAGTCCGCCGGAATGTCCACGAAATTCCCTTTTTGACTCCAGCGCACGTTCTCCACCAATTGATTCACCAGTGGATTGGAACATGTAAACGTCCCCACGAACGGGATGTCCGAGTACACCGCGATGCCGGTAAAATTCTCCGCCTTTACCTCCTCCGGCCAGTTCTCCACCAGCACGTAGCGGAACCCGCTGACCAGAAAATGCGGCTTGTACGTTTCTCTTACCGCTTCCTGCGCCGATACGGCATCCTCTGCCACGCTTTTCCCATCTGCCGCATTTTTCTCATCTGCCGTTCTTCTCTCGCCTGCCAAAATATATTCCAATCGTTGTCCCACTTCTCCGCTGATGATGCTGGCTCCCTCCGCGGCCAAATTTTTCATCGTGAAATTCCCGTTCTCGTCCAACACCTCGCCCATCGTCAGCGCGACCACGTGTCCAGCCGGTCCCGCCACTTTAAGCTGCACGTATCCGGCAAAATTTTGTCCCATGTCCAACACGGTGTTGCCGTCCGGCGTGTGCAATACCGTCGGCGTGAAATGTTCGTGTTCCAAGACAAGTTCGCCCTCCTGCGGCACGACATTGCCCTCATAGGAGGCAGGATGCGCCCGATGCCAGTTTGCGCCGTCACCCACATCCGAATCTCCCGCGGCCGATGCGCTTTGCACCTGCGAATTCTGTGAATCCGGCAGCACATATCCGGGCAAATTCCACCCACACAGTTTTTTCCTCGCGTCAAACCGCTCTATTGTCTTGATATTGTTCTCCCGAAGCGCACCATCTTGACAAACATGCCAGCTTTCATCCGTACAAATGACTTCTTCCCCGCCATCCTCATAAGAAATGAACAAACAACAAGCGAACTTCGTCTTACTCCCATAACTGTTCCGATTGCTGCCGATGCCGATGCACCCCCGATACCACCCGTCACCGACCAGGGCGGCAATCACATTTTCCCCTTGAACCAATTTATCCGTCACGTCATAGGATTGATATTGCACGCGGAAATGATAATCCGTGTATCCCGGAGTCAGCACCTGCTCACCTAAGCGGATGCCATTCACATATCCTTCATAAACGCCCAGCGCGGTCATTGAAAGCTCGGCATGTTTGATCCCTCGCCCAATCACAAATGTCTTTCGTATATAGGAGGCCGGTTGCTCCTTCTTTTCGTCAATTTCGCCCTCCAACTCGACAAAATGACGTTTTAACACATCTCCTTTATTCATCATTTCCCACCCCTTCTCTTTGCCAATTCCTTTTGCACCTGCTCCATCTGTGGATCGACATTGCTCTTATACAGACAAATGGCCACGATAATATTTAAAATGATGGGCAAAAATGCCACCGCGTACCGCTCCACGGCAATCGTGTATGCAGATTGCATCTCCCCGCCCTTGGCCAATGCACCGTCATATTTCGCAATTTCCAAAATGACTCCCGTGATTGCCGAGCCAAACCCCAACCCGACCTTGTTGCAAAAACTGGTCGCGCTCATCATGATACCGGACGCGTTCGTCTGATATTTCCACTCGCCATAATCACAAATATTTGCCACCCGAGCCGTAAAGCAAGCCGCAAACGTGGAACTGCACAAACCGCTAAATGTGACTCCGACGAAAAACAGCGGCAGGTTGGTCATCAAAAGCGCGATTCCTTCCACGATGACTCCCGCGATATAACCGATTCTTCCATATATCAACGTCTTATGATGGCCCAGCTTTTTTGCCACCATGACGGCCAGCGGCAGGGCAAACAACGTCGGGAGCAACAGTGCCAGCGTGACCAGTGCATAAAGGTTCGCGTTGCCGAAAATGTCACGGCAAAAATATACTCCAAGCCCGGTTATGATTCCGTTGGTCAGATTCATCAGAAGTCCGGCCACGACCGCGAACACGTAATAATGATTCTGGAACATACTGCGGACAATAGTTCCCATCGGGACTTTCTCGCCGGACGTATCCTTTTTCGTCTCACTTTGCGTTTCCTTGAGGCGGGCAAAGGAAAAGATACCAAAGACCAAAACCGCCGCCGAATAAATGTACATCGTCTTGTCATAGCCGCCCTGCGTATAGCCAAACGCTCCCAGCAAAACCGTGGTGACCGTGGTCGCCACCAAGCCGCCGACATAAACCCCCGCCATGTTGGAGGCTCCGAACTTGTTGCGCTTCTGCGAATCATTTGTCAGATAGATAATCATCGTGTTGGAGGCCACGCCTTGCACCGTTCCAAACACCGTCATAATCAGGAAATAGGTCACGGCCAGCCAGGCGATTTTGGCTCCGGCGGATATTGCGGCCGGTACATGAAATACCGTCAGCAACGTGACCGTCAACCCAATCGTGCCGACCAGAAGCCACGGCCTCGCCTTTCCAAACCTCGAATTCGTCTTGTCAATAATTCTGCCCATGCACAAGTCGCTGATGCCGTCCGTAAATCGCATGACGAGCACCACCATGCCGACCGCGCCCGCCGAAACCAACGCCACGTCCGTATAGTAGGCAGATAAAAACGAACTCAGTAAATACTGCGGCAAAATGTACACCAGTGCCGAGCAGGCGTACGCAAAATAATCCATTCCTCCGATTTTTCTCTCTTTTCCCATTTTCTCTTCTCCTTTTCTCTTTCCTTTTTATTGGAAATGTGTTATATTTCCTTTGATATTGAAAATGATAATACTTTTAAATAGGGAAAGATATAGAATAACATCCAAAAAAATATAAGATTCGTACAAAGGAGAGTTTATCATGTCCATCAATTATTCCGAGCTGCCGTTTTATACGGCACACGATTCCTTCAATGAAAAGACCAAAAATCTACGTTACCGAAAGCTCCACCGCGAACTCAGTTCGGAACTGATTGCCAAAATCAGCACCTTTCACGTCGGCACGTTTCATTTGTGCGGCACCAACCGCCTGATGCCGGAATTCATCATCAGCGACGAGGCCAAAAAGAACCTTTATTATCCGCAAGGATTTTGTATCATGGAATCCGAGGCGGATTATTTTACCAACCGGAGCGGTCTGGAATCTTATGAATTACGATTCACCCTGGACGGTCAGGGCAAGTTGGAATACGAAGGACAGACTTATGTTTTGAAAAAAGGGGACGGCTTCCTCATTGATTGCCGCAGGCCGCATTTATATTACACGGACGGCGATTTCTGGAACTGTACGATACTACATCTTGACGGCCTGCAAATGCCTTATATTTTTCGCGCCTTTGCAAGCGACGGGGATGTCACGTTTCATGCCGAGTCCTGCCCCAATTTCGAGCTGCTGCAATTTCAGCTTTTAAAGGCCACGCAGAAAATCGCCCCCTATCATGAATACAAGCTTTCCTGCCTAATCGACATCCTTCTGACCGAAATTTTAACCACGAAGACTCTCCCTCCCCATTCTGCCGGAAATGATGTCTACGGTGACATTATTTCCTACATTCAGGAGCATTTTGCGGAAGACTTGACGCTTGACTTTCTGGTGCGTCAATTCGCCGTGAGCCGTACCAACCTCTGCCGGGAATTCAAACGCTATACGGGCTTCACCTTTAAAAAATACGTCCTCACGTTGCGCATCAACCATGCCAAACAGCTATTGGGCCAAACCACGTTAAGTGTCGAGGAAACCGCCGCCGAAAGCGGCTTTCACGACACCGCCCACTTCGTACAAATGTTTAAGCAGACGGTAGGTGTCACGCCCCTTCAATATCGAAAAGGTGTTCCCATTCAGCATAACACCAGGACGGACTGAATTAGATCAGACGCTGCACAACTTTGTATTGACAAAAAAACTTCGTAATGAGATACTTGATTTATAAAAATCAAAGGAGGCATTTATATGACGACATTGAGACAAAATGCCATTGCAAAGCTAGAGCGAGTACCAGAAGACCGACTCAGTGAAATCATTCAATTTATAAATAAATTGATTGGAGAAACAGAATCCCCAAAGAAAACATGGAACTTGGAGCAATTCGTTATGCCACCAACGGAAAGAGGACAAAATGCAGATGCCTATATAAGGGAGTTACGGGAAAATGACAGAGTTTAAAAGAGTATATATTGATACCTCGCCAATCATATATTATTTAGAGAACAGTGCTTTATATATGGATAAGATGAAACGATTTTTTGAACTGTGCCTCGACAACAACATACAAATCGTCACATCCACAATCACTATCGAAGAATACCTTGTTTTTCCATATGCAAGCGGAAAACTGGAACTTGTAGACAACTTTAAAAGATTTATCCGGTATATGAATATCAAAATTGTCGATATAAACGATGAAGTAGCCGAACAAGCAGCAAAAATCCGAGGACAGTTTAAATCATTTAAAGCCATGGATTCTTTACAACTTGCTGCGGCAATCGTTAGCAAATGCGACATGTTTTTTACAAATGACAAACAATTACGTCAGGAAAAATCGTTACCTTGTATGACTATGGAAGATTTGTAGAAAAATTGTTTTGATTGGTGACTCGTGAAAAGCAACTAGAAAAAAGGATTCGGCAAGATGCGACTTGTAACCACTTTTCTCCCGCTGACATATATTGTAACAGAGCATTTTTGAAAGGAACACATCTTATGCCTTATTCTATCATGCTGGATGCCGGCCATGGCGGCCGCGACCCAGGAGCGGTCTATAACGACCGTCGGGAAAAAGACGACACCCTCCGCCTCGTACTGGCCATCGGAGAAATTTTACAGAATAACGATATTGACGTGCTATACACCCGAACCACGGACATTTACGAATCGCCTTTACAGAAAGCCACGGAGGCCAACGAGGCCGGGGTAGACTTTTTTGTTTCCATACATCGGAATTCCTTTCCGACGGACAATGTCGTATCCGGCGTGGAATCTCTGGTCTATGACCTATCGGGAATCAAGCTGGAAATGGGAGAAAACATCAACGCCCAGTTGGAAGCCATTGGCTTTAAAAACCTGGGCGTGAAAGCCAGGCCAAACTTGATCGTTTTGCGCCGCACGCAGATGCCCGCCGTATTGGTGGAGGTCGGCTTTATCAATTCCAACACGGACAACGCGTTGTTTGACCAAAATTTTGATGCCATCGCGCAGGCCATTGCGAACGGCATCCTTATGACCATAAACGGCAGCGGCTCACAATCCCCGGATCAGTCCGGTTACACGTTCCGCATACAGACCGGGGCATTTCGAAATCCGATGTATGCGAACCGCATGTTGAATGAATTATTAGAGCAAGATTTTCCCGCCGCCATCACGGAAGGGGACGGCCTGTTCCGCGTCCGGGTCGGCCAGTACGGCAATCTGGACGAGGCCAGCGAGATGGAGCAGCGGCTGCGCCGGGCCGGCTACCAGACCGTCATCGTACGAGAGTAACATACACCGTTCCATCTTTGCGATACATTCAAGTTTTATCACATTCGAATGTTGGGGTCAAAACACATTTTGACCCCATGATGCCCACGAATTTCACGCGCCATATCTATCTATTGTTCGGAAATACCATTTCCCGACAGCCCCATTCATTAACGAACTATACTGCCTTTATTACGCCACGACCAACCCTTCTGCCTCAATCACGTCCACGACCTGCTGCACGTATTTCGCGCACAACTCATCGGTGGTCGCCTCCACCATCACGCGGATGACCGGCTCCGTGCCGCTCTCGCGCACAAGAATCCTGCCGTCGCTGCCAAGCGCCTCCTTGACATCCGCCACGGCGCGCTGCACGGCCGGATTTTCTTGTGCCTCTTTCTTATCCTTCACCCGCACGTTTTTCAAAAGCTGCGGATAAATCTTCACTTCCTCGCAAAGCTTAGAAAGGGACTGCTTCTTTTCCAGCATTACCTCCATCACCATCAAAGATGTCAGGATGCCGTCGCCGGTTCTCGCGTGCTTGCTGAAAATAATATGGCCGGACTGCTCGCCGCCGAGCAGAAAACCGTTCTGCTGCATATTTTCATATACGTACTTGTCACCCACGGCCGTCTGCTCGTACTTCATGCCAATCTTGTCACACGCCTTGTACAGTCCCAGATTGGACATGACCGTGGTGACGATGGTATTCCCATACAGCCTTCCTTGCTCCATCAAATATTTTCCGCAAACGTAAAGAATGAAGTCACCGT
>CAOKHZ010000032.1 GCA_948468385.1 uncultured Faecalicatena sp. | reverse complement strand
ACGGTGACTTCATTCTTTACGTTTGCGGAAAATATTTGATGGAGCAAGGAAGGCTATATGGGAATACCATCGTCACCACGGTCATGTCCAATCTGGGACTGTATAAGGCGTGTGACAAGATTGGCATGAAGTACGAGCAGACGGCCGTGGGAGATAAGTATGTATATGAAAATATGCAGCAGAACGGTTTCCTGCTCGGCGGCGAACAGTCCGGCCACATTATTTTCAGCAAGCACGCGAGAACCGGCGACGGCATAGTGACCTCCCTGATGGTGATGGAGGTAATGCTGGAAAAGAAGCAGTCCCTTTCTAAGCTTTGTGAGGAAGTGAAGATTTATCCGCAACTTTTGAAAAACGTGCGGGTGAAGGATAAGAAAGAGGCGCAGGAAAACGCGGCCGTGCAGCGCGCCGTGGCGGATGTCAAGGAGGCGCTTGGCAGTGACGGCAGGATTCTCGTGCGCGAAAGCGGTACGGAGCCGGTCATTCGTGTGATGGTGGAGGCGACCACCGATGAGTTGTGCGCGAAATACGTGCAGCAGGTCGTGGACGTAATCAAGGCGGAAGGGTTGGTCGTGGCATGATAAAGAAGATGAGGAAGATGTTATGGAAAGTGATATGGCGTGAGATATGTTGAAAAAGGGTTAAAATAAGTCGAAGAGGTGTGGGAAATTTTTATTTGCTACTTGTAATTTCTTAACTTAAATAGTATACTTTACATATTCTATACGTTTATATTGTTGCTTTGAACAATGGGGATAAAAGGATTTGTAAAAAGGAATTTTTAAAGGTGTTTATATGTTGGATAAGGAGCAATTCTTTAAGGATTATCCGGTATGGGATGATTTTGTGAAATCTGATTTGAAATGGGAAGTTCTTCAGGAGATACACGAGGATTATCAGAAACGTGACAAAGATTTTAAAAGTTGCGCTCAAGATATTAAGGAGTATATTTTAAAGGATATATCGGATGGAGGAAATATTGTCATTCATTCTATTTGTTCTCGAGTTAAAAATCCTGAACATTTGATTGAGAAAATTATTCGTAAGAGAGGAAATGAGCAAAGCCAGAAATATGAGGGGATAAATGTTATGAATTATCATGAGATTGTCCGTGATTTGGTAGGGGTTCGTATCTTGATTTTAGCGAAAGAACAATGGGAAGAAGTATTTGATTGGTTGATGATGAAGTTTCCAGAGAGTTCAAAAGAAGAATGTAGAATAGTTGAGCAACCCAAAGCTTACACGCGATATGGTGACCGTGATATTTTCCATAATAAGATTCATAGAGAACATACGAATAAGGGATACCGTTCTCAACATTATGTTGTTGAGTTTAAGAGGCTTTATTGCGAAATACAAGTCCGAACTCTGGCAGAAGAAGTATATGGGGAATTTGATCATAAAGTAAAATATCCTTATCGTGAGAACAATCGATTTTTGAAGCGTTACACGAGTATTGTTTCGCAACTGCTTAATTCTGTGGATGAAATCATTTCAACATGTTTTCAACTTGGCGAGGAAGGCTGGAAAGATTGTGAATCTTTTTGTAAAGAAGATACGTACATAGATTGGAAGAACATTTCACAATGGGTAGTTTCTGCTCAATTAACTGATGAAGTTCCAGAGAAGACAGAGTTGAGTAAAAGAATCGATGTTGCGGAATATGGTAATAATACTATATTAAGGAAGGGATGAATGATGAAGAATCAGAGGATGTTAGTTGAGAAATCAAGGCGGATTGGCACATTGATGAAGGAATTACTCAGAGGGGAGCACAAAAAAGATACATTGGTAAACTCGTCTTATGAGTTTTCTGGTGAAATGGTGGCAAGTTATTTTTCAAATACCAGGAGCAATCTGCATTCGGATATGGCATACAGTGTTTTTAGTGAGAATTTAGACTTAAAGGAATTGAGGTTATTAAGAGCGATAAAAGGAATTGATGGAAATGAGTGAAATAAATCAAAACCCCCAAATTGGGAGTTATGACGACATTATACAAAAAGTTACACCAGAAAAGTTTCGGCAGCGTTTGGAAGAATTGCGTGATACGGCAGATGATTTTATACGTGAAGCGGGGTATGAATCTTATGTATATTGTAATGAGCGTATCATGTTGGCGGTGCTGTTAGATTATTATGCAGATATTTTCAGATTAAAAGAGTTTCATTCTATTGAAAAAGTCCGTACGGAAAAGATATTTGCGTACACGATTGCTTGGATTATTAGGCGTAAGCCATTGCAGTTTAAAGGCTATACGGATGAGGAAAAAGATATTTATGTGAATGAACGTTTTGCAACGTATTTGATGTTGAATGAGTGCTTGTTGTGTGGAGAAAAGAAGTTTGTATCTAGAGAGAGTAAACTTAAACTAGAGGAATACATAAAGATGTTGCTTTACTATTTCAAATACCGAGAATGCAATCCCCAGGTTATTGAGTTGGCAATGGAGTCTTTTAAAATGGGAATGCTGGTACTAAAGTAAAGAGCGTTTTTTCAACAGTTGAGCTAAAATCTTGTGTGTGGGGGTATAGATAAAATAGAAGAAATAGGAAACGATAGAGACGAACAGATTATTCTCGGCAAATTTGAAGAGGATGGTTCAAAATGGGGTTCTGGAGAACTCCATTTTCTTTGAACACACTTGATGGATTTGTTTTGTATTTGTTCATCGATGATTTTCTTGTTTCTAAACCGTGTTTCCTATGCTAAAATGAAAAATAGGAAGCGAGGTGCTGTACATGTTGAAGAAACCAATCGGGATTGGTATCGAGAGCTATAAGGACATGATAGATGGGGCTTACTACTATGTGGATAAGACCTTGATGATAAAGGACTTGTTGGATTATGGTTCGAAGGTGGAGCTTTTCATCCGTCCGTGCCGTTTCGGCAAGACGCTTACACTTAGTATGATAAGGACGTTTTTTGAAAGGGAGCTTGCATCAGACGGTAGTGTTGTGGACAACCGTCATTATTTTGACAGCAGGAAGATTATGGACGAAGGGGATAGGTATCTGGAACATATGGGAAAGTATCCGGTTATTTCTATGTCGTTAAAATCTGCCAAGCAGCCGGATTTTTATATGGCTCATGAAAGCTTGATAGATGAGATTATCAAGGAATATGTTCGGCATAATTATATTTTGGATGCAAACTGCCTTACGGAAGCGTATCGCGAGAAGTATGATGCCATTATGAATCGGCGGGCAGAGCCAATTGCTTATGCGAAGGCATTGGCCTTTTTATCGGAGTGCCTGAAAAAGTACCATGGAACCAATGTGATCATTTTGCTTGATGAATATGATGTGCCATTGGAGAATGCCTTTTTCAAGGGATTTTACGAGCAGATGGTTGACTTTATCCGTTCTTTGTTTGAGTCGGCATTAAAAACCAACAATTGTTTGAAGTTTGCAGTTGTTACGGGGTGCTTGCGTATCAGTAGGGAAAGCATTTTTGCGGGTTTGAACAATTTAAAAATGAATTTTATTTTAGATAATGGGTATGCGGAGTATTTTGGATTCACACAGATAGAAGTCGAAGAAATGTTAGCATTCTATGATTTGTGCGATAAGATTGATGAGGCGAAGGAATGGTATAATGGATATTTGTTTGGAGAAACGCAGGTATACAATCCCTGGAGTATTATTAATTATGTAAGCATGGCTATTACGAATACTGTGGCGTTGCCTTGTCCATATTGGTCGAACACTTCTTCCAATACTGCTGTCCGTGAACTGATAGAAAAGGCAGACGAGGCTGCAAAGGGAGAGATTGAAGAGTTGATTTCCGGGGGAGCGGTGGAAAAGCCGATTCATGAAGATGTTACGTATGGAGAAATTTATGAGAATCAGGACAATTTATGGAATTTCCTATTTTTTACTGGATATCTGAAAGCGGTATCGCAGAGGCTTGAGGAGGAAACGATTTATCTGACCATGACGGTTCCGAACAAGGAAGTAAATTATATTTATAAAAATACAATTCGAACTTGGTTTGATGAAAGTGTTCGCAAGGTGGACTTTCAGCCGTTTTATCAGGCAATGCGAGAACAAGACGCGAGAAAGATGGAGGAATCTATTAATGGGCAGTTAAGCTTTAGTATTAGTTATTATGACGAGGGCGAGAAGTTTTACCATGGCTATTTGTTAGGAATTTTGAGCGGCTTCGGCGGATATCGGATTTTGTCCAATAGAGAGCAAGGGGAAGGGCGGCCGGATATTCTTTTACGGCCGCACAATCCGCATCACCAGGCGTTTGTGATAGAGCTTAAAAGAGTCAAGCACTTTGCAAAGCAGAGTGAAGGGTGTGATAAGGCATTAAAGCAGATAGAGGAGAAAGGGTATGCTACGGAATTCATTCATGAAGGGTACGAAAAGGTTACGTGTTATGGAATGTGTTTTTGTGATAAGTATTGCATGATAAAATTAGAGGAAGCAGGGAAATTGAATAAGAAAAAACGATAAAGAGAGGTACTGAAAGATGAAGGGAATTATTCTTGCTGGGGGTTCTGGCACGCGCTTGTACCCGCTCACGCGGGTGACTTCGAAGCAGTTGTTGCCGATTTATGACAAACCGATGATCTATTATCCGATGTCCGTGTTGATGAATGCCGGCATTCGGGACATTTTGATTATTTCCACGCCGCAGGACACGCCGCGTTTCGAGGATTTGCTCGGGGACGGGCATCCGTTTGGCTTGAATCTTACATATGCCGTTCAACCGGCTCCAAACGGATTGGCTCAAGCATTTGTTATCGGTGCGGATTTTATCGGGGATGACACGGTGGCCATGGTTTTGGGGGACAATATTTTTGCGGGTCACGGATTAAAGAAGCGGTTGATGACCGCGGTGAAGAATGCGGAGGAAGGCAGGGGTGCCACGGTATTTGGTTATTACGTGGACGATCCAGAGCGTTTCGGTATCGTGGAGTTTGACAAAGAGGGACGGGCGATATCTATTGAGGAAAAGCCGGAGAAGCCAAAGAGCAATTATTGTGTGACGGGATTGTATTTTTATGACAACCGCGTGGTCGGGTACGCGAAAGACTTAACGCCCTCGGCTCGTGGAGAGTATGAGATTACGGATTTGAACCAGATGTATTTGGAAAACGGCGAACTGAATGTGGAGCTACTTGGTCAGGGATTTACTTGGCTGGATACGGGAACGCACGAATCTTTGGCGGATGCGACAAATTTTGTCAAGACCATGGAGACGCACCAACATCGTAAGATTGCATGTCTGGAGGAGATTGCGTATTTGAATGGATGGATTTCAAGGGAAGATGTTTTGGCGGTTTATGAAGGCTTGAAGAAGAACCAGTACGGGCAGTATTTGAAGGACGTACTGGACGGAAAATATCAGGAGCATCTATATTAATTAATAAGGAAGCTACGCTAAGTGCTCATAGCAGGGAGGTATATTATGACAATTATTGTGACCGGCGGGGCCGGGTTTATTGGCAGCAACTTTGTATTTCACATGTTGGAGAAGCATCCGGATTACCGTATCATCTGTCTGGACAAGCTGACTTATGCGGGAAATTTGTCCACGTTGGAACCCGTGATGGACAATCCGAATTTTCGGTTCGTGCGGGCTGACATTTGTAACCGCGAGATGGTGGAGCGTTTGTTTGAGGAGGAACATCCAGACATCGTGGTCAATTTTGCGGCGGAAAGCCATGTTGACCGTTCCATTGAAGACCCGGGAATCTTTTTACAGACGAACATTATCGGTACGGCGACTTTGATGGACGCGTGCCGGAAATATGGCATCACGCGGTATCACCAGGTTTCAACGGACGAGGTGTACGGGGACTTGCCGCTTGACCGCCTGGACTTGTTCTTTACGGAGGAAACCCCGCTTCATACGAGTTCTCCTTACAGTAGTTCCAAGGCAGGAGCCGACTTGCTGGTTCTTGCGTATTATCGTACGTATGGCTTGCCGGTGACCATTAGTCGTTGCTCGAACAATTATGGGCCGTACCATTTCCCGGAGAAGTTGATTCCGCTGATGATTGTCAATGCGTTGGCCGACAAACCGTTGCCGGTGTACGGGGAAGGGTTAAACGTCCGTGACTGGCTCTATGTGGAGGATCATTGCCGGGCCATTGATTTGATTATCCATAATGGCAAGGTCGGGGAGGTCTACAATGTCGGCGGGCATAACGAGATGAAAAACATTGATATTGTAAAAATGATTTGCAAGGAGCTTTGCAAGCCGGAGAGTCTGATTACGTACGTGGCAGACCGTAAGGGGCACGACATGCGTTACGCCATCGATCCGGCCAAGATTCATCGAGAGTTGGGGTGGCTGCCGGAGACGAAGTTCGAGGATGGCATCAAGAAGACGATACGGTGGTATCTGGACAATCGCGACTGGTGGGAGACGATTATTTCCGGTGAGTATCAGAATTATTATGAGAGGATGTATGCGAATCGGTAGACATGGGAGGATTGCATATGAAGGTATTTGTAACCGGCGTGGCCGGGCAGCTTGGACATGACGTGATGAACGAACTGGCGAGACGTGGCCACGAGGGGATTGGGTCGGACGTCGCGTCGGAGTATTCCGGCGTGCAGGATAAAACGGCCGTGACCAGGATGCCATATGTTTCCCTTGACATCACGGACGCGGATGCGGTGGAACGGGTGATGGATGAGGTTTGTCCGGATGCGGTTGTTCATTGTGCCGCATGGACCGCCGTCGATTTGGCGGAGGACGAGGACAAGGTGGAAAAGGTAAGGGCGATTAACGCGGGCGGGACGAAGAACATTGTCCGGGCGTGTAAGAAGCTTGACAGTAAGATGATTTATCTTTCCACGGATTACGTGTTTGACGGGCAGGGAAGCGAGGCTTGGCAACCGGACTGCAAGGACTATAAGCCGCTCAACGTGTACGGGCAGACCAAATTGGAAGGCGAACTGTCCGTTTCGGAAAACCTGGAGAAGTTTTTTATTGTCCGTATCGCGTGGGTATTCGGTCTGAATGGTAAGAATTTCATCAAGACGATGTTGGATATTGGCAAAAAGCATGACACCTTGCGCGTGGTGAATGACCAGGTAGGTACGCCGACTTATACATATGATTTGGCGCGTTTGTTGGTCGACATGATGGAAACGGACAAATATGGTTATTATCATGCCACGAACGAGGGTGGTTATATCAGCTGGTATGAGTTTGCTTGCGAAATATTTAATAAGGCGGGGTATGCGACGAGGGTCGTTCCCGTGACCACGGAAGAATATGGACTTTCCAAGGCGGCGCGTCCGTTTAACAGCAGGCTTTCCAAGGCAAAGCTTGTGGAGGCTGGGTTTGAACCGTTGCCGACATGGCAGAACGCGCTGGGTCGATATTTGAAGGAACTTGGATATTGATGCCCCGTTGCTTGCGGGGGAGGCGTTGACTCTGGAAGTCGCGTTTTTTACTGAAGAATGATTATTGGGTCAAGCGGCGATGCGGCAAAGATTAGAAGAAATTTGGGGGAAGTGACAGATGGGACAGATTAAGGTGACAAAGGCTTCGATTGAAGGGCTTTACGTGATTGAACCGACCGTGCACGGCGACAGCCGTGGCTATTTTGTGGAAACTTACAATCAAAAGGACATGCACGAGGCGGGACTTGACATGGTGTTCGTGCAGGATAACCAGAGCATGAGTGTGAAGGGGGTTCTGCGTGGTTTGCATTTCCAGAAGCAGCATCCGCAGGGAAAGTTGGTACGCGTGATCAAGGGCAGGGTGTTTGACGTGGCGGTTGACTTGCGTTCGGGTAGTGAGACGTATGGGAAATGGTACGGCGTGGAACTGACGGAGGAGAACAAGAAGCAGTTTTACATTTCTGAGGGGTTTGCGCATGGATTTTTGGTGTTGTCCGACGTGGCTGAGTTCTGTTATAAATGTACGGACTTTTATCACCCAGGAGACGAGGGCGGTTTGGCATGGAATGACCCGGAAATTGGTATTGAATGGCCGGAACTGGTAGGTAAGTATCAGGGAAGCGCGTCCGCGGCGGGGTATCGTTTGGCTGACGGAACGAGCTTGAACCTGAGCGAGAAGGATCAGAAGTGGGACGGATTAAAAAATACATAGTGCAAAGTGCCGACAGATATGGTATGATGGTTAAAACATAGAAATCAAGAAGGAGATGAGTGAGATGCAGTTAATGAAACAAAAAGTAAGGTGGTATGTCTGCCCGCTTTTACTCGCGTTGTCGATCTTATTTTTGAAAGACAGCCATGTTCAGGCGGCGGATTACCCGGAGATTATGTTGGGTGTGTTCTTTAACAGTCAGGAGGATCAGACGGATACGTTGTACGTGTCTACGGACGGTTATAATTTTTTTAAGATAGGGGTGGCTTATCAGGACGCGACACCAGGAGACGCGTCAACGGCATGGATTCCCAACACACCGTATAACGTCTCTACCTTGCACGACCCGGCCATTATTTATAAGGATGGGTATTTTTGGATGCTTTCCGGATATACGCAGTGGCAGGGCAGTTCCAAGCGGATTACGCCGATGTTGGGATGCTCGAAGGACTTGGTAAACTGGAGTTATCCGAACAGCGGCAGCGCGACGAATGTTGGCGTGACGGAACTTCCACCGGGAAAATTGGGATGGGATTTTGACATGGTGGCACCGGACATGATGGTGGATGATGACGGCACGGTCTGGATCGTGGCCAGTCTTGGGTACTATGGACAGTTCCATGGGGAGGCGCAGAGAGATGAGATGAAGCCGTACCTGATTAAGGCGACCGGGCTCGCACCGGGGGCGGATCCGGCGCAGGATCCAGGTGCACAGCCGAGGGTAAGCTACAGCGACGCGTTTCCGATTAACCTGCCAGAGTATTCTAACAATCGGATTGATGGCTCTTTGTACAAAGAAGATGGCAGATATTACCTGACGATTAAGAAGGATGGCGTGACAAACGAAATCTGGAGCATTGCGGATTTGAACCAGGCATCGGACCAGTCGAAGTGGCAGAAGGTTTGCAATGATGTCGTGACCGGATACGAAGGCCCAAGTACCGTGAAGTATAGAGGAAAATATTATTGCTTTACGGACAAGTTGGAAGATTATCCGTATGGGACGACCGACCGAACGAACGGGATTTTCGTGACGGAGAGTAATGGGTTGGGAGATTTATGGTGCGCACCCGCCAGAATCACGACGCAGGACGCGTATGGCAATTCTATCCCGAACCGGCATGGATCCGTGATGGTGGTCAAGGATCCGGCGGCAAAGGAGCTGGTGTGGAAAGCGCGCGAGGCGGCTGGATATGGCAGCTATGATGGAAGTAAAAACGGTTGGGTGACTGAAAACGGCCAGAGATATTTTTACGAGGGCGGTATCAAGGCCACGAGCAAGGAGGCCGTTGTGGACAATGCATGGCGTTGGTTTGACGCGGATGGCACGATGGCGGCAGGCAAGGATGTATATATGCGTAGCAGCGGCGGCAAGTGGGTGCGTTATAATGCTCGGGGAGAAATGGTGAAAGGCTGGGATTATACGAGTCAGGGAGCGTATTATTTTGATCCGATTACCGGTGCAATGTCGAAAGGGGTTAAAGAGACAGACAAGGGATATTACTATTTCGACCAAACGACGGGAATTCAAGTGGTAGAGAGTGGCAAGGAAGTTTTTCTTGACGGTTACTGGCGTTGGTTTGATCGGGACGGCACGGTGGCGGTAGGAAAGGATGTGTACCAGTTCAGCAGTGGTGGCAAGTGGGTACGCTATGATGCCTATGGTGGCATGGTCAAGGGCTGGGATTATACGAATCATGGCACATACTACTTTGACTTGACTACGGGTGCGATGGCCAAAGGGTGGAACTGGATTGACGGAAGAATTTATTATTTTGATGAAACGACCGGCATCTTGCAATAGCGGAATGAGGCGGGAGATTTCCAAGTATTTGGAGGTCTCTCGTTTTTTGTCGTACTTTTCTGACAAAATTGGAGCAAATTTTTGCTTCGCCCGATAAATTTTGTATGATATAACAGGTTGAATTTTGTCGGGGGAATGTTTATAATGTAACGGTGCGTATTTATTATGGTGATTGCGAGAGTGTAAAAGCATGGGGCGGTCGGTTTGTATCCATGGAGTGGATTGCAATTATAGGCATGTCAGTTTAGGGAGGAAGCTCATAGATGGAAAAGGGGAGCAACAAATCAGTTCAGTCAAGGGGAAGGAATGCAGGAGCACGGGGGACGGGCACAAGAAGGCCGAGTACACAGAGGACAAGTTCGCAGGGAGTGCAAAGAACCGGTGCGCAGGGCACTCGGGGTGCCCAGAGTGGCGGACATGGGGCGAGGGGCAGGAGAAGCCAGTCGGGAAAAATCGATACCTATAGAGTAAGCCGTAACGTCGGTCTGGTGTTGGCTGGGATTGAACTGGTGGCCAGTATTGGCTTTATCATATCGGTATTGTTTTTGAACATGCTGCCCGGGAAGTACTTGGCAGTGTTTTCATTGGTGCTTCTGATTGTATTCTTGTTGATTTTGCTGACCCAGTTGAAAGCAGAGGGGCATGGCATTGCAGGGAAGCTGATTAGCGTATTCATGTCGGCCGTTCTAGTGTTTGGCTCATATTACGTGGTGAAGGCGAATACCATGGTGGCGGCCATCAGTGGTGGTGACAAGAAGGTCGACAAGGTTGTGGTGGCGGTACTCAAGGATAATCCGGCAGAGACGATTGAGGATGCCGCGAGCTATAGCTTTGGTGTGCAGTACGCGATGAAAGGCGACGAGATTCGGGGGACGATTTCGGAGATTAATACGAAACTTGGTTTAGAGATTGCCACCGTGGAGTATAATGGGCTTAGTGAGCAGGCGGCGGCCTTGCAATCTGGCGAGGTGGATGCCATTATATATAATGAGGCGTATATGGCGGTTTTGGAGGAGGCGTTCGAGGGGTATTCGGACAGTGTGAAGATTATATATTCCCATGAGGTGGAAAGCGAGATTAAGAATATCGCGATTGACGTGAAGGTGAGGGAAGAGCCATTCGTGGTCTATATCAGCGGTATTGACGTATATGGTGCGATTGAGACGAACAGCCGGAGTGACGTGAACATTTTGGCCGTGGTCAATCCAGAAACGCATCAGGTGCTACTGGTGACGACACCGAGAGATTATTACGTGGCGTTTCCTGGAATTACCGGCGGGGCGAGGGACAAACTGACGCATGCCGGCATTTATGGCGTGGACACGTCCATGGCGACGCTTGGTGAACTGTATGATACGGAAATTCAATTTTATGCCCGGGTGAATTTCACGTCCCTGATTCAGATGGTGGACGCTTTGGGCGGCGTTGACGTGTATTCCGAGTTCGCGTTTACGACGTCCTCGGATTCTGGTCTAGTGATGGACGTGGTACAAGGTGTAAATCATTTTGACGGAAAAGAGGCGTTGGCTTTCTCCAGGGAGCGGCAACATCTGGCGAGCGGCGATTATCAGCGAGGGAAAAACCAGCAGGCCGTTATCAAGGCGATGATTGAGAAGGCGATTTCTCCGGCGATTTTGGCGGGGGCGAACGGGATTTTGGAGAGTGTCAGCGGGAACGTGGATACCAACATGAGCGCGGAGCAGATTCAGAGCTTGATTAAGAGCCAGCTGGACAGCGGGCAGGGATGGAACATCGTGTCCGTGGCGGCGGAAGGAACCGGTGACATGCAGTATTGCTATTCATATTCGGGTGCGCCATTGTCCGTGGCGTGGCCGAACGAGGAATCGGTTGCCGCCATACGTGAAAAAATCGCGGCCGTGAAGCGTGGAGAAGTCGTAGAATAAGGATAAAGAATAGTATGAACAAAAGAATCGAATATTTTGACATTGCCAAGGGAATTGCGATATTGTGTATCATAGCCGGGCATTTGGGATCAGTCAGAATTAATCAATTTGTGTTCACGTTTCATGTACCGGTTTTTTTCCTGATAAGCGGGTATTTTCTGAATGACCGCTTGCCGGTGAAGGAGTATGCGAAAAATAAGGCAAAGCAGTTGATGGCACCGTATGTGATTGCGTGGGGATTCATTATGCCGAGGGCGGTGCATGGCGCGTATCAGTGGCTAGGTACGTTCGAGGCTGCTTGGAAAACGGTTGTGAATCAGATTTTGGCCGGATTGTATGGAAATGGATCAGAGATACATGAGATTTGGATTGGGGAAGGGTTTTGTGTGCCCACGGTCGGGGCAATCTGGTTTCTGCCGGCATTGTTTTTCGCGTTGGTCATCGTACGTTATTTCATGCGGTGGAAGCATTGTGGCGCGTGTATCTTTTTTGTCGCCCTGCTGGGGTTTACAAGCAGCGGGGCGGCGTGGATGCCTCTTAGCATTCAGTCTGGCATGGTCGCGTCGAGTTTTGTGTATTTAGGGATGCTCGCACACAAGTATGGGGTGATGGAAAAGAAGCTTCCGAAGGAAATTTCGGTGGGAATCGTGGCGTTGTGGGTGTTTTGTATTTTGTTTTGCGGGGAGATGTATTTGGTTGAAAACCGCTTTAACCATGGATTGCTTGATTATGCCGGGGCGTTGGCAGGGAGTTACGTGGTATTGTGTTTCTCGAAAGTGTTGGAAGAAAAAACGAGGTGGGTTTCCAAGGCGTTACTGTTCTTTGGCCGGAATTCGTTAATCGTGTTGTGCGTTCATGCGGTGGAGTTGAAGGGGGTGCCGTGGGACGGGATTTTGAAGGGGCTTGTGGGACACGGGGTACCTGACGTTGTCGTGTACTTGGCGGCAAAGATTGTATTTTGTGCGGCGGGGACTTGGGTTGTTTTGAAAATCCGTTGTTTTCCTCGGCTGGTTCGTCGATTATTTGCGAAAAGTGATGAAAATCAAGTCGAAAAATAACAAGATTTGACATTCTTGGAGTCTTTTGCTATAATCAGTCTGATGATGGGTATAATAGAATGAGTTGCTTGAATTGTGCGAGTTACTAAAATTATGGAGTGGGAAAATTAAGTTGGTCTAAATGATTGATCGGTTTCGTCAATCGAAAAAACCAACTTTTTTTAAAGGAAAGGTTGCCAGGAGCGGCAGCGGGAAGGCCATATTGGGAGGATGTTGTGAGATGGCGGCGATGATTGAGCGAATTAATGTTTTAATCCAGTACAAGGATTTGTTGCGTGAGCTGGTGGTGCGGGATGTCAAGTTAAAGTATAGGAGGAGTTTTCTGGGATATTTATGGAGTATATTGAGTCCGCTCCTTATCATGATTGTCATGACCATCGTGTTTTCGCAGATGTTTGACCGGGGAATTGACAATTTTCCGGTGTACTTGCTGACGGGAAGCGCGTTGTTTGAATTTGTAAACAGTTCTACCCACATGGCCATGTATTCCGTTCTGGACAATTCGGCCTTGCTAAAGAAAATATATGTGCCCAAGTACATTTTTACCTTGGCCAAGATTACGAGCTCGGTGGTGGATCTTGTATTCTCCATGGGAGCGCTGTTTTTGGTCATGTTGGTCACGCGGGCGCATTTCAGTTTGTATATGTTGTTGATTCCGGTGGTCGTCATACAAATCTATTTGTTTGCTTGTGGTTTGGGATTCTTGTTGTCTGCGGCAAACGTGTTTTTCCGTGACGTGCAGTATATTTATAATGCGTTCACGACGGCGTGGATGTACTTGACCCCGATTTTCTATCCGATTGAGATGTTGGACAAGATGGAGTGGGTGCGTTGGATTATCACGCATTTGAACCCGATGTATTATTATATCCAGCACTTCCGTGACCTTGTCTTGTATGGCCGTTTTACGGACGCGGCCATTTTCTGGGGCGGCTGGCTGTTTTCGTTTGTCGTGTTGTTTATTGGGCTGTTCGTGTTTAAAAAGACGCAGGATAAGTTCATACTATATGTATAGGAGCATGGGAAGATGAGTGAAGAGTATATTGTTGACGTGGAAAATATGACGATACGGTTCAACCTGGCCTCGGAAAAGGTGGACAACCTGAAAGAATATTTTATAAAGTTGATTAAGCACGAGCTGATGTTTCAGGAATTTTTGGCGCTCAAGGATGTCAATTTGAAAGTCAAGGCAGGGGAGGCGTGGGGATTGATTGGAATCAATGGTTCCGGCAAGTCCACCTTGCTGAAGGCAATCTGCGGTATATTAAAGCCGTATAAGGGAACGATACGTACCGTGGGGACGATTGCACCTCTGATTGAGTTGGGAGCGGGGTTTGACATGAACATGACGGCACGTGAGAACGTGTTTTTAAATGGCACGGTGCTGGGACATTCGCGCAAGTTCATGCAGGAGCATTATGACGAAATCATCGGGTTTGCGGAGTTGGAGAATTTTCAGGACGTGCCAATCAAGAATTTTTCTTCGGGCATGCAGGCCAGGTTGGGGTTTGCCATCGCCACGATGGTCAAGCCGGATATCCTCGTCGTGGACGAGATTTTGTCGGTGGGAGATTATCAGTTTCAGCAGAAGTGTTATGGGCGCATGAACGAGATGCTGCAGGGGGGAACCACGTTGCTTTATGTCTCCCATGACATCAATTCGGTCAAGGATTTGTGCGACCATGCCATTTGGTTGGATCACGGCGTGGTGAAAAAGAGCGGATTGGTGGAAGAAGTGGCGGCGGAATACATGAATGAGAATCGGTAGGGCAAAATTATGGAATTAAAACTGCAAAATATCTTGTTTCCAGACAAGGATAGATATTGTAATTATGACAAACTCTTTTTTAAAAGCATTCAGACGGTATATGATGAGAAAAAACGTTGTCTTTCTGTGGCAGGGTACAACGTTTGTGATTTTATGACGTATCTGAACGCCTTTTCTTTAAAAAAATGGAAAGAATATACGAAAGCGGAACGGTTCTTCCTTCGTTTGGAGGTGGAGGGAGATTTCACGCTCATGATAAAGGGATACCATCTGTTGCAAAACGCAACGCGGGAAAAAGTGTATAGTTCCCAGAAGTTTGCGTGTGGGGAGCGGACGGTAATAGAAATCGAGGTTCCAGATTCGAAAGAGACCCTTGTTGCTTTCGAGGTGAATACGAAATCGGATTGCCATATTTACAGCGGCGCGTATTATACCGACGTGGATGCGGGAGAATGGAACGACGTGGTACTCTCAATCGCCACGGTCACGTTTCAGAAAGAGGAGTTTATCCGGAAAAATTTACAATTGATTCGTGAGGAACTTTTAACGGATGAAACGATCGGGCCGAATTTATATATACATGTGATTGATAATGGTCGGACTCTTGAACGGGCGGAGGTTGAGACGAACCACATCTTTTATCATCCCAATAAGAACGTGGGCGGTTCGGGAGGCTTTACACGAGGCATGATGGAGTCGCTGCGACAGACCCCAAAGGCGACGAACGTGCTATTGATGGATGACGACGTCGAGATTCTTTCTGAGAGCATTCGCAGGACGTATATGTTGTTGTTGCTGCAAAAGGAAAAATACAAGGAGCATTTTATCAGTGGCGCCATGTTGCGCTTTGAAAATATGGATGAGTTTCACGAGGATGTCGGCTTCGTGGTGAGGGACGGATATCAATTGACGTTAAAGGGACGGAGGACCTTAAATAAGAAGGAGCGTATTTTGTACAATGAGGAGTATGACACGAATCAGCCGGATACGTATGCGGGATGGTGGTATTGTTGTATTCCGACTTCGGTGATTGAGCGAAGTGGGTATGCTCTTCCCGTGTTTATTCGTGGGGATGACACGGAGTACAGTTTGCGTAACCATGCGAAATTTATCACCATGAATGGGATTTGTGTCTGGCATTTAGGGTTCGTGACAAAGTTCAATTACTTTATGGAGTATTACCAGGTGTTTCGTAATTTCCTGATTGCCACGGCATGTAATGGGAACATGAAAATGCAGGAGCATATCATGAAACATTTCGTGGGGCAGTTCTTGACGGAGATACTTCGTTATAATTATAGGGCTACGGAATTTTTCGTGGATGCGGTAAAGGATTTTCTGAAAGGCCCTTCCTTTATAGAGGAAGAGCGATGCCAGGAGCGGCTTGCGGCCATGAGCAGCCGGAACGCGGCACTTATGGATCTTGAAAAATTGACGGATCGACCGGTTGACTTGACAAGGGTCTATGTGTTGGATGACAGAAGATTTATCGACTCGATTTTATATAAGCTGACGTTTAACGGGCAAGTATTCTGGCCAAAAAGGAAATTGAAAAAAGAACCTGCGGTAATTGCCTTTGACTGGTTTTACAACCCGCAACGGCAGGCGTTTCGGGAATCTCTGATTTCTGTGAATCCATATACGAAAGAGGGGGAAATCCGAGTTCAGGACAGAAAGCGTTTCCGCAAGGTCATGTGGGAGGCCATACAAGTTTATATGAAGTATAAGAGAAGGAGAAACAAGGTCAATAAGGAGTATTTTCAAAAACGGAATTATCTTGTGTCAGATGAATTCTGGGAAAGGTATCTCGAACTTGATAAATACCAATAAAGTGAGAGGAAAGGTTGAAAATGGGAAAGAAGAGGATCAAGATTCAGAACATTTTGCTTCCAAACCAAGGACCGCAGTCGGCACCATGGGGGCTATATTATCAGGGTGCGGAAAATGTTTGCGAGGTGTTGGAAGATGGAACCGGGCGGTTGCTTTTGTCACATTATAAGGATTATAACTTTTGTTCCTACTTTAATGGGATTTCCGTGGCAAAATGGAAGAGATATACCAATATTGAGCGATTATTCATAAAACTGGAAATGACGGGAAGGTTCGAGGTCGGAATCGAAGGGTATCATTTGGTAGCCGAATCCAAGCAACGCAAGGTTTATGTAAGAGAAAAGTATGATTTTGCAGAGCGAACCGTGTTGGAGTTGGAAATCCCGTTGGACGTGAAGGAACAGATTTTTGGCTTTTCCATCAAGACGTATGGTGATTGTGAATTTTATGGCGGTTCCTATGAGGCATTGGTCGAGGAGGGAGAAATAAGGGACCTGCACATTGGCATTGCGACCACGACATTCAAAAAGGAAGCGTACATTAAAAAAAATGTCGAGATGTTGAAAGAACAGTTGCTCGCGGATGAGGAGATGCGGTTTCATTGGAGCGTGCACGTAGTGGACAATGGAAGAACGCTGTCAAAGGAAGAGATAGAGGGCGACGGCGTATTTTTGCATCCGAATAAAAACGTCGGCGGGGCGGGCGGATTTGCCCGTGGCATGATAGAGTCCATGAAGGAACGCGAGGATTTGACGCACGTGTTGTTGATGGACGATGACGTGTTGCTTTTACCGGAAAGCTTGTTCCGCACCTATCATTTGCTGAGCCTTGCCAAGGAGAAGTATTGCAGGCACGTTATCAGCGGAGCCATGTTGTATTATGAGAGAATGGCATGGTTTCATGAGGATGCGGGATACATGTACAATGGCGTGCACCGTCCCATCAAGGTGCCACGTTATATGTGTTCCATTACCAATATGCTGATTAATGAAAATGTGAACACGGAGATGGAGGCCGGTTATGCGGCGTGGTGGTATTGTTGTATTCCTATGGAACTGATTAAAGAGAACGGACTTCCGCTTCCATTATTTATCCGTGGGGACGACATTGAATTCGGGGTACGCAACCAGGTCAAGACGATTACCATGAACGGGATTTGCCTATGGCATATGGGATTTGTTACAAAATACAGTGCGTCAATGAACTATTATCAGACGTTTCGCAATGCAATGATTATGAACGCTTGTGATGATTATGATAAGGAGGATGAGATCGTCGCTCATTATGAAGATCGCTTGTTAGAAGAATTGCATCGATTTAATTATAATGCGGCGCAACTGATTCTGGATGCATGGAATGATTATATGAAGGGACCGAAGTTTATTGAAACGGTGTCAGGAGAAAGTCTCATGATGGAAAAGGGGGCGTTAAATGCCAAGTTAAAGGATGTGGAGGAGCTTGGATTTAGTGTAAACCCAGATGATGTTTATCGCATGGATCCGACCAATTTCCTGCAGAAAGTTTTTTATAGGCTTACGGCAAATGGACAGCGTTTCTGGCCGAGACGGTGGATGGAGAAAGAGGTGGCCGTGATTTCCTATGATGAGTTCTTTAATCCGCAGAGGCAGACGTTTCATGAAAATTTGCTGGCGGTGAATCTCTTTGAGATGCAGGGTGAATTAAGGTCAATGAACAAGGCCGAGTACAAAAGGATACGTGCGTATCATAAGGCAATAAGAAAGAAGTATGCGAAGTACCAAGGCCGAATCAAAGAAGCTTACAAAAGAAGGAAGAAATACCTCACCTCCTATGAGTTCTGGGCGAGGTACCTGGAAATTGAGAAGTACCAGTAGGGTGCGCCGTGAAAGCGGTAGCGCGAGGAAGCAGGCAGTTGGCGCGTTGCTTGTGGTGAAGGAATAGGCAGATTGGAAAAGGAGCAGATGATGAAATACGATTATTTGATTGTGGGTTCGGGACTATATGGTTCCGTGTTTGCCTACGAGGCGAACAAGAGGGGCAAGAAGTGCCTGGTGATTGACAAGCGCGGGCATATTGGCGGCAACATTTATTGTGAGGAAATGGAAGGTATCCATGTGCACAAGTATGGCGCGCACATTTTCCATACCTCGAACAAGGCGGTGTGGGAATATGTAAACCAGTTCGCGGAGTTTAACAATTACATCAACTCCCCGGTGGCCGTGTACAAGGATGAGTTGTACAATTTACCGTTTAACATGAATACGTTCAGCAAGATGTGGAACATCCGTACCCCGCAGGAGGCGAAAGGGAAAATTGCCGCGCAGGTGGCCGAGACGGGCATCACGGAGCCGAAAAACTTGGAGGAGCAAGGATTGTCTTTGGTTGGGAAGGACGTTTTCGAGAAGTTGGTGAAGGGGTACACGGAGAAGCAGTGGGGGAGGGATTGCAAAGATTTGCCGGCGTTTATCATCAAGCGCCTCCCGGTTCGCTTCACGTATGACAACAATTATTTTAACGACCGTTATCAGGGCATCCCGATTGGCGGTTATACGAAGATTATCGAGAAGATGCTGGAAGGCATCGACGTGATGACGAACACGGATTATTTTGAGTTTATCAAGGAGAACGAAAGCGTTGCGGACAAGATTCTGTTTACCGGCATGATTGACGAGTATTTCGGATACAAGCTGGGGGCGTTGGAGTATCGTTCCGTGCGGTTTGAGACGGAGGTGCTGGATACGGACAATTATCAGGGGAACGCCGTGGTCAATTATACGGAGCGCGAGGTGCCTTACACGCGAATTATCGAGCACAAGCACTTTGAGTTCGGACAACAAGAGAAGACCGTGATTTCCAGAGAGTACTCTTCGGAATGGAAGGTTGGCATGGAGCCGTACTATCCAGTGAACAACGAGCAGAACGACGCGTTGTTCGGGGAATACAAAAAACTGGCGGAGCAGGAAGGACATGTTATTTTTGGCGGAAGATTGGGCAACTATAAATATTATGACATGGACAAGGTCATCGAGGCGGCCTTGCAAAAGGTAGAGGAATTGCTTTGAGAATCGGGGCGGATTTGCGGTTGGTAAAAAAGTGCTAAAAAATGGTGGCCCGGGGAATAAGGGGGCTAGGAAACAGAGGATTAGGGTATGGGAAGTTTCTTCACACTTAAAAGTTCAAGAACGCGCATGATCGCATTGAGTGTCGTGGACGTTATTATGATAGTGGCAAGCTCGTATCTGGCATTGTTTTTGCGGGTGATGGATGACGTGCGGGAGCTTCGGCTGTATTTGCCGGGCATTCATAAGTACGTGTTGATTAACGTGGTCACGACGTTGGTGATTTTTTTGGTGTTGAATTTGTACAACCGGGTGTGGTCTTATGCCAGCGCGCACGAGGCGATATCCGTCATTGGCGCGTGCCTTTTGTCAACGGCCTTGCAGGCGTTGGGGATGACCTTGATTTCCATTGGCGAGCCGCGCAGTTACCCAATTATTTACTTTTTGTTGTTGACGATGACGACGCTGATTACGCGGTTTTCCTATCGGATGCTGCATATCATGGAGCAGGGGATGGCGCGTTCGAAGCGGCGCGAGCGCAATACCATCGTGATTGGCGCGGGCGAGGCCGGTAGCATGATTATCACGGAGCTGAAGACGAGCAGGTATTTGAATCAAAGAGTGGTCTGCGTGATTGACGACAATCCGTCGAAAAAGGGCAAGTACCTACATGGCATCAAGATAGTCGGCGGCAGGGACGTAATTGAGGAGTATGCGAAGAAGTACAATGTAAAAGAAATTATTCTGGCGATTCCGTCTGCGAGTACGAAAGAGACAAGGGACATTTTGCGCATTTGTAATCGGACGGAGTGCAAGCTGAAGGTTTTGCCGGGGATGTATCAGTTGATTAACGAGGACATCGGCGTATCCAAGTTGCGCGAGGTGTCCATCGACGACTTGCTTGGGCGCGACACGATTGAGATTGACATGGAGAGTGTTGGCGAGTACGTGCACAACAAGTGCGTGCTGGTAACCGGGGGCGGCGGTTCCATCGGAAGCGAACTCTGTCGTCAGATTGCCGCGCACCAGCCGCGCCAGTTGATTATTTTTGACATTTACGAAAATAATGCGTATGACATTCAGCAGGAATTGAAGAGGAGGTATCCGGGACTTCGGCTGGAGACGTTGATTGGATCTGTTCGTAATACAAAGCGAATTGAGGGCGTGATGGAGCGGTATCGGCCGGACGTGGTATTCCATGCGGCGGCGCACAAGCACGTGCCGTTGATGGAGGACAGTCCCAACGAGGCCATCAAGAATAACGTGTTGGGAACTTACAAGACCGCGCGGGCGGCGGACAAGTTCCATGTGAAGAAATTCGTGTTGATTTCCACGGACAAGGCGGTCAACCCGACCAATATCATGGGCGCGTCCAAGCGATTGTGCGAGATGATCATTCAGACGTTCAGTAGGTATTCTTCCACGGAGTACGTGGCGGTTCGGTTTGGAAACGTCCTTGGCAGTAACGGGAGCGTGATTCCGCTGTTTAAGAAACAGATGGAGGCGGGAGGGCCGGTAACGGTGACGCATCCGGACATCATTCGCTATTTCATGACGATACCGGAGGCGGTCTCGTTGGTCTTGCAGGCGGGGGCTTATGCGCGCGGCGGGGAAATCTTCGTCTTGGACATGGGCGAGCCGGTCAGGATCGCGGACTTGGCGAAGAACCTGATTCGGTTGTCGGGCTATACGCTGGGCGTGGACATGGAAATCAAGTATACCGGGTTAAGGCCGGGAGAAAAGTTACAAGAAGAGCTTTTGATGGCGGACGAGGGGTTGAAAAAGACGAACAACAACCTGATTTTCATAGGGAAGCCGTTGGAGTTTGACGAGGTGCATTTTTTAAGCCAGCTTCGGGAGTTGGAGGAGGCGGCCAGCGACGAGGAGTGCGACATCAAAGAAATCGTGTCCCGTATCGTGCCGACGTACCATATCCGGCCGGAGGACAAGAAGCGGGACGAGGAAGCGTTTGAAAAATTAATCAGTTTGGGAAAGGCCAGCCACGAGCGGTTGGTGGTGGAGGTTGACGAAGCCGGAAAGAGTGACGGGGCCGACAAGGGAGAAGCCGAGGATAAAACAGAGGAAACAGAAGGGGGAAGCGAAGATGAGTAAGGCGGCATTGGTCGTGATGGCGGCGGGAATTGGCAGTCGTTTTGGCGGAGGGATCAAGCAGTTAGAGCCGGTTGGGCCGAACGGGGAAATCATCATGGATTACTCCGTTTACGATGCGATGGAGGCAGGGTTTGACAAGGTAGTATTTGTCATTCGCAAGGATTTGGAGAAGGACTTTAAGGAGATTATTGGAAATAGGATTGCCAAAAAGGTGCAGGTAGAATACGCGTTCCAAGAGGTGGATGACATCCCAAAGCCTTATAAGACCACTTTCGTGGAAAGAACCAAGCCTTGGGGAACCGGTCAGGCCATCCTTTGTTGCAGGGACGTGGTACACGAGCCGTTCCTGGTCATCAACGCGGATGATTATTATGGCAAAGAAGCGTACCAAGTGGCATATAAGGAACTGGAACGTGTTTCAGGGACGGCTGGCAAGGCAGATAGGTTGCAAATCAGTATGGTGGGCTTCGTACTCGCCAACACATTAAGTGAAAATGGCGGCGTGACGAGGGGAATCTGCCAGGTGGACGAAAACGGGATGCTTTCGAAAATCGTGGAAACTTCCGGCATCATCAAGACCGCGGACGGGGCGGCCGTGGAGCGGGACGGGAAAGTGATGCCGGTGGACGTGGATTCTCCGGTTTCCATGAACATGTGGGGGCTGACGCCGGAGTTTTTTGAAATATTGGACAAGGGATTTACTGAATTTCTTGCCGGCTTGGATTCGGATGATTTAAAAAGTGAATACCTTTTGCCGACCATCATCGGGGGGCTTTTAACGGAGCATAAGGTGGCGGTAAAGGTGTTGAAATCCCATGACAAATGGTTCGGGGTTACTTACAAGGAGGATAAGGAGAGCGTCGTGCAAGAGGTGAGGGCATTGGTGGCCGCGGGGCTTTATCCGGAAAAATAACGTAAAGCTACGGCAAGGGAATGACGGTGAAATATAGGGCTGGGGAACGTGCGGCAGGGGGTGTGAAAGATGGGAAACAAGGCGGGAAATGAGAAGGAAAATAAGAAAGAGAATAAGAAGGGAAATAGGAAGGAAGACGTGATTAAGGTATCGGTCATCATACCGGTGTACAATGCGGAGAAGTATTTGGCGCAGTGTCTGGACAGCGTGGCTGGCCAGACGCTCAAGGAGTTGGAAATTATTCTGGTCAACGACGGCTCGACGGACGGTTCCTTGCGGTTGATGCAGAGTTATCAAAAGAAGGATGCACGGATTCAAATCGTGGATCAAAACAACCAAGGGCCGGCCATGGCGCGCAATGCGGGGCTTGGGTTGGCGAAGGGAGAATATTTGGCCTTTTTGGATGCCGATGACTTTTTTTCGCCGGAAATGTTAGAAGCGTTGTACGTATCTTGTGTGGAGCAAGACGCGGACGTGGGCGTGGTGCGCTCCTGGGAGTACGACGAGCGGACTCGTGAGTGCAGCGACATGAAGTTTAGCGTCAAGGAAGCGTTTTTACCAGGGAACAATCCCTTTTCCTATCATGACGCGCCGGATTGCATTTTCAACATCTTTAAGGGATGGGCGTGGGACAAGTTGTTCCGTCGCGCGATGGTGGAACAGAACCATTTGCGGTTTCAGGATTTAAAATCTTCGGAAGACATGTTGTTCGTCTACATGTCGTTGGTGCACGCGAACCGTATTTACGTGATTAACAAGGAGATGGCATACCATAGGATCAATGTGAACACTTCGGTCTCTTCGTCGCGCGAGAAGTCTTGGAAATGTTTTTATACCGCGTTGGTGCAGATGAAAGAAGACTTGCAGGCGGCTGGAGTGTATGCCGAGGTGGAAAAGAGCTTCATCAACTGGGTGGCCGAGTTTACGACGTGGCAGATGTTCACGTTTCAGGATCGGAAGGTGTTTCTGCAGGCGTTCCAGCTGATGCACGAGGAGGGAATCCAGTTTTTTGGCATCATGGATCATGAGGAATCTTATTTCTACATGAAGCATGAATATGATTTCTGCAAGTTCCTGCAAGAAAAGGATTTGTTGGACTGCGCGGACGTGTTGTTCAAGCGTCTGGAAAACGAGAGGGACAATCTTGTCAAGGAGCGGGATGAACTTTTGCAGGCGCTGAAGGACAGCAAGGCGGAGGTGGAGGCCGTGAGAAGCAGTACCACGTATCGGCTGGGCGAGAAGATTCTCTGGTTGCCGTGCAAGATACTGGGAAAAGAATAAGGTGTGAAGGCGTATGGCGGCTTACGGGCATGTGGAGAATTAGGGAAAGAATGGGACTTTGGACATGGAAGGTATGGAAAAGGAAGGAAAACAAAAAATATTAACGGTCACGGTACCCAGTTATAACGTGGAAGGTTACCTGGAGGAATGCTTGGAGTCTTTCGTTTGTAAGACGGTGTTGGAAGACATCGAGGTACTGATTGTAAATGATGGCTCCACGGATGCCACGGCGGATGTTGCCAGGCGCTATGAGGAGGCATATCCGCAGACGTTTCGCCTGATTACAAAAGAAAACGGGGGGCATGGTTCTACCATCAATACCGGGGTGGCACAAGCCGCCGGGATTTATTTCAAGGTGGTTGACGGGGATGATTGGGTGGATTCCAAATGTTTTGCCAGGCTGGTGGAGTATTTGAAGGAAAAGCCGGCCGACATCGTGGCCTCAAATTATACGTGGATTGACCACGCCACGAAGCGGCCGACGAAGCGGCAGGAGTACCCATACGAGGATATTGAGTATGGGTGTGTTTATCCGTTTTCGGACATCGTGGACAAGGTCTTTATCGACATGCATGCCATGACGATTAAGACGGATTTGGTTCGCAAGGCAAATACGCCGATTGACGAGCATACATTTTATGTGGACATGGAGTTCGTCGCCTTTCCGATTCCTTACGTGGAGACGGTGGCCTTTTTTGAGGACGCGGTGTATCAGTATCGGCTTGGGTTGCCGGGGCAGAGTATGTCCATTCAAAAGATGCAGAAGAACATGAAAAACCACATGCGGGTGTTGATGCGGTTAAACCGATATTATCATCAGGTGGAGGAGTGGCTTTCGACTGACAAGAAGACCTATATCAACAAGGTCGTCGCTTCCATGCTGAGCAGTCAGATTAAGATTTACGTCAGTTTTCCGTTGGGAAGCGGTATGCGCAGGCAGGCGATGCGGCTGGAGGCGTATTTTTATAGGCATAATCGGGAAGCGTTCGACTTGGTGAAAAATCCGGCGGTGGTTTTGATGCGAAAGACCAGGTACTTTACGTTTCCGCTGGTGGTGGCGGCGTTTAAGGGACGGAGAAGCTCGTTTTGAAGTTGATTTGGTTTATGGTGCCGATGAGACGGCACATGGGTATGTAGCGGAGCAAAAACATTTGCACCGCAGTATACGAGGATGTGCACGGCCGTATAAGGAAGCATGCCGTTTTGCGGCTGCAGTTGGCGCGATACTCATGACAGATTTCATCGGCCGTGAGTATGACTTGAAGGCAAGGTGACGGGATGATTTTACAAAGACTGGTGTTTGAAAGACAATTGGAGAAGACGGAAGAATTGTATTATAAGGTGAAGCATGGGCGGGCGCGGTTTGCGGAAGGGTCGTGCGGCCATGTGGACTTGTCGGGCTCGGACGTGATGGACGGCGGCAAGGGTTCGTCGGGCATGCAAGCGATGGACGGGGTGATGTTCCCGGCGGGAATCGAGCTGGATTTGCGGACATATTTTAACGCGTTTTCCGCCGCGAAATGGAAGAAGCACACGAAGGTGTCAAACGTGGGTGTCGCGTTGGAGTATCGTGGTAACATGAAGCTTGCCGTCGTACATTTTTGCGGGACGGACGAGAAACGTCTGTATACTTGTGATTTGAAAAGCGAGGAGCGGACGGTGCACCGAACGCCGGACTTTCCATTGCCGTCGGAGGGCATGATCGGTCTCGTCCTGACGGCAAAGGAGGGAGAGGCTTATGTTTACGGAGGGGCCTATGAGACGCAGGATGCCTTGACGGCGCGGGACGTGCGTATCGGAATCAGTATTTGTACGTACCGGCGGGAAGCTTTCGTGGAACGAAACATGAAGTCTTTGAAGAAAAGCATTTTGGACAATGAAAAATCGCCCGCCCATGGAAAGGTGACGATTTGTATTTCCGACAATGCGGGGACGCTTGACGGAAAAAGGATGGCGCATGAGAATGTCAAAATCGTGAAAAATAAGAATCTTGGCGGTGTCGGGGGGTTCACGAGGGGAATGCTCGAGCATATGGAGTCGGACGAGGAATTGACGCACGTCCTTTTGATGGATGACGACGTGGTCATCCCGCCAAGCGCCATCGAGCGGCTATATGTATATTTGACATTGCTGAAACCAAAGTATTTTGAGTATATGCTGGGTGGTGCGCTGATGCGTCTGGACACTCCGTGGATCCAGTATGAAAGCGGGGCGCTTTGGAACGATGGCGACATGATTGCCAACCACCATAATCAGGACATGCGGGATTTGTCTTATTGTCTCGCGAATGAGGAAGAAAGCAGGCAGGATTACGTGGGATGGTGGTTTGCCTGTATTCCGGTTTCCTTTATTAAGGTGAAGAAACTGCCTTTTCCGGTATTCTTGCATCGGGACGACATTGAGTATGGACTGCGGGCCCATGGAAGGTTTTTGTTTCTTAACGGAATCTGCGTGTGGCATGAGCCGTTTGAGACGAAATGTCCGGGAGTCACGGAGTATTACGACGTGCGAAATCTGGCAATACTGAATGCAGTGCACGAGCCGGAATTTTCGGCATTGGATTTTAAGAAAATGCTGTTCAAGCAAATTAGCAGTAACATTGGTAAATTCCGTTACCAATATGTGGATTTGAATTTGTGCGGGGCCGTGGATTTCCTGCGGGGCTTTAAATGGTTTTATGAGCAGGACGCGCAGGAGATTCACAAAAAGCTGGCAAAATATAATTATAAGATGGTGGCGAAAGAACATTTTGTCGGTCATGGGGGACTGACGGTAGAGGATTTGAATGTCGAGGGAGAGGAAAAACCGCCGAAAATGGGGAAATTGAGGCGGCTGTTCATCATTGGCACGACGAACGGGCATTTTCTTCCGGCCAAAAACGGAAAACCGAAGGTCACAATTCCATACCCCAATATTTATACCTTGTTTCGTTGTCGCGAGGTCATTTACGTGGATGGTCAGGGCTTGGCGTTCCTTGCAACGCGAAGCATCAAGGAAATGATTTGTTCTTATGTCAAATTTTTCCGGGTCTGCCGCCTGATTGACAAGCATTACGACAAGGTCTGTGCGGATTACCGTAAGTTTTATGAAAGACTGACCGGAAGGGGTTACTGGGAACGGTATCTGGAATTGGAAGCGAACAAAGAGGATGGGCCTAAGGAGGACGAAGAAGGATGAGCGCACCGAAGGTATCGGTAGTGGTACCGATTTATAATGTGGAAAAATATTTGAGAGAATGTTTGGACAGTCTGGTTGGCCAGACGTTGAAAGAAATAGAAATCATCTGCGTGGATGACGGTTCCACGGATTCTTCGAAGGAAATCATCCGTGAGTACATGCAAAAGGACACGCGTGTCAAGATGATTGCCAAGGAGAAGAACAGCGGGTACGGAAACTCGATGAACCAGGGGTTTGACATGGCGAGCGGGGAATATGTCGGAATATTGGAGTCCGACGATTTTGCGGAGCCGGCCATGTTCGAGAAATTGTACGAGACGGCTCGTGAGAACGCGTTGGACGTGGTAAAATCCAGTTTTTGGTTTTACTATTCAACCCCGAAGCAGTATAATGAGAAATACGAGGTCGCGTCCAAGGGGACGGAGAAGCGGACGTTTTGTCCGGCATGGGATTTCGACGCGCCAATGGAGATGGTCGAGTTCTTCAACATGAAACCGAGTATTTGGTCTGCCATTTATAAGGCGGAATTTATAAGGCGGAATGGAATCCGGTTTTTGGAGACTCCCGGGGCGTCCTTTCAAGACACTTCGTTCAATTTTAAGGTGATGGCGCTGGCGGGGCGGGTGCAGACGCTTCGCGAGGCTTTCGTGCACTACCGTCAGGATAACGAGGGTTCGTCCATCAATTCGCAGAGCAAGGTATTTTGCGTGTGCGAGGAATATGCGGAAATCCAACGGTTTTTAGAGACGAACCCGTTTAACAGGGGCATGCTTGAGTGCGTCGCGAATCGTATCAAGTACGACACGTACATGTGGAATTTTGACAGGCTTTCACCGAAATTTCGTTACTTGTTCGTGGAACGGATTTCAGGGGAATTCATGGACGCTTTCGAGAACGGGACGATGGACAGTGAGTTTTTTGAAACTTACAAGTGGGAGGACGTAAAGAAGCTTACGGAGGATCCGATTGGGTGGTACACGGAGAAGGCGTTGAACCAGCCGGGATATTCCACGAAAGAACTGTTGCAAATCCAGCAGTCCTATTCGTATCGGATTGGACGTGCGGTCACGTTTCTGCCAAGGAAGTTCATGGGCGGGATACAGAGCGTCAAGGATGATGGAGTGATATATACGTTTAAATTAGCCTGCAAAAAAATAATGGGGAGGCTATTATGGAAAGAAATCCCAAGATCTCGGTGATTATACCGATTTATAACGTGGAATCGTATCTGAGCCGCTGCCTGACCAGCGTCGTCAAACAGACGTTGTACGACATTGAGATCGTGTGCGTCAACGACGGGACAACGGATGGCTCGCGGGACATTTTGAAGGCTTACATGGAGCGAGATAGTCGTATCGTGTTGGTAGACAAGAAAAATGGTGGCATCTCGTCGGCCAGGAATGCAGGGCTCGACCATGCGCAGGGGAACGTCATCATTTTTCTGGACTCGGACGATTATCTGGAACTGAACGCCTGCGAACGTATTTATGAAGAATATATCAGTCATTATGCGGACATTATTATTTTTGGTTCCAAGCCGTTTCCGGAAATTCCCGAGCCGGAGGAGTGGGTGCCGTGGAAATTGGATTGCGAGATCGCATATTATCCGGAGTTCGTGCCGTATTCGCTGTTCGGGGAGCGCAGCGCCACCCCCTTCGTCTGGAATCACGCGTTTTCTAGAAAACTGATTGAGAGGGGAAAGTTTCGCTTCGAGGAAAATATCAGCCTGGGTGAGGACATGATTTTCTTGTTGGAAATCGTGCCGCGTGCGAAAGGAATCCAGTTTATCAATGACAAGCTTCACCATTACCGGTGTTTCCGTCCGCAATCTTCCATGTATCGCTATAATGCGGACAAAGGAAAGAAGCTTTCGCAGCATGTGAAGAACGTGCGCATCATTTCCGAGTACTGGCGGGACAACGGATATTTGAAACGATGGGGGACGGAGTACTTTGAGTGGATGATTGACTTCCTCGTTCTGGACTTGATTCAGTTCCATCCCCAAAACCAGAAGCAATTGGCGCGGGAACTCCTTCGGGATATCGAGGAGTGCGGGTTGAAAGCATATAAGAAGAAAGTACGCTTCGAAACGTGGGAAAAGTATAGAAAATTGGAGAAGATGGCAAAATGAAGAATGTTCATATTGGTTTTTCCCCGCCGGATATCACGGAGGAGGAGATTGCCGAGGTCGCGGATACCTTGCGTAGCGGATGGATTACGACGGGGCCGAAGACGAAACGATTTGAGCGGGAATTGGCAGCGTACATGGGAACGAGCCGGGTGGCGTGCCTGAATTCCGCGACCGCCTGCATGGAGATGACGCTTCGGATGCTAGGCATCGGCGCGGGAGACGAGGTGATTACCTCCGCTTATACGTACACGGCTTCTGCCAGCGTGGTGGCGCACGTGGGGGCGAGACTGGTGCTGGTGGATACCGCGCCGGACTCTTACGAGATGGATTATGAGAAATTGGCCGCGGCCATCACGACGCGGACGAAGGCCGTCATTCCCGTGGATTTGGCGGGCGTGATGTGTGACTATGATACGATTTTTGAAATCGTGGAACAAAAAAAGGCGTTGTTCTGCCCGGCGAATACGTTGCAGGAAAAGATTGGCAGGGTGGTGGTGCTGGCAGACGCGGCGCACGCGTTTGGGGCCAGCCGCCATGGGGCGAAGTGCGGACAAGCTGCCGATTTTACCAGCTTTTCGTTTCACGCGGTGAAAAACCTGACGACGGCCGAGGGTGGAGCGGTGACTTGGAGGCCGATTGATGGCGTGGAGGACGAGGAAATCTATAAGCAATACATGCTTTTGTCCCTGCATGGGCAGTCGAAGGACGCGCTGGCGAAATTGCAGCCTGGAGCATGGGAGTATGACGTCGTCGCGCCTTATTACAAATGTAACATGACGGACATCATGGCTTCCATCGGGTTGGTTCAATTGAAACGTTATCCGGAGATTTTGAAACGGAGAAGGCAGATTATCGAATGGTATGACAAAGGGCTTTCGGATTTGCCGGTGACGACGCTTATGCATTTTGGCGCGGATCATTGCTCCAGCGGGCATCTGTACCTGGTGCGGCTTGTGGGAAAAAACCGCAAGGAGTGCAACGAGGTGATGGTTCGGATGGAAGAAAGGGGCGTGGTCACGAACGTGCACTACAAACCGTTGCCGCTTCTTAGCGCGTATAAGAACATGGGATTTTCCATCGAGGACTATCCAAACGCGCACGCGCTTTTTGAGAATGAAATCACGTTGCCGTTGCACACGAAGCTGACGGACGAGGAAGTGGCCTACGTGGTGGAAACGTTTCGAACTTCCTTATAAAAGAACGAAAGTGATGGAAAGAAGAAACCAAGTCGTGATGAATGAAAAGAAATCGAATCGTGACGAAATAGAAAAATGAAGCCGTGATGAATGAAATGGAAGAAATTGAGTCGTGATGAAAGGAACAAGCCATGAAGTTAAGAGAATGGGATGAACTGCCGAAATTTATGCGGCAGGACGAGGTAAAAGAATATTATGACATTCTGAAGATGCACGAGGGCGGACTTCGGCTCAAGCGTTTGACGGACGTCATACTGGCGGCTTCAATGTTGCTTGTGCTTTCCCCGGCGATGCTTTTGATTGCCGCGGCAATCAAACTGGATTCCAAGGGTCCTGTCATTTTCAGGCAGGTTCGGGTGACACAATATGGGAAAAAGTTTTATATTTGGAAGTTCCGTACCATGGTGCAGGACGCGGAGCGTTTTGGGAGCCAGGTGACGGTCAGCGGCGATGCCCGCCTGACCCGCGTGGGGAAAGTTATCCGTGATTTTCGAATTGACGAGTTTCCGCAACTTGTCAACGTCCTTCGCGGGGAGATGTCGTTTGTGGGTACGAGGCCGGAGGTGGTGAAATATGTGAAAGGCTACACGAAGGAAATGCGTGCGACGTTGCTCTTGCCGGCCGGCATTACTTCCCGTGCCAGTATCTGTTACAAGGACGAGGGCGAGCTTTTGAAGGATGCCGTGGACGTGGACAAGGCATATATCCGCGAGGTGTTGCCAGAGAAGATGCGTTACAATCTCGATGATTTGCGGCATTTCGGTTATGGGCGGGAATTGATGACGATGGTGGATACCGTGTTGGCGGTGTTGAGGTAGAGAATATGACAGTTACAGTTTGTGTAATCGCTTATAATGAAGAAAAGACGTTGCCGCGTTTGCTTGAGGATATTAAGAGGCAAGATTATCCGGTTGGCAAGACGGAGATTCTCTTGATTGACAGCGGCTCGGAGGATGCGACCATGCGGGTGATGCGGCGGTTTGCCGACGAGAATCCGCAGTATTTGCGAGTGACGGTGGCGGAGAATCGAAAGCGCACGCTGGCCGCGGGGTGGAACGTCGCACTTAAGTTGTTTCAAGAGGACGTGATTTTGCGCATTGATGCCCATGCCCGGATTCCGGCTGATTTTTTGCGGAAGAACATGGAATGTCTGGAGGGCGGCGAGGACGTTTCAGGCGGCCCCAGGCCGAACCTTCCAGAGAAGGACACGCCGTGGCAGAGGTTGCTTTTGATGGCGGAGTCTTCCATGTTTGGCAGTGGAATCGCGCAGTTTCGGCGGGAAAATAAGAAGAAGTACGTGAAGTCCATGTTTCATCCGGCTTATCGGCGGGAGGTGTTTGAAAAGGCCGGAAAATATGACGAGCGTCTGGGACGCACGGAGGATAATGAGATGAATTATCGAATCCGCCAATGTGGCTTCCGGCTTTGTTATGATCCGTCCATTCATTCCTGGCAATATACGAGAAGTACGCTTAAGGGAATGATGAAGCAGAAATATGGGAACGGGTACTGGGTCGTTTTGACCTTGAAAGTTTGTCCGAGGTGCATGTCCGTTTATCATTTTGTTCCCCTGTTCTTTGTGTTGGCCGTTCTGGGAAGCGGCGGGATGGCCGTATGTGGGAAGACCTGGCCGGCGAAATTGTTGTGGGGGGGCTATGGACTGGCGGCCACCGCGATGTCAGTGTTGGCGGTACGGGGAGAAGAAAAGCATCCGTCGCAGATTTTGCTTCCGGGAGTCTTTTTACTGCTTCATGGCAGCTACGGGGTCGGCAGTTTGGCGGGATTGTTAAAATTGCCGTTCTGGAAGACAGAACAAGATTGAAATAAGACTTGAAGTGTGCTATATTTTCACATGGGAAAATACGATGGTCTCGTCTGCGACGATGTTTTGTATTTAAGAGAGGGCAGGGAAACGATGTCAGATAAACGAAGAAGACACAAACGATATGGAAGGGCGCGTAAAAAAAGGAAAAATTGGTTTACAAGGATGCCGATATGGCTTCGGGTAATCTTGATAGTGGTGTTGGCGTTGGCTCTTGTGGTGGGTGCGGCATACGGGTACGTCAATTCCAAATGGGACAAGATGGGAAGGGAAGAAATTAAGACATCCGAGTTGATTATCAATTCGGATGTGAAAGAAAAGCTGGATTTGGGGGACGGGTTTACGAACATCGCTCTTTTCGGGGTGGACAGCCGGGAGGGTAATCTGGGAGCCGGGTCGCGCAGCGATTGCATTATAGTGGCCAGCCTGAACAACCAGACGAAGGAAATCCGCATGGTGTCGATTTATCGGGACACGCTTTTGAACTTGTCGGACGGGACGTACCAGAAGTGCAACGCGGCATATAGTTATGGCGGCCCGCAGATGGCCATCAACATGTTAAACATGAACCTGGATTTGGACATCGAGGACTACGTGACGGTGGACTTTTCGGCAATTGCGGACGGAATCGACATGCTGGGCGGAATCGACATCGAGATTACGGAGGAAGAGTTGAAGGAGTTAAATTACCACCTGGTGGGAACTGCAATGGCGATTGGCCGGGAAAGTCCGTTCGTGCAGCATGCCGGGATGGTGCATTTGAACGGGATGCAGGCCACGACCTACGCACGTATTCGTTCCACGGCGGGCGGTGATTTTACAAGGACGGAGCGCCAGCGCCTTGTCATAGAGAAGGTCGTGGAGAAGATAAAGAAGACGGACTTGCAGACGCTCGATGCCATGATTAACGAACTGTTTTCACATGTTTCGACCAGTTTCACGTTGCCGGAGATTTTGATGTACGCGACGGCGTACAAGGAGTACACGTTGGGAGAAAATACGGGGTTCCCGTATTCAGATTTGCTTTCGACGGACACGGTGTCGGGGTATGGAAGCATCGTGATTCCCGGATCGCTTACAAGCAACGTGTCGAGGATGCATGAATTTCTATTCGGAACGGTAGATTATACGCCTTCTTCGGAGGTGCAGTCCATCAGTTCGGAGATTACGGCCAAGGTGAGAAGCGCGAGGGGATACTAAAAAATGGTAGACATTTGGTGGAAAAGAGTGTATGATGATACAAGCGATAAAGGTCATGCGAGAGAGCGTTGGCATGGGGTAATCCATGTATTATAGGAGGTTAATTCGAAAAAACAAAAGAAAGGGTGTTTTGATGAATACGTTAAAAAAGCTGGCAACCACATGTTTATCCGTATGTTTCATCATTTCTTGCGCCGTATTTACGAGCCATGCGGCAGATGGGACGATTTGGTTTTCCGACCCGCAGACCAGGGTCGGGGAGAACGTGGAAATTGATTTCAAGGTAAAAGGAAATGGCGAGGCCATCGGTGATACGGACATCGTTTTGAATTATGACCCCACGATGTTGGAGTTCATAAGCGGCGGTTCCGATATTACGAACGAGGGGAACGGGAAGCTCCATTTCACGGGAAAGGGAACCGGCGAGGAGGCGGAGCTTACCGCGACGTTGGTATTTCGTGCCTTGCAGACGGGAAGCCCGCAAGTAACGGTGGAAAGCAGTTCGGGATATCTGTTTTCTGACGAGGGATTATATTTTCAGGAGGGATTTTCCACCGTTTCCGTTTCTGCCGCAGCAGACGGGACGACTTCCGTGCCGGGCGGACAGAGCGCGATGCTTCCGGGCGAGACGGTCACGGTAGGGGATACGACCTATTCTCTGGCGGAGGACTTTATACCGGTTACCATACCGCAGGGCTTTTCCGAGACGATGGTGACGTATAATGGAGCCGAGCGCAGGTTCGTCGCCAACGAGAACGGGGTGACGCTTGGATATTTAAAGGACGCTTCCGGCGCGGGTGCATTTTTCATTTATAATGCGGAGAACGCGACATTCTCCCCCTATATCGTGATGGGAATTTCAGAGAACACGTCCATCGCGCTTTTGGACGGTTCGAGCGAGGTAAGTGTGCCGGAAGGTTACCAGCAGGCGGCGTTGACTGTTTCGAATTACCAGTTGACGGCGTGGCAGGACATGCAGCACGAGGGATTTTATTTGATTTACGCGATGAACGTATATACGGGGACGAAGCAGCTTTATAGCTATGACACGGCGGAGGGCACGTACCAGCGTTTTATCGCGCCACAAGCGACTACGAATGACGCGGAAGTAGATACGAACAAGGACGATAAGAACATGATGCCGTTCTTGTTGGGCGGAGGAGCCGGAATCCTCGTGATGTTGATCGTCATCATCGTGCTGGCCGTGAAGCTGTTGCATAGGAACCAGGAATTGGATGACATTTACGACGAGTACGGAATTACGGACGAGGATGCCCCGCCAAAAGAAGAGAAAAGGGATAAAAATTCTTCGAAAAAAGGAAAGTCGGGGCGCGTCAGGTCATATGATGATGAATATGAATATGACGATGACGGGTATGAGGATGACGGCTACGACGAGTACGAGGATGACGAATATGCGGAGTATGATGACGATTTTGACGATGACTACGAGGATGACGGTTATGACGATTTTGAGGACGAGTATGAGGAACCGCCCCGCGTAAGCTCAAAAGGGAAAAAAGGTTCCGCGTCTGGAAAAGGAAAAAAGGGTTATGATTTGGAATTTATAGACTTGTGACGTGTTCATCGTGACATTGGTAAATGCGTGTGCCAAAGATTTTTTTAGGAATGGAAAGCGGGATAGAATGGGCGAGGAGGCTTGCGGCAGTCTGTCCCGTTTTCTGGCGTTTTGACCAAAAGCGGCTTAATGAAAGCTTCCTTGAAAATGAGCGGATTTGAGATGTTTAGGATGTTTGAAAGGAGAGAAGAAACGATGTGTGGAATTGTAGGATATATCGGGGAGCGGCAGGCGGCTCCGATTTTGTTGGACGGCTTGTCAAAATTGGAGTATCGTGGTTATGATTCGGCAGGAATCGCGGTATATGATGGGGAGCAGATTCACTTGACGAAGTCCAAGGGACGTCTCAAGGTGTTGGGAGAATTGACCCACGACGGGGAAAAGATGCCGGGGACGTTGGGGATCGGGCATACCAGGTGGGCCACGCACGGGGAGCCGTCGGATGCCAACGCGCACCCGCACATGAATAAGGATGGAAGCATCGCGGTCGTGCACAATGGGATTATTGAAAATTATTTAAAATTGAAAAAGCGGCTGATGGATAAAGGGTATGAATTCATGTCGGACACAGATACCGAGGTTGTGGCGCATCTTTTGGATCGTTATTACGATGGCAATCCGTTGGCGGCGATCATCAAGGTGATGCACCGCATGGAGGGGTCTTACGCGCTTGGCATTGTGTTCAAGGATCATCCAGATCAGTTGTTCGCGGTGCGAAAGGACAGCCCGTTGATCGTGGGACATACGGACGGAGGAAACATCATTGCCTCCGACGTGCCGGCGGTTTTGAAGTATACAAGGGACGTGTACTTTATGGAAAACGAGGAAGTGGTCTGCATTCGGCGGGATTCGTTGGAATTTTATAACGTGGACGAGGAACGGATTGAAAAGGAACCGGTTCACATTGACTGGGACGTGGACGCGGCAGAAAAAGGCGGATACGAGCATTTCATGCTAAAGGAGATGTATGAGCAACCAAAGGCGATTGCGGACACTATTTCCCCGAGAATCAAGGGTCATGACATCGTCATCGAGGAGTTGGGCATGACGGACGAGGAAATCCGGCAGGTCGGAAAGATTATGATCGTGGCTTGTGGTTCGGCATATCATGCGGGAGTGACAGGAAAATACGTCTTGGAAGGGATGGCGCGGATTCCGGTCGAGGTGGATTTGGCTTCCGAATTTCGTTATCGGGATCCATTGTTGGATGAAAATACGTTGGTCATCATCATCAGCCAGTCCGGCGAGACGGCGGATTCATTGGCGGCGTTGCGGGAATCGAAGGGGCGCGGCGCGAGAGTGCTTGGAATCGTCAACGTAGTGGGGAGTTCCATTGCCCGGGAGGCAGACAACGTGATGTATACCTGGGCGGGACCGGAAATCGCGGTGGCCACGACGAAGGCGTACTCGTGCCAGTTGATCGCGTTGTACTTGTTGGCGATGAAATTTGGCGCGGTGCGGGGGACGCTGACTCGTCAGGAGTTGGATGCCTATATGGATGACTTGAAGCGGATTCCCGACCAGGTGGAGTTGCTTTTGAACAACAAGAACCGTATCCAGAAATTTGCCAACCGCTATCTGGCGGCAATTGACGTGTTTTTCATCGGGCGCGGGATTGATTATGCGATCTCATTGGAAGGTTCTCTGAAATTGAAGGAGATTTCCTATATTCATTCGGAAGCGTACGCGGCCGGAGAGTTGAAACATGGTACGATCTCCCTGATTGAGGATGGAACGCTCGTGGTCGCGGTGCTCACGCAGGAGAACTTGTATAAGAAAATGATTAGCAACATGGTGGAGGTTCGTACCAGGGGCGCGTTCGTGTTGGCCGTGACGAACGAGGGAAATGACGAGGTGGAGCGCGCAGCTGATTACGTGATTTACGTGCCAAGGACCAATCCGCATTTTGCGAATTCCTTGGCCATCGTGCCTTTGCAGTTGTTTGGATACTATATTGCCGTCGGGAAAGGGTGCGACGTGGATAAGCCGCGTAATTTGGCAAAGTCGGTGACGGTGGAATGAGGTAAACGCAGGTTTTTATGTGAATTGCCCCGGCCAATCGGGAGCGTGACTGGTCGGGGCGACGTGCCGTGCATGTCGCGTTTGCGAGAATCGACGTTTTTTCATGGAATAAACACAGTTTCATCACAAAAAACGGCTATGATGTCATCAAGACATGATGCTTCGGGTTGCGGGAGTGCGTTGGGATAAAGCAATCCGTGTATCATAATAAGATGGAAAGGATGAAATGATTATGGATGAACGATATCACTACTATGGTCCGGAGATACAACGGGGAGAGGACAGTTTTCGGGACGAGGTTGTAGAGGAGGCTGCAGCGCGGGATGAAAATCACGGTGGCACATATGGAAGTTTTCAGTATGTTCCGCCGAGGCAGGCGGAGGTCAAAAAGAAGAGGCATGTTCCGAAGTTAGTAAGGTTTGTGGGCATGGCGGTATTGTTTGGCTTGGTGTCCGGAGGTGTGTTTTTCGGGGTGAACATGATTGGCAATAGGTTGCTTGGGAATGATGACTCGACCAATCCAGGCATCACGAATCCGGGGGACATTGCCGGCAACGCGGTGTTGACAAGGTCTTCCAGCGTGGTGACTTCGGACGTGTCCGGTATTGTGGAGGACGTGATGCCCTCCGTCGTGTCCATCACGAACATGAGCGTGCAGCAAGTCCAGAACTTTTTTGGAAGAGTTTCCCAGTACAACAGCACGAGTGCCGGAACCGGCATCATTATCGCGCAGACGGAAGAGGAACTTTTAATTGTGACGAATTATCACGTGATTGCCGGAAGTGAGACGTTGACAGTCACGTTTTGTGACAAGACCAGTGTCGAGGCTGACGTGAAGGGGAGCGATTCGGAGCACGACATCGCGGTGATTGCCGTGCCGCTTCAGTCTGTTTCGGGTGACACGATGTCAAAAATCGCGGTCGCGACGTTGGGGGATTCGACCCAGTTGAAGGTTGGAGAACCGGCTATTGCCATCGGGAACGCCCTGGGGTATGGGCAGTCCGTTACGACAGGGGTCATCAGCGCGTTGGACGTAAATAGCAGCACGGTGAATTCAGAGCAGAGCATGGTGGCGACGGACATGGTGGACGAGGACGCGGTCAAATTGATTCAGACGGATGCGGCGATTAACCCGGGGAACAGCGGTGGCGCGTTGGTGAATGCCAACGGGGAAGTGATTGGCATCAATTCTTCCAAAATTGCGGGCAGCAAAGTCGAGGGAATGGGATACGCGATTCCAATTAGCGACGTGTCGGACATTATTCATAGTCTCATGAACCAGAAGACCAAGCATAAGGTTGAAGAGGGTGAGCAAGGGTATCTGGGCATTCGTGGGTATGACGTGATTGCCGAGAGTTCGCAGAGGTACAACATGCCCACGGGAGTTTACGTGTCAGAGGTCATAAAAGGCGGCGGTGCGGAAAAAGCGGGCATTCAAAAGGGAAACATCATCACCGCGATTGGCGGAACCAGGGTGGAGAGCATGACAGCTCTCAAGAAGGAACTGGAGTATTATGCCAAGGGAGAGACGGTCGAGGTGACGATTGCCATTCCGCAGAGTGACGGGGAGTACGGAAAAGAAACCGTGGAGGTCACGCTGGGAGATGGCACGGATTAAGGGAAATATTATGGTAAACGCGGATACTTCCTTGCAAAAATTTTGCGCATTTTCTGGATGTGTTATAGTGGACGACAAATTATTTTGTCGTCCACTATAACACACTTTTTAAACTTCTTCCATACTATATATTGTAAAATGTATGGAAGGAGTTTTTTTGATGGCAAATTGTCAGAATCAAATGCGCTATGGGCAACAGAACATGAACCGGCAGCAGCGTCCCATGCGCAATGGATATGGAATGTCACCGCGTTCCGATGCAAACAGCGTGAGGGTAGAAGTGACGGCGTGTGCCACAAACCGGCAGGAGCAACGTGGCCGTGTGGCCATCGAGACTTCGTGTGGTCGTGAACGCCGCGAGGAAGAAAGGTGCGGCTGCGAACGCCAGGAAAGCAGAGAGTGCGGCCGCGAACGCCAGGAAAGCAGGGAGTGTGGCTGTGAGCGCCAGGAGAGCAGGGAGTGTGGCTGCGAGCGTCAGGAAAAGAATGATTGTGGTTGTCACCATAAGGATCAATTAGAGGGCATGCCGCTTGCCATGGCTTATGTGCCATGGCAGGATTGGGGCGACTTGTATTGTGCCCACAAGGCGTTGCAGGTCGGGACGGTCTTTGAGGAGTTGGATATGCCATTTTTGGGGAGAGGAGGCTGTAATCGATGAGCGAGTGTCCAAACAGAAAAGAATTGTTTCATCATATTAACGAGGTAAGCTTTGCCGTAGATGATATCAAATTGTATCTGGATACGCATCCGTGTGACGATGAGGCACTTGAGTGTTTCGAGGAGTACAGCCAGCTTCGAAATGAGGCCTTGAAGGAATATGCGAAGCATTTTGGACCGTTGACGGTGGATACCGCCGTTTGTTCGGAGGCAGACAAATGGAATTGGATTCAAGATCCGTGGCCATGGCAGGAAGGGGGATGTTAGTATATGTGGTTGTATGAAAAGAGATTGCAATATCCGGTGAAAATTTCGGAGACGAACCCGAAGCTGGCCCAGGTCATTATCAGTCAGTTTGGTGGTCCGGACGGGGAACTGGCGGCATCCATGAGATATTTGTCGCAGAGGTATACCATGCCGTATAACGAGGTGACCGGGATATTGACTGACATTGGCACGGAAGAATTGGCCCACATGGAAATCGTGTGCGCTATCGTCCACCAGCTCACGCGTGACTTGACGCCGGAACAGTTAAAGGCATCCGGGTTTGACAAATATTATGTGGATCACACCTTGGCATTGTGGCCACAGGCGGCCAGCGGGGCGCCGTGGACGGCGACTTATTTCCAGTCGAAGGGCGATCCCATAACGGATTTGCATGAGAACATGGCGGCAGAGCAGAAGGCCAGGACGACGTATGACAATATCCTGCGTTTGACGAACGACCCGGAAATATGCGACCCGATTCGGTTCCTGCGTCAGAGGGAGATCGTGCATTATCAAAGATTTGGTGAAAGCCTGAGGATTGTGCAGGAGCACTTGGACAGCAAGAATTTCTATGCGATTAACCCGGAATTTGACGTGCGGCAGGATTGTGGGTGCTAATTTGGTTACGATTTTTTAGAAAGTTGATTTTCAATATAAAACATGTTGAATATAAATATTGTGAAATTATATTGTAAAAATTTGTAAACCATGGTAATATTTTACTGTGGTGGTATTTCTTAGTAGTAGGTAACAAATTCGTGAAGAGAATTTGTTACCTTTTTGTGATTGAGTTTTTTTGCATTGAAAAACTGTTACTATTTTTAAAAAAAGGAAAGTATATTTTGTTCAAACGAAAGTCGCGCCAATGACTTGGTACAATAATGGTTTAAGGAGATAAAGCATATGGATGACGGGTATAGGGGGGCAGATTTTGAGTGGTGGTATTTTCATTTTATTTCTAATATAAAATTCAATATCATAATACATCCAACGGACATGTATGGCTTGGGAAAAGCATCGTATGTTTCCGTTTCAATACTTGAAGAGTCGGGCGAGAAAATTAATTTTAAGCAGTCATTTGATTTGGAAGAAACAAGCATGTTTGAGCATGGTTTATGTATTAAAAATGATGAATTTTATATAGAAAAGGTTAATGAGGAGATATTGGTTACATTAGCGTTGAAGAATATTAAGGTAAAATTAAATATTAGTAAAATAGTAGTGCCGGAGTTATTTGATGAGAAATCCGTAGTACTTGGCAATAAAATTGAGGGGTTGAGCAACAGTTGGCTGTTAGTGGTTCCTCATTCAACGTTCAGTGGAGTCCTACAATATTCGAACAAAAGTATACAATTAAAGGGATGGGCGTATCACGATCATAATTGGGGAAATTGGTTGATACATGATTGTTATGATTATTGGCTGTGGGGTAATTTTCAAAACAAAGATCATGCAGTTACATATTATTACCTTGTTGGAAGTAATGGTGAAAAGGTTAAATTGTTAAATGTCATATGTCAGGACGTTAGTGTTAACTCGAAAGAATTTTCGATTGTTGAATCAAGTGATACGTTAGAAATAGCATTTAATACGGAAATAGGTCAATATACAATGACTGTATACAATAAAGATGAATTTAAGAGCCATACGAGGAAAATGGATGAAAACCTCATTTCTTATTCAAGGTATGCTTCGGTTGGTGAGTTGCGAGACTATAAAAATGGTACGACTGCGCAATTAGAAGGAATAAACGAAAGTTTAAGGAAGGACAAGATATGACTATAGATACGATACTGGCAATTATATTTGGAATTTCTACCATCATTTTATCAATTATCGCAATAAGGTTGCAAGTGAAGCAATATAAAAAGGATACGGAGAATTTACTGAGGATTGGAAATTTTTTTGAGATATATACCACCAGGGAGTCTTTAAAACATGCACTGCAGCAGATGTATTATGACGCGAAAAAAGATGATACGATTTGGGGTCAGTGTGTAGGATGTAGTAATTATTTTGATAATTTATATGAACTGTTATTAAAAAAATCTATGGAGGGGGTTAAGTTTAAAGTTATTGTAAATTCCAATAGTGATGATGAGTTAATAGAGTTGTTTTCTAATATAATTACGGCTGAAACTAAAAAGAGCGAAAACGTTAAAATAAGACTTCATGGATTGTCAAGTAAACAATTAATCTTTTCATTTAAATCAATTAGCGGGATGGCTGCAATAAAAGTATTTGATGAAAATCTAATAAATATAGTGAGAAATGATTTTGAAACCAGGTGGGATAAATTGTAAAATGCGTCCAAGTGTCCGATGTGTGGCTCAACTAATATTGAAAAAATATCTACTACAAGTAGAGTTTATACAATAAAACTTGTTGAAAGTATATAAATATGTACTTATAGTTAGAATGTTAAATTTGAATTATTTACTTGGATGCACATATTTCATTACTATAATCTATAGATACTATAATCTATAAAAGATTCTCCTTTACTTTTCTCTCACTATTTTATATAATAGATAATAAAAATGTGATAGGTACTTAATACATAAACCATGGAAAGGAAAGAATTTAAGGAAAGATTTTTTATTAAATGACATAGATAATTTGATAAGATAGGATACAATGTTGATGATAGAAACAATATGATGAATGCTTACCTTATTGATGGAACAAGATTCTCAGTTTGTGTAGAAAAATGTGGAAAACGGGGTTTGTGTAAAGTGTAATATGGGAGGAATTGCATGATGGCTATGATTAAGTGTCCTGAATGCGGGAGGGAAATTTCAGATACAGTAGTAAAGTGTCCACATTGTGGTTATGGACTGAAAAAAGAAGTTACAGCAGTATCTGATATTTCAAATAAAAAGAAAAGATATATTGGAATTGTTATGTGTGTATTTGCGTGTATGTTGTTTGTTTTTGCCTTAAAAAATATTACTAATAGTAAATATAAGTTTTATGTTGAGAATTATGACATATATGTTGCCGGGTATGAACAAAATGCAAATACGGCAAGTCAATACAGTAGTGGAATATTCAGAAATGGATATAGTCAAATTGCTTCTGGTTATAAGGATATGGCAGAAGATGCAAAAAGAGCGATTTGGTCTTATAGGATTAAATCAATCGCTTCTTGCGGTGTAGGTGTTTTTCTGATGGTGTTTGGAATCAAGGATATTAGAAAGAACAAAGAAATCTAAATGGGAGGAACAAAAGATGGCACTTATTAAATGTCCTGAATGTGGAAAAGAGAATGTATCTGATACGGCAAAGACATGTCCTAATTGTGGATTTATATTTACTCATATGAAGAAACGTGATAAGAAAATATTTGCCGTTGTTGGCGGTGTTGCTGCATTTGTAGTCATATTGTTAGTTGTGAAATTATTATTGTCTGGAACAAGCCCTGCAGGTAAAGCGACTAAGATAATTGAAACGGATTTAGGTTATTCCATTGATGTAATAAATATATATTATAATGAAGAACAACAAGGTTGTGTAGTTGAATTTTATGGAAACGGAATAAAAGAAACTGCATGTGTGTATTTGGATGATAACAAAGTCGGGTATGAAAGTATATATAATCAGTATATAGAACAATCTAATAATGCAGTTACCAATGAAGAGAAACAAAAATGTGCACAACGAGTTGTCGCTTATCCATATAATGTTTACTGGATTTTAAATTTGACGATGAATGGAACGAATGATGAAAGTGGGTGGGAAAAAATCAAGTAATGATTTTAATTAATGATGAGGATTCCGGCGGAAATATCGTGTTTTCTTTTTGTATACTTCACAAATTCAACTGGAAGGGATTAAGAGATATTTCAATGTGGTGGTTTTCTGAGTGATAGGTGATGAATTCCCGAAAGGGAGTTTGTTGCCTTTTTGTGATAGAAAGGAATACATCATTAGTAAACGGTAGATAGTACGTACCTATACAAAACAAGAGCAAACTTGTATGATA
>CAOKHZ010000031.1 GCA_948468385.1 uncultured Faecalicatena sp. | reverse complement strand
AAGTATTGATTTTTCAAGGTGCGAATCCCATTTTTGATGTGGGAAGTTTGAGTTAAATAAAATGCCTTCATGGATGCAACCAACGGCAGAGTTTGGAATTGGCCTGCAGTCGGTTTATTTGGTAAGCGACCATTTTGTTGCGAAAACGCGTACACATGACGGAAACGGGATGGAAATAGAGTTTTGTGCCACTGGGCAAAAGGGGCGCGGATTTATAAATACGATGCCACTGAATGACAAAGGAAATCAGAAGTTTGGAACTACCTTTGAAGTATTTCTTTCGAATGAATATAAGACGGGACATCAAGAGGATTTGGATTCTTGGTCGGGAAAAGATCCGTTTGGGTCAACTTATGAGGAGGAGAGAAATATTCGGCACGCTCGGGAACTGGTCATTCAACTCGCTTATTATATAAATTCCATTATTGGTGAGAAAATATTTCCAATTAAACTGTGCTTATATGACTATGAAAATGCTTCTAAAAAGACATTGTATACGAAGGCGTTTTTGCATGAGCTTGTTCACATATCCTACCAAATTGTCTTAAACGGAAAGGAGTGTCAGCTGGATGGCGACGATGAGACGAAACAAAAGAAAAGTAAGAGCGTGGCCTATAATAATGCGTCCAAAGAGGTAACTTGGGCGTATCGGATCGATAAAAATTCCGACTGGATAAAGGGCTCCATGGAGGGAATCTATTATGTTTGGGATTTGCATGAAATGAAGCTTTATTTGTGGGACGAGAAACATAAAGTATGTGCGCGCTTTGGGTCTGATCGCATTCAGGCACGCAGGGAAAAGGCCAAGAATCCGGATTTGGAAGAGAGAAAGACCAATACTTCTATTTATTATAAAGGCGTTTATGCCATGGACGTGGATTGGAGGATGGACGCTGATTTACTGGAGTATATTGACATTAAGGAGAAATTAAAAAGGGAATATATAACTCTTGGCAGAGATTTTTTCACAGAAGAAGGGGAAAAGTACGTTCAAGAAGTGGTTTATAAGGATATCGTAAAGGCGGTTCACAAAGTATTGGAAACGGTAGAGCAGGAGCAATGGGAAACGGCGGAGAAGCAATGGAAAACTAGTAAGGCAGAGTATAAGGATTCAAACAATTTGGATGGAAATGTGGGTTCGAAGGGGGAATACTTAGAGAAGAATTTAGAAAAAAAGATTCTGGAAAACGCTTTTGCTTCTTGTGACAGTGAAGGTATCATCTGCAGTATATGGAGAAGATTATCGGAAATGATGGATAAGTCAGAGGATGATGCGGATAGTGTTCAAGGTTTCATTCTGGCTGTTGTTGGTTTTGCCGGATTCGCGCAGATTCGAAGTGGGAGCACTTACTTAGGCATACCGGCAGAAGAAAAGTATTATGTTTGGAGTTGCTTATTAGAAAAAATAGCCGAAAAAGTCGAAGAGAAAAAGAATGAAGGGAGTGAAAAGCCAGCATGGATAGACAGCACGTTCTTTAACATTGAAACGGTTGTTGTAAAGAAGAACAATGTTTTTCCTGAAAAATATAATATTGCGAAGATTTTGAACCATAAAAAGAAGTTTGCCGTGGTATCTCAAAGAGCGTCTGTTCACCGTGGATGGAGGGAGTACTTGTTGGACGTGACAGAAATAAAAGAACCTGATTTGAAAGAGCAGATTCTAAAGCTTAAAACGGAGTGGGATTGGGAAACGCGAAAAGGGATTATTGACGAGATAGAAAGATGGGGAGAATCTTTGAAAAAGAATTTCCAGCATGAATATAAAGAGCGTCTAATGTATGGAAAAGGTGATGATGGATATAGCCAGGACATGATTTTGCGGTGGTTGTTAGACAAGGTTCCAAGCATTGCATTGTTTTCAACAGAGGACAGTACGATTCGAATTAATGTTTTGGATTTGGAGCATACAGATTCCATGTATTTTGACGTACCAACGAAGTGGAGCATTTATAAGAGGATGCTGGAGTATCATGAAAACAAAGGAATTGAGCGTTTTTCTGCCATTGCGCCGACAGGATACTGTCAAATGGCGGTAGACGAACAGCATCCTAGCGTATATTTTGTAAAAAGGGGACTTTTGGCCAAAATAGGACAACGATATATGATCATGCCGTTTACGGGAAAAACTTTAAAATGGCTTTTTGAAGAAAGAAGGAAAATCGTTCAAGTCAATGAAAACAATAAATTATACGAAGTGTTCAGGGTGTTTTTTGATATATCGGAGTGTTTAAGAGAAGAGATTAAGTCTTATCGTGAGTCGATAGAATTGAAAGAAAAGGATTCTAAGCTGGAGGAGAATTCAATATATCAAGAATTGGTTAATAAATATGGTGCATTGGTATTTACTGAAATACAAATTAGATTGCGCTCAAAACTAGAGGAAATGTCGAAGCAGAAGAAGTGGGGGGATGATATAAAATCGTTGCTTGGACAAAATGAAGGTGAGCAAAATGAAGATGGACAAAATGAAGGGTTAGAGAAAGCGAAATTAAGGGAAAAATTGCCGGGACTGTTGAAATATATTTTTGACATAGGGAAGGAGTTGGAGGATGTTGAAGATTGGGTAAAAGAAAAGATTTTACCAAGATACTATGTGGCTACAAATTCCGAAATGCGTTCAAGACTTGTTAAAGGGATCGTTCAAAAAGAGACATTTAGAGAGGAACTTTTATGCCGTTGTGGGCTTTCAACGAAAAAGAAATCAACAAGCCGTACCACAGAAGATGACACTGGAACGCATGATGATATAAATGTCGAGGATCAAAATAGCACGAAAAAATTAGTTACTTATATAGCTGCAAATGGATGGACTCATGTGACGGAAGAACAATTATATCGTTTTTTGCAGATGTTTATAAGTGAAACGGCAGAAGAAATGGAGAGATTTTGCAATGCTAATATTAATGAAATGCTCCATAAAATACCAATGCTGTTTCCAGAAGCAAGTGACGGTTTTTCGGATGGCATACATGATGTATGACAGAACATTTTATTTTCTGATAGCATAGATGGATGCTGGATAAAAGGAGGGGATTTTATGGGCACGACAGTAGATAAGACTGGTTTAGAATCGTTACGTCAGTTGATAAGTTTTCAAAGCATGATAAAAGGGGATTCCATATATATACAAGCTGAAAGGGCGATGCGGGATACGAGAAATAAATTTTTGCCAAATGAGCGGGAGAAAAAGGCAAAGGCAGGTGAACAAGAGAAAAGAACAGAATTCCCAGTAAATATTCGGAAAATTATACAAAAAGCAGGAATTCAGTTATATGAAATAAATATGAATGAGAATATGGGATTTCAACTCGAAAAAGTCAAAGGACATATTCGTCGTCAGGAAAATGAAAAATGGGCAATTTATGTTGAAAATGACGAGAGTGAATATGACAAGCGATATATCATGGCACATGAATTCTGCCATCTGCTTATACAAGAAATGAGGGAATCGGAGGAGCAATTAGACGGAAATAAGTCAATGCAGTATTGCATAAATCCACTGTTTTCTAAGGATAAGTATGAATTATTCGCGGATATGATGGCGGCATTTCTTATGTTTCCATATGAGTCCGTGCTGGAGTGTATGGAGGATTATGTTGAGGAATTAAAGAAAAAAAATACATATCCCATGGATGCGTTTGAGTGGATGTGCGTTTTGGGGCGGCATGCGCAAATTTCTTCGTACTATACGATTATCAGTTATCAATACTTGAGACACTTTTTGCGAGAGTATTATTCTGGAATTGCAGACGATAAGTTTAAGCAAAAGTACGAAAGATTTTTCAGGTGATATTTGAAGAACTATAGGAGATGGTGCGGGAAATCGTGTCATCTCCTTTTTAAAGGCATCGCTATCGTGATTCGGAAGAGGGGATAAAAGGCTTGGTATCAAAGGTTCTGCAGGAATTATCTGTGAGTTAGCCATAAAATTATTTAAGTTATTCATAAAATGAGTATTCTGGGCGATTTCACACCGCAATTCCAGAAGATGGAAACCGTCGTCCCGGAATGAAGTAAACCGGGATTACACTGTAAAGGAAACCAGCCTTCGCTCATCTGTCAAAAACCTTAAGAAAACAAGCGAGTTCGATAAGAAGCGTTTTAAGGAAACTCTTGTCGAAAAGGATGCCATTTTCTGCCAAAAACACAAATTATTTTACATTACCCGTCGTTATGAAATCCATTGGTAAGTTTGTGTAAAGCTCCCGGCTAATCAACATGGCGATTGACTGGGACTGAAACAGTTGTTTTATAAACATGGCGATGCGCCATGAACTCATAAATGCTTTGGGTCTTTGAGCAGTTTTTGAAGCCGGGCAATTTCCGCCTCTTTTTGATCTAAAAGCATCTTTTGCGAATCAATCGTATTTTTCTGTGAATCGATGGTATTTTTTTGTGAATCAATCTCGTCTTGCATTTCGTCAATCATCAGTTGGACGGTGTTTTTATCCAGTATTTTTAGCTCTTCTGAAAATGTTCCCATAATTTGCTCCGTGTTCCGACAGATGGCATACACCTCGTTATACAAGGGCTTGAATTCGTGATGCGACTGAATCAGCTTTACAATCCATTCCGGGTCATCCAAACTCAAAAAGGTAAGCCATGCGTCTAATTGATTTGTGATACCCCTATTGTATAGGTTTTTGCGAAAGATGTCTAGTGGGATAAAATTCAAGAACGCCACCGGCGTTCTTGCGGCGGCGCACAAGTCAGCTATGCTAACAAAATACATCTTTGTGCGCCTGCCATCCGCCGGAGGCATATCAGATGGGGGATTGACTCCCGCTACTGATACAAATATGTTGCTCACCGCTTATAGAGGCGGGAGTCATTCCACATCTGATATATTCCTGCAATAAATCAATGTGCACCCCGGTACTTGTCTCAAACAGAACAATCGTATATACTTTTTTGACGTCTTTGTAACTGAACATGTCTCCTTTTATGTCTCGAACCCGCTTGTATTGACGAAGGAGCAAGTCGGCAGAATAACAGGCGGAACGCTGCCCGGTTTCGCAGATGTTTGGACTGCTACCGTGAAAAGTAACAATATTAGCCAATTCTCCATCTTCCAATTCTACCAGAATGTCCATGATGAGCAAGGAACTTTCATCAGCAATTCGGGTGTTGTCGGTGGGAAGAGCCTTCTTGACCTTTACTTTTTGATTGAGCAAAAGAGATAGAAGCGTTTCCAAGCGTTCCGGCTTGGTTTCCGGGTCAAAAATCTCTTTAAAGAAAGCGTCATATAAAATCTTCACTCCTTCATCTCGCTTGTAAAATCTAAAAATTCTTTTTGTTGTTCTTTCGTCCAACTGTTAAATAGGTTGTTTAGTTGTTGTTTCTGCCGAATCTCCTGCAAAATCTCTCCCTTTGTTTGAATCATCAGGAAATATTTCTTTAGTCCTTTTACCATACGCGAAGCTCCTCCTTCATAATGTTTTTAAAACTTGATATGAAGACATCATAGTATAGGTGAATTCCAGAAGATGTGATTGTAAATCAACTGGTGGAGAGATATCAGTTAAATAAGGGAGAGGCAAATGAATTTCTGGCACAAAAGTAGCATCGTTAGAAATCCATTGACCAGTTTGTGTAAAATTCCCGGTCAATCAACATGGTGCTTGGCCGGGATTGAAATATTACTTGTATACAAGTAGGAAGCGGAATTATGCCAGTGTCATTTTTTCAATCACGCAGCGATGCGGATTGTTTTTATTATCTTTGTCGTAGTTCACGCCGACCAACAAAATTTCCCCCGAATATCCTTCCAGTGCTTGCGTGTATTGTCTTTTTTTAATCTGTTCGATGGCGGTTCTGGCGGATTTGTCGTATTTCAATTCGACCACGATGGCGGGCTTGTCGCTAAACGGCAGCGGCAGGAAGACGACATCCGCGAAGCCCCGCCCGGTTGGTAGTTCCCGAATCATCTTGTAATCTTTCCGCGCGCTATAGTATGCGAGGCCAATGGCGCAAGCAAGTGAATTTTCATCATTGTAGGTCAAAATCGAGGCCACTTCCATGTGTGCCATGTCGAGCCCTTTGGCGACCCGTGCCCCGTCACAGAGAAGCGTGTCTTCTAGGAGACGCTCAGAGGCTTTAAGGACGCGCATGACTTCCGTCCACCCGCCGACGCTCATCGCGTTTTCGAACTCTCTGATGATTTCTTTATTCGGAATAAATGCTTCTTCTTTCTCGGAATCGTATCCAAGATAGCCGAGGTGAATCAGCAGTGTCAAGACATCGTCCTTGATTCTAAAATTGTGCATGTCGTTTTGGAAGCTGCGCGTATTTACTCTGACGCGCTCGCCGCCGAGCATCTTCACAATGTCGGCACGAAGTCCGTCAAAATCCATGTCAATATAAGGCTTTAGCGCGTCATAAGTTTCCGTGGAAGTCCAATAGTTTAAAAACTTTCGGCGCTGCATTGCCTCCACGATTGATTTGGGATTATATATGTGAGGGAAATTTGTCAGTTGATAACCGTCATACCAGCTGCTCGCCTGGGCAAAATCCATGTTAAAACGTTTGCAGAGTGCCTTCACCTCGTCCTCCGTAAAGCCTGTATACTCTTCAAAAAAACCTTGATCCGTCATCGAGTACTCCCAGAACATATTTAACGCCGAGTGTAACCCGTATTTTTTTACGGGTAGAATCCCCGTCATATAGGCAAGGGCAACATAGGTCTGGTCTTTTAGGAGGTTGCGCAAGAAATCAAGGTATTGTTTTTGTAGCTCCTCGGATTCCTGGCGTTCACGCATCACGCAATCCCATTCGTCAATCAGAAAAATAAATTCTTTTCCGCTTTTGGCATAAATTTTTCGCAATATGTCGGCAAGCCCCATGTCATGCCTCTTTAAAAGATGGCCGTATTCTTCCAGAAGCTCTTCCAAGACTTCTTGCTCCAGGTATTCCGTGATTTCCCGGCCTTTCGCGCCAATTAAAAATTGCTGCATGTTCAAATAAATCACGTCGTATTGGTTCAAATGTTCCTCAAAGGAAGAATCACGTTCTATTTCTAGTCCCGCAAATAATTCTCTGGAATCGCAGCCCCGACCATAATAAGCAGCCAACATCTTGAGTGCCATGGATTTCCCGAAGCGGCGCGGTCTGCTGACGCAGACAAACCGTTCTTCCGTATTCAAAAGTTCATTCGTGCACGCAATCAGCCCGGTCTTGTCCACGTATATTTTAGAATGGATGGCCTGCTCGAAGCCTTTGTTATCCGGATTTAGGTAAATTCCCATAAAATGCCTCCTTGGATATGTGATGCTTTTATAAATCTTGTGCTAATCATCATCGGATACATGTAATTTGTTGCCTTATTCTCAATAAAGACAGTATATCACGTTTTCCTTTATTGCAAAAGTCTGTTTTTTTCTGCCTCTCATGCCCCTTCCAGATGATAAATCTCATAGAGCTTCTCGTAGAGTCCCGAAAGCTTTCCGTAGATTTTTTTAAACACTTCCTCGTAAAGTCTTTCGTAAATTGCATGTTGTTTCATGTCCGGTTCGAACACGTCCCTTTTTTGAACCATGGATTCTACTGCCTCTTCATAGTTTTGGAACACGCCCAGCCCGACAAATGCCGCCATCGCGCATCCTATGCCGGCGACTTCGTACGTCTGCGTCCGAATGGTCGGGATGCCGAACATGTCCGCCGTAATCTGGCAGATTTCACTGCTCTGCGAGCCGCCGCCTCCGAGGTAGAGCTCCTGGAATTTGTGTCCGGCTCGTTGTTCCATCAGCCGCATTCCGTCCATCAATGCAAAGTTAATTCCTTCTATAATGGCACGGTAGATGTGAATCCGGGTATGTTGGTCAGAAAAGCCGATTACCGCGCCCCTTGCGGTCGGCATCGTGACGTTCGGTGTAAAATATGGCTGAAACAGCAGGCCATCGCATCCTGCGGGGATTTCTTCCAGCCGCTGGTTTAAAAGTTCCTCTGCGGAAATTCCGAGTTCCTCCGCTTCTCTCATTTCCTTTTCCGCAAATTCCGTCTTGAACCATGAAATCAGCCAGTATCCGCGGAATATCTCGATTTCCGGCGTAAATCTTCCCGGAATAATGGAATCATATGGGGGGATGAATCGTTCCGGTTCCAAATATTTGTCCAGGGTAAACGTGATTGTCGCCGTGGTTCCAAGCCCGATTGCCGCCTTTTGGGGAGTTATGCATCCCATCCCTAAAATTTCACACGCCTTGTCAGAGCCGGAGGCGATTAACTTCGTTCCTTGCAAAAGTCCCGTCGCCTCTGCGGCCCGGGCCGTAATCGTCCCCAGGACTTCGCCGGACTCTTTGATTTCACAGAGCTTTTCCGGCTCCACGTCAAATACGGGGCGCGTCAATGCACTTTTTCGCTGCCATGACCGGGTCTGGTTGTCAAATGGAATGTGCCCGACCAGACTTGCCGCCGTGTCCGTCATTTGTCCGGTGAGTTTAAAAATAAGGTATCCGCTTAGTAATAGGTATTTGTATGTCTTTTCCCAGATTTGCGGCTCGTTTTGCCGAATCCAGTTACAATGTGATTTCTGATATTGCACGTTTGCCGTCTCTTCCATCCCTACCGCCTTAAAAAGTAAGCGGGTGATTTGGGAGAGGTTGGGCTTCCCTTCCGCCTTTCGTTTGTCCAGCCATAAAATCGCCGGCCGTAAAGGGTGACCGTCTGAATCAACACAGACCACCGTGTCCCGGATGGTAGTGATGGAGGCTGCCTCGATTTTTTCAAATAAATCCGGATGGTTTGCTTTTAAGTCCTGGGAAGCCCGGCAGATATTATCATAATAAAAGTCCGCGTCCTTCTCGGCCCAGTCCGGATAAGGTGATTCATACGGCACTTCGTGTTTGACCTGGCTTTTGGCCAGGATTTCACCGCGCTGATTGATTAAGAGAGCCCTCGAACTTTGCGTCCCGACATCGTACACGAGCACAATTCGATCTTTCATTATGATTCCCCCCCTTTCCCTGCTACTGGATATCTTCACGCAGGAAATGCTTTTCCTCTTCCTTCAAGTCCAGTCCAAGGGTGCCGCCCGGATTCATGTTGTTGTCCGGGTCAAAATACTCCTTGAGTACCTTGAATACGCCGTATTCTTTTCTACCAAGCTGTCCCTCAAGCCATGGCGCGAACATTTTTCCGATTCCATGGTGATGGCTCATGGCCGCCCCCGATTTTTGAATCGCGTCCAGAATCGTGGCATGATAAGCCTTAAATGCATCCGCGTCCGACATTCTCGTGATGAAAATGAAATAAAGGTTCGCCCCTTGCGGGTAACAATGGGACATGTGGGTCGTGACGATCGTGTTTGGGAGCGCGTGGCAAACCTTGCGCACCTCCTTGTGGACTTTGGCCATATTGGACCAGTTCACGGTACATTCCAGCGTGTCTGTCATGATTCCGAAATCGAGCATGGTGTCTCTTAAGTAAGGATCATTGAATCTTCCTTTTTCCCAGCTCTTTGTCACGAACGAAGTGAGGCTCATGCCACCGTATTTGTGGGCGATTCTTTTTATGTTTTTGGCCACGTTTTTGGAAAATCCCTTTTCCCCGTCCGTAAATCCAAGGAACAAACAGCGCTTCATGTCTTCGTATCCGCGCACGTTGAGGAGGTTCCACAAAGGAGTTTCGTCCACGTTGTAAAGACGCAGCATCAGGTTCGTCTCTTCCGGATCGGACAAACGAAATACCGACGCATTTCCGGCCTCGCACTGCATCATTTCCCGTGCGGCCGCGCGTGCCACTTTCCAGTTTTTGAAAATAAAGGAGAAGCGTTTCCTGTTTTCCGGCATATAGCGGAATACTTTCAAGGTTACTTCCGTCAGTACGCCAAAGGCCCCTTCGCTGCCCATCATAATCTGGTTCAGGTTCGGTCCGGTGGCCTCTCGCGGATAATGGCTGGTCTGGATGGTTCCGATCGGGGTCGCGTATTTTTGAGAAAGCACGATGTCCGTGATACATCCATAATACGTGCTGTTCTGTCCGGCACCGCGGGTCACGACCCAGCCTCCCACGCTGCTGTATTCAAAGGATTGCGGAAAGTGTCCGCAAGTATAAGCCCGCTTTGCTCCGTAAAGCTGCTGCGCGTGGTTTAACGCGTCTTCCAATTGCGGGCCGGAGATTCCGCTCTGTACGGTAATCGTCTGATCCACCTCGTTGAATTTAAGCACTTTGTTGAAATGCTTGCGCATGTCGAGGGACACGCCGCCCTTGGTCGGCTCCACGCCCATGGTTACGCTGCTGCCCCCGCCATATACGTAGAGCGGAATCCTATGCTTCGTGCAATAAGCCACGATTTTTTCGATTTCTTCCGTCTCTTTTGGATAAAGAACCACGTCCGGAAGGCTGTCAATCCGGTGTTGGCGCAGCCTTGCCGCGTCATACCCGGTCTTTCCGTAAGCGACCGCGAGCCGTGGATAATCTTCCGTCGTCACGTTCTCTTTTCCCAAGATTTCTTCGAAAGCCTCCAGATGAACCTTGTCAAGGTTGCAGGGAGCGTCCAGTTTGACCGGACTCATGCCAATATCTCCCGCGTAGGACTTGAAGTCCTCATCCGTCATCTTGAACTTTTCCTTCATCATGTTATATAGGGACTCTTTCGGATACTTTACAAAATCCGGATCCCCCCACCGGAAGATAGAGCGGTAGCTATCCTTGGGCGCCGCCTCCTTCACCCATTTTGGTTCAAAGCCTTTATACGGTTTGGTACTCATGATTTTTCCCTCCTTACCATGAACACTTAGTGACCGTTCTCTGGTCACTTACGTGTGAATGTAGTTGTGGGTCACTTGGCGAGGTCGTTTCGAGCCTAGTGGCAGCACAACTTCCTTGTTAATATGTCACTTGTGACGATGACGTCCACGCCCAGTCCCAGCACGTCCGGGATCAGCACGTCACCTCGTTTGACACGTCTGTCAAGCACGATGTTGTTTATTTCTTTCATTACGTCAAAAATTCTTTCTTTGGGGATTTCTCCCGAAACCCGGACGGGTACTACCGGTGTTTCGGGATACGTGGTGCGCGCCGTGCTGCAAATCGTCCGCATCGGGTGCGTCAGTTCGGCAATCGCGAATGTCTCGCCCCGGGGGCAGGCGTTTCCGGTCACGCGAATTCCGCCTTCCGTTTCATCCACTTGTAGCAGGCATCCGTTCGGGCAGGTAATACAAGTCAATTCCCTCATTTTGCATCGCCTCCTTTTCGAATGGACACGCGTATTTTCGAAGCACCGTTCAGATGAAATTTCCCAAAATCCATCTCCAGGCGTTCCATTTCCGGTGGTTTCAAATTTCTGTATTTTTTTTCAAATACGGTTTTTCCGTCCGCTTCGATATGGAGGATTCCCTGCGGCAACGTCTCCTTGTTTCGAAAATATAGGACTACCTTGTCCGTTCCATAGTCCAGGTTCAGGCGCTGGGGAACCAGGTATTGCAAGGAGGCATCCGCATCAAGCGGCACGCTTCGCCCTCTCGTCCGCCACGTCTTTTGAAATCCGGCTGCCGCCTTTCCGGCCAGTTCCCCGCTTTCCGAGACATAGTCCACAAGGTCGTTGACGTGGAGCGCGTTTCCGCATGAGAACACGCCGTCCACGTCCGTCATGAACAGATTGTCACAGACGGGGCCTTTTGTGTGTGCGTCCAGCGAAACGCCCAGACTTTCCGCCATCTCGTTTTCGGGAATCAATCCGACCGACAAGATTAGTGTGTCGCATTCCACTTTCCGCTCCGTTCCTGGAATCGGCCGCATCGCGTCGTCCACTTTTGCGATTTCCACTGCCGTAAGCCTTCCGACGCCAAACACCCTTGTCACGGTGTGGGATAAATAAAGCGGAATCCCGTAATCTTCCAGACATTGTACCAGGTTTCTGGTGAGCCCGGACGGCTCCGGCTTCACTTCGTAGACACCCTCGACTTTTGCCCCCTCCAGGGTCAGGCGGCGTGCCATAATCAGGCCAATGTCCCCGCTTCCTAAGATGACACATTTTTTTGCCGGCATTTCTCCAAGAAGGTTTACGAAATGCTGCGCCGTCCCTGCCGTAAAGACTCCGGCGGGTCTTGTGCCATGTATGGATACTTGTTTCGCCGTTCGTTCCCGGCATCCCGTGGCAAGTATGATGGTTCGGGTCTGATAGTTTTGCACCCCTTTTTGGTTTACCGCCGTAATCAGAAATACGCCTTCTTGTTTTCGAATGTCCGTCACGAATGTCAAAACCTCGTATTCTATGTGCAATTCATGAAACTCCTCCTCGAAGCGTTCCACGTATTCCGGGCCGGATAATTTTTCTCCGAATCGAAGAAGTCCGAACCCGTCGTGGATGCATTGCTTGAGAATGCCGCCCAGACGTTCTTCCCGCTCTAAGAGAAGCACTCGGGAGCCTTCTTTTTTGGCCGAGATTGCCGCGGAAAGTCCGGCGGGGCCTCCGCCAATCACAAGTACGTCATAGTCTGGCATTATCTCACCCCCTTCGTCTTGCCGAAACTGATTACAGAATCTTCGCCGGATTTTTTCACTTGTTCGATCGGAACCTGCAAATCTTCGCTGATGATTTTGGTCACTAACGGCATGCAAAAGCCTCCTTGGCATCGTCCCATCCCCGGTCGTACACGTTTTTTGACCCCGTCTACCGTCGTGACCGGAATCGGGGATTTCAGCGCGTCAAGGATTTCACCCTTGCTGATTTCCTCGCACCGGCAGATGATGACTCCATAATCTGGATTCTCGTGGATCAAGCGGTTTCGTTCTTCTTCCGAAAGATTTCGTACTTGCGGGATGCCTTTCCTTCGCGGATTGAAGTTTTTGTTTCGGCTGACCTCCTTCTGTTTTTTCAATTCATTTACCGCCATTTTTGCAATGTCTATCGCGACGGCGGGAGCGGTGGTCAGTCCTGGTGACTGAATCCCGGCGCAGTGGATCAGGTTCCTTGTCTTCCGGCCTTTTTCTATCACGAAATCTTCCTCGAAGGTGGCCGGGCGCACGCCGGTAAAATACGTAATGATGTCTCTTTCGGAAAGATTTTTGGCCGTCAGCTTTTGCTTCTCAAATACGGCGTCAATGCTGGATTGTTCCGTCGCGAAGTTTTCTTTCTCATAGGTTTCGACGGCGTTTGGCCCCACGAGCAGATTGTGGTGGGCGGTGTGGAGTATCCCTCCGCCTTTCGTGTGCGCCGCGTTGTTTTTCAGCTTCTTGATGGAAGAAATGCTTTTTACAAGGCTTCCGGTTTTCTTGTCGAGAATGGAATTGGTTCCCTTTCGCGGATGGATTGAGAAAAAACGGTCGCCCGCCATGGCGGCAACATCCTCCGCAAACACTCCTGCCGCGTTGATGACCAGACGCGGATAAATGGTTCCCCGGTTCGTCTGGACGCTTCGAATCGTGCCGTCAATCACTTCCATCCCCAGCACGGCCGTGTTCAGGCTCACGGTCGCACCGTTTTGCACGGCATTTTCCCCGTAGGCGATGGTCAGGCCGTATGGGCACACACAGCCGGCACTTGGGTTGTAGAGGGCGAATTTAAAATCAGGATTCAGGTTTGGCTCCCTTCGGTGCAGGTCGTCTCCCGAGATAAGCCGCGTGTCGGTCACCTTGCAAATATATCGCCGCTGCCATGCATACATGCGGATGAAAGAATATGCCGATTTGTCGGTAAAGCCGACATATTGCCCGCATCTTCGAAAGGGAACGTCCAGTTCTTCGCAAAGCTTGCCAAACATGCGGTTGCCCCGCACGACGTATTTTTGCTTTAGTGTCCCGCGCCCCAAATCCACGCCGGGGTGCACTTCCCCGTCATTTCTTCCAGATGCCTGCAACGCCAGGTCCGCCTCCTTGTCGACGAGTAGCACGTCCAGCTTCCAGCGTGTCAATTCTCTGGCAATGCTGCATCCGGAGATGCCGCCGCCGATAATCAATACGTCAGGCTCTTTTCCGTCCAACGCCTTGTCTTCAATCGGCGGAATTCTCATGGGCGGGATATGTACGCCCTCCGCCACCAGGTCATTGACCACGTGAAAACCCGGCCGCTTCGTCACGCACATGCTGCAGGCCTTGACGACGGTGTCCCAGTCGGGCAAATGTCCGGACACGCGAATGATTTTTCCTTCAATGGTCACGTTTACCGTTTCGCCGAATTGCTTTTTTAACTTCCGATTCAGCTTTTTTTCCAGGATTTCCGTATCCATTTCTTCACTTCCTTTCATGAGTCGCCCGCGCGACCGACTCTATAAGTGTATCTTACCAGATGAAGTTGCCAAAGTCAATACATATCATTGTTTTCTCGACAAACCATAGGAAAGATGCTATACTACTACCAGTGAATCAAGGAGGGGGAGCTTATGGCGGCACCAAGGAAAGACAACGTGAAGGAATTGATTTTGAATGCGGCGGAAGAGCTGTTAAAGCACAAAGTATTGTCCGATATTTCTCTGGCGGAAATCGCGGGGCGTGCCGGAATCTCGAAGGGGACGCTTTATTATCATTATAAGAATAAAAACGAGCTTCTTTTTGACATTATGGACAAGTATTTGGAAGAACAGTATGAGGACTTGATTGCCTGGACGGAGGACGAATCCAAGGATACCTCCCTCCACCGGCTGATAAAATACGTGTTGGAGCGTGACGTTTCCACGGCGAGCATGCGGCTTCACTTGTTTTATGATGCCATGATGGGGGACGAGCAGATTCGGGAGAAGCTTTTGCGGCGCTACGGTGAATTTGCCGACATTATATCGAAAAAAATCGGGGAACGTACGGATTCGATCCCTTCCGACTTTTTAGCGTGGCTTCTGCTTCTTCTTTCAGATGGTTTGTATATCCATCAGACCCTGGAGAATCCATGTTTGAACGTATCCGATTTTATCAGGCAATCGGAACGGTTTTTGAGCAAATAGATGGAGATGAAATTGGTTTGAGGTTGCATCAGTTTTTCTGATTGGCCGGCTCGGCGGATGACGGGGTCGGAAAAAGATTGGATATCTTCGAAAAAGGTCGAAAATCAACCTTGGCATTTTCAGTGCGATTTGTTACAATGAAAATTAAGAGAAATGAGGAAACTACGTACGACTAAGCTCGTGAAATACCTCGCTAAGGCGTGCGGAGTACATTCGCATATAAGCGTCCTAAATGCTCATTGTAAGGAGGAAGATATTATGCATAAGTACATCATGGCCCTGGATTCGGGCACGACGAGCAATCGTTGTATTTTATTTAATGAAAAGGGAGAAATCTGCAGTATGGCGCAGAAGGAGTTCACGCAACATTTTCCACAGCCGGGCTGGGTGGAGCACGACGCGTCGGAGATTTGGTCGACGCAGCTTGCGGTGGCCCGCGAGGCGATGAACCAGTTACAAGTGTCGGCGGCGGACATCGCGGCCATCGGCATCACGAATCAGCGCGAGACGACGATTGTGTGGGACAAGAACACCGGGGCGCCGGTTTATCATGCGATTGTCTGGCAGTGCCGCCGTACCTCGCAGTATTGCGATAGCTTGAAGGAGAAGGGACTGATTGAGAAATACCGCCAGAAAACGGGGCTTGTGATAGACGCGTATTTTTCCGCCACGAAGGTGAAGTGGATTCTGGATAACGTGGAAGGGGCAAGGGAGCGCGCGGAGCGTGGAGAATTATTGTTCGGGACGGTGGAGACGTGGCTGATTTGGAAACTGACCAAGGGCGCGGTCCACGTCACGGATTATTCAAACGCGTCCCGCACGATGTTGTTCAACATCAATACGTTGCAGTGGGACGACGAGATTTTAGAGGAACTTGGCATCCCGAAATGCATGTTGCCGCAAGCGAAGCCTTCCAGCGAGATTTACGGGGAGAGCGACCCGACCTTTTTCGGCGGGCGGATTCCGATTGCCGGGGCGGCGGGAGACCAGCAGGCGGCGTTGTTCGGGCAGACTTGTTTTGAAAAGGGAGAGGCGAAAAATACATATGGGACGGGTTGCTTCCTTTTAATGAACACGGGGGAGCAGCCGGTATTTTCCGAAAACGGGCTGGTGACGACGATTGCCTGGGGCATGGACGGGAAGGTCAATTACGCGTTGGAGGGTTCCATTTTCGTGGCGGGAGCGGCCATCCAGTGGCTTCGGGACGAGTTGCGCCTGATTGACAGCGCTTCCGACACGGAATACATGGCGCAGAAGGTGAAGGATACCAACGGCTGTTATGTCGTCCCGGCGTTTACGGGACTGGGCGCGCCGCATTGGGACCAGTACGCGAGGGGGGCCATCGTGGGGCTGACGCGCGGCGTGAATAAATACCATATCGTGCGGGCAACACTAGAATCACTGGCATATCAGGTCAATGACGTATTGGGGGCGATGAAGGCGGATTCCGGCATCGAACTGGCCGCCTTAAAGGTGGACGGTGGGGCGAGTGCCAACAATTTCCTGATGCAGACGCAGGCGGATATCAGCAACGCACCGGTCAATCGCCCGCGGTGCGTGGAGACGACGGCGATGGGCGCGGCCTATCTGGCGGGATTGGCGGTCGGATATTGGAAGAGCAAGGAAGACGTCGTCAAGAATTGGGCGATTGATCGCACGTTCACCCCATCGATTGAGGAAACGAGGAGAAATGAAATGATCCTGGGATGGAACAAGGCGGTGGCATGTTCTTATGGCTGGGCAAAAGAGGATTGACGATGTTTGGTTACGTTACGATTTGTGAACCGGAATTGAAAATGAAAGACTGGCGTAAGTACCGCGCGTATTATTGCGGACTGTGCCAGTCTTTGCGGAGACGGCACGGACATGTCGGGCAATTGACGTTGTCTTATGACATGACGTTTGCCGTAATTTTATTGACGTCGCTGTATGAAATTGAGACGGAAGAAGTCTCGCGCCGTTGCAAGACGCATCCCGTGAAAAAACAGAAAATGCTACAAAGCGAGATTGCGGACTATTGTGCGGACATGAACATTTTGCTGTCATACTACCATATGAAGGACGACTGGCAGGATGAAAAGAAAGTAAGCGGTCTGGTCGGCAGCGTGGCCCTCAGGCAAAAGGCAGAAAAAATCGCCAAGAACTATCCCCGGCAGAGCAAGGTGATAGAAGGCGAGTTAAAAGCATTGGCGGCATACGAGGCGGCGGACAGTCAGAATGTTGACGAGCCTGCCGGGTGCTTCGGGCGGCTGATGGCGGAGATGCTCGTGTACCGGGAGGACGCGTGGGAAAAGACGATGCGGGAAATCGGATTTTATCTGGGGAAATTCATTTACATCATGGATGCCTACGAGGATTTGGAGGCGGATTTGCAGAAAGGGTGCTATAATCCGTTGCGGACTTTATATGAAAGCAGCGCACAGGAAGCCGGGCATCAGGGGGGAAGGAACGAGGCGGTTGAGGGTGAGAACGCGAATCAGAAGCAAGAGTCTGGGGACGCGCGTGAGAATGCGTGTGAGAATGTGTATAGGAAACGTTGCCATGACATGTTGTGCATGATGATGGCGGAATGCAGCGCGGCCTTTGAGCGATTGCCATGCTTGTGGGATGTCGACATATTGCGTAATATTTTGTACGCCGGGGTATGGATGAAATTTCGCAACTATTCGGTACCTTCATAGCTGCGAGTGTCAATCCATGCAAAAATCGCTTTGTGATTGGATTGGAGCGTTGCGTTCACCCCGTTTTTTCATGAAATCTTTATAAATGCGTATGGACTTTTTTAGATATTTCGTTTATGATGGAGATAAAACTTACGGATAGAAAAGGGGAGTACTATGTCAAGTAAAAATCCTTATTATGTATTGAGAATATCGCGTGATGCGTCGGATGACGAAGTGAAACGCGCCTATCGTGAATTGAGCAGAAAGTATCACCCGGATGCTAATGTGGACAATCCTCTGGCCGATTTGGCGGAGGAGCGGTTCAAGGAAGTGCAGGAGGCGTATGACGAGATTATGAAGGAACGCGAGGGCAGCGCGTCTTACGGCTCTTCCTCTGGAAGTTCCACATATAGTTACGGCAGTGGTGGTTCGTCTTCAGGCAGCTCGACGTATGATTATGGCACCGGATCCGGCAGTTCTTCGGGAAGTTCCGGGCAGGGGGCGTACCAGTATGACGGCAGTTACCAGAACGATTCCTTCGGGAATGAAGATCCGCGGATGAAGTCGGTTTATTCTTATATGAATGCCAGGCAGTATCGGGAGGCGCTAAACGTGTTAAACAGCATTCCCGGACGTAACGCGCAGTGGTATTACATGAGTGCGGTGGCAAACGCCAACATTGGCAACAACATCATGGCGCGTGACCAGGCGGCGCAGGCGGTTTCCATGGAGCCGAACAATCCTCAGTACCGGCAGTTTCTGAACCAATTGCAGTGGAACGGGCAGCGGTATCAGACGGCACCATACGGAAGAGGGTACAATGGTCACAATGAAACTTGCGGGACGGGCAATATTTGTTGCGACTTATGGTGTGCGGACACGCTGTGCGAATGTATGGGAGGCGATTTGTGCTCATGCATATAAATGCGAAAAAAATGGCGGTCTCCGGTTTGATGTTGGCCTTGACGGAAGTATGCATCGTGGCGGGGGGCGTTTTGGAGACGAATACGCTATTTCTGTTGGCGGCGGCTTCGTATTTTGTGGGAATCATAAAGCGGGAGTTCGACGTGCGAATTGGCGCGGCGTTTTATCTTGCGGGCGTGCTTTTGGGGCTTGTCGTGGCTCCGAACAAGATGTACGTGATGACCTATGCGGCGATGGGGCTCTACATTTTACTGATAGAGATCGCGTGGGAGTGGATGGGAAGGACGGTCACCGAGGAGACGGCGGAAAAGTACAAGAGGCTTTTCTGGGTGGTGAAATACGTGGTATTTAACGTCTTGTACGTTCCGGCGGTTTTGTTGATGCAGGAGTTTTTATTTGGACGGCGGCTTGACATGGGATTTTTGGCCGTCGCGCTTTTGGCAGGGCAAGTAGGCTTGTTTTTCTATGATTACGCCTATGATTACGTGCAGAGGGAGTTATGGGGCAAGCTGCGGGGACGGCTTTTGGGATAATTTGGCACAAATCATCATGAAGAGGAGAAGAGGATGGAGTTGTATATGGCCCCGTTGGAGGGGATAACGGGGCACGTGTTTCGCAGTACCTTTTGTGAATGCTTTGGAAACGTGGACAAGTATTTTATTCCATTTATCAAGCCGAACCAGAAGGGGCATTTAAGCTCTCGTGAGCGGCAGGACGTTTTGCCGGAAAATAACGTGGGAATGTATGCCGTGCCGCAGATTCTGACCAAATCCAGCGAGGATTTTCTGCGCACGGTTCACAAATTGAAGCAGTATGGCTATAAAGAGGTAAATTTCAATCTCGGGTGTCCGTCCAAAACGGTGATTTCGAAGGGACGGGGAGCCGGTTTTTTGTCGTATCCGGAAGAACTGGATCATTTTTTGTACGAAGTGTTCGCGAACGTGGACGTGGCTGTATCCATAAAGACGAGGATTGGCAGGGAGAGGCCGGAAGAATTTGAACGGTTGTTGGAAATTTATAATAAATATCCGTTGAAAGAGCTGATTATCCATCCGCGGGTGCAGAAGGATTTTTATGCAAATCGCCCCCGTTTGGATGCGTTTGCGGGGGCGGTGGAAAATAGCCGCAATCCGGTTTGCTACAACGGGGACATTTTTTCGGTGGAGGATTATGAGCGGGTGACGGAGGCGTTTCCAAGCGTGGAACGCGTGATGCTGGGGCGCGGCCTTTTAAAGAATCCGGGGCTGGCACGGCAGATTCGCACCAGGCAGACATTGGACAAGCGAACGCTGCGTGCGTTCCACGACCGGCTGTATGGACGATATGCGGAGATATTGTCCGGCGAGAAAACGATTTTGTTTAAAATGAAAGAATTATGGAGCTTTTTGGCTCCGATTTTTACCGATTATGAAAAATATGCGAAGAAGATAAACAAGGCGCAGCGGTGCAAGGCTTATGAAGAGGCGGTGGACAAGCTGTTCGCGGAGCAGGAGATTGGATGAAAAGTAGTATATTTTCCCCCTTACCCCACATATATTTTATACGAAGGAAATATAAAAAACGGGGTTTGACAGATGCAGGAGTTGATGATTCACATTATGGATACTTACGGTTATCTTGGGGTTTGTTTCTTGATTGCCGTTGAAAATATTTTTCCGCCGATTCCGTCCGAGGTGATTCTCACGTTCGGCGGGTTCATGACGACGTACACCAGGTTGAGCGTGCCAGGCGTGGTGATATTTTCCACGCTGGGTTCCACGATTGGCGCGTTGGTGCTGTATGGGGCGGGAGCGTCCCTGACGCCGGCCAGGCTGGCACGTTTTTCGGATAGCAAGTTATTTAAGTGGCTTGGCTTTGACAAGGAGGAGATGGAACGTACCATGCAGTGGTTCGAGCAGAAGGGGAAAAAGGCGATTTTGTTTGGACGCTGCGTCCCCATCATCCGTAGCCTGGTGTCGGTTCCGGCAGGAATGGCGCAAGTGCCGATGCCGATATTTTTGCTCTATACGGTAATCGGAAGCACGGCGTGGAACGTTTTGCTGGTGTCGTTGGGGGCGATGCTCGGGGCCTCTTGGGATACCGTGCTCGTTTGGCTGGAAAAATATGCCGCGGTGATAAGGATTCTTTTGATTGGCGGGGCGATGGTCTGGATTGTACAGTACATATTAAAGAAAATGTCGCAGAAAACATCTTGAAGATATTGTCATAATGGTGTAGATTATGATTAAGAAAAAGTTACCGTGAATGGCAACAAAAAACAAACGAAAAGAGGGAAAGGTATGTACGATGTCGTTATTATCGGGGCGGGCGTAAGCGGCAGTGCCATCGCCCGGGAACTGTCACGTTATCGGGGCAAGTTTTGCGTTTTGGAGAAAGAGGAGGATGTCTGCTGTGGGACTTCCAAGGCCAACAGCGGCATCGTCCATGCCGGTTATGACGCGAGGCCGGGCAGCTTGATGGCGAAGCTGAACGTGGAGGGCAACCGCAGGATGAAGGCTTTGTCCGAGGAGTTGGATTTCCCGTTTCGGCAGACGGGCTCCTACGTGGTCTGTATGGACAAGGAGTCGCGGCCGAAGCTGGAGGAGCTTTTCGAGCGTGGGCAAAAGAATGGCGTGGAAGATTTGCAGATTCTGTCTTATGAGGAAGCCGTGCGGGAGGAGGGCAATTTGTCCAAGGACATGGACTCGGTTCTTTATGCGCCGACGGCAGGGATTGTCTGCCCGTTTGGACTAAATATCGCCCTTGCGGAGAACGCGCATACGAACGGCGTGGAATTTCGGTTTGACACGGAAGTGTTGGAAATCGCGCGTCAGGAGCGCGGGTTCGTCATCAAGACTTCGAATGGCGATTATGAGACACGTTACGTGGTCAATGCCGCAGGGGTCTATGCGGACGTGTTTCACAACATGGTCAGCGCGGACAAGATCCACATCACCCCGCGAAAGGGGGAGTACCTGCTGTTGGACAAGAGCGCGGCAGGACAGGTTTCGCACACGATATTTTCCCTTCCGGGCAAGTATGGCAAGGGCATCCTGATTACGCCGACGGCCCATGGGAATCTGTTGGCAGGACCGACGGCGACGGACATCCCGGACAAGGAGGGGACGAACACGACGGCGGAGGGCTTGGCAAGCATTTTTGAGAAGGCGGGGATTAGCGTACAAAGCTTGTCTCTTCGAAACGTGATTACCAGCTTTGCCGGATTACGCGCCCACGAGGACGGACACGAGTTCATTATCAAAGAACTGGAGGACGCGCCAGGGTTTATCGACTGTGCCGGAATCGAGTCTCCGGGACTTACCAGTGCCCCGGCAATCGGCGTGATGGTGGCGGGCATGTTGCAGGAAAAATTAAATCTGGTGGACAACCCTGGGTTTGAGCCGAGGCGGAAGGGCATCTTAAATCCGGCATTGCTTACGATGGAGGAGCGAAACCGTCTGATAAAGGGGCAACCGGCGTATGGAAACATTATTTGCCGTTGCGAAATGATTTCCGAGGGGGAAATCCTGGACGCAATTCACCGACCGCTTGGCGCAAAGTCGTTGGACGGCGTGAAACGAAGGACTCGCGCCGGCATGGGCAGGTGCCAGTCCGGTTTTTGCTCGCCGCGCGTGATGGAGATTTTGCATCGGGAGCTTGGCATACCGATGGAAGAACTGACGAAGAGCGGGGCAAATTCGCGGATGATTACCGGGGGAAGAAAGGAGGCGGCACGATGAGGCAGTACGATATCGTGATAATCGGTGCCGGGCCGGCGGGGCTGGCGGCGGCAGTGGCGGCTTTCGATGATGGCGCGAGGCGTATTTTGATCTTGGAGCGTGACAGAGAGCCGGGCGGCATTTTGAACCAGTGCATCCACAACGGGTTCGGCCTCCACACGTTCAAAGAGGAATTGACGGGGCCGGAGTATGCCGACCGCTTTATCAAACAAGTAAGGGAGCGGGGGATTGAATGCCGCCTAAATACGATGGTGATGGACATCGGCGTGGATTCGGGGCGCGACGCGAACGCGACGCGGGAGCCTTCCGCGCGTCCCATGAAATATGTGACGGCCATGAGCCGCGCGGACGGAATGTACCAGGTTGCCGCGCGCACGGTCATCCTGGCGATGGGCTGTCGGGAGCGGCCGAGGGGGGCGCTTAACATCCCCGGGTATCGCCCGGCGGGAATTTATTCCGCGGGAACGGCGCAACGGCTGGTCAACATGCAAGGCTACCTGCCCGGGAGGCGCGTCGTGATTCTGGGTTCCGGTGACATCGGCCTCATCATGGCGCGGCGCATGACCCTGGAGGGGGCGAAAGTCCTGGTCGTGGCGGAATTGATGCCGTATTCCGGCGGGTTGAAGCGAAACATCGTCCAGTGCCTTGACGATTATGGCATCTCGTTGAAGTTAAGCCATACGGTCGTGGACATTTCGGGCAAGGAGCGCGTGGAAAGCGTGACGTTGGCGCAGGTGGACGAGAACCGGCGGCCGATTGCCGGGACGGAGGAGACCTACGAGTGTGACACGTTGCTCTTGTCCGTGGGGCTTCTGCCGGAGAACGAGCTTTCCGCCGGATTGGGCGTGGAACTTAGCCCGGTCACGTCGGGACCGATTGTCAACGAAAGCCTGGAGACGAACGTCGGCGGGGTTTTCGCCTGCGGAAACGTGCTGCACGTACATGATTTGGTTGACTTCGTGTCGGAGGAAGCGGCGCTGGCCGGGAAAAATGCCGCCGCTTACGTCAAGCGGATGGAAGCGGCGGAAGGCGACGCGAAGGAGGCCGAAATTGAAATCGAAATCAAGCCTTTGTCAGGCGTTCGTTATACCGTGCCGTCCCACGTTCGTCTGGCGCGCATGCAGCCGGAGCAGGTGGTTCGTTTCCGCGTGGGCGACGTGTATAAAAACTGTTTTATCCGCGCATATTTGAATGGCAGGCAGATTGCGTCGAAGAAGCGTCCGGTCATGGCACCCGGCGAGATGGAACAGTTAAAGTTAAAGAAAGAACAACTGCTGGAGTGTGTTGAGCCGGGGACAAGCTCGTATTGTCTGGAAATCAGGGTGGAGGAAAAATAAATGAGCAAAAGACAATTGATTTGTATCGGTTGTCCTCTGGGATGCCAGATGGAGGCCGAGCAGAATGAGGATGGCGAAATCGTGTCCATAAAGGGAAATACTTGTCCGCGCGGGGACGCGTACGCGCGCAAAGAATTGACTTGCCCCACCCGCATCGTGACGTCGACCGTCCGTGTGGAGGGTGGCATGCGGCACATGGTGTCAGTCAAGACGAAGGAGGACGTTCCCAAGGGAAAGATTTTTGATTGCATGGGGGAGATCCGCAAGTTGGCCGTGGCGGCTCCCATCGCCGTCGGGGACGTGATTTTGCCCGATATCGCCGGAACCGGCGTGGCGCTCGTGGCGACGGGAAACGTGGATGCCCGTTGAGGACGGGACTTCGCGCATATGCGAAGTGTTTCTGGCAGTCGGCTGACGTATCGTGGATGCCGCGGAACTTTGCGCGCATGCGCAAGGCGGCCGCCGTAGCCGCCGCGAATTGTCTGCCATCGCACGCGGAACTTTGCACGCATGCGCAAAGCGGCCGTGACTGGCAGCATGATCATACATGACATGAAGAAAGAGAGGAATTGGTACGAAATGAATATGGAACGTTTGGAGGCATATGAGTTATTACAAACCGAGGACTTGTCGGACATCAAGTCAAAAGGGGTTCTGCTAAAGCACAAAAAGAGCGGTGCCCGTATTTTACTGATTGAAAATGACGATGAGAACAAGGTGTTCACGGTCGGATTTCGAACCACGCCACACGACAGCACCGGCGTGGCCCACATTATGGAGCATTCTGTCTTGTGTGGTTCAAAAAACTTCCCGATAAAGGATCCGTTCGTCGAACTGGTCAAGGGTTCCCTGAACACGTTTTTAAATGCCATGACGTATCCGGACAAGACGGTATATCCGGTTGCCAGCTGCAACGACAAGGATTTCCAGAACCTGATGCATATTTACATGGACGCGGTGTTTTATCCGAACATTTACCGGCATGAGGAAATTTTCCGGCAGGAGGGCTGGAGCTATCAGTTGGAATCGGCAGAGGACAAGCTTTCGTACAACGGGGTCGTGTACAATGAGATGAAGGGGGCGTTTTCTTCGCCGGAAAGCGTGTTAGAGCGTATGAACCTGAATTCCTTATTTCCAGATACGACGTATGCCTATGAGTCCGGTGGAGACCCGGACGTGATTCCGCAGTTGACATATGAGGAGTTCCTTGATTTTCACAGAACATATTATCATCCGGCCAATAGCTACATTTACCTCTATGGCGACATGGACATGGAGGAGAAGCTTCTTTGGCTTGACAAGGAATATTTGAGCAATTTCACGAACATTTCGGTGAATTCGGAAATCGCTTATCAGGAGCCGTTTAAGGTGATGAGGGAAATCGAGGAGACGTATTCTGTTTCCAGTGAGGAACCGGAGGAGGAAAACACGTTCCTTTCTTATAACAAGGCAATTGGAACCAGTCTGGACGAGAAGCTGTACTTAGCGTTCCAGATTTTGGATTACGCGCTTTTGTCCGCGCCGGGCGCGCCGCTTAAGAAGGTGCTGGTGGATGCAGGGATTGGCAAGGACATCATGGGATCTTATGACAACGGGATTTTCCAGCCGATGTTTTCCGTCATTGCCAAGAACGCGGACGCCGGGCAAAAAGAACAATTCGTGGAGACGATAGAAGGGACGTTAAGGAAAATCGTGTCCGAGGGGATGGACAAAAAGGCCCTGCTGGCGGGAATCAATTATTATGAATTTCGCTTCCGCGAGGCGGATTTCGGCAATTATCCGAAGGGTCTGATGTACGGACTACAGTTGTTTGACAGTTGGTTGTATGACGAGACGAAGCCGTTCATTCATATCAAGGCATTGGACACGTTCGAGTTCCTGAAAGGCCAGGTGGACAAGGGATATTTTGAGCAATTGATTCAAACATGGCTTTTGGACAACAAGCATGGGAGCATCATCGTGTTGAAGCCGGAGCGCGGCCGGACGGCGCGCTTGGACAAGGAACTGGAAGAGAAGCTGCAAAATTACAAGGATTCTTTGGGAGAGGAAGAAATTGAAAAATTGGTGACGGATACGGCTGCATTGGCAGACTATCAGGAGTCGGAAGACGCGAAGGAGGACGTGGAGAGGATACCGGTGCTGGAGAGAGGGGACATTTCCCCGGACATCGCCCCGATTTATAACGAGCCGGGCCAGGTCGAGGGAATCCCGCTCGTGCACCATCCGGTGGAGACGAACGGAATCGGCTACGTCGCGCTGATGTTCGACCTGGCCGCGGTGCCGGAGGAAAAGCTGCCCTACGTGGGGATTTTGCAGTCCGTGTTGGGAATCATCGACACGACGCATTATGAATATGGCGAGCTGTTCAATGAAATCAACGTTCACACGGGCGGCATCGGCATGTCTTTGGAAGTATACCCCGACGTGACCAAGGTGAAGGAAAAAGAGTTTGGGGCAATGTTCGAGATAAAGGGCAAGGCTCTATATCCCAAGATGGACGTCTTGTTTTCCATGATGCGGGAAATACTGATGGAATCGAAATTGGATGATGAGAAACGCTTGAAAGAAATACTTTCGATGCTCAAGTCCAGGCTGCAGATGGGCTTTTTGTCCTCCGGTCATACGACGGCGGTATTGCGCGCGGGCTCTTATGCCTCCCCGATATCCAAATTCAAGGATGACACGGATGGAATCGGCTTCTATCAGGTGGTGAAAGAGGTGGAGGAGCATTTCGAGGAGAAAAAGGCAGAATTGATTCAGAACCTGCAAGAGCTTGCGGCGCTCATTTTCCGGGCCGACAACATGATGGTGAGTTATACGTCGGCGCCGGAAGGACTTGCGGCGGCGCAGGAGAATGTGCGTAAATTGAAGGAAAACCTGCATCAGGAGGAACTGGCGGAGGAGACGCGTTGTATCATGCATTGTGAGAAGCGCAACGAGGGCTTCAAAACGTCCTCCAAGGTACAATACGTGGCGAAGGCCGGCAATTTTATTGACCAGGGAGCGGAATATAACGGCGCGCTGCAGATTTTGAAGGTAATTTTGAGTTATGATTATTTGTGGCAGAACATCCGCGTCAAGGGCGGCGCGTATGGCTGCATGAGCGGATTCAACCGTATCGGGGAAGGCTTCCTTGTCTCCTATCGTGATCCGAACCTGGAACGGACGCTCGACGTGTACGACGGGGTCGTGGAGTATTTGAAAGATTTCACGGCGGACGAGCGGGAGATGACCAAGTACGTCATCGGAACCATCAGCAATATCGACCGCCCGATGACTCCGGCGGCGAAGGGCGACCGTTCGATGAACTTGTTCATGAACCATGTTACCGCGGAGATGATTGAAAAGGAGCGCGCGCAGATTTTGGGTGCCGGCCAGGAGGACGTCCGCAAGCTTTCGGACGTGGTGGCGGCGGTGCTTCGCGCCGACCAGTTGTGCGTCATCGGCGGCGAGGAAAAAATCGAGGAACAAAAAGAGCTGTTTCAGGAGATAAGAAACCTCTTTTGAGAAGCGCGAAACAAGGTGACGGTCCGGCTTTGGCCGGATTGTCACGGAATGGGAGAAAATTTATGGAAGAAAATTATAAGTCCGGTTTTGTGACGCTAATCGGACGGCCGAACGTCGGAAAGTCCACGTTGATGAATTACCTGGTTGGACAGAAAATCGCCATTACGTCCAATAAACCGCAGACGACGCGCAACCGCATCCGGACGGTTTTGACGACCGAGGAAGGGCAGGTCGTGTTCGTTGACACGCCGGGCATCCACAAGGCGAAGAATAAGTTGGGCGCTTATATGGTAAATATTGCCGAACGCTCGCTTGACGAGGTGGACGTGGTGCTGTGGCTGGTCGAACCGTCAACTTTTATCGGGGCTGGCGAGCGTCATATCATTGACCAACTGGGGCGCGTGAAGACCCCGGTCATTTTGGTCATCAACAAGACGGACATGGTAAAGAAGGAGGACGTGTTTTTAAGCATTGACGCGTACCGCAAGGCGTATGACTTTGCCGCCATCGTCCCGGTGTCGGCGCGCAGCGGGGAAAACACGGATGAATTGGTGAAGGTCATCCTGCAATATCTGCCGTATGGGCCGCGGTTTTATGACGAGGATACGATAACGGACCAGCCGGAACGGCAAATCGTGGCCGAACTGATTCGGGAGAAAGCATTGCACTGCCTGCAGGATGAAATTCCGCACGGCATCGCGGTAGCCATTGACCGTATGAAAAAGGAAAAAAAGGTGATGCAGATTGATGCCACGATTATTTGCGAGCGGGATTCCCATAAGGGCATCATCATCGGGAAACAAGGCGCGATGCTCAAAAAAATCGGCAGCACGGCGCGCTATGAAATCGAGCGGATGCTGGACTGCAAGGTGAATCTGAAGCTGTGGGTGAAAGTGCAGAAAAACTGGCGGGACAGCGATTACTTGATGAAAAACTTTGGTTATGTTCCAGAAACCGATTAGTGTACTGGCCTGATTACTTTCAGCTAAATGGCGCAGGATGAATTTTCATTCTGCAAGGCGGAAGAATGAGGCATAGCGGTGGCTATGTCGAATGATGATTTGTCAAGGCACTTTCAGGAGAATTTTACTGGTAGATTTTACGTGGTATAAGCAGGCTTCAATCGGAGAACCTAAATGATATCAGGATTGCGGTGGCAAAAAACACATATGAAGAGGTGAACCGAATGGAGCAGCAGTACTGGAATGAATTTTTAAAAACCGGCGGCGTGTGTGATTATCTGGGATACAAGATGGAAGTTTACGGGCACGCCGGCGGCGAGGAGGACAAAGGCGGTATCAGAAAGGATGAACCAAATCACAGTGACGGGAATGGTGCTGTCCACGGCACCAATTGGAGAGTATGACCGAAGGGTCGTGATATTGACGAAGGAAGAGGGGAAAATCTCCGCATTTGCCAAAGGGGCGAGAAAACCAAACAATCCCTTGGCGGGGGCGGTGAACCCTCTTTCTTTTGGTGAATTCGTCCTTTTTGTGGGGCGTAGCTCTTACACGATACGGTCGGCCAATATCAGTAATTATTTTGCCGAACTACGTCAGGACATGATAGGAGCTTGTTATGGATTTTATTTTTTGGAATTTACCAATTATTATACGCGTGAGGCGAATGATGAGCGGGAAATGCTAAAGCTTCTTTACCAGACGATGAGGGCGTTGACGAACGAGCGAATTCCCAATCGCCTGGTACGGTGCATCTTCGAGTTGCGGGCGTTGTACATTAACGGGGTGGGGCCGCAGGTCGGGGGATGCGTGTGTTGCGGTAACAAAGAGCGGCCGGCGGTATTTTCCGTAAAAAAAGGAGGCCTTGTCTGCAACGAGTGTGATATTGACGTGATAGACGGCGTGAAGCTCCATCCCTCCACATTATATAGCATGCAATACATAGAAAGCAGTAAAATTGAGCGGTTATATACCTTTTTGGTGACAGAAGAAGTGCTTGGAGAGTTGGAACGGGTGATGGGCAGGTACTGTGACGTGTACGTGGAAAAAAGGTTCAATTCACTGGAAATTTTGGAGACGTTGCTGTAATGTGGAAGTATTGGCGAGAGAGCGGCTGCGGTGTCTGAAAAATCTGGTGATTTTTTCTGTGGCAAATCTGTACACCGATGCTATCGAAGCAAATTTTAGAAAACGTGATAAAAGTATAGAAAACGTGGTAAACATTCTCTTGTTTTTCCTTATAATTATAAATTGAGAATTGTCCGACGGCTGTGGTTTCAAGCAAGTGACAATTGATAAAAGAATGAAAAGGAGAAATGCCTTATGGGAAAAAGAGAGAAGTACGAAGCGAAAGAGATGCGGGAACTGGAAAAAAGAAAAAAGCAGCAGGGCATGAAACCGTTAAAATATGGGCTGATGCTGACGATGCTTGCGCTTTTGCTTGCCGGCGTGGCGGATGAGATTACTTCTAATATCAACACGCAGGTGCAATCCTCCGTGGTGACAGAGTTTTTTGCGAAACCTTTGAATTTACCTTTTAATGAGGCGATGGCACGTTTCAGCACGGTAAAGATGTTTTCTTATATATTTATGATCGTGGTGCCATTTTACAAAGCGTTGGCGGATAAGTTCGGAAGAAAGCCGTTTTTGGTGTTCAATACTGTAGGAATGGGCGTGGGACTGTTTTTGGCGTTCTGGTCGCCGAACGTGGTCGTTTATTTTATCGGCTATGGCCTGATGTCATTTTTTGTCATGCATGACATGCAAATCGTGTACCTTTATGAAAATGTTCCGAAAGAAAAGCGTGCCACGATTTACGGCGTGATTAAGGCGATTGGGACGTTAAGCGTGCTACTGGTTCCGGCTTTGCGCGCGGCCGTCATGGGAAATGATACAGAGTTGTGGAGAGGGGTATACCTGCTTCCGGCCATCATTGCAATCGGCGTGTCCGTATTTTCCTTGTTGGTTACAAGGGAATCCCCGACATTTTTGGCTCAGCGGGTTCAATATTTGGAGCAGCCTTACGAAAAACGTCATCCACAAGCAAAGGAAAAAAAGAATTCTTCATCGACACAGCAAAAATCGGGCGTGTTTCGGGCGATTGGGCATTTGTTTAAAAACAAACAGTTGCGGTGGCTCGCCGTCTCCAGTCTGGTATTTACCGTGAGCAGTACCACGATGTCGGCATTTCCAGAGTCCATCATGACGGATTTCGGGATGTCCACAAAGAACGTTACACAAGCGTTGTTCATCTTTCCGTTCATGTATGCGGCTTTGCTTGCCATTGGCGGGTTTGTTGGGGACAGACTGGGGCGAAAGGCGATTGTCTCTGTTTCCGGCGTAATTGCGGTGACCGGATTTATGGGATTTAATTTCAGCGCGTTTTTAGGAGCGTCCCCATATTTAGTGGGAATTTTCTATGGGCTTTATCTGGGATGCTGGTGGCTGACCGTGGATTATGTGTCCATGATGGTCGCGGAGTCGGCACCTACTTATAACCGTGGTTCCGTGTTGGGAGCAGTGGGATTGATTTCTACATTTGGAAGTATTTTAGGGCAGATTGTTCCCATCGGGGCGGCACTCCTTTTTCCGAAAATCGGATTTGGCTATATGACGGCCGTAGTCCCGTTTGTTGCCGTGGGCATCCTTTTAATTGTCTGGAAGGTGAAGGAGACGAAGGGCGTGGACTTGGACACGGTAGTTTATGAGGAAGAGGTTTAAAAGGACGGGGAGGCACGTAAATCTGGCCAATGTTGCCCTTTACAAACGGAAGGGAAACCATTATAATAGGTAACGATTGAAAAATGAAAAAGCAGCAAAAGAATGTGAGGAATTTGTGTTATGGCAGAGAAGACAATGGACAAAATCGTGGCCTTGGCAAAATCGAGAGGATTCGTATACCCCGGTTCCGAGATTTACGGCGGTTTGGCTAATACATGGGATTACGGAAATCTTGGCGTGGAGCTGAAGAACAATGTGAAAAAGGCCTGGTGGCAGAAATTCGTACAAGAGTCGCCGTACAACGTCGGCGTGGACTGCGCGATTTTGATGAATCCACAGACATGGGTGGCGAGCGGTCACTTGGGTGGTTTTTCCGATCCGCTGATGGACTGCAAGGAGTGCCATGAGCGGTTTCGGGCCGACAAATTGATTGAGGATTACTGCGCGGAAAACGGTGTCGGGCTGGAAGGCAGCGTTGACGCGTGGTCGCAGGAGGAGATGACGGCGTTCATCGAGGAGAAGCAGATTGCCTGCCCGTCTTGCGGCAAGCATAATTTTACCGATATCCGCCAGTTCAACCTGATGTTCAAGACGTTTCAGGGCGTGACCGAAGACGCGAAAAACACCGTGTATCTTCGTCCTGAGACGGCGCAAGGAATTTTTGTGAACTTTAAGAACGTGCAGCGGACTTCCCGCAAGAAGATTCCGTTTGGAATCGCCCAGATTGGAAAGTCTTTCCGTAACGAGATTACGCCGGGTAACTTTACGTTCCGCACGCGGGAGTTCGAGCAGATGGAACTGGAATTTTTCTGCGAGCCGGACACGGATCTGGAGTGGTTCGCATACTGGAAGCAGTTCTGTCTGGACTGGCTGAGTTCCTTGGGACTTAAGGCGGACGAGGTGCGTTACCGTGACCATGATCCGGAGGAGCTTTCCTTCTACAGCAAGGCGACGACGGACGTGGAATTCCTCTTCCCGTTTGGCTGGGGCGAGCTGTGGGGCATCGCGGACCGGACGAACTATGACCTGACGCAGCACATGGAAGTGTCCAAGCAAGATTTGACATACTTTGACGATGAGAAAAATGAAAAATACATTCCGTACGTGATTGAACCTTCGCTGGGAGCGGATCGCATGGTGTTGGCGTTCCTCTGCAGCGCGTATGACGAGGAAGAGCTTGAGGGCGGCGACGTCCGCACGGTGCTTCATTTCCACCCGGCCTTGGCTCCGGTAAAAATCGGCGTGCTGCCGTTGTCGAAGAAGCTTGGAGAGGGCGCGCAGAAGATTTACGCGGAGTTGTCAAAATATTATAATTGTGAATATGACGACAGGGGGAATATCGGAAAGCGTTATCGCCGTCAGGACGAGATTGGCACGCCATTCTGCGTGACGTATGATTTTGAATCGGAGACGGACGGCGCGGTGACGGTGCGCGACAGAGATACAATGGCGCAGGAACGTGTGAAAATCGAAGATTTGAAGGCATACTTCGAGGACAAATTTAGATTCTGACGAAAGCAACTTAGTGAAAGCGAGTCATAGGCGAAGCTTGAACTTAGTGCGAGGTCGTTCTTTGAGATTAATGAGACCGAAGGTCGAATTTAGCGAAAAGAACTTCCTTAATGATATTTTCAAATAGATTGGGGCGCGATGTTTCATGCGCCCCATGATTATCAATAAAGGAAGTTACAAGACACTAGGCTCGAAAAAACCTCGCCAAGTTGCGGGCAACTACATTCGCACATAAGTGACCAAAATACGGTCACTAAGTGCTTATAGTAACGATAAAAAATTTAAGATAGAAAAGGAGCGTGGAAATATGGATAGGGAAAACGTGTGGAAAAAGTATACGAAAGAGCAGCTTGCCGAGTTAGAGCGGGTGAACGACAAGTACAAGGCCTGCCTGGACGAGGGCAAGACGGAGCGCGAGTGCGTAATGCTTGCGGCGCGTGAGTTGGCGGCTGCGGGATACCGTGACTTGAAAGACGTAGAGAAAGATTCGAATCCGAGTCTGAAAGCGGGGGACAAGGTGTATGCCGTGTGCATGGACAAGAGCATCGTGGCATTCAAAATCGGAAAGCAGCCGTTGGAAAACGGGTTGAACATTTTGGGGGCGCATATTGATTCTCCGCGTATCGACGTGAAGCAGAACCCGTTATATGAAAATGACGAGCTGGCTTATCTTGACACGCATTATTATGGAGGAATCAAAAAGTACCAGTGGGTGACCATACCGCTTGCGATTCATGGCGTAATTGCCAAGAAGGACGGCACCGTCACGCAAGTTTCCATCGGTGACAAAGAGGACGATCCGGTGTTTGTCATCACGGACCTGCTGGTTCATCTGGCAAGCAAGCAGATGGAGAAGAAGGCCAGCGAGGTCGTCGAGGGAGAAAAGTTAGACCTCCTGATTGGCAGCAGGCCGCTTGCCGAGGTGGGGGATTTGGACGAGAAGGAAAAGGAAGCCGTTAAGAAAAACATGTTGGAATTGCTTGAGAAGTATTATGGCATGGAAGAAGAGGACTTCGTTTCCGCAGAATTGGAAATCGTTCCGGCGGGAAAGGCCAGGGACTGCGGGTTGGATCGGAGCATGGTGCTCGCCTACGGGCAGGATGACCGCGTCTGCGCGTTCACCTCGTTGTTTGCCATGTTGGACGTTGCGGAAGTGGAGCGCACGGCATGCTGCATTTTGGTAGACAAGGAGGAAATCGGCAGCGTCGGGGCGACCGGCATGCATTCCCGCTTTTTTGAGAACGTCGTGGCGGAGTTGGTGGCGTTGACGGCGGGCGAGTCGGAACTGAAAGTAAGAAAGGCACTGCAGAATTCCAAGATGCTTTCTTCCGACGTGAGTGCCGCGTTTGACCCGATGTTCGCGGAAATGTTTGAAAAGCGCAGCTCAGCATTTTTTGCCAAGGGACTGGTGTTTAACAAGTTTACCGGAAGCCGTGGAAAGAGCGGTTCCAATGATGCCAACGCGGAATATCTGGCGCAGGTGCGTCGGGCGATGGACGCGCGGGGCGTTGCCTACCAGTTCGCGGAGCTGGGCAGGGTGGACGCGGGTGGCGGCGGAACCATTGCCTATATCATGGCAAATTACGGAATGGAAGTCGTTGACAGCGGCGTGGCGGTGCTTAGCATGCACGCGCCATGGGAGGTCACCAGCAAGGCGGACGTTTACGAGGCCTACAAGGGCTACAAGGCGTTCCTTCTGGAAATGTAACTAAATGTAAAAAGTTCTTGACGGAATACGACAAAACCATTAGAATGTATATGCAACTTAGTCCAAGAATTAACAATTTTTTAGGGAGGTCGTTAAGACATGGCAAAATGGGTTTATATGTTTACGGAAGGTAACGCCACCATGAGGAATCTGCTTGGTGGAAAGGGCGCGAACCTGGCCGAGATGACGAATCTGGGTCTTCCGGTTCCGCAGGGATTCACGATCACGACGGAAGCTTGTACGCAGTACTACGAGGACGGCAGAAAGATTAATGACGAGATTATGGCGCAGATCATGGATGCCATCGTGAAGATGGAGGAAGTGACGGGCAAGAAGTTTGGTGATTTGGAGAATCCGTTGCTTGTGTCCGTGCGTTCCGGTGCAAGGGCTTCCATGCCTGGCATGATGGACACCATCTTAAACCTCGGTTTGAACGAGGAAGTGGTGGAAGTCGTTGCCAAGAAGACGGGTAATGAGAGATGGGCTCGCGACTGCTACAGAAGATTCATCCAGATGTATTCTGACGTGGTTATGGAAGTGGGCAAGAAGTATTTTGAAGAATTGATTGACAAGATGAAGGCCGAGAGAGGCGTGACGCAGGACGTGGATTTGACCGCGGACGACTTGAAAGAGCTGGCGAACCAGTTCAAGGCAGAGTATAAGGAAAAGATTGGCGCGGATTTCCCGGATGATCCGAAGGAGCAGTTGATGGGAGCCATCAAGGCCGTGTTCCGTTCATGGGACAACCCGAGGGCGAACGTATACCGTCGTGACAACGACATCCCGTATTCATGGGGAACCGCCGTCAACGTACAGGAGATGGCGTTTGGTAACTGGTCTGACGAGTCCGGTACGGGTGTTGCATTCACGCGTGACCCGGCAACCGGCGAGAAGAAGCTGATGGGTGAATTCTTGATGAACGCGCAGGGCGAGGACGTTGTTGCCGGTGTTCGTACGCCGCAGCCGATTTCCGCATTGGCGGACGTGATGCCGGAAGTGTTTGAGCAGTTCACGAAGGTTTGCTCTACATTGGAGAATCACTATAGAGACATGCAGGACATGGAGTTCACGATTCAGGACAGAAAACTCTTCATGTTGCAGACGCGTAATGGTAAGAGAACGGCTCAGGCCGCATTGAAGATTGCTTGTGACCTGGTGGACGAGGGCATGAGAACCGAGGAAGAAGCGGTAGCCATGATTGACCCGCGTAACCTGGACACGCTCTTGCATCCTCAGTTCGATGCCGCCGCATTGAAGGCCGCGACACCGATGGGCAAAGGCCTTGGAGCTTCACCGGGAGCTGCTTGCGGCAAGGTCGTATTTACGGCTGATGATGCCGTGGAGTGGGCTGCTCGTGGCGAGAAGGTCGTTTTGGTTCGTCTGGAGACGTCACCGGAAGACATCACGGGCATGAAGTCCGCACAAGGCATCTTGACCGTTCGCGGCGGTATGACCTCCCACGCGGCAGTCGTTGCCCGCGGCATGGGTACCTGCTGTGTATCCGGATGCGGCGACATCGCAATGGACGAGGAAAATAAGAAGTTTACATTGGCCGGAAAAGAGTTCCACGAGGGAGACCCGATTTCCATCGACGGTACGACGGGTAACATTTACGACGGCATCATCCCGACCGTTGACGCTCAGATTGCCGGTGAGTTCGGCAGAATTATGGCGTGGGCGGACAAGTATCGGACGATGAAGGTTCGTACCAACGCGGACACCCCGGCTGACGCGAAGAAAGCTCGCGAACTTGGTGCAGAAGGTATCGGCCTTTGCCGTACCGAGCACATGTTCTTCGAGGAAAGCAGGATTGCCGCGTTCCGCGAGATGATTTGCGCGGACAACGCAGAGGACAGGGAAGCCGCATTGGAGAAGATTCTGCCTTACCAGCAGGGAGACTTCGAGGCATTGTACGAGGCTTTGGAGGGCAACCCGGTAACGATTCGTTTCCTTGACCCGCCGCTTCACGAGTTCGTTCCGACCGAGGAAGAGGACATTAAGAAACTGGCTGACGCTCAGGGCAAGACGGTAGAGGACATCAAGACGATTATCGACAGCCTGCACGAGTTCAACCCGATGATGGGACATCGCGGATGCCGTTTGGCAGTGACTTATCCGGAGATTGCCAAGATGCAGACGAAGGCCGTCATCCGTGCGGCCATCAACGTGCAGAAGGCACATGCTGACTGGAACGTGAAGCCGGAAATCATGATTCCGTTGATTGGCGACATCAAGGAATTGAAGTATGTAAAGAAGGTCGTGGTAGAGACGGCTGACGCGGAAATCGCGGCGGCAGGCAGCGACTTGAAGTATGAAGTGGGCACGATGATCGAGATTCCGAGGGCTGCCTTGACGGCTGATGAAATCGCGAAAGAGGCGGACTTCTTCTGCTTCGGTACGAACGACCTGACCCAGATGACGTATGGCTTCTCCCGCGACGATGCCGGGAAGTTTTTGGACGCGTACTATGACGCGAAGATTTTCGAGAACGATCCGTTCGCGAAGTTGGATCAGACGGGTGTCGGCAAGCTGATGGAGATGGCCATCAAGCTTGGCAAGCCGGTAAATCCGAGCCTGCATATCGGTATCTGTGGCGAGCATGGTGGAGATCCGTCTTCCGTGGAGTTCTGCAACAAGATTGGTTTGGATTACGTGTCTTGTTCACCGTTCCGCGTGCCGATTGCAAGACTGGCGGCAGCACAGGCGGCGATTGCAAGCAAATAAGAGAGCGCGATATAGTTATCGCTGCATGAATAGACAGGGCTTCGGAGGAGTATTCCTTCGGAGTCCTTTCGTCTATTGTTCCTTATAGTATATTTAAAAAGGAGGGGAAGTTTCCTACACCACGTGAATAGTAACTGAAAAGTAACGAAAGTCAATGTAAAAACGAATATACTTATTTACAAAAATGGATTTTTATGTTAAGATTACTACGCTGATATTGTTGGAGAAAGACGAGAAGAGGTAAAAGTATGGGGAATCAGTTTCAGCAGTACGGATTCGATAAGGAAACGCTTCGCGAGATGGAGAGTTTTAAGAAGGATTTTCTGTCAAATCAGTATAAAAAAGATAAATCAGAGAATAAAGGACCTAATTATAGAGAAAATGGTTTATTGGACGATCAGAAAGCGTTTGAAGAATATCTGGATGATGTTGATTCACAAGACTTTTTGAATTTGAATTGATGGATGTGAGTCTGACTGCTAGTCAGACTTTTTTTGTGATATGCGTTATAAATGTTAGGAGATTGTTGGATGGAGACAAAAGAAAATCAAGAGGGTAGAATGGAATATGGTTTTATTCTGGATTATTATACGATGGAAGACTTGCAAGAGCGTTTCGGAGTTTGGTATTTGGATGCCAAGAAGTTTATTGAGAAAAAAGGCTTGACAGATTGCGTTCAAATTAACAGCAGACGTTTGGGGTATGCGGTGTGTGATTATTTTACGGACATGATTAGGATGAAAGAATTTCATGAGATAGACCATGCCAATTTAAACAAAATATATGCATATAGCGCTTATTGGTTTTTACGTCGTCAGCCGATTCAATTGATTTCAGATCTGGAACAAGATATGGATTTATATATAAATGAACTTTTTATCGTGAATAATTTGGTGGCCAAATTAAAGCGGCATTGCTCACATAGGGACGTTATTCAGAAACAAGCATTGTTGGAAATGGCCAATTTATGGTTTTATAATTTCAAATTCAGAATTTTTACGGCACAATCCTTGGAAATGGCAATTTGTAGCTTTTTTGTTGCCAATGGAAGTAGGAGTACTTTAAAAAATGATTAATCGGAAGGAATTTTTAAAAAAGTATCATAATCAAGAGTTGTTTTATCAATCGGGATTGTCATGGGACGTGTTGGAGGATATCGAGTGTGACTATGATTCAAAGGTCGGGACGTTTAAGAAAATTGCCTCAGAGTATGTTGAAGAGATTGGTAATCTGACGGATGTCCATTCGGTGCGGTTTCGGATAAAGGATGTAGAACACCTTATAGAAAAGGTTATTAGGAAAGCCGTGGAATATGGGGACACGAATATCGTATTTAATAAAGAGACGTATTTGATCGAGATAACGGACATTATTGGGATAAGGGCTTTATATGTTTTTAAAAGTGATTATTTGTCATTGCATAATGCAATTACTTCAAGATATAAAAAGAATTTCTGTGAAAAACCCCAAGTGAAATTGAGGGATGGAGTGAGATAAACCATAAATTATTGTACAAAAAAGAGTACTCCGATGTTGCCGAGGAGGCATTGTTAAAGAAAACGTCTTCGGTTTTAAGTTCGTTAGCTGGGGATTGTGACACGTTGGGAGATTTGATGAGGTCCATAGCGCAGCGAGAAGAAAATATGGATATACTGGAAGGGAAGGCCTTAATGGAGGGGCAATCAATAATTGACGAGATAATAAAGAAGAGGTGATTACTATGGAGAGTTATAAGCAGGAATTTATCGGGTTCATGGTGGAGAGCGGTGTCTTGAAGTTCGGCGAGTTCACGTTAAAGAGCGGGCGCAAGTCCCCGTTTTTCATGAACGCGGGCGCGTACGTGACGGGCACGCAGCTACGTCGGTTGGGCGAGTATTACGCGAAGGCCATCCATGACAATTATGGGCTGGAGTTCGACGTGCTGTTCGGGCCGGCGTACAAGGGGATTCCACTAAGCGTGGCCACGACGATGGCCATCAGTGAATTGTACGGGAAGGACGTTCGCTATTGCTCGAACCGCAAAGAAGTCAAGGATCACGGGGACACGGGGATTTTGCTGGGAAGCAAGTTAAAGGACGGTGACCGCGTCGTCATCATCGAGGACGTGACGACTTCCGGCAAGTCCATTGAAGAGACGTTTCCGATCATCAAGGCACAAGCGGACGTGGAGATAAAGGGGCTGATGGTGTCCCTAAACCGCATGGAGGTCGGCAAGGGCGGAAAAGTGAGCGCCCTTGAGGAAATCACGGAGACGTATGGCTTCCCGGCGAACGCCATCGTGTCGATGGCGGAAGTGACGGAATATCTGTATAACAAGCCGTACAAAGGGGAAATCATAATTGATGACAAGCAAAAGGCGGCAATTGACGCGTATTACGAGACGTATGGCGTGCGTGGGTGACAAAGCGGGGCGCGTGTTGCAAGGGCTTGGCGTGGATGGAAAATGACACGCGGCGTATGGCATGAGCGCGTCTGGCGAGACAAGGCGAACTGTGAAAATAACTGATATGAATACGGAAAGGAGTTTTAAACATGGAAAAGGCATATAAGACGATGACGTCCTCCAGCGTGATGAACATCACGCTGGGAATTATCATGATTGTCGCGGGACTGGCATCGGGCGTCATTACCATCGTGAATGGGGCAAGGCTTTTGAAGGACAGGCACGGCATTACATTTTAAGGCGAATCGAGGAACAATGGTTTGAGTCAAAAAAGAATAAAGAAATACCGCGCACTCGGGAAAGTATTATTTTTGGCCTACATTATTTTTCTGGTTTATTTTTTATGCTTTGCCGAGTGGTACGGGCGTACCGGGGTGTCGGACGAATACCGGTACAATTTGGAATTGTTCAAGGAAATACGACGTTTTATCGAATACCGGGAGGAACTGGGAGCCTTTGCGGTATTTGCCAATTTATTTGGAAATATATTGATTTTCATGCCGTTCGGGTTCTTTATCGCCGTGGCAAGCGTGAATAGGGGATTTTTTAAGACCGTTTTTTTCAGTTTCTCCCTGAGCCTGGGGGTGGAATTGTTCCAATTGGTGACGCGCGTCGGGAGCTGCGACGTGGATGACCTGCTTTTGAACACAATCGGGGGCGCGTTGGGGTACATCCTCTTTTTGATATGTAATGGGATAAGGAGAAGACATGATGGGCGAAGGAAGCGGCGTTAAGGCAAGGCGTAAACGGGAAAGGAATTTTAGAAGGGACAGGGTGTCCGCCAGTCGGAGGACCGTTTTTACACATTCCCACATGGGTGCGTGCTCATGCTATTTTGCGGTCGCCTCACTGATCGTTTTCGCGGCGGCGGTGATGGTGGCGTTTTGGCTTGGAAAGAATGGCGCACGTTTTACCGGCGGCCTGGGCGGCGTGGCCGTTCTGCTTGCGTTTGGGGGAATGCGTGCGGCGATGGACGGCTTTCGCGAACGGGACAAGAATTATGTGAATTGCAAGGTTGGAATCACGGCAAATATCGTGATTCTGCTTTTTTTGGTTGTCATTTTCATTATTGGATGCTTGTAAAAGGAGAGGAAGGATGGAAACGATGCAAGACGAGTGGCAGGATGGCTATTTGCAGCGGCACCAGCTATGCCTGGAGCGTGTCAGGACGATGCAGACGGAGGAAACGGTGCCAGAGCCGTTCCGGTCTTATTTCCGGCAGATGGCGGGATTTTTCTTGGAGACGGAGGCGGTGCGCGCGCAAATTGCGGACGGGTCGTGGCAGCGGTTTGACTTGGCGCGGATGCAAGAGCAAAACTACAAATTATATGAGGACGTTTTACCGGAAAATTATGGGACGAGTTATGCGAACCCGTCTTATGCAAAGGCCTTGCTGGGAGGGGAGTACGGACAGATTTTGTGCGCGCTCTATGCCGAACTTCGTTGCGCGATTCCCTACGCGTTTGAGGGGCGTGCAGGATACCTGACGATATTGGGCGAACTGCTGATTGAAATGTACAACTGCTTTGAAGGGGAGCTCCCCGAATACCAGGCGCTGAAAGACATTTTTTATTGGTATGCCAGCGATTATTGCGACGTGTTTTTCGCCGACCGCATCGAGGAGCAGCTGTATCCGGAGAAATGCACGGCCGTAAAATGGCTTGAAAATGCGGATTTGGATGATTTGCGTTATCTTTACCGTTCTGGTGAGTTTGTCACGGAAAACGAAATCGGTACCGCCAGGCATCTGGGAACCCTTTCCGAGGAGACGGTTCAAAAAATGGCGGACGTGTACACGGAAGGGTATCGCCAAGGGTTTATCAATACGGGCAAGGATTTGTCGAAAAAATCCGTCGTGGACGTGCGGTATTGCCTGGGGTTTGAGCGGGTGATTAAAAAGGCGGTGGAAAATTTTGAAAAAATGGGCTTGAAGCCGGTCATCGTCCGGGCGGCGACGAGTGTCATTACGAAGCGGGAGCAGGCGAAGGTCGGTTATTACGGGGCGATTGCCAACAAACAATATGAGTACGACCACCGGATGGATCAGGCGTTGTTCTTGGACAAACGTTACGTGGAACGCAAACTTGACGTCATGAAAAACGTTTACGAGAAGAACAAGGGGCAGGCGGCCCGGCTTGCCGGACCGGCCGTGATGGAAGTGTTTGGGGAGAAACCGTTTTCGCCGGAAGCAAAGGTGGAGGCCTTAAGCTATAACGTGGTGCAGCAGGAGCTTGCCGTGCAGTATGAGGGCAAGTCGGGGCAGATTACGAATCAGTATATCAGGGGCGAGGAGCGTAGTTTTACGATTGTCGCCTACCCGGTGCCGGAGATTGGCGAACGTTATAAGGAAATCTTTGACGACGTGATTCGCATTAACACGTTGGATGCGGTCCGCTATGAAAAGGTGCAGCAGGCGTTGATTGACGCGCTTGATCAGGGCGTGTACGTGCGGGTGCTGGGGAAAGGCAAGAACGAGACGGATTTGACGATACAATTGTATCACTTAAATGACCCGGACAAGGAAACCATTTTTGAAAATTGCGTGGCGGATGTCAACATCCCGGTGGGCGAGGTATTTACATCCCCGGTGCTTTTAGGGACGAATGGCGTGCTTCATGTGAGCAAGGTGTACCTTCGCGAATTACAGTACCGTGATTTGAAGCTCACGTTCGGGGATGGCATGATTCGTGATTATACTTGTGCAAATTTTGAAAAGGAGGAAGACAATCGAAAATATATTTATGACAACGTGTTGCATCGTCATGATACGCTGCCAATCGGCGAGTTTGCCATCGGGACGAATACGACGGCCTACGTGGTCGGCAGAAAATATGGCATCGAGGACAAGTTGCCGATTCTGATTGCGGAGAAGACCGGGCCGCATTTTGCGGTGGGTGACACTTGCTACAGCTGGGCGGAGGATGTCAAGGTTTATAATCCAAACGGCAAGGAAATCGTGGCGAGGGACAACGAGGTATCCATTTTGCGAAAGGAAGACGTTTCCAAGGCGTATTTCCAGTGCCATACGGATATTACGATACCATATGAGGAATTAGAGGAAATAAGTGTAGTGACAAAAGAAGGAAAAGCGATTATACTATTGAAGGATGGAAGGTTCGTGCTTCCAGGGACGGAAATGTTGAACGAGGCGTTTGAAGAGGAAAATGCATGACGCAAAGGGCGCGTGGAAGAAAAAGAAAGGTGGAGTTTCGAATGGCAAAAGTAGGAATCGTGATGGGCAGCGACTCGGATTTAAAGGTGATGAGCAAGGCCGCGAAGATGTTGGAAAAGTTGGGAATCGAGTATGAGATGCACATCATCTCCGCACACCGGGAACCGGACGTGTTCTTTGAGTGGGCGAAGGCGGCGGAGGAAAAAGGAATCAAGGTGATTATCGCGGGAGCGGGCATGGCGGCGCATTTGCCGGGCATGTGCGCGGCACTTTTCCCGCTGCCGGTGGTAGGTGTTCCGCTTTCCGGCAGCAAGTTGGACGGCATGGACGCGGTGTACTCGATCATGCAGATGCCGCCGGGAATTCCGGTTGCGACGGTGGCCATTGACGGCGGGATGAACGCGGCGATTTTGGCGGCGCGGATTTTGGCCGTGTCCGACGAAAAAGTGCTTGCAAAGCTCAAAGATTACACGGTGGAGATGAAGGAGGCCGTGCAGGCGAAGGACGCGCGGTTGCAGGAGACGGGATACGAGGCATATTAATGAGGAAACTCCGCTTAGCTAGGCTCGTGGGAGACCTCGCCAAGATGCGCGGAGTACATTCGCACGTAAGTGACCAAAATACGGTCACTAAGTGCTCATAGTAAGGAGGGATATACAAATGGGAATGGATTATAAGCATGCCGGCGTGGACATCGAGGCCGGTTACAAGTCAGTGGAACTGATGAAGGAACATGTGAAAAAGACGATGCGTGAGGAAGTGCTTGGCGGATTGGGCGGATTTTCGGGCGCATTTTCCTTAAACAAGATTAAGGAAATGGAAGACCCGGTTTTGCTTTCCGGCACGGACGGGTGCGGTACGAAGGTGAAGCTGGCGTTCGTGATGGACAAGCATGACACGATTGGCATCGACGCGGTGGCGATGTGCGTAAACGATATTGCCTGCGCTGGTGGGGAACCGTTGTTTTTCTTGGATTATATCGCGTGCGGCAAAAACGAGCCGGAAAAAATCGCCACCATCGTAAAGGGCGTGGCGGACGGGTGTCTGCAGTCAGACGCGGCGTTGATTGGAGGCGAGACGGCGGAGCATCCGGGACTGATGCCGGAGGACGAGTATGACTTGGCCGGGTTCGCGGTCGGCGTGGTAGACCGCAAGGACTTGATTACGGGAGAAAACTTGCAGGACGGGGACGTGTTGATAGGCATGGCTTCTTCCGGCGTGCATAGCAATGGATTTTCCTTGGTGCGCAAGGTTTTTGAAATTACGAAGGAATCTTTGGACACTTATTATGATAATTTGGGGACGACGCTTGGAGAGGCACTCTTGGCTCCGACGAAGATTTACGTGAAAGCCCTAAAGGGCGTCAAGGCGGCGGGCGTGACCGTGAAAGCGTGCAGCCATATTACCGGCGGCGGCTTTTACGAGAATATTCCGCGCATGTTGAAGGACGGCATGCACGCGGTGATTGAGAAGGACAGTTATCCGGTTCCGCCTATCTTTACCTTGATGGCGGAAAAAGGCGAGATTGCCGAGCAGATGATGTACAACACGTTCAACATGGGTCTGGGCATGGTGATTGCCGTGGACGCGGGGGATGTGGAAAAGACGATGGAAGCGATTAAGGCGGCGGGAGAGACACCGTACGTGGTCGGCCGCATCGAAGCCGGAGAAAAAGGAGTAACCTTATGCTAAGAGTGGTAGTGATGGTGTCGGGCGGCGGCACGAATCTGCAGGCCGTGATAGACGGCGTGACAAACGGCACGATTACCAATACGGAAATCGTGGGCGTGATTAGTAACAATAAAAATGCCTATGCGCTTGAGCGGGCTAAAAATCATGACATTCCGGCGCGTTGCATTTCCCCGAAGGATTTTCCGTCGCGTGAAGAGTTTAACCGGGAACTTCTGGCGGGCGTGGACGCATATCAGCCGGACTTAATCGTGCTGGCCGGATTTTTGGTGGTGATTCCGGAGGAAATGATACAGAAATATCGAAACCGCATCATTAATATTCACCCGTCCCTGATTCCGGCATTTTGCGGGACGGGATATTACGGGCTAAAAGTACATGAGGCCGCGCTTTCGCGCGGCGTGAAGGTGGTCGGTGCGACGGTACATTTCGTGGACGAGGGGACGGACACCGGCCCGATTATTTTGCAGAAGGCTGTGAACGTGGAACAAGGGGATACACCTGAAATGCTGCAGCGCAGGGTGATGGAACAAGCCGAGTGGATCATCATGCCCCGGGCGATCGACTTGATTGCCAATGGGAAGGTGACGGTTCAAGATGGCAGGACGATTGTGGAAATATGAGGCCGTCTGTGCAACGACGCTACGAATTGACATGAAAATCAAAAAAGGGATGAGGATAGGAGGAGAGGATTCCATGAAAAGATGTCTTGGACTGGCATTTATGGTTACATTGGTCTTTTCCTTAATAGGGTGTGCGGAGCGTGCCCCGGAAAAGGAAAGCGAACCCCAGCCCCCTGCGCCGGTGGAAATCGACGCGCCGTTGCTGACGGAAGGGGAAACCGTCACCATTGACGGCGAGTGCGAATTCCATGTGGATTATGTCACCATCTCGGAGAATCCGGAGCTTTATTATGAGGCGGAGACGGGCAAGACCTATGTGGATTTCTGCATTACTTATAAAAATCTCACGGATTATACGGTCAGCGCGGGCAATGTCATGGAAGGGACGCTCGTTTATTCCGGGCATTATCAGTATGGCGGCGATGACGTGGCGGCCGGGGGAGATGCGAGGGTCTGGTCTCCCGCGCATTGGATAGACTTAGAACCTTCGGGCACCGGGGAGGTACATTACTTTTTCAAGGTGCCGAAAGAGGTGCAGGACGAGGGCCGCATGGTGGAACTGGACATGAGCATACGTGGAAACGAATACCGGGTTGTCGTAAGGGAGGGGGAGAAGGGCCTCGTTCCCGCCGGCGAAAGCACGGACGCGTCCGACAAGGATTCCGGGGAAATCGCGGACGGCGAGGTGGTGGTCACGGACAATGCAAAATTTTATGTGGAATATTCGAAATTCGCGAAGGAGGTAACGCCCCCCGCGCCGGGTTCCATTTATGCTTATTATAAGGCCGAGGACGGGAAGACGTACATCGATGTCTGCATCGTGTATACGAATCTGTCTACCGAGAAGATTAGCGTGGCAAAGGCCGTTTCCGCCGATTTGGCCCAGGCAGAGGCGCAGGCGGAGGTGATGGAGATTGGCAAGAGGAGCAATTTTGACAATTCCGGCCCTATAGACATCATACCGCTGTGCACGGAGTATGTCCATTATATCTTCCAGGTTCCCGAAGAATTGGAAACCAGTAGTGAAAAGGTGACAATCTCTTTCAAAATAAACGGCAAACGCTATACGTATTCCGTGAAGTAAATGGTGGTTTCCGTTCAGCCAGACCGTAAAAAGAGCTATGAATGTAGCGGGAAGCGCCTTTAGGCACGTTTTGCGAATGGGTGCGGCTGAACTGCGACAAATGGCGTTACAAGAATTTTGCGTTGGCATGGAAGAAATGAAAGAAATTGCATTGCAGATTGTTTGATGGTAAGAGTGCATTCGTACAAAAATGAGCATAGAGGAAAGCTCGTTAAGTGTTCGTTACAAGTAATCATAGTGGAGGTAATTATCATGAAGGTTTTAATCGTGGGCAGCGGCGGCAGGGAGCACGCAATCGCGATGAGCGCGGCGAAGAGCGACAAGGTGGAGAAGATGTATTGTGCGCCGGGAAACGCAGGGATTTCCGAGTATGCGGAGTGCGTGGCAATCGGTGCCATGGAGTTTGACAAGTTGGTGGCATTTGCCAAAGAGAAGGCAATCGACCTGGTCATCGTGGGTATGGACGACCCGTTGGTGGGCGGCCTAGTGGACGAGTTGGAGGCGGCGGGCATCCGCACGTTTGGACCGCGCAAGAATGCGGCGATTTTGGAGGGCTCAAAAGCATTTTCCAAAGATTTGATGAAAAAGTACCATATCCCGACGGCGGCGTATGAGAATT
>CAOKHZ010000030.1 GCA_948468385.1 uncultured Faecalicatena sp. | reverse complement strand
AAAAAGATATTTAGTGAAAGAAAGGCATATCCACAAGGGTGGTATGATCTCTCGGTAGGAAACAGACATTGTCATATTACATTAACTGCCACAATGACAAAAAAACGTCTTGCGGCTCAGGTATATATCAGTAAAAATAAGGATTTGTATAACCATTTTTTAGAGCAGAAAGCAGCCATTGAGGAGTTTTTGGGGGAGGAAATTACATGGCATGAGGCTTCTATAGATGCGGTATTTGGATATGACACATATAATGCTGATTTTAATACTGATAATTGGGATAAATACTTTGAGTGGTATTGTGAAAAGGCTATAAAGCTACGAGAGGTAGTCAGGAGATTTGTAGAGTGAGACAATGATTAAAAATGGTAACAGGAGATATTACAAAAATCAATGTTCAAGCAAATAGAAGTCCCATAATAGCGAATTTCTTGAAGAATTACTGTGCATTATCGTTAAATTATGCACACCCTTTGAAACCCCTTTAACGATAATACCGTTAAAAGGTTGGTAGTCTGCAACCGTAAAATTGACTACCATTTGACTACTACTCATTATTACATTTTGCACCGATTTGCCTTATTTTGCGTAATGTACCACATTTTGCAGACTTTATGTAGATTTTATAGGTAGTGCAAAAGTCCCCAAAACACGGCAAATCACGGCATTTTAGGAGGGAAAATATTATGATTTCGATACTTTTCGTTTGCCACGGCAATATTTGTCGTTCGACCATGTGTGAGTTCGTGTTTCGCGACATGGTGCAAAAGCAGGGCTTGGGGGAGCGATTCCACATTGAGTCGGCGGCCACGAGCCGGGAGGAGATTGGTAATCCGGTGCATCACGGGACGCGGAACAAATTAAAACAGTTGGGAATATCGACCGCCGGAAAGTACGCGGTGCAGATGACGCGGAAGGATTATGAAAAATATGACCTGCTTTTGGGCATGGATGAGTGGAACATCCGCAACATGCTTAGGATTACCGGCGGTGACCCGGACGGGAAAATCCATCGGCTGCTGGAGTTTACGGATTCGGTGCGAGACATTGCAGATCCGTGGTACACGGGGGATTTTGACAAGACTTACGATGACGTGTACGAGGGATGCGTCGGGCTGCTGCAGTATTTGAAGCGGGAGTACGATTTGTGATTGCGAGTGCGTGAAACGTATAATGTAACCCGAGCGCGGGGAACGCTTGAAGTGAGGCAAAGAAAGGGATGGAGCGGGCAGGATGAATGTTTTAAATATAGAACATGTCAGTAAAATATTTGGGGACAAGGTGATTTTCGATGACGTTTCCTATGGTGTTCATGAGGGGGACAAGATTGGAATCATCGGCATTAACGGAACGGGAAAGACGACGCTTTTGAAAATCATTGCCGGGCTGGAGGAAACGGACGAGGGGCAAGTGGTCTGCCAGAGAGGGCTGCATATCGCGTATTTGCCGCAGAACCCGGAGTTTCCTGAAAACGCGACGGTGTTGTCCTACGTGACGGGAAATTTGGGCGAACCGCAGGCGGCGGAAAGTGATGCCAAGGCGATTTTAAACCGGCTTGACATCACGGATTACGCGGCTTCCATTGCGCATCTTTCCGGCGGACAAAAGAAGCGGGTGGCGTTGGCGAAGACGTTGGTGGAACCGGCGGACGTGCTTGTCTTAGACGAGCCGACCAACCACATTGACAACGAGATGGCGGCATGGCTGGAGGAGTATTTGAACCGGTTTCGCGGCGTGGTCGTCATGGTGACGCACGACCGCTATTTCCTTGACCGGGTGACGAACAAGATTTTGGAAATCAGCCATGGGAAATTATATTCCTATGAAGCCAATTATTCCAGGTTCTTGGAGATGAAGGCCGAACGTGAGGAAATGGAGTTGGCAACGGAGCGCAAACGGCAGAGCGTGTTGCGCATGGAACTGGAATGGGCGAAGCGCGGCTGCCGTGCCCGGTCGACGAAGCAGCGGGCACGGCTCGAACGGTTGGAAGCCTTGAAAGGCAAGGCCGCGCCGGTACGTGACATGGCGGTGGAGCTGGACTTTGGGGAAAGCCGGATGGGGAAAAAGACGATCGCGTTTCATCATGTCGGCAAGCATTACGGCGAGCGCATGATTATCCGGGATTTCAATTACATCGTCCTAAAAAACCAGCGGTTGGGAATTATCGGACCAAATGGTTGCGGCAAGTCCACGTTGATGAAGATTCTCGTGGGGGAGCTAAAGCCGGATGCGGGAGAAGTGGAAATCGGGGACACGATTCGTATCGGCTATTTCGCGCAGGAAGAGACGCGGATGGACGGCGGGAAGCGTGTGATTGATTATGTCCGGGACGTGGCGGAATATGTCCCGACGAGGGACGGGCGCATCACCGCCACGCAAATGTTGGAGCGGTTCTTATTTGATTCTTCCATGCAGTACACGCCGGTTGCCAGGCTTTCCGGCGGTGAGCGCAGACGTTTGTATTTGCTGCGGGTGCTGATGGAGGCTCCAAACGTCCTTGTTTTGGACGAGCCGACCAATGACTTGGACATTCCGACCCTGACGATATTGGAGGATTATCTGGAGACGTTTCCCGGTATCGTTATCACGGTATCGCATGACCGTTATTTTTTGGACAATTTAGTGGATCGCATTTTTGCTTTCGAGGGGGATGGAAATCTCGTGCAGTACGAGGGCGGCTACAGCGACTATCTGGCGGCGAGAAAGTTCCGGGAGAGCGAGAATGGCGTGACGAGCGATTCCGGCATGGCGGCGGAAGCGGCTGCCGGGAAGGAGGTCGGATCGGGGAGCTCGGCAAAGGGGCAGCGTCCGGGTCACCAGGCAAAGTTGAAATTCACGTACAAGGAACAGCGGGAATTTGAGACGATTGACGATGAGATTGCGTCGTTGGAAGAGGAAATCGGGCGGCTGGAGCGAGAAATGTTGGAAAATGCCACCAATTCCGCTAAATTATCTGAATTGTCCGTGCAAAAGGAAGAAAAGGAGCGGGCATTGGAGGAGAAGATGGAACGGTGGGTTTATTTGAATGACCTGGCAGAGCGTATAAAAGGTGTGTGATTGGGCAAGCTGCAAGTTTACTTTACAAAGGGTGTGGGAAACAAGGAACTTTTGCAACAAAAGTAGAATAAAAGGGCAACAAAAGCGCATTGACCGGGATGTGTCGTGGAAGTATAATAAAGGGGCGTCGGGAAAGTGGACGCGGAGGAACAGTTCCGGGAGTGGCGACAGACGAGCGGAAATCGAACGAATGGTTTTGTTTGACGCGAACGTGTCGGCATATGAAGACGTGCATGACAAGGAGGACGAGAATATGGTGGCGAAGCCAGTGCTTGTGATTATGGCCGCCGGGATGGGGAGCCGTTACGGCGGGCTCAAGCAGATGGATCCGGTGGACGAGGACGGCCACATTATCATGGATTTTTCCATCTACGACGCGAAACGCGCCGGGTTTGAAAAGGTGGTATTCATTATCAAAAAGGCGATTGAAAAGGACTTCAAAGAAGGAATCGGCAATCGGATTGCCCGCCATATGGACGTGGAGTACGTTTATCAGGAACCGGACGTGTTGCCGGAAGGGTTTGAAGTGCCCGCCGGGCGCGAGAAGCCATTTGGTACGGGGCATGCGGTTCTTTGTTGCAAGGACGTGGTGGACGGACCGTTCGCGGTCATAAATGCCGATGACTATTATGGCGTTCATGCATTTGAGGAAATTTACCATTATCTTACGGCGAATGAGGATGACGAACAGTATCATTTTGCGATGGTAAGTTATGTACTGGCCAATACGCTGACGGACAACGGCTACGTTTCGCGCGGTGTTTGTGAGATGGACGGACAAGGGTACCTGACGGGAATTACCGAGCTGACGCACGTTGAGAAGAGGGGCGGGGGAGTGGCCTATACCGAGGATGACGGGGGCAGTTGGACGGACATTTCGCCGGATACATTGGTGTCGATGAACATGTTTGGCTTTAGTGTCGGCATGCTAACGGAATTGGAGCGGCGGTTTCCGGCCTTTTTGGAAAAGGGGCTTGCGGAAAATCCGTTGAAATGCGAGTATTTCCTTCCATTCGTGGTCAGCGAATTAATCGAGGAGAAAAAGGCGACGGTGAAGGTGCTTCGTTCAGAGGATCGTTGGCATGGAATCACGTATAAGGAGGATAAGCAGGAGGTCGTGCGGGCGATTTCCAGGTTGAAGGAAGACGGCGTTTACCCGCCGCATTTGTGGGTGTAAGCGTTGGCCGGCAATGTGACGTTGCAATGGGTATCTGGCCAATTTCCGCCGACATGCTTCATGGACGTTGGCCGTCGCAACCGCGGCTTGTAAGGCCGAAAATGGCAATCATGGTGTGTATCAGAGTGGATAAAATGTAGAAACGTGGATAGAAGGAGGAGCAAAGAAATGGCAATTTTAGTGGCAGGAGGAGCCGGATATATCGGCAGTCATACGTGCGTGGAGCTTTTAAATCGGGATTACGAGGTCGTGGTCGTGGACAATCTTTACAATTCCAGCGAGGTGGCTTTGGAGCGCGTGCAGGAAATTACGGGGAAGACGTTAAAGTTTTACAAGGGTGACATTTTGAATCGGGAGGATTTGGAACCGATTTTTGAAAACGAGGATGTCGAGGCGGTCATCAATTTTGCCGGACTCAAGGCGGTCGGCGAATCGGTCGCGAAGCCGTGGGAATATTACCATAATAATATAACGGGAACGTTGGTTCTTTGTGACGTGATGCGTAAGCACGGATGCAAAAACATCATTTTTAGTTCCTCGGCTACCGTGTACGGGGATCCGGCGGAGATTCCGATCACGGAGAATTGCCCGAAGGGAGCGATTACCAATCCCTATGGACAGACTAAGGGAATGATCGAGCAGATTTTGACGGATTTGCATGTGGGTGACCCGGAGTGGAACGTGATGTTGTTGCGTTATTTCAATCCGATTGGCGCGCATGAGTCGGGAAGGATTGGCGAGGATCCGAAGGGGATTCCGAACAACCTGGTGCCTTATATCGCGCAGGTTGCCGTAGGCAAGCTAGAATGTCTAGGGGTGTTCGGGGACGACTATGACACGCCCGATGGAACCGGCGTGCGTGACTATATTCATGTGACGGATCTGGCAATCGGCCATGTGAAGGCTATCGAGAGAATGAAAGTATCGCCCGGCGTGCATGTATACAATCTTGGTACCGGAACGGGTTACAGCGTGTTGGACGTTTTGAAGGCGTATGAGAAGGCTTGCGGGAAGGAACTGCCGTATCAAGTCAAGCCGAGGCGGGCGGGAGACATCGCCATGTGTTATTGTGACGCGACCAAGGCCAAGGAAGAGTTGGGCTGGGTGGCCGAGCGGGGCATCGAGGAAATGTGCGCGGATTCATGGAGATGGCAGTCGAACAATCCGGACGGGTATCGGAGTTGAGACGTTTCGATTCCAATGATACCACGGATTGCTCCGCACTTCGTGATCTTGCAATCCTGGTATCATTAAATTTTTGTGTTGACAAATAACTGGAAACTTGCTATGATAAAAAACAGAACGCACTCTGTTTTTGCGGCTCGTCATGGCGTGGGTTACATGGTGATTGGCGAAATTATGAATTTATGGGAGCGTGGCGGTTTTGAGCGTCGCGAAGGTCTGCGTGGGAAGGCGGGAGGATAAAGTGAGAAAACAAGTATATTCTTTATTGGTGGATAACAATCCGGGCGTGTTAAGCCGCATTGCCGGATTGTTCAGCAGGCGCGGTTACAGTATTGACAGCATTACGGCGGGGATGACGGCAGATCCGAGGTTTACGAGGCTTACCGTGGTGGCCACGGGGGACGAGTTGATTTTGGAGCAGATTGAAAACCAGCTTCGCAAGTTGGTGGACGTTCGGGAGATTAAGATGCTCAAGGACGGGGAATCGGTTTGCCGCGAGCTGGTGATGGTAAAGGTGCGTGCCGACGCACGGCAGCGCTCGGAAATCATTTCCGTTGCCGACGTTTTCCGGGCCAAGATCGTGGACGTGGAAAAGGAGTCCGTTATGATTGAACTGACGGGTAACCAGTCGAAGGTGGAGGCGTTTTTAAATCTCTTGGAAGGGTATGAGATTTTGGAACTTGCCAGGACCGGCATTACCGGATTGTCCAGGGGAATCCGAAGCGTCACGTATCTGGAGTAAGGCCGCTTGAAATTGGCAGGCAGGTTTTCAAGAAACGGTAGGCTAAAGGGAAATCCTTTAACTATAAATCTGCGCGGCATAGGCCGTCGCATGAGACACGAAAATTTAGGAGGAATGTCAAATGGACGCAAAAATTTATTATCAGGAAGATTGTAACATTTCCATGCTCGAGGGAAAGACGATTGCCATCATCGGTTATGGCAGCCAGGGACACGCGCACGCGTTAAACCTGAAGGATTCGGGACAGCACGTCATCATCGGCTTGTACGAGGGCAGCAAGTCCTGGAAGAGGGCCGAGGAGCAGGGCTTCGAGGTGTTTACCGCGGCAGAGGCGGCGAAAAAGGCCGACATTATCATGATTTTGATTAATGACGAGAAGCAGGCAGCACTTTACAAGAAAGATATCGAGCCGAACTTGGAAGAGGGAAACATGCTGATGTTCGCGCATGGTTTCAATATTCATTTTGGACAGATCGTGCCGCCGTCATTCGTGGACGTTACGATGATCGCTCCGAAGGGGCCTGGCCACACCGTGAGAAGCGAATACCAGGTTGGAAAGGGCGTTCCGTGTCTGGTGGCCGTGGAGCAGGACGCGACCGGAAAGGCATTGGACAAGGCGTTGGCTTACGCTGCCGGCATCGGTGGTGCAAGGGCGGGCGTTTTGGAGACGACGTTTAGAACTGAGACCGAGACGGATCTTTTCGGCGAGCAGGCGGTGCTTTGCGGCGGTGTTTGCGCGTTGATGCAGGCTGGCTTTGAGACTTTGGTAGAGGCCGGATACGATCCGAGGAACGCGTACTTCGAGTGTATCCATGAGATGAAGCTGATCGTGGACTTGATTTACCAGTCCGGCTTCGCGGGAATGAGATATTCTATTTCCAATACGGCGGAGTATGGCGATTACGTGACCGGCCCGAAGCTGATTACGGAAGAGACGAAGAAGACGATGAAGAAGATTTTGTCCGACATTCAGGATGGCTCTTTCGCGAAGGAGTTCCTGCTTGACATGTCCGAGGCCGGCGGGCAGGCTCATTTCAAGGCGATGAGGAAATTGGCGGCGGAGCATCCGTCAGAGAAGATTGGCGCGGACATTAGGAAGTTGTATAGCTGGAGCGACGAGGATAAGTTGATTAACAATTAAAGTGGCCGTGGATAATATCAGCTAAAACGGTTTTGGGCGGTGGGAGGAAACTCTCGCCGCCCATGTTTGTTTAGAACCGGGATGGAAGAGATCGGGGATGGAAGAGATGGAAATTTTATTGATTATAATCGTCATATTGTTTTGTGTTTTTTGCGCGTATTCGAATGGGCGCAGCGCGCGCAAGTATTCCAGGGGGATTCACAACCGTTCCCGTGAAAAGGGGAAGGTCAGTTATTTTTATCGGGTTCCTTATACGCGGGGGCAAGTGGCGGGGATGTTGTGCCAGAAGAATGAGAAAGATCGTCTGGATTATGAGTTTGACGAGGAAAAGATGGAACTTTGTTTGTCAAATAAATATCATGAGCAGGAAGACGCGGTGAATTTGCTTGCACAAGGCACGGCGAACAAGAGCAGGATGACGAAAGGGAAATGGTTCGACATCGAAATTGAGGAGCGGGAGGGATATTCCATCCTGAAAGTGACGGAGCAAGGGTTTTTGACGCCACGTACCGCCAGCGAGGTGTTTGGGTTGATGAACGCATTTTTCGTGGAAAAGCTGGGGGCGGTGCCGTATGAGGCGTAAAGTTTGGCGTTTGATAACGGATTTCGGATACGGGCCTTGCTTGGTGTTGGAAAAGGGCGAACCATTAGACGGGGACGGTTAGTGCGGCCGTCCCTTGTTATGGTTCCTCCACTTTTATCTCGCCATGTACTTTTTCTATTTGTTCCAAGTGCTGAATCAGTACATATTCGATATAATTGGTCATTGAACGATGTTCGCTTGTTGCCAAAAATCCGATTTTGTCAAAGACCTCGTCGGAAAGGCGTAACGTAAATACTCGCTTGTTGGTTGCCATTTGCTTATCCTCCATTTTTGGATAATCCTATGTTAAACCATGAATGAAGAAATATATACGGTCACTTGACAGTTAAGTGACATCACTTTATGCTTTAAATGAAGATAGGAGAATATATTCGTATGTCAAATGATAGAAAAGGTTGTCGAGGATGAGAAAGGGAGGAGTGTTAAGGTGAAAACGGAATATATACAATTGCCGCCGTTACCATCGGATGTGCCACCCATATTTGTACAAATGATATGGTTGTATGCAAGGATGCCGGGGCAGGAACAAGAGTTACTTTTAAAGTTTATGGAGGAAAATCTGAATAAGGATGCCGGACGGTTGGATGAAACAAAATTTTCTAAAATTTTGGATGATTCTGGAGTGGAACTGAATCCTAATGTAATAGAGTATAATGATCTTATGGGGAAAATGATTGGTGGATTGATTGTGCAAGCATGCGAGCTGGCATCATTGGTATATCAGAGTCATTGCATAGAGGGGAAGTCAGTGGAAGAAATTGAGAAAGAATTTGATTTGGAAGAAAAATTAATACGGTTGATTGCAGAGTATTATGATAAAAGAAGTAAACAAGACGAGGTGGATTGAAAAGGGGCACCTCTCTGGGACGTAAGAAACAAAAGAAGTATCCACCATGACGGAAGCGGATACTTCTTTTAATTACGTCTATCCATGTTTATGCAATGCCGTTGACGGCCTTGGCCAGACGAGAAATCTTTCTGGCAACGGTATTTTTGTGATAAACCCCTTTGCCGCCAGCCTTGCTGATCTCCGAAATGGCGGCTTTTAAAGCCGTCTTCGCGGTCTCTGCGTCCTTTGCCGCAACCGCGGCTTCGACCTTCTTCACGGAAGTCTTTACCCTGGACTTGATTGCCTTGTTTCTCGCGGCCTTTGTCTCGTTTACCAAAATTCTCTTCTTAGCGGATTTAATGTTAGCCAACTCGTACACCTCCAATTGTAATTGAATTGCAATTCATATTCATGTAAATTCGGTTGCATTACCGAAGCAAGGAACCGTATTTTACTTCGTCCCGGCGAATTCGGACACGGACAAAACGTCGGAACATACTCATTCATTTTATGCCAACAGTTAAAACTTGTCAATACATATTTCCGAAAAAATTGTTAAAAATATGATGATACCAGGGTCAAAAGGCCATGTTTTTCATGCTTGCATGAAAAAGCATGGCTTTGAGACCCGCCAGACACTGAAAAGCAGCCATTTTTGACCTGGAAAATGGACGGATTTGAGGTGTTTTAGGATTGTGAAAGCACGAAGTGCGGAGCAATCCGTGGTATCATCAACCGTCATGGTTTGACCGGAAAGCGAGGAGTGGACATGTTGGAGAAGTATAGTGTGCGCACGGATTTGGCGTTGGAGGAGAAGGAGCGATTTGAGTCTGACAATGTGGAGATTGCGGGGGTCGTTCTTGAGGAAGAATATGACGAGGAGCGTGAGATGCGCATCACGAAGGTGCTCATTGAGACGGAGAACGGTGCGAAGAGCATGGGCAAGCCGGTTGGCGCGTACCTGACATTGGAGGCTCCGAACCTGGCGGTTCCGGACGAGGACTATCATCGGGAAATTTCTGAAAAACTGGCGGACTATATCCGCATGCTGGTAGAAAACAAGTGTGCCGAAAAAGGTGAAAAGGGCGAGGAAACGCCCAAGCTGGAGGATATGGACATTTCCGTCCTCGTCGTGGGACTGGGCAACCGCCAGGTGACCCCCGACGCGCTGGGGCCGTACGTGGCGGACAATCTTTGCGTGACGCGCCATATCGTGAAGGAATATGGGAAATATGCGATGGGAATGGAACATGCCAAGTTGGTCAGTGCCATCGTTCCGGGTGTCATGGGGCAGACGGGCATGGAGACGATGGAAATCGTGAAGGGAATCGTGGAGGAAACGAAGCCGGACGTGGTGGTGGCGATTGACGCGCTGGCGGCTCGTAACAGCAAGCGCCTAAACCGCACGATTCAGGTGGCGGACACGGGAATCCATCCGGGGTCGGGAGTGGGAAACCATAGAAACGGGCTGACGGAGGAATCCCTTGGCGTGCCGGTGATTGGCATCGGCGTGCCGACGGTCGTGGACGCGGCGACCATCGTCAATGACACGATGGAAAATTTGATTGATGCCCTGGAGACGTCGAACGTGCTAAAGGGGGTCGGCGACGTCTTGCGAACTTATAACAACGCGGAAAAATACGAACTTGTCAAGGAATTGATTTCCCCCCATTTGAACGGGATGTTCGTGACACCGAAGGACGAGGACGAGTTGGTGAAGCAAATCAGCTACACGATATCGGAAGCATTAAATATGTTGTTTACCAATGCATAGGAATCATTTTTTTTTCATACAAATGATGTTGGGGCAAAAGGTATTTTGCCCCTGGTATCATACAAATAAATATTCGGGACACGGGGGGAGTTTTGGATGGAACAAGAAAAAAAGAGCCGCATCATCTGCATTCTGACGTTATGCCTCGTGTGCGCGTATTTATTATATGAAAATCCTGCAGGCAGCGCGTGGACGTGGAGGAATCAGATTCAGCGGGGGCTAAATCAGGCGGCGGCCGACATGTACCTGCCGGTTCTGACTTACAAGGGACCGACTTCATATACGCAGAGTCAGAACTGGCTGGTTGAGCAGGCGTTCGGCATGCTCCCTTTTTCCGGTTACCTGGAGAGCCGTGTGACTTACAATGACGCGATGGAGGACGACGAAACCATAGCGAAAATATTGGAAAACCAGGCGAATGACGAGAATCAGGTTGACGCGAACGGCAACCTGGTGAATCAGACGGCCCCGGTGGAAAATGTCGTTCCGGCACAAGGGACGCCAACGCTTGACATGTCAATCGAGCGGCTGCGGGATTTTGACTATTTGATTAATAATTTTTATATCGTGGACAGTTCCACCATGATTGGGGCGGATCAGTTGAATGCCGATGATCTATTGGGACGCAGCATGAAGATTGACAATAGCGTGGAGGGACCGAAAATTCTCATTTTTCATTCCCATTCGCAGGAAACGTTTGTGGACTCCGTGCCGGGGGACGAGAGCACGAGCATCGTCGGGGTGGGAGAGTATCTGACCCAGCTTTTGAATGCCAAGGGGATTTACACGATCCATGACACGGGCGTGTATGACATCATAGATGGAAAATTGGACAGAAGTCATGCCTATGAGAACGCGGAGGCGGCCATACGGCCAATTCTGGAGGCCAACCCTTCCATCCAGGTCGTGATTGACCTGCACCGGGACGGGGTGGCCGACGACGTACACCTGGTGACGGAAGTGGGTGGCAAGCCGACGGCGAGAATCATGTATTTTAACGGGTTGAGCCGTACGCGCACGAACGGGGACATTGCTTACCTTTATAATCCGTACATTCAGGATAATCTGGCGTTTTCCCTGCAGATGCAGATTGCCTCGGAGACGATGTATCCGGGATTCGCGCGGCGCATTTACCTGCGCGGGTATCGTTATAACCTCCATTTGATGCCAAAGTCGCTGCTTATCGAGGCGGGGGCGCAGACTAACACGGTGGAGGAAATGCGAAACGCGATGGAGGTGTTGGCGGAAACACTTTATCACGTGGTGATGGAATGAGGTTCTTGAGGGATGCGCATATATCAGGATTCAAAGCGGGCATGCATGGGGAATGGAAAATAAATGTTGAAAACCCGGCATACTTTGTGTTAATATGTTTTAGAATTATGAGCGTGCGTTTGCACGGAGCGATTCGTGTATCAGATACCTTTTGACCCTGGTATCACAAACACAAATATGAGGAGAGGTTTTTATGTCAAAGAAGAATACATACGATGCAGACAGCATTGCGGTTTTGGAAGGGCTCGAGGCGGTCAGGAAGCGTCCCGGGATGTATATCGGCAGCGTGTCCACGAAAGGCTTGAATCATTTGATTTATGAAATCGTGGACAACGCGGTGGACGAGCATTTGGCGGGACATTGTTCGGAGATTCACGTGACGCTGGAGAAGGACGGTTCCGCGACCGTCGAGGACAACGGGCGTGGCGTGCCGGTGGGAATGCACCAGAAAGGCGTTTCCGCGGCCAGATTGGTCTATACGACGCTGCACGCGGGAGGAAAGTTTGACGACTCGGCCTATAAGACCAGCGGCGGCCTGCACGGCGTCGGCTCATCGGTGGTGAATGCCCTTTCTGCGAGGATGGACGTGTGGATTAGCCGGGAAGGCGCCATCCACCATGACGCTTATGAGAAGGGCATCCCGGTCATCGAGCTGGAGGACGGGCTTCTTCCAGTGGTGGGTAAGACGAGGAAGACCGGGACGAAGGTCAGTTTCCTGCCGGATGACACGATATTTGAAAAGACGAAGTTCCGTGCGGAAGAAGTCAAAAGCCGGATGCACGAGACCGCCTACTTGAATCCGGAGCTGACGATTATTTTTGACGACAAGCGAGGGTCGGTGGCGGAGCATGTCGAGTACCATGAGCCGGACGGCATCCGCGGGTTTATCAAGGAACTAAACGCCAGCAAGGAGGCCTTGCACGAGCCGGTCTATTTCAAGGGGGAGTCGGAAGGTATCGAGGTCGAGGGGGTGTTCCAGTACGTCAACGAGTTTCATGAGAACGTCCTCGGCTTTTGTAATAATATTTTCAATTCAGAGGGCGGTACGCACCTGACCGGGTTCAAGACGACGTTTACGACGGTGATGAATCAATACGCGAGGGAATTGGGCATATTGAAAGAGAAGGATGCCAATTTCACCGGTGCGGACATTCGAAACGGTATGACGGCAATCGTCTCCATCAAACACCCCGACCCGCGTTTCGAGGGACAGACCAAGACAAAGCTTGACAATCCCGACGCGGCCAAGGCGGCCGGGAAGGTGACCGGGGATGAAATCACGTTGTATTTTGACCGGAATTTGGACGTGTTAAAGACGGTGCTTTCGAGCGCGGAAAAGGCGGCGAAGATTCGAAAGACAGAAGAAAAGGCGAAGACGAACCTCTTGACGAAGCAGAAATATTCTTTTGACAGCAACGGCAAGCTGGCCAATTGCGAGAGCCGCGACCCGAAGAGATGCGAGATCTTCATCGTCGAGGGAGATTCGGCCGGGGGATCGGCGAAGACGGCCCGCGACCGCAATTATCAGGCGATTTTGCCCATTCGGGGAAAGATTTTGAACGTGGAGAAGGCAAGCATCGACAAGGTGCTGGCCAACGCCGAAATCAAGACGATGATTAACGCTTTTGGCTGTGGGTTTTCCGAAGGGTATGGAAATGACTTCGACATCACGAAATTGCGTTATGACAAGATTATCATCATGGCCGATGCCGACGTGGACGGCGCGCATATTTCCACGTTGCTTTTGACGTTGTTTTACCGGTTCATGCCGGAATTGATATATGAAGGGCACGTTTACATCGCCATGCCGCCGCTTTACAAGGCAATGCCGAAGAAGGGCGAGGAGGAGTACCTTTACGACGACGCGGCTCTGGAACGTTACCGCAAGACGCATGACGGAAACTTTACTTTGCAGCGTTACAAAGGCCTGGGCGAGATGGACGCGCAGCAGCTTTGGGAGACGACGCTCGATCCCGAGACGCGGATCTTGAAGCTGGTAGAAATCGAGGATGCCCGCATGGCCTCTTCTGTCACGGAGATGTTGATGGGGACGGAGGTGCCACCGAGACGTGCCTTTATCTATGATAATGCACAAGAAGCGGAACTGGACGTATGACCGAAAGCAACTTAGTGAATCCGAGCATGGCGAAGGATGAGCTTAGTGCGAGGTCGTTCTTAGAGATTAATGAGGCCGCAGGCCGAATTTAGCGAGAAGAACTTCCTTGACCGAAAGCAACTGGCATTGAACGCATAATGAGCGCGGAAAGCGCGAATTTAGCGAAAAGAACTTCCTTATGAAAAGAAAGGAATTTATATTATGAGTAGCGAACCACAGATTATCCGAACGGAATATTCGGAGGTAATGAAAAAGTCTTACATAGATTATGCCATGAGCGTGATTATCGCCCGCGCCCTGCCGGACGTGCGCGACGGCTTAAAGCCCGTGCAGCGGCGCACGTTGTACGACATGCACGAGTTGGGCATCCGTTATGACAAGCCTTATCGAAAATGCGCGCGTATCGTCGGCGACACGATGGGCAAGTACCATCCGCATGGCGACAGCTCCATTTACGAGGCACTGGTCGTGATGGCGCAGGATTTCAAGAAAGGTATGATACTGGTGGACGGGCATGGCAATTTCGGCTCCATCGAGGGCGACGGGGCGGCGGCCATGCGTTACACGGAGGCGAGGCTGACGAAGTTCACGCAGGAGGCTTACCTTGCCGACCTGGACAAGAACGTGATTGATTTTGGGCCAAATTTCGACGAGACGGAGAAGGAGCCGCTCGTGTTGCCGGTGCGCGTGCCAAACTTGCTTGTCAACGGCGCGGAAGGCATCGCGGTCGGCATGGCGACGAGCATTCCCACGCACAATCTGGCCGAGGTCATTGACGCGGTCAAGGCTTATATGAAGAATGACGAAATCAGTACCCGCCAGTTGATGCGTCATATTAAAGGGCCGGATTTTCCGACCGGGGGCATCGTCGTCAACAAAGATGACCTGCCGGAAATTTACGAGACCGGGCAAGGAAAAATCAAGCTCCGCGGCAAGGTGGAGGTCGAGGAGCTAAAGGGCGGAAAGCAGCAATTGGTCATCACGGAAATCCCCTATACGATGATTGGCAGCGGTATTGCCAAGTTCTTGAACGACGTGGCGAACCTGGTGGAGACGAAGAAAACGACGGACATCGTGGACATTTCCAACCAGTCGTCGAAGGAGGGCATCCGCATCGTGCTGGAGTTAAAGCGCGGGGCCGACGTGGAAAATTTAAAAAACATGCTCTACAAAAAGACCCGTCTGGAGGACACGTTCGGGGTCAATATGCTGGCGGTGGCAAACGGGCGGCCGGAGACGTTGGGCTTAAAGGCCATCATCGAGCATCACGTGGACTTCCAGTTCGAGTTGATGACGCGCAAATATAAGACGTTGCTTGCGAAGGAATTGGAGAAAAAGGAAGTACAGGAAGGCTTGATCAAGGCTTGCGACGTGATTGACTTGATTATCGAGATATTGCGCGGCAGCGAGTCCGTGAAGGACGCGAGGGCGTGCCTGGTCAACGGCGTGACGGAACACATTCGCTTCAAGTCCAACATTTCCCGCAAGATGGCCTCGCTTTTGCGTTTTACGGAGCGGCAGGCGACGGCGATTTTGGAGATGCGCCTTTACAAATTGATTGGTCTGGAAATCGAGGCCTTGCAAAAGGAACATGAGGCCACCTTGAAAAATATTGCCCGTTACGAGGATGTTTTGAAAAATTACGACTCGATGGCTAACGTGATCATCGAGGAGCTCGACGCGTTCAAGAAGGAATATGGACGCAAGCGGCGCACCATGATTGAAAACGCGGAGGAAGCCGTATTCGAGGAAAGGAAAATCGAGGAGCAGGAGGTCGTCTTTTTGATGGATCGCTTCGGTTATGCCAGGACGGTGGACGTTGGCGTTTATGAGCGCAACAAGGAGGCGGCGGATAGCGAGAACAAGTACGTCGTGCACTGCATGAACACGGGGAGGATATGTATGTTCACGGACGGCGGCAAGATGCACCAGGTGAAGGTGTTAGACCTTCCGTGCGGGAAGTTCCGCGATAAAGGAGTCGCGATTGACAACGTGAGTAATTACAGCAGCGCGCAGGAACAGATCGTGATGGTCTGCGACGCGGAGCAGATGCGTTTTTCCAAATTGCTGTTTGCCACGAGGCAGGGCATGATCAAGCGGGTCGAGGGTACGGAGTTCCAGGTGGCGAAGCGGACGATTGCGGCCACGAAACTTTCAGAGGAGGACGCGCTTATAGACGTGCAGGTCGTTGCGGATAACCAACAAGTGGTGCTTCGGACGAAGAACGGGTACTTTCTTCGTTTTCCGGCCACGGACGTGCCGGAGAAGAAGAAGGGCGCGGTCGGCGTGCGCGGCATGAAGATTCAAAAAAAGGACGAGCTGGAGCAGGTGTATTTGTTTGAGGAAGGCACGGAGACGAAAGTCTCGTATAACGAGAAGGAGATTACCTTGAACCGCCTGAAAGAGGCGAAGCGGGACGGGACGGGAACGAAACCCAGGTAACTGTTACAGTTTTAGGCCGCGCTGAATTGTAACGATAGCACTTGCCGTGTCGTGAAAATTATGGTAAACTTGTGGGCATGACCGGAAAAGCAAATTCCGAATTTTCAATACGGTCGCAGGAGGAAGAGATGGAGAACGAAATCGTATCAAGAAATTTTATCGAGCAGGAAATTGACAAGGATTTGGCGGAAGGGGTATATGACCATGTGTGCACGCGGTTCCCGCCGGAGCCGAATGGATACCTTCATATAGGACATGCCAAGTCGATTCTCCTAAATTATGGATTGTCCCAAAAATATGGCGGGACGTTCCACATGCGGTTTGATGACACCAACCCGACCAAGGAGAAGATGGAGTTCGTTGATTCCATCAAGGAGGACATCCAGTGGCTGGGGGCCGATTGGAAGGAGCATTTGTATTTCGCCTCTGACTATTTTGACACGATGTACGAATGCGCATTGAAATTGATTCGCAAGGGAAAGGCTTTCGTCTGTGACTTGTCTGCCGACGAAATCCGTGAATATCGGGGGACGCTTAAGGAACCGGGGAAGGAAAGCCCATACCGGAATCGGACGGTGGAGGAAAATCTGGAATTGTTCCAAGACATGCGCGACGGGAAATATCGGGACGGCGAAAAGGTTCTGCGGGCCAAGATTGACATGGCCTCGCCGAACATCAACATGCGCGACCCGGTCATTTATCGTGTTGCCCATATGACGCACCATAATACCGGCGACAAGTGGTGCATTTATCCGATGTATGACTTCGCGCATCCAATCGAGGACGCGGTGGAGGGTATCACGCATTCCATTTGCACGTTGGAGTTTGAAGACCATCGGCCGCTCTACGACTGGGTGGTGAAAGAGTGCGAGTTTGAGAACCGTCCCCGCCAGATTGAGTTTGCCAAACTATATCTTACGAACGTCGTGACCGGCAAGCGTTATATCAAGAAGTTGGTGGAGGACGGCGTCGTGGACGGTTGGGACGACCCGCGCCTGGTGTCCATCGCGGCCTTGCGGCGCAGGGGCTTCACGCCGGAATCCATCAAGATGTTTATTGAAATGTGCGGCGTGTCCAAGGCACAGAGTTCCGTCGATTACGCGATGCTGGAATATTGTATTCGCGAAGATTTGAAATTGAAGAAACCGCGTATGATGGCGATACTCGATCCGATTAAATTGGTGATTGACAATTACCCGGAAGGGCAGGTCGAGTATTTGGACGTGCCGAACAACCTGGAAAATGAGGCACTTGGCACGCGCAAGGTGCCGTTTGGCCGGGAGCTTTATATCGAGCGGGAGGACTTTATGGAGGTTCCCCCGAAGAAATATTTCCGTCTCTTCCCGGACAACGAAGTGCGTCTGATGTCGGCCTATTTTGTAAAATGCGTGGGGTTTGAGAAGGACGAGAAGGGCAATGTTACGACGGTTCATTGTACCTACGACCCGGAGACAAAGAGCGGAAGCGGCTTTACCGGAAGGAAGGTCAAGGGCACGATTCATTGGGTTTACGCGCCGATGGCGCAGCAGGCCGAGGTGCGCCTTTATGAAAATCTGGTGGACGAGGAGAAGGGCGTCTATAACGAGGAGGACGGTTCGATGAACCTGAACCCGGACTCGCTCACGGTTTTGAAAGAGTGCTACGTGGAACCGAGCTTTGGTGACGCGAGTGCCTATGATAGCTTCCAGTTCGTGAGAAATGGTTATTTTTGTATTGACGCGAAGGATTCTAAGCCGGACGCGCTGGTGTTCAACCGTATTGTGTCGCTAAAGAGTTCGTTCAAGCTTCCAAAGTGAGGATGTTAATTAGATTATGAACGAGTTGACGATTCACCTCCGGCCAAGGTCGGAGGTGCCTTTATATGAGCAAATTTACAAGTATATCAAGAAAGACATTCAGGACGGGCGGATAAAGAGCGGGGAAAAACTGCCATCCACGCGGGCTTTGTGCGGGCATCTTCAGGTCAGCAGGAGTACCGTGGAGTTGGCCTACGAGCAGCTTTTGTCGGAAGGGTACATCGAGTCACGGCCTTGCAGCGGGTATTTCGTGGCCGAGGTGGGGGGGCTTTATCGCTTGGAATCCCCGTCGCGGGGGAAAAAAGAAATTCCCCGGGATACAAAGACTCGTTATTTGTATGATTTTACCCCGAATGGCGTGGATTTGGATTATTTTCCTTACGGCGTGTGGCGAAAACTTTCGCGGGAAAGCCTGCTTGATGACAAGGCGGAGCTGTTTTCCCTGGGGGATTCCCAGGGGGAGTGGGGGCTTCGAAGTGCCATCTGCGATTACCTGCACCAGGCGCGCGGGGTCAATTGCGAGCCCGAACAGATCGTCATCGGCGCGGGCGATGATTATCTTTTGATGCTTTTAAACGCGGTGATTGGCAACGACCACAAGGTGGCGTTTGAGAATCCCACGTATAAGCGGGACTATCGGCTGTTTCAAAATCTTTCTTACGACGTGTGCACGGTGGACATGGACGGCCAGGGGATGAACGTCGAGAAGTTGGCCGCCTCCGGTGCCGACATCGCTTTCGTGATGCCCTCCCACCAGTATCCGCTAGGCATCGTGATGCCAATCAAGCGGCGGTTGGAGTTGCTTTCCTGGGCGGGGGCGAAGGAGGGACGTTATATTATAGAAGATGATTATGACAGCGAATTTCGCTATAAGGGGAAACCGATCCCGGCCTTACAGGGATATGACCGGGAGGGCAGGGTGATTTATGTCGGCACGTTTTCCAAGTCGGTGGCACCGGCCATCCGCATCAGTTACATGGTGCTCCCCTATTCCTTGCTTGAAAAATACCGTCGGCGCGGCGCGTTTTTGCATTCCACCGTGTCGCGCATCAACCAACAAGTCTTGCAGAGGTTTATGGAAGAGGGGTATTATGAAAGGCATTTAAATAGGATGCGGGCGGTGTACAAAGGCCGTCATGACGCGTTGCTTTCGGCGTTAAAGCAGATGCGGGTGAAATTTCAAGTCACGGGCGAACATGCGGGCGTTCATTTATTGCTGCGTTTTAGCGAGGGACGGACGGAAGAGGACTTGATCGCGCGGGCGGCGGGTGCGGGCGTTCGGGTGTACGGGCTTTCGGATTACGTGGTGGAGGCAGAAGAGAGTGAACGGTTGCCCCCCACGATTTTGCTAGGATATGCAAGGCTCAAGGAGGAAAATATCGGTCAGGCGGTATCATTGCTGGCAGGGGCTTGGAATTAAAAAACGACCCCGTCCAAAACGGCGGGGTCATTAATCATTCACTTTTATCGTCTGCCGGTGTTTCTTCCGTCTTTTTCAGGGGGACGTATTCACGTCCGTTTACCGGTTGAAGATCCGTATCCAGGTTGAATTCTTCATCATCCGTGGCATTGCAGCTTTTTGAATCGGTGTCCGCGTGGTTCTTGCGGAGGTAGGAGGCGAGCAGTCCGGCGATGGTTCCGATGACTGCCAGCGCGGTGAGCCATTTTAAAAGTTTCTTCAATGCATAACTCCCCTTTCAAAATAATTTGGCGGTGCGAAGCGCGAAGCGAATCGCGGGAATCACACGTCATTATTCTAATACGAATCAGGAAAAAAGACAATGGTTTTTGTGAAAAGTTAAGAATACTTTTTAAACTTGTGATAGGACAGAGTTGTTTTTTCATGATAATGATTGATGAATGAGGCAAAGTGTGTTAAACTAGTTTACTGTCATAAATGTTTTTTGGAGGCATAAGAAAAAATGGCAGAGCACAAGGCGGTAAAAAAGGCGAAAAACGGGATTTTGAGCGTGGTATTTAGTCGTACGGCATTGGTTGCCGTACTTATTTTATTGCAGGTCGGGGTGTTGGCCGGGCTGACGCAGTGGCCTGAGTCGTTGAGCCAGTACCAGTATCTGGCGTACATGATTCAGACGGTGATCCAGGTGGGCGTCATCATTTACATCATCAATACGAGGGGCAATCCGGAGGTCATGTGCACGTGGATTCTGTTGATTCTGGTTTTCCCGGTATTTGGCTGCCTTTTTTACATTTACGTGAGACTGGATCTTGGCAACAGATACATCGGAAAGAAGCTCGAGCACGAACAGTTGCAGACATGGCCGTACATGCGCCAGAAGAAAAGCATTATCGAGGACTTGCGCCTTAGCAAGCCGGCGAACGCGAACCTGGCCTACTACATGAACCATCAGCTTCATTTACCGACGTACCGCAACACGAAGGCGGAATATTACAAATGTGGGGAGGATAATTTCCCGGTTTTCTTAGAAGAATTGAAAAAGGCCAAAAGGTTTATTTTCATGGAGTATTTTATCGTCGCGGAAGGAAGGATGTGGGGCAGCATCCTGGAAATTTTGAAACAAAAGGCGGCTCGGGGCGTGGAGGTACGTTTCATGTATGACGGGATGTGCAGCGTTTCGCTTTTGCCGTATAATTATCCCAAGGAGATTCGTAAGATGGGAATCCAGTGCAAGATGTTTTCACCAATCCGCCCGGTACTCACCACCAGCCAAAATAACCGTGACCATCGGAAAATCTGCGTAATTGACGGAAACGTGGGATTTACCGGCGGCATTAATCTGGCGGACGAGTATATTAATGAAAAGGAACGTTTTGGTTACTGGAAGGACAATGCCATCATGATTAAGGGCGACGCGGTGAGGAGCCTGACGCTTTTGTTTCTCCAGATGTGGAACGTGACGGAGAATGGAAAGGAAGATTACGAGCGTTACCTTGTCCCGCAGGAGCGGGAACTGCACCGCGAGCTTGGGTTCATCACGCCTTACGGGGACAGCCCGTTTGACAAGGAAAATGTCGGGGCCGAGGTATATTCCCATATTTTGAACCATGCCAAGAAGTACGTGCACATCATGACCCCGTACTTAATCATTGACAACCAGATGGTGGACACGCTGACGCGCGCGGCGAAAAGCGGGATTGACGTGAAAATCATCATGCCGGGCATCCCGGACAAGTGGTACGCGTTTGCCGTGGCAAAGACGTATTACCGGGACTTGATTTCGGCGGGGGTGAAGATTTACGAGTTCACGCCGGGATTCGTACATTCCAAGGTGTTCGTCTCGGACGACGACACGGCAACGGTCGGCACGGTGAACCTGGATTACCGGAGCTTGTACTTGCATTTTGAGTGTGGATTGTTCTTTTATAATAATCCGGTGGTGCGAAGCGTCGAGAGGGATTTTCAGGAGACTTTGAAGCAGTGCACGAGCATTTCCGTGTCGGACATCAAGAAGATTTCTCCGTTCATGATGCTTTGCGGGAGGGTGTTAAGGCTGGTTGCGCCGTTGATGTAAGTTTGTTAATGTAAGTTAAAAAAAACGTTTTACATGCATGGAAATATATAGTATAATCATTTCGGTGTTTCTTTTTGAAATGTTTGGAAATGGAAGTGCCGGATATTTTTAATGAAGGATTTGAAATGATACGCAGGAGGTCGTGTAAGATGGTAAAAGCAGTAGTTGGGGCAAACTGGGGTGACGAGGGCAAGGGAAAGATTACCGACATGCTCGGCAAGGAAGCGGATATTATCGTGCGGTTTCAGGGCGGGGCAAATGCAGGACACACGATTGTGAATGATTATGGAAAGTTCGCGCTGCATACGCTGCCGTCGGGCGTGTTTTACGACCATACGACGAGCATTATCGGAAACGGGGTGGCATTGGATATTCCGAGGTTGTTCGAGGAAGTGAAGTCCATCGTGGACAAGGGGGTTCCGACCCCGAAGATTCTGGTTTCCGACCGGGCGCAGATCGTGATGTCCTACCACAAGCTTCTTGATTCCTACGAGGAGGAGCGTTTGGGGGGAAAGTCCTTTGGCTCCACGAAGTCCGGCATCGCGCCGTTTTATTCTGACAAGTATGCAAAGACGGGATTCCAGGTCAGCGAGTTGTTTGACGACGCGTTGTTGAGGGAGAAAGTGGTGCGGGTGGCGGAGCAGAAGAACGTCGTTTTCGAGCATTTGTACCACAAGCCGCTTTTGAATCCGGATGAGATTTATGAGGAATTGCAAGGGTACAAAAAGATGGTGGAGCCTTTCGTGTGTGACGTGTCCATGTTCCTCCATAATGCCCTGAAGGAAGGGAAAAACATTTTGCTGGAGGGGCAGCTTGGCTCGTTGAAGGATCCGGATCACGGGATTTACCCGATGGTCACATCTTCTTCCACGTTGGCGGCTTACGGCGCCATCGGGGCGGGGATTCCGCCTTATGAGATTAAGCAGATTATCACCGTCTGCAAGGCGTATTCGAGCGCGGTCGGTGCCGGTGCCTTTGTCAGCGAGATTTTCGGGGACGAGGCGGACGAGTTGAGAAAGCGCGGCGGCGACGGCGGCGAGTATGGCGCGACGACGGGGCGGCCAAGGCGCATGGGATGGTTCGACTGCGTGGCGTCGAAATATGGATGCCGGATGCAGGGGACGACGGACGTGGCGTTCACGGTATTGGACGTACTGGGATACTTGGATGAGATTCCGGTTTGCGTAGGCTATGAGATTGACGGCAAGGTGACGACGGACTTCCCGGTCACGCACCTTCTTGATAAGGCAAAGCCGGTTCTTACCGTGCTTCCGGGGTGGAAGTGCGACATCCGCGGTATCCGAAGTTACGCAAAATTGCCGGAGAACTGTCGCAAGTATATTGAGTTTATCGAGGAACAGATCGAGTACCCGATTACGATGATTAGCAACGGCCCGGGGCGGGACGACATTATTTATCGTAAAAAGTGATAGATTTCATGGTTCTAATTGCATGGGTTCCTGCATATAAATGATGTTGGGGTCAAAAGTTCATGTGTCTTGTGCGGCATGAGATACATGGTCTTTTGGCCCCGACGATGTTTTGTCGGGAGGAGAATGGTCGTGCAAATGAATCAGGAGAGGAGATACGACAACTGTATTTCCATAGAAGAATATTTGGAACGGAGGCAGACGCAGGCGCGGGGGAACGCGGAAAAAGAAGAGCATGCAAAACAAGCGATTTTGCGTGCCGGCATCACGGAATGGTCGGATTTATTTTATACATGACGTGCTCGTCAGGCCTCGTCGTCTTCGTCCTTGCGGTTTGCCAGTCGGTGTACCAGGAGGAAGCCATACAGGATGACCGGTACCAGGATTGTGGCGGCGACGGCCGCCTTTAGCAAATCGTTGGCCGCAGGATGGTCTATCAGCGCGAAAACGAGGGTGCTTACATATAAAAGAACCAGCAGGATGACGCCGATTAGCGCCAGAACGCGTTTTGACTTTTTCATGAGGAATACTTCCTTTCTGTAAAATTGCCTGAAAAATGATTCATAATATGGTTCATGATATCACATTTGGTTTCCAAAATCACTAAAAAATGAAAAAAGGGAAAGAAAAATGAGGAAAAAAAGAAGAAAGATGAGGAAAAAAGAAGAAAAAGCGAATTTTTGCTTACAAAAAAGAAAATTTTGCGTTCTTTGTGTTGCAAAAATATGAGATTTGGCATAGAATAAATAGTTATACGGCGGCCGATGAGTGAAGTGATATCTGGCAAAATAACATCTTGGTCGTAAAAATTTCATAGACAAAGGAGTCATAAAGAATGAGTGATAAAAGCTTGCTTGAGAAGTGGCATGAAATGGCATACAATCAAGAACAGACGCAGGGGCAGATGAAAAAGTTCTGGGACGAGTATTTCCAGATTGAGAAGGGAATTTATGAGCAGCTTCTGACGAACCCGGACGAAGAAGTGGCGGGGACGGTCAAAGAACTGGCGGAGAGATATGGACAGGAAGTTATGACGATGGTGGGATTTTTGGACGGTATCAATGACAGCCTGAAGGAGCCGAACCCGATTGAGGCGATGGAGGAGGATACCCACGTAAGTTTGGCTTTTGACAAGGAAAAGCTATATAAGAACATGGTGGACGCGAAAGCGGACTGGCTATATGGGCTGCCGCAGTGGGATGACATTTTTGACAAGGAGACGCAGAAGGCGCTTTACTTGGAGCAGAAGGCTTCCGGCACGGTTCGCAAGGAGAAGAAGATCGGGCGCAACGATCCGTGTCCTTGCGGAAGCGGAAAGAAGTATAAGAAGTGTTGCGGGAGAAACGCGTGACGAGGAAAGGGATGATACGACGATGAAAATTACTTTGAAAGACGGTTCGGTGAAGGAGTACGAGCATGGCATGCCCGCCATTGACATTGCGCAGGACATTAGCGAGGGACTCGCACGCGTGGCCACGGCGGTGGAGATTGACGGGGACGTGAAAGACCTTCGCACGGTCGTCGACAAGGATTGTGAGTTAAACATCTTGACATTCCAGGACGAGAAGGGAAAGGGTGCGTTTCGACACACGGCCTCCCATATCATGGCACAGGCCATCAAGCGTCTATATCCTGACACGAAGCTGGCTATCGGGCCTTCCGTGGCAGACGGGTTTTATTATGATATTGACCGGGATACCCCGTTGTTACAAGAGGATTTGGAAAAAATCGAGGCGGAGATGAAAAAAATCGTCAAGGAGGCATTGCCCCTGACTCGTTTCACGAAGCCGCGGGCGGAAGCCATTGAGTATTTTAAGGAAAAAGGGGAAACCTACAAAGTGGAACTAGTCGAGGACTTGCCGGAGGACGCGGAAATCAGCTTTTATTCCCAAGGGGAGTTCACCGACCTTTGTGCCGGCCCGCATCTGATGTCCACCAAGCCGGTGAAGGCGTTCAAGCTAACCAGTTTGGCGGGAGCTTACTGGCGGGGCAGCGAGAAGAACAAGATGCTGCAGCGTATTTATGGGACGGCGTTTTCCAAAAAGGCCGAGCTGGACGAATATTTGACGATGCTCGAGGAGGCGAAGAAACGCGACCATAGGAGGCTGGGCAAGGAGCTCGGGCTGTTCATGATGCAAGACGAGGGTCCGGGATTTCCATTCTTCCTGCCTAAGGGCATGGTGTTAAAGAACACGCTTTTGGATTACTGGCGGGAAATCCATAAGAAGGCGGGGTACGCGGAGATTTCTACCCCGATTATGCTAAGCCGTCATTTATGGGAGATTTCGGGACATTGGGATCATTATAAAGAAAATATGTATACGACCGTCATCGACGAGGCGGATTTTGCCATCAAGCCGATGAATTGTCCGGGCGGCATCCTCGTATACCAGTCTGAGCCGCGTTCTTATCGCGATTTGCCGATTCGCATGGGCGAGTTGGGTCTGGTGCACAGGCATGAAAAGTCCGGCCAGCTGCATGGGTTGATGCGGGTGCGTTGCTTTACGCAGGATGACGCGCACATCTTCATGATGCCGGAGCAGATTCGCGATGAGATTAAAGGTGTCGCCAGACTGATTGACGAAGTGTATGGCTTGTTTGGATTTAAATATCATGTGGAGCTTTCCACGCGTCCGGAGAACAGCATGGGCAGTGACGAGGATTGGGAGATGGCGACCGATGCCCTTAGGGGCGCGCTTGATGATTTGGGGCGCGACTACGTGGTGAACGAAGGGGACGGCGCGTTTTACGGGCCGAAGATTGACTTCCATTTGCAGGACTCCATCGGCAGGACGTGGCAGTGCGGCACGATCCAGCTTGACTTCCAGCTTCCGCAACGGTTTGAGATAGAGTACACCGGCGCGGATGGCGAGAAGCACCGGCCAATCATGATTCACCGCGTGGCATTTGGCTCCATCGAGCGGTTTATCGGCATTTTAATCGAGCATTTCGCGGGCGCGTTCCCGACTTGGCTTTCGCCGGTACAGGTGAAAGTGTTGCCGATTTCCGACAAGCATATGGAATATGGAAAGAGGGTGCTTGACGAGCTGCTTTCAGCCGGTATTCGGGCGGAACTGGATACCCGGGCGGAGAAGATCGGGTACAAGATTCGCGAAGCCCAGATGCAGAAGGTTCCGTACATGCTGGTGGTCGGGGCGAAGGAAGAGGAAGAAGGCAAAGTGTCTGTCAGGAGCCGTTTCGCGGGAGACGAGGGGCAGATGGAGACGTCCGCTTTTATCGCGCAGATGCAAAAGGAAATCGTGGACAAAATCACGAGGGAAGTGAACAATTCCCCAGCTGTGGATAAAAATTAGTACGTTTTGCCGCAGGCGGTTTTAAAAGGAAGGATGCCGTTATTTTGCACGCCCCGTGGGCGTGAATCGTGACACGATGTGAATAGGCGGCGGTAAAGCGGGGCATACTGATATTGACTTTTTTATGAAAGAAGGAGGTATCATCATGCCAGAGTTAAGATGTACGGTACAGACATGCGTGCACAACCAACAATATTTGTGTGATTTGGACAAAATCGAAGTGGCGGGAAGCGACGCGAAGACCGCGCGTGAAACCTGCTGCGACAGCTTCCGTGAGAGGACGGGCGAGAGCTACAGCAACGTCAATGAAAGACAAGCGTCAGAAAAGACGGGAATCTATTGCAAGGCGACGGACTGCGAGTACAATCAGGACTGTGACTGCCATGCCGGACGCATCAGCGTGGAGGGCGGCAATGCCTGTCATTGCGAAAACACGGAATGTGCGACATTTAGTTATAAGGGTTAAGCGCTTAGGGTCTGTCAGGGACAGACCCTTTTGTTTCCCTGGCAAGGATTGGTGAAATGAAAAAGAGGTGGAGGAAAGCATGGAAGAAAAAGAAGAAAACAAGGTGGGAGAACGAAGCGGGTATTACATAAAGCGGCCACAATTAAGGAATAGGGGGCCGTCAAAGCTGCGCCAGCAGTTTCGTCAAGGAATGGCACTTTTTGTGGTAGTCATCGCCTGCATCCTCGTCTATTTCGCCTTGCTTCGTTTCGACGACATTTTGGGAATGATTTTCAAGATTGGGAACGTCCTGCGTCCGGTCATTTATGGATTGGCAATCGCGTTCCTTTTGAATCCGATTGTAAAATTCGTGGAGAAACACTTGATTGTCTTGTTTGAGAAAAAGCTGCCAGAGTTTAGAAAGAAGCAGGAGACGGCGCGGGGACTTGGCGTGTTGACGGCGATTTGTGTCCTGCTCGCGGTCATCGTGGCATTGTGCAACATGATGATACCGGAGTTGTACCGCAGTATCGTAAACATGATCAGCACGGTTCCGACGCAGTTAAACGACGCGATAGATGCCATCACGAGAATGACTTCGAATGACACCACGTTGGGACAGGTGTTTACCGTGTTGTTGACGCAGGCCACGGACTTCGTGCAACAGTGGATGCGCACGGACTTGATGGAGCAGGCAAACAAGGTCATGTCGAACGTGACCGCCGGCATGATCAACGCCGTGAGCGAGCTGCTCAACTGGGTGCTGGGACTGATCGTGTCGGTCTACGTGCTGTTTGGCAAGGAAGTGTTTTCCAAGCAGGCGAAGAAGATCATTTACGCGCTCTTCAAGCCGAGGGACGCGAACATGATCCTTCACCTGACGGGGAAGAGCAACGAGATTTTTTCCGGCTTCATCATCGGGAAAATTATCGACTCGCTGATTATTGGCATATTGTGCTTTGTCGGGTTAAGTATTTTGAAAATGCCATATACCTTGTTGGTGAGCGTGATTGTCGGCGTGACGAACGTTATTCCGGTTTTCGGCCCTTACATCGGGGCGATTCCGAGCGCGATTCTGATTTTGCTTTCCAACCCGAAAATGGGCTTGTACTTTATTGTTTTCATTTTGGTCTTGCAGCAGATTGACGGGAACATCATCGGACCGAAGATACTGGGGAATTCCACCGGACTTTCTTCTTTCTGGGTCATTGTCGCGATTACCCTTGGAGGCGGGTTGTTTGGCATTGTAGGCATGCTTTTGGGTGTTCCCGCGTTTGCCGTCATTTATTACATTGTGTCCATGGTTATCAATCACAAGTTGGAGAGGCGGAAATTGCCGACGATGACGGACAGCTATGACACCTACAGCTACGTGGACGATAACGGGGAATACGTGCATTCGGAGCATAACGAAGTGCTTAAAGGACGGGAAAGCAGCCAGGAAGAAGATGCAAAACAAAGAGAAGAAAGCAAAAGGGCCGAAGTAGGGACAAAGGAAAGGGGAAAAGAAGATGCCGATTCGAGTACAAAATGATTTGCCGGTGAAGGAAATCCTGGAGAGGGAAAATATTTTCGTGATGGACGAATATCGGGCCGCGCATCAGGAGATTCGTTCCCTCAGCATCGGGCTTTTGAACCTGATGCCGCTCAAGGAGGACACGGAGCTGCAGATTTTGCGTTCTTTGTCGAATACGCCGCTGCAGACGGACGTGACGTTCGTGCGGGTGGCCAGCCATGTGTCGAGAAATACTTCCACCAGCCATATTTATAAATTTTACGAGCCGTTTGAGAGTATTCGCAAGCAGAAGTTTGACGGCTTTATCATCACTGGCGCGCCCGTGGAGCAGATGCCTTTCGAGGAAGTGGACTACTGGGAGGAGTTGAAGGAGATCATGGACTGGACGACCACCAACGTGACTTCCACCCTTCACCTTTGCTGGGGGGCGCAGGCAGGCATCTACCACCATTACGGCATTGACAAGGTTTTGCTTGCGGAAAAGAAGTTCGGGGTGTTCGCGCATCATGTGCGCAATCGCAAGACCCCGCTCTTGCGAGGGTTTGACGACGTGTTTTATGCGCCGCATTCCAGACACACGGAGGTGCCGGGGGATGCCCTGGAGGCGGATGGGCGAATCACGATTTTGGCCGACTCGCCGGAGGCCGGCGTGTTTTTGTGCATGGCGCAGCGGGGGCGGCAGATTTTCGTGATGGGGCATCCCGAGTACGACAGGATGACGCTGGATGGCGAATATAAAAGAGATTTGGGCAAGGGTCTGCCAATTCGGATGCCGGTCAATTATTACCCGAACGACGACCCGAACCAGAAACCGTTGCTTATGTGGCGTTCGCATGCGAACAATTTATACACGAACTGGGTCAACTACTACGTGTACCAGGCCACGCCGTATGACTTGTACGGGACGGCGAACTTAAGCGAGCGGATCCGGTTTCCGGAAGTGGAGGCGTAAGGTGTCGCGTTGTCGCTAAATACTTGTGGCTAAGAAGGGAGTTTTCAATGGAACGAAAGATTACAATACGGGAAAGTGAAATGCCAAAGCAGGTTTCGGACATGTTGTACGGCTTGTTTTTGGAGGACATCAATTTTGCCTGCGACGGGGGACTAAACGCCAATGTCCTTTGTAACAACAGTTTTGACGGCTGGTACATGAAGGCGGGCGTGGTGGAGAAGGATTGCCGCAGGGCGCCGGAAAAAATCGTGCCTCATAAGGAAGGATTGAAGTTCTGGGAAACCCGTGGCCAGGTGGACGTTGGAATAAGGAAGCCCTTGTGTGCGACCAGTGAGTATGCTCGGGTCAGGGACGAGGCCGTGTTAAAAAATTATGGCTATAATGGAAATGACATCGTGACCGGACGCTGTGCCATTTCTATCGTGGAGGGGCATACATATCAGTTTTCCGGTTTCTTTGACGCGTCCGAATACGAGGGCGAGGCATGCGTCTATGTCGAGGACGAAAACGGCACGCCGCTGACGGAGAAGAAGTACGTCATTTTGTCCGCGGGCGGTGAGGAGGCGCGAAGGCCGGACACGTCAGAAGGGGGAAGCGGAGAGCCGCGCGAGGGCGGCTGGCAGAAGCACGAGACGGACTTGGACGGAAAGCATACGGCCTACGGGTGCTTCGTGCTGGAGATAAAGGGCGTGGGTGAATTGTCCCTGGATTGTCTTTCCTTCATGGACGCAGATTACTGGGGGGCAAATGATCCGAAGTGGTCGCAAGGAAAGCTACGCAAGGATCTGGTGCAGGTGTTAAAAGAGTTGCACCCGAAGTTTTTGCGGTTCCCCGGCGGCTGCATCACGGAGGGTGCCGCGCCGGGAAATGAATACAAGTGGAAGAACACGCTGGGACCTTTGGAACAACGTGTGCCGGATTACAATTTGTGGGCGTTGCGCACGACGGCTGGGTATAACCAGTCCTACGCGGTGGGGTTTTATGAGTATTTCCTGCTTTGCGAAGACTTGCAGATGGAGCCGTTGCCCGTCACCTGGGCGGGGACGAGCTGCCAGTTCCGTACGGGCGTGCCGATCGACGCGGATTGTGAGAAGTATGAAAAGGAAGTCATTCAAAACGTGTTTGATCTGATTGATTATGCGAACGGCGATCCGGCGACGAGCGAATGGGCGAAAAAGCGGGCCGACGCGGGACATCCAAAGCCGTTCGGGCTGAAATATATCGGTTTCGGCAATGAAAACTGGGGTGACCATTATTGGAACGGATGCCGCCGGATTTACAAATTGATAAAGGAGCGGCACCCTGAAATCACGTTGGTATTTTCTGCCAATCCGATTTACGGCATCCCGGATTTTCACAAGAATTGGAAGACCATCCGTACGGAAATGCCGGACGCGCTGCTGGACGAGCATTATTATCGGTATCCGAAATGGTTTTATAAAAAACATAAAGTGTATGACAAGTATCCGCGCACGAGCGCGGGCGTGTTCGCCGGGGAATATGCATGTAACATGAAGCTTTCTGCCCCGAACGTGTTCGAGAGCGCGCTTTCCGAGGCGGCGTTTTTGACGGGAATCGAGCGCAACGCGGATTTGGTAAAATTGTCTTCCTACGCGCCTCTCTTTTCTCTGGTTGACGGGGCGCAGTGGGAGCACAACATGATTAATTTCTCGCCGCGCGAGGTGCTCAAGACGGCGAATTACCTGGTGCAGTATTTGTATATGAACAATGTCGGCACGAGGATATTGGACATGAGGGGAAGCGGAAAGCGCGGGTTGTATTACTCTGCGACGGCGGACGGGCGGTTCGTCTACGTCAAGGTGGTCAACGCCGCGAAGAAGGCGAAGAGGCTGCGGCTTGATTTGAAAGGGATTTTAGGCGGCGCGGGCGAGCCGGCCAAATTTTTTGGCGCGCAGATGCAATATCTCCACTCGGAGGATTTGCGGGCGAAAAACAACCTGACGTTTACTGGAAAGCCGGAGTACGAGGTGGAAATACGGCAGAAGAAGCTTGTGATGGACGAAAATGAAATCGACATGGTGTTGCCGGGGCAGACGTTGGGCGTGATTCGGGTGAAAATTAAGTGATACCAAGGCATTGAACGTCTAGTGGACGTTCACTTAGTGACGACCGTAGCGGAGACTGTGAGAGTGCTAAGTGCGTAGTAATCCGTGGTATCATTGGGGGGCTCCCTTTTTGACCCCAACAGCAAGATGAATACGAGGTAAAAGGAAGATGCAGAGGATAGCGAAGTTTCAAAAGGTGAGCGAGGAGCGTTTCGTGGCCGATTGGACGGAGACGTTCGCGGGCGTTTCGGTGCAGGAGGCGAGGGCGGTTTACGGGCAAATCAGGCTGCCGAGGCGGGCGACGGCCGGGTCGGCCGGATATGATTTTTTTGCGCCGGCCAGGATTGTTTTAAATCCGGGCGAGACGATAAAGATTCCGACGGGGATTCGGGCGTGGATGGAGCCGGGCTGGGTTTTGAAGTGTTACCCGCGAAGCGGGCTGGGATTCAAGTATCGGCTGCAGCTTGACAACACGGTCGGAATCATTGACAGTGACTATTTTTACTCAGACAACGAGGGACACATGTTTATCAAGGTCACGAATGACGGCCGTGGAGGAAAGGCGCTTGCGGTGGAGGCCGGGGACGGCTTCGCACAAGGCATTTTCGTGGAGTATGGGATTACCTTGGACGATGAGGCGGACGAGGTGAGAAACGGCGGGTTTGGAAGCACGACGAAGTGATTGAAGTGCATATTTTTTAGAAAAACGGGAAATTCTATCCATTATTAGACAGTGAAAATGGTGCCTGGCACCGGGAGGGATAGAATTTCGATGAAGGAAAAGATTATCGGACAAGTAGGAACGAATTTTGACGAGAACATCGCGCAGATGGAGCAGATTCTCCCCGTGAAGGAGAGTTTTGACATTATCCGCAGGGACATCATGGTCGCTGAAAAACGCGCGGTGTTCTATTTTATTGACGGATTCACGAAAGACGAGACGATGCTTAAAATCATGGATTCCATGTTTCGAATCACGAAGGATCAGATGCCTGAGGATGCCACGGCGTTTTCGAGGCAGTTCATTCCTTACGTGGAGGTGGATATCATAAAGGATTATGACGCCATCGTGCGAAACGTCCTTTCGGGCATGAGCTGCTTGTTTTTGGAGGGATACGAGGTGTGCATCGCCATTGACTGCCGGACGTATCCGGCCAGGAGCGTGGACGAGCCGGACAAGGACAAGTCGCTTCGCGGTTCGCGTGACGGTTTCGTGGAAACCATCGTGTTTAACACGGCGTTGATAAGACGGCGGATTCGCGACCCGCACCTGGTGATGGAGATGGTGGAGGCGGGCGAGGCCTCCCGGACGGACATCGCCATTTGTTATATGTCTGACCGCATCGAGCCGGAAATGCTTGACAAGCTCCGCAACATGATAAACAACGTGAAGATTGACGCGTTGACGATGAACCAGCAAAGCCTCGCGGAGGCACTTTTGAAGCGGAAATGGTATGACCCGTTCCCGAAATTCAAGTTTTCCGAGCGGCCGGACACGACGGCGGCCTGCTTGTTGGAGGGGAAGATCGTCATCCTCGTGGATAATTCCCCCTCGGCGATGATATTGCCGACCTCCGTATTTGACATGGTAGAGGAGGCGAATGATTATTATTTTCCGAAAATCACCGGCGTGTACCTGAAATTTTCGCGGGCGTTGATCACGCTTGGAACGGTGTTTTTAACCCCGATATTCCTGCTTTTCATGCAGAACCTGGAGTATTTGCCGGAAATATTTGAGTTCGTGGCGATACAAGACACGGTCAACATTTCGTTGATTTACCAGTTCCTGATTTTGGAGCTGTCAATTGACGGCTTGCGGCTGGCCGCCTTGAACACGCCGAACATGCTAAGCACGCCGCTTAGCGTCATCGCAGGTATCGTGATGGGCGAGTTTTCGGTGAAGTCGGGGTGGTTTAACAGCGAGGTGATGCTCTATATGGCCTTCGTTGCCGTGGCAGATTACACGCAGCCGAACTTTGAACTGGGATACGCCCTCAAGTTCATGCGGCTGACGCTCTTGATATTGACGGCGGCGTTCAACTTCGTCGGGTTCGTCATTGGCTGTCTGATTTGCATCGGGGCGGTCGTGTTCAACAAGACGATTACGGGGAAAAGTTTCTTAAACGCCACGGTACCGGCGAAAAGGCGGAAAAATTCGTGAGTATAATTTTGAGTATAATTTAAAGAAGGCCGTTGCTCCAATGCGCGAAACATTGGGCGGCGGCCTTTTGCTATCACGGCCTTTCACTTCCTAAAGTTTATGTTATTAGAAAGTTTTTTCAAAAAAGGTTGACATCCTTCTGAAAATGTGATAGATTATCAAAGTACGAGAAAAAGAAAGCAGAGTATCCGCTCTCACCATAGCATAATCGGGTGCCTATGGTTCGATATTGATTGATGGGACACATCCGGAATGGGTGTGCTTGTTATGAGAATTGAGAGTGGATATGTTTCCACTCTTTTTCATTTCTCGCAAAAGGGGAGCGGTTCGGACGGTGATTTTTTCGGACGGATCCCAAGAAGCCTGAAGGAATTCATGTAACGGAGGTATACGACAATTAGCGAGTTGATGATTAACGAACAAATCAGAGACAAAGAGGTTCGTCTGATTGGTGAGGATGGGGAACAGTTAGGAATTATGTCCGCCAGGGACGCTTATAAAAAGGCGCAGGAAGCGGAGCTGGATTTGGTGAAGATTGCCCCGATGGCAAAACCGCCGGTCTGCAAGATTATCGATTACGGAAAGTATAAGTACGAGCTGACCAGGAAAGAAAAGGAAGCCAAGAAGAAGCAGAAGATTGTGGAAATCAAGGAAGTACGCCTTTCCCCGAACATCGATACGAATGATTTGAATACCAAAGTGAATAACGCGAAGAAGTTCATCACCAAAGGAAACAAGGTGAAGGTAACTTTGCGTTTTCGCGGCAGGGAGATGGCGCACGTGCAGCAGAGCAAGCACATTCTGGATGATTTTGCCGATTTGCTTTCGGATGTCGCCGTAATTGAGAAACCCGCGAAACTGGAAGGCAGGAACATGAGTATGATTTTAACCGTAAAACGTTAAAAGAATAAGCAAAGCACGTATATAAGGAGGATATTATCATGCCAAAAATGAAAACAAGCAGAGCGGCAGCGAAGCGCTTTACAAAGACGGGTACAGGAAAATTAAAAAGAAATAAAGCTTATAAGAGCCATATCTTAACGAAGAAGACGAGCAAGAGAAAGAGGAATCTGAGGAAGTCCGCGATTATGGACCAGTCAAACGTAAAGAGCATGAAGAAAATTTTGCCGTATTTATAATGGCGCGGTTGCAGATTGGTGTAAGAATAGGAGGATTAAGAAATGGCACGTATCAAAGGCGGAATGAACGCGAGAAAAAAACATAACAGAGTATTGAAGCTGGCAAAGGGATATAGGGGAGCACGCTCAAAACAGTATAGGGTTGCGAAGCAGTCCGTGATGAGGGCTCTTGCGTCTTCCTACGCAGGTAGAAAGCAACGTAAGCGCGAGATGAGGAGACTTTGGATTGCCCGTATCAACGCGGCGGCAAGATTGAATGGCTTGTCTTATAGCAAGTTCATGCATGGACTGAAGCTGGCCGACGTGGACATCAACAGAAAGATGTTGGCCGAGATGGCGGTAAATGACAAGGAAGGCTTCGTGACGTTGACGGAATTGGCCAAGGAGAAGCTGGCGTAAGGTTGGTTTCCATGGGCGATAACTAAGGTTGATTTTTATGAGATTAAAAAAAATCAATTGACAATTCTTTCATTAAATAGTATTATATCATTTGTGGCATGAGTAATCATGCTACGGCTTGCGGAAGTGTCGGAACTGGCAGACGAGCAAGACTAAGGATCTTGTAGCTTTCGAGCTGTGTGGGTTCAAGTCCCATCTTCCGCATTAAACTGATAGCACCAGATACCGTAAAATCAACGGTTTCTGGTGTTTTTTTGTTCTGAGAATAAAAAGGAGGGGCAGGGAGGGGGCAAAAAAGGAAAACGTAAAGCGAAAAAAGGCGTATTAAGGGAGAAAAAAATTGTGAAAAAGCAAATTTGGCATTGCAAAATTGCGCGGTCTGGTGTATCATAGATACAGTGTGGAATGACTGAGTAACAGCATTTCTAGTTATAATTTAGAAGTGGAAGGGATGTGCACTTATGAAAAAGAGTATCAAAAAATTGGTGGCAATTCGGGTAATTGCCTCTCTTGCCGCTACGCTCTTGCTGAGCTTCGCGACTACGTTCAATGTTTTTAACATCAAGAATACCCAGGCTGATGCCGCTTCGTCTAACGCGGTACTGGATAGGGCGCACCAAGCGGAGACCGCGCATTATAAATGGGCAGCTAATTTAAGTAATGCCTTGTATGCGGGCACGGAGTTCAACGGCAGCATTGATCCGACGACTTGCGTTCTTGGTCAGTGGCTTTATGGAGAGGCCGGCACGGAAGATGCGGAGATTTTGGCATTACGTACTCAGATGGAGCCATTACATAAGGAATTGCATGAGTCTGCCACGTATGTATTGGAATTGATGGAAAGAGACCCAGAAGAGGCACAAGAGTACTATCAAGACACGATTCAGGCCAATCTTTCCACCTTGGTGGGGATGTTGGATGACGTGATAGACCGGAGCACGAGTCTGAGCGACGCGAGCGAGCAGCGCATGGAGCAGACCATATTTAGCATGAACGTTGTTAGTCTTGTCTGCCTTGTTTTGGCGTTGGCTTGCCTGATTAGCTTGGTGCAGTACGTGTTGCGGCGCGTGGTTGCACCGATTATAAGCATTACCAACAGCAGCAGGGTTCTTCAGGAAGGGCATTTGGAACTGGATTTGGCTTATAGTTCGGAGGATGAGTTGGGCGATTTGGTAAACACCTTGAAGGAGTCCATGGAACTGATCGAGAGTTACGTGAAAGACATCAACCGTATCATGAGCGAGCTTTCGAACGGGAATTTCAATGTTCGGACTTCTGCAAATTATATTGGGGATTTCAGTTCCATCCAATCGTCTATTGACAGCTTTACGACCACCTTGTCCAATGCCTTGGATCAGATTGGGCAGGCGGAGCGCCGTATCTCTACGAACGCGGAACAGCTTTCGAGCAGTTCGCAGTCCTTGGCGCAGGGTGCGACGGAGCAGTCCGCGTCCATTCAGGATTTGTATAGGGTTTTGGATGATTTGTCCAACCGGGCGAAGGATAACGTGGAAGTGGCATCCAAGGCTCAGGAGCATGCTCGTTTGACGGGAGAACAAGTTTCTGCCAGTGGCGAGCAGATGGAGCAGATGGTTTCTGCCATGGCTGATATCAGCAATACTTCGCGTCAAATCGGACAGATTATTGCCACGATTGAGAATATTGCGTTCCAGACGAACATCTTGGCATTGAACGCGGCCGTTGAGGCGGCGAGGGCCGGCTCGGCAGGAAAAGGCTTTGCCGTGGTGGCTGACGAGGTACGTAGCTTGGCGGCACAGTCCGATCAGGCGGCCAAGGCTACGAAGGAATTGATTGACAATTGTGTCAGGGCTACAAATCGAGGCAGTGAGATTGTTGACGACGTTTCCGGCACGTTGAATAAGACATTGGATTTGGTGACGAATTCTAATAGCGACATCGGCATTATTGCCGACGCGGTACGCGGTGAGGCAGAGTCCATCATGGAAGTGACCGAGAGCATCAAGCAGATTTCTGCGGTCGTACAAACGAATTCGGCCAGCAGTGAGGAAGCAGCGGCGGTCAGCACCGAGCTGTTTGATCAGGCGCACTTGCTTCAGTCTCAGACGAATCGGTTCCAGTTGAAGCGTTAGAAGATGGTAGGCGAAGCGTGGAACGTAACAAAATTTATAGTTCGGGGTACGAGAAAGACCATAAAGTCTTGATGTATGTCGAATCGAAAAAAGAGGCACCGTGGGGTGTCTCTTTTTTCGATTCGTTATATCTATCTCATGCCTATATCTATTTCATGCTTTAAGCCGTTGCAGTCTTATGCGTGTCATTTGTCAATCCATTCTGTTGGAACTCGTCGGCCGTTGCTATGTTTTGCTGTGCCTCGTGCAGTGTCGCCGCCGTTTTCTGGATTGTTTTTTGTAATTCGTCTGTCAATGATACTTTTTTTATCTCATCCTCGGCCGATGTTTCTTGTGTTTCTTCGGCCAATTCACGTTCCAGATTTTTGTTTGCGGTCGAAAGCATCAGCTTGATACGGTTCAACTGATTTACCTCGCTGGCACCTGGGTCGAAATCAATGGCCACCACGTTGGACTGGGGGTAAAGCCTGCGCAATTCTTTTATTACTCCTTTGCCGACAACGTGGTTTGGCAGGCAGGCAAATGGCTGCGTGCAGACGATGTTGCCTGCGCCGTCGTGAATCAGTTCCAGCATTTCCCCGGTCAAAAACCATCCTTCCCCGGTTTGGTTGCCAATGGACACGATTTCGGAAGCCATTTGTGCCAGCCGTTCAATCGGAGTGGTCGGCTCAAAGTGCTTGCTCGCCTGATACGCCTTGTTGGCGGGGGCGCGGAACCATTCCAGAAGTGCGATTCCGAGGTCGGCAATCTTGGCCTTGGACTTGGCGAAGCCAAGGTCTGACACTTTAAAGTGCTGGTTGTAGAAGCAGTATTGCAAAAAGTCCATCAAGTCAGGAACGACGGCCTCGGCTCCTTCTCTTTCCAGAAGTTCGACGAGGTGGTTGTTGGCCGCAGGCAAAAATTTCACTAAAATTTCTCCTACCACGCCGACGCGCGGTTTTTTCACGTCAATTGTCTCAATCTCGTCGAATTCTCGAATGATGTCCGCGCACATTTTTTTGAACGCGCGGCGGGAAGGATAGCCTTTGGACACGAATGACTTGCATTTTTCCGCCCATTTGCGGTGCAATGCGTCCGTCGTGCCTGGAACGGCTTCGTAAGGGCGCATCCGGTAGACGCATTTCATGAAAATGTCACCAAATACCAGTCCGTAAATGCCGCGCAACACGAGCGGAGGCGTGAGGCGAAAGCCTGGGTTGCCCTCCAGCCCGCTTAGGTTCAGCGAGATGACCGGGATGTGCAAGTATCCGGCTTTCTTCAATGCCCGGCGGATAAACCCGATATAGTTGGACGCGCGACAGCCACCGCCGGTTTGCGTGATGATGACGGCTAATTTGTCCGTGTCGTAGCGACCCGATAAAATTGCGTCCATAATCTGTCCCACGACAATCAGGGAAGGATAACAAGCATCGTTGTTCACGTATTTCAGGCCGACGTCCACAGCCTGCTTGTTGTCGTTTGGCAGCACCTCGAGGTTGTATCCCGAAGCACGAAACGCCGGCTCGATGATTTCAAAATGCATCGGTGACATTTGCGGGCAGAGGATGGTATAGTTCTGTGCTTTCATCTCCTTGGTGAAAGGCACTTTTTCGATGGCGGCAGTATGAATGACGCGTTTTTCCCTGCGACGTTCGCGGACGCGGATGGCCGCTAAAAGAGAGCGGACGCGAATGCGGGCCGCGCCGAGGTTGTTGACCTCGTCAATCTTCAAGGAGGTATATATCTTATCTGAGTTTGTCAGGATGTCTGCAACCTGGTCGGTGGTCACGGCATCCAGTCCGCAGCCGAATGAATTCAGTTGAATCAGATCCAGGTTGTCAACCGTCTTGACGTAGTTTGCCGCCGCATACAACCGTGAATGGTACATCCACTGGTCCATCACGTTCAGCGGGCGTTCGGCCGGGTTCAAATGCGAGATGGAATCCTCCGTCAGCACGGCGACGTGGTACGAGGTAATCAGCTCCGGCAGTCCATGGTTGACCTCCGGATCAATATGATATGGCCTGCCGGCCAACACGATGCCCCGGTTGCCCGTCTCCTTCAAGAATGCCAGCGTCTCTTCGCCCTTTTTGCGCATGTCGTTTCGGCAATTTTCAAGTTCCACCCAGGCGGCGTGCACGGCGGACTTGATTTCGTCCGCAGTCAGCGAGAATTTCTCAGACAATTCGTCAATCAGTTTGAAGGAGATGGTGTCCTCGCTCTCAAAATTCAAAAATGGGTGAATGAAGTCTACTTCGCCATTTACGATGGCGTCCATGTTGTTCTTGATATTTTCCGGATAGGAAGTGACAATCGGGCAGTTGTAATGATTGTTTGCCTCATCGAATTCTTTTCGTTCATAAGGAATCGAAGGGTAAAAAATGTGCTCGATTCCCTGGTCGATCAGCCATTGCACGTGTCCATGCGCCAATTTCGCCGGGTAGCACTCGGATTCGCTGGGAATGGACTCGATGCCAAGCGAATATATTTTCTTGGTCGAGGCTGGGGAGACCACGACGCGAAATCCCAGTTCGGTGAAAAACGTGAACCAGAATGGATAGTTTTCATACATGTTCAATACGCGTGGGATGCCAATGATACCTCGTCTGGCTTCGCTTTCCGAAAGGGGTTCGTAGCCGAAGTAACGTTTCAGCTTGTAGGTGAAAAGGTTCGGCATGCGGTTATCCTTTTTTTCCTTGCCGAGCCCCCGTTCGCAGCGGTTTCCGGTGATGAACTTGCGGTTGCCGCTGAAATGGTTGACGGTCAGACGGCAGTTGTTCGTACATCCCTTGCACTTGGTCATCGTGGCGGAGTACGTAAGCGCGTCAATTTCCTCGGCTGAGAGCATGGTCGTTCCTTCGCACTCCGTGTAGCGTTCGCGGGCAATCAAGGCCGCGCCGAAGGCGCCCATCGTGCCGGCGATGTCCGGGCGGATGGCCTCGCAGTTTGCGATTTTCTCAAAGCTGCGCAATACGGCGTTGTTGTAGAACGTGCCGCCTTGCACGACGATATGTCTGCCCAGTTCCGACGCGTCGGAAACCTTGATTACCTTGAACAATGCGTTCTTGATGACGGAGTAGGCGAGTCCGGCGGAAATGTCGGCCACCTCGGCCCCTTCTTTTTGCGCCTGCTTTACCTTGGAGTTCATAAATACCGTACAGCGAGTGCCGAGGTCGATCGGATGTTTGGCAAACAAGGCCTCTTTCGCGAAGTCTTGTACTGAATAATTCAGAGATTTGGCAAACGTCTCGATAAACGAACCACAACCGGAGGAACAAGCCTCGTTAAGCTGGACGCTGTCCACAGTCTGATTTTTAATCTTGATACATTTCATGTCTTGACCGCCGATATCCAAAATGCAGTCCACGTCTGGTTCGAAATAGGATGCCGCGTAGTAATGTGACACGGTTTCGACCTCGCCTTCGTCCAAGAGGAGGGCGGCCTTGATCAGTGCCTCGCCGTACCCCGTGGAGCAGGAATGGACGATTTCAACGTCGTCTGGAAGTTTGGCGTAAATGTCCTTGATGGCGGCGATGGACGTTCCCAACGGGTCGCCGTCGTTATTGTGGTAAAAGGAGTACAACAAGGAACCGTCCTCGCCGACGAGGGCGGCCTTGGTCGTCGTGGAACCGGCATCAATTCCCAAAAAAGCTTTTCCAGAATAAGTGGAAAGATCCTTCATGGGAACCTGATGGCGGTCGTGGCGGTCTTTAAAACGCGCATAGTCCTCTTCTGATTCAAACAAAGGTTCCATCCGTTCCACTTCAAACTCCAACTGGATTTTGCCGTCCAGACGTTTTTGCATCTCGGCAAGCGAGACGAACTCTTCTTTTTTGGAACTTAAGGCGGAACCGATGGCGGCGAACAAGTGCGAGTCGTCCGGCGTGACGGCGTGTTCGTCGTCCAGCTTCAACGTGCGGACGAAGGCGGCGCGCAGCTCGGATAAAAAGTGCAAAGGGCCGCCTAAGAAGGCCACGTGTCCGCGAATCGGCTTGCCGCAGGCCAGGCCGCTGATGGTCTGGTTGACGACGGCCTGAAAAATAGAGGCGGCCAGGTCTTCCTTGGCTGCTCCGTCATTAATCAAGGGCTGGATGTCGGTCTTGGCAAACACGCCGCAACGGGCGGCAATCGAGTAGAGAGCATGGTAATTTTTTGCGTATTCGTTCAGCCCTGAAGCGTCCGTCTGGAGCAGGGAGGCCATCTGATCGATAAAGGATCCCGTGCCGCCCGCGCAGACGCCGTTCATCCGTTGTTCCACGTTCCCACCCTCGAAATAAATGATTTTGGCATCCTCGCCGCCAAGCTCGATGGCCACGTCGGTTTGCGGGGCATAAGACTGCAGGGCGGTCGATACGGCGATGACCTCTTGTACGAAAGGTACGTTTAAATGGTTGGCCAGAGAAAGACCGCCAGATCCGGTGATGACCGGGGCGGCCCAGACCTTGCCAAGCTTTGCAATCGCCTTTTCCAAAAGCCCGGAGAGGGTCTCCTGGATGTTGGCGAAATGTCGCTCGTAATCAGAAAACAATACGTGATTCTCGGCATCCAGAATGGCGATTTTGACTGTCGTGGAGCCGATGTCTATCCCCAGTGTATGTAATGCATTTGAATTCATGGTATCCCTCATTTCTAAAAAGTTTTATCTGTAAACGGTCGAAAGGTACATGGCCGCTTTGGCACGGTAAAAACCGCGTTGGTAATTTATATTATGATGTTAGAGGCAAAATGTTTTTTCATGCCTGAAATTTTTCATGGAAAAGCGTGTCTGCCTCCAGATGGGTAAAATACGAAAAGGTGCAGGATATGGTCGGTTGGTGTTTCAAGTAACCGGCGTAAAACATGCACCATGGTGATTATACGATAAAATGCGAAAAAAGGCAATTGGCATTATGCTCCAGATTTTGAAAATTCATGAATTTTATATGGGAAATTTATCTAAACTAAAGAAAAAAAGGGTAACATGTGTTTGACAAACCATCCCTTAAACAGTACAATGATAGAAAACGAAAAAAGGAGAGAAGCGGATTGAATTGGCTGAGTAAGTTAGAGAAGAAATTTGGACGTTACGCGATTCCAAATCTGACGATGTATTTGATTGGGGCATATATCATCGGTTATGGGATTGAGCTTTTTTTACCGGATTTGTATCAGTGGATCATGTTAAACCCCGTCTATATTCTCAGGGGGCAGGTGTGGAGGATCATTTCCTGGGTATTGGTTCCGCCGAGCGGGAATCCGTTGACGATTGTCATCATGTTGATTTTTTATTATTCCGTGGGAACGACGTTGGAGCGCAGTTGGGGAACGTTTCGCTATAATGTATACATGTTTTCGGGAATTCTATTCACGGTCGCGGGGGCGTTCGTGTTGTACGCGTATTATGCCCTGACGATACAGAATCCGACGATGACGATGATGACGGTGACGGCTTCTTGTATGTTTTTTAGTACGTTTTATATCAACATGTCCATCTTTTTGGCGTTTGCGGCCATGTTTCCCGACATGGAGGTGATGTTTTACTTTATATTGCCAATCAAGGTGAAATGGTTGGGAATCGCTTATGCCGTGATTTTGGCAATTGACTTGCTACGAGGCAACGCGGCCGTCCGCATCATCATTATCGCGTCGCTTTTGAACTTTATCTTGTTTTTCTTATCCGGCCGTAATATAAAGCCTTACACTCCGAAAGAGCAGATGCGCAAGCGGAAGTTCATGAAGCAGGTGGAGCGGCCGAAGATGCATTATGGAAATGGCGCAAAGCATCGTTGTGCCATTTGTGGGCGGACGGACGTGGACGATCCTAGTTTGGAATTTCGTTTCTGCTCCAAGTGCAAGGGGAATTACGAGTATTGCAACGAACATTTATTTACGCATGAACATGTCAAGTGAGTAAGGCGACGCGAAGGCGTGAAGCGCATGGCAATTTGTCGGCATCTTGTGGACGCGGTCGTGCATTTCCCGCTCGCATGAAAAAATCAGGAGGTAGATGAAATTGAAGAAGACAAAGGTGATTTGTACGATGGGGCCGCGCACGGACGACGAAGAGGTGATGCGCAGCCTTGTGCGATGCGGCATGGACGTGGCACGGTTTAATTTTTCTCATGGGGATTATGAGGAACACAAGTGCCGGATGGACATGTTAAAACAGATTCGTGCGGAGGAAGGATCCAACGTGGCCATTCTTCTGGACACCAAGGGGCCGGAAATCCGCACGGGGGTGTTAGAGGACGGACGGAAGGTGGTGCTTGAGCCGGGGGAGACGTTCGTATTGTCTGCGGATGACGTGGTGGGAACCAGGGAAAGGGTGTCCATCACTTACCCGGGACTCGTGCACGACGTTGAAAAAGGAAAGCGGATTCTGGTGGACGACGGGTTGATTGAACTGGAAGTGACGGGAAAGAACCAGAAGGAAATCATCTGTCGCGTCATCAACGGCGGGGAATTGGGCGAGCGTAAAGGAATCAACGTGCCAAACGTGGCGGTTCGGCTTCCCGCCCTGACGGAAAAGGACAAGGAGGACGTTCGTTTTGGCGTGGAGCAGGACGTGGACTTTATCGCGGCCTCTTTCGTGCGCAACGCGGAGTGCATTTTGGAGCTTCGCGCGTGGCTGAAAGAGCTGAACGCGCCTTACATTCCCATCATTGCCAAGATTGAGAACGCGGAGGGCATCAGCAATATTGACGAAATTTTGCGTGCGGCGGACGGCATCATGGTCGCGCGTGGCGACCTTGGTGTGGAGATTCCGGCCGAGGAGGTGCCGTATTTGCAGAAGCAGATGATTCAAAAGGCGAACGAAAGCTTCAAGACGGTCATCATCGCGACCCAGATGTTGGATTCCATGATTCGCAACCCGCGTCCGACCAGGGCGGAGGTGACGGACGTGGCCAACGCGGTGTATGACGGCACTGATGCCGTGATGCTCTCCGGCGAGACGGCGGCGGGCAAATATCCGGTGGAGGCCCTGCAGATGATGGTGCACGTCATCGAGAGCACGGAAAAGCACCTGGATTATGACTTGTTTTTAAGCCGGGCGGGAGAACGGTTGAAATCCGGCATTTCCAGCGCCATTGCCTACTCCTCGGTACTGGCGGCGGAAAATCTGCATGCGAAGTGTTTGATTGCCCCGACGGTTTCCGGGGCGACGGCCCGCGTGATGTCGAATTTGAAGCCCAGGCAGGAGATTCTTGGCATCACGCCGAACGAGCGGACGTTGCGGCGGATGTCCATTTACTGGGGCGTACGGCCGTTGAAGTCGTTGGAGTTTAAGACGACGGAGGATATTTGCGACGGGGCCATTGAGATTGCACGCGTGAAAAAGTACGTGGACGAGGGCGACGTCGTGGTCTTGACGGCGGGCATCCCTTCCACGAACGTGCAGGGGGAGAAGCACAAGGCGAGCAACATGATGCGCATCGCCGTGGTATCGCCATGAGCACTTAGCGGCCGTGTCATGGCCGCTTACGTGCGAGGCATTCCGCCGCCGTTGGCGAGGTGTTATCGAGCATACCAGGCGGTTCGCCATGAGCACTTAGCGCATCATGAGGAGGTATTTAATTTGAAGAAGGTACGATGGCTTCCGGGATTTGTGTTCGCGGTTTCCCTGCTCGTGATTTTATTGATTAGCAGTTTTGAAATCGCGATGTACGCGGATTTCGGGTTTTACCAGGAGGAATACGAGAAATATGGCGTGCTCGCCGATTTGGACATGACGATGGAGGACGCGATGTACGTGACGCGGGAAATGATGGCGTACCTTCGCGGGAACCGGGAAACGTTAAGCGTTACGACGACCGTGGAGGGAAGGGAACAAGATTTTTTCAATGAGCAGGATCGGTTCCACATGGGAGAGGTGCAAGGGTTGTTTCTGGGCGGTCTCAAGTTGCGTCTGGGGGCAATTGTCGCGGCGGTGGCGAGCCTGGCGGCCTTGTTGTTTTTGAAAGAGGACGTTTTGCGGATCTTGTCACGCGCTTACCAGGTCACGGTGGGTGTTTTGGCGGTGTTTCTGGCCGTTCTGGGAATCGCCGTGGCGAGGAACTTCAACGCGGTGTTTACGTTGTTCCACAAGATTTTCTTTGACAATGATTTGTGGATGTTCGATCCGGCCGAAGATTATATGATCCGCATGTTGCCGGAAGGGTTGTTTTTTGACTTCGTCCTGCGTATTGGCGGCTTGTTCGTGGCAGGGCTCATCCTCGTGATGGCGGTTTTTTACGGCTTAAAATCGTGGGTGCATAAAAGCCGTGGCGAGGCGCGGGCGGCAAAAGTGTGAAGTCGCCGCTTGGTGAGGGTTGCACGTTTTTTAGAAAAATAAATTATTTTTTAACAAAGGAGAGGCAATGATGAGTGATGTAAGACGTGTCTATGTGGAAAAGAAAGCGGATTTCGCCGTACAGGCGAAGGAATTGTCCCATGAAATCCGTCATTATCTGGACATCAAGTCGGTGACGGGGGTACGCGTGCTGATTCGTTATGACGTGGAGAACATTTCCGACGAGACGTTCGAGACGGCCTGCAGGGGCGTGTTCGCGGAGCCGCCGGTAGACGTTTTGTACCGGGAGGAGTTTGCAAAAAACGAGGGGGATCGGGTATTTTCCGTGGAATATTTGCCGGGGCAGTTCGATCAGCGGGCGGATTCCGCACGGCAGTGCGTACAGTTTATCAAGGAGGACGAGGATCCGGTAATCAAAACGGCGACCACCTACGTGATTGAGGGGACGATTTCGGACGAGGAATTCGCGGCTATCAAGAGCCATTGCATCAACCCGGTGGATTCTCGGGAGACGGGGATGGAGAAGCCGGACACGCTTTTGACGGTGTTTGACGAGCCGGACGACGTGAAGATTTTTGACGGCTTCTGCCAGATGGCGGAGGACGAGTTAAACAAACTGTATGGTTCGCTAGGGCTGGCCATGACGTTCAAGGATTTCAAACATATTCAAAACTATTTTGCGGGAGAGGAAAAGCGTGACCCGTCGATGACGGAAATCCGCGTGCTTGACACGTATTGGTCTGACCATTGCCGTCACACGACGTTTTCCACGGAGTTGAAAAACGTGAAGTTTGACGACGGCGATTACCGGGAGCCGATTGAGAATACTTATAAGAACTATTTGGCGACGCACGGCGAGATTTTCGCCGGGCGCGAGGACAAGTTCGTCTGCCTGATGGATTTGGCATTGATGGCGATGCGCAAGCTGAAAGAAGAGGGAAAGCTTGCCGACCAGGAGGAGTCCGACGAGATTAACGCCTGCAGCATCGTGGTGCCGATACAAGTGGACGGCGTGGAGGAAGAATGGCTGATTAATTTTAAGAATGAGACGCACAATCATCCGACCGAGATCGAGCCGTTCGGAGGGGCGGCGACTTGTCTTGGCGGCGCGATTCGCGACCCGCTTTCCGGGCGTACTTACGTGTATCAGGCGATGCGCGTGACCGGGGCGGCCAATCCGACCGTGTCCGTGAAGGAGACATTGAAGGGCAAGCTCCCGCAGAAGAAGCTGGTGCGCGGGGCGGCCAAGGGATATAGTTCCTATGGCAACCAGATTGGACTGGCGACAGGACTGGTGAAGGAGATTTATCATCCGAATTATGTGGCGAAGAGGATGGAAATCGGCGCGGTGTTGGGGGCGGCCCCGAGACGGGCGGTCATCCGTGAGACTTCCGATCCGGGCGACGTCATCATTTTGCTCGGCGGGCGTACCGGGCGCGACGGCTGCGGCGGAGCGACCGGGTCTTCCAAGGTTCACACCGAGGAATCCATTGAGACTTGCGGGGCGGAAGTGCAAAAGGGAAATCCGCCGACCGAGCGCAAGATTCAGAGATTGTTTCGGCGGGAAGAGGTCAGCAAGTTGATTAAGAAGTGTAATGACTTTGGTGCGGGCGGCGTTTCCGTGGCCATCGGCGAATTGGCGGAAGGGCTGACCGTGGATCTGGACAAGGTGCCGAAGAAGTACGCGGGCCTGGACGGGACGGAAATCGCCATTTCCGAGTCGCAGGAGCGTATGGCGGTGGTCGTGGACCCGAAGGACGTTACGCAGTTCATGGCCTATGCCGAGGAAGAAAACCTGGAGGCGACGAAGGTGGCGGTCGTGACGGAGTCGCCGCGTCTGGTACTTGTCTGGAGGGGGAAGGAAATCGTCAATATTTCCCGCGCGTTCCTTGACACGAACGGGGCGCACCAGGAGACGGACGTGGAAGTGGAAATCCCGTCCAAGGCCGATTCTTTATTCGTGCGCGAGGAAGCGGGCGACGTGCGCAAGAAGTGGCTGGCGGTTCTTGGGGACTTGAACGTTTGCTCGCAAAAGGGCCTGGTGGAAATGTTTGACGGCTCGATTGGCGCGGGGTCCGTATTCATGCCTCACGGCGGACGCTACCAGATGACGGAGACACAGACGATGGTGGCGAAAGTGCCGGTGGCGGACGGGACGACCGACAGCGTGTCGATGATGAGCTATGGATTTGATCCCTATCTGTCGAGTTGGAGCCCGTACCACGGCGCGATTTACGCGGTGGTGGAGTCGGTGGCGAAAATCGTGGCCTCCGGCGGCGATTACCGTAAGATTCGCTTTACGTTCCAAGAATATTTCCGCCGCATGACGGAAGACGCGAGGCGTTGGAGCCAGCCGTTTGCGGCATTGTTGGGAGCGTATGACGCACAGCTTGGTTTCGGCCTGCCGTCGATTGGCGGCAAGGACAGCATGTCGGGAACGTTCCAGGATATCGACGTGCCTCCGACGCTTGTTTCCTTCGCGGTGGACATGGCGACGGAAAAGGACATTATCACGCCGGAATTTAAAAAGGCGGGAAACAAGCTGGTGTGGCTTCGCATCGGGCGGGATGATTATGACTTGCCGAAGTATGGACAGATAAAGGAACAATACGGGAAGTTTGCAGACGACATCCATGCCGGAAAAATCGTTTCGGCGTACGCTTTGGATCGTCACGGCATCGTGGCGGCGGTCAGCAAGATGGCGTTTGGCAACGGCCTGGGCGTGAAATTGGAGCACAATCTGGATGCAAGGGATATGTTCGCCCCGGCGTTCGGTGATTTGGTCGCGGAAGTTCCGTCGGACAAGGTCGGGGAACTTTCGATTACCTATACTTTGATTGGCGAAGTGACGGACGACAAGGCATTTTCTTATGGAAACGTGAACATCTCACTTGACGAGGCCGTGGCGGCATGGACCAAGACGCTGGAGGGCGTGTTTGCGACCAGGTCGGCGGCTAACCATGACGAAAAGCTGGAGGCGAAGCCGTTCGATACGAAGGACGTTCACATTTGCAGCCACAAGATTGCCCAGCCGACCGTGTTCATTCCGGTATTTCCGGGTACGAACTGCGAGTATGACAGCAAGAAGGCCTTTGAGCGGGCCGGTGCGAAGGTGATTACGCGGGTGTTCAAGAACTTAAGCGCGGCAGGCATCCGCGAGTCCGTGGAGGAATTCGAAAAGGCCATAGGTCAGGCACAGATGATCATGTTCCCGGGCGGTTTTAGCGCGGGTGACGAGCCGGACGGTTCGGCGAAATTTTTCGCGACGGCGTTCCAGAATGCCAAGATCAAGGAAGCCGTGGAGAAGCTTTTGCAGGAGCGGGACGGCCTGGCGTTGGGAATCTGTAACGGGTTCCAGGCCCTGATCAAATTGGGACTGGTGCCGTACGGGCGCATCGTCGGACAAGATGAGGCATCCCCGACCTTGACGTACAACACGATTGGCCGTCATATCTCCAAAATGGTCTATATCAAGGTGGAGACGAACAAGTCCCCGTGGCTTGCGTTAGCCGATTTGGGCGGCGTGTACACGAATCCGGCCTCGCACGGCGAGGGACGTTTCGTGGCGAGCGAGGAGTGCCTGCAAAGTTTGTTTGAAAATGGTCAGGTGGCGACGCGCTATTGTGACCCGGATGGAAATATCAGCATGGACGAGGAGTGGAACGTCAACGGCTCGTACATGGCCATCGAGGGAATCACCAGCCCGGACGGACGCGTGCTGGGCAAGATGGCGCATTCCGAGCGGCGCGGGCGCGGCGTGGCAATCAACATTTATGGCGAGCAGGATTTGAAGCTGTTCGAGTCGGGCGTGAAATACTTCGGATAGACAGAAGGGCTGAATTTGGCGAAAAGAACTTCCTGACGTGCTTGGCGTGGAAGATTTTAAAAAGTATAAATTGCCAGAAAATAGGGATATTTTCCGGAAATTTACGGAAAATAGAAAAATGTAAAAAAGATGTTGACATTTGTAGGGTAATGATTGTATAATAGCAAAGCGGGTTGCGGATGACGCGACCCGCACCAATTGAAAGACGGGGTCTTAGCTCAGCTGGGAGAGCATCTGCCTTACAAGCAGAGGGTCATAG
>CAOKHZ010000029.1 GCA_948468385.1 uncultured Faecalicatena sp. | reverse complement strand
CGGGTCCCAAAGTCATGTATTGACATGCAAGCATGTCATACATGACCTTTTGACCCTGGTATCAACATATTCATAAGTCTCCCTCTCTGTCGCGAGAATATCCTCCAAGCTTGGATTTTCAATGTTTTTATGGTGTTCCATGCACTCCGCGATTAAATCGGTAATCGCGAGATACTTAATCTTCCTCTCCAAAAACAAGGCCACCGCCCGTTCATTGGCCGCGTTTAGCACCGTGGGAAGCGTGCCGCCCTCGCGTCCCGCCCACATTGCCAGCTTAAGGCCGTAAAACGTCTCCAAATCGGGCCTTTCAAAAGTAATCTGTGACAATTTGAAAAAGTCCAAACGCTCCCCGGGCAAATACCTTCTTTCCGGATAATATAACGCATACTGGATTGGCAATTTCATGTCCGGAGTGCCAAGCTGCGCGATGACCGCCCCGTCCAAGTACTCCACCATGGAATGGATGACGCTTTGTGGCTGCACGACGACCTCGATTTGTTCCACGTCCACTCCAAACAGCCACTTCGCCTCGATGACCTCCAGTCCTTTGTTGACCATCGTGGACGAGTCAATCGTAATCTTTCTTCCCATCTCCCAGTTGGGGTGCTTTAACGCGTCCTCCACCCGGATGTCTCGAAGCTCCTCCCGCTTCCTGCCTCGAAACGGACCGCCCGAGGCGGTCAGCCAAATCTTGGCAAGCGCACTTTCCTGCCCGCCCTGCAGGGACTGGAAAATCGCGCTGTGCTCGCTGTCCACAGGCAGGATGGACACTCCGTATTGCTTCGAAAGCGGCATGATGATATGCCCCGCCGTCACCAATGTCTCCTTATTCGCAAGAGCAATGTCCTTGCCCGCCTTGATGGCCTCAATGGTGGGCAAAATGCCAATCATTCCGACAATCGCCGTCACCAAGACATCGGATTCCTTCATGGCAGCCACCTCCAGAAGTCCATCCATGCCGGATACGACCCTCACGTCCAAATCCCGCACGCTTTGTCGTAGCTTTCTCGCGTTTCCCTCGTCCCAAACGGCCGCCAAACGGGGATGAAACTCACGAATCTGTTCCTCCAAAAGAACAATGTTGTGATTCGCGGAAAGTGCCACTATCTCGAGGTCACCGTTCGTTCTGGCCACCTCGAGCGTCTGCGTCCCGATTGACCCGGTAGAACCCAGGATTGCTATTTTTTTCATCTCTCTTAAGACCTCCTACAACATGACCGCCAAAAAATAAATAATCGGCGCCGTAAATATCACGCTGTCAAAGCGATCCATGATTCCCCCATGACCGGGTATCAGCGTGCCATAATCCTTGATTTCATAATTTCGCTTGATGGCCGACGCCGCCAAGTCCCCGATTTGGGAAACCACGCCGCCAACGGCCCCGATCAAGGCGAATCGAAGCACGTCCACGCCCGCCCCTCCCCAATGGTTGATTGCCAGCGCGTACAAGCATCCAATCAAGGCCGCTCCCGCGATGCCGCCGACACCGCCCTCCACGGATTTTTTCGGACTGAGCACGGGAGCCATCTTGTGCCTGCCAAACAAAATCCCCACGCAGTAAGCACAAGTGTCGCATCCCCACGAACATACGAAAACCAACCAGACCGTAAACGCTCCGCCCGCGAGCATCCGAATCTGATAAATGTAGGACAGCATCACCGCCACGTAAAACAAGCCGAAAAACGCCGACATCACTTCCCTTGCATGATATTTCGGATAAGAAAGCACCAAGATTGCCAGCAAGACAACGAGGAATACGACAAACAAGAGCAAAATCGCGTCCGATTCCCACTCCGTCGGCCAAACGTCCTGCATCACGCCGTGAATCATGCCTTTCGCATTTTTCAACAAAAGTATTCCATAATAAAGTATCGCAAAAAGGTACCCGCAGATTCCCGGCGCCTTTTTCTCGATTCCAAACACCCGGTACAATTCGTACATCCCAATCAGGCTGATGGCCGCCGTCACGAAAAACGTGACGTAACCGCCGCTAATCAGCGTGATCAGTGCCAGGATTACCAACAGGATGCCGCTTAACAACCTCGTCCTAAACATCTTCCGACTCCTCCCCGACTCCGCCGTATCTCCTGTCTCTGCTATTATACTGCTCAATGGCTCGTACCAATTCCTCTTTTGTAAAATCCGGCCACAAAACATCGGTAAAATAAAACTCGGAATAGGCCAACTGCCACAGCAGGTAATTGGACAACCTCTGCTCGCCGCTCGTGCGAATCAACAATTCGGGATCCGGCAATTCACAAGTGTCCAAATAAGCCGAAAACGTTTTCTCGTCAATCCCGGCCGCATCCAGCCTTCCGTTCGCACAATCTGATGCCATGCGTTTCGCCGCACGCACGATCTCGTCACGACTCCCATAATTTAAGGCAATCGTGAAATTCAGCCCGTTATTGTTTTTGCTGGACTCCACCAATTCATGGATGCGGCTCTTAATATCCTCGTCCAACGGCGTCAAGTCCCCGATGACCCGGATTTTCATGTCGTTTTTCTCCGCGGTCTTCAAACACGTCTTCATATAATTACGCAAAAGCGTCATCAGGGCGTTCACCTCCGACTGTGGTCGGTTCCAGTTCTCCGTGGAAAACGCGTATACCGTCAGGTACTTGATTCCCATCCGCCACGCTTCCTCGCAGATGCGCTCCACGTTTTTGCTGCCTTGCGCATGTCCATAATTTCTCGGCATCCCCTTGGATTTTGCCCAACGGCCGTTGCCGTCAAGAATAATCGCGATATGTTGGGGTACGTTCATATCCTTTTCCTCCACCAAAAGACGTTGGGGTCAAAAAACATTTTGACCCCTCAATGTCTAATACAAATTTGCTATACCATTCCCACTAAGCTCGTAAAACACCACGCTAAGTGCTCAGACATGTATTCACACTAGGCTCGAAAACACCTCGCCAAGTGTTCATAACTATACCGTCATGACTTCCTTCGTCTTCGCCTCGACGGCCTTGTCCACTTCTTTCACGAACTTGTCCGTCGTCTTTTGTAATTCTTCCTCCAAATCCTTGATTTCATCCTCGGAAACGTCAGTTCCCTTTAATTTCTTCAATGCATCGTTGCCGTCGCGGCGGATGTTTCTAACCGCCACCTTGGCCGCCTCGCCCTTTTTCTTCACGTCTTTGGCCAATTCTTTTCTGCGCTCTTCCGTAAGTTCCGGGAAAACCAACCGAATGCTCGTGCCGTCATTGTTCGGGTTGATGCCGATGTCCGATGTCTGTATGGCCTTCTCGATTTCTCGAATCATCTTCTTTTCCCATGGCTGAATCACGATCATGCGTGCTTCCGGCACGGACACGTTCGCCACCTGCTGAATCGGCGTCGGGGAACCATAATAATCCACCACCAACTTGTCCAACACGTGCGGGTTGGCACGTCCCGCCCGAATCGCCGCCAAATCACCGTCTAAGCTCTTCATCGTTTTCTGCATCTTCTCCTCATACACTTTCAGTCTTTCATTCATGACCTAAAAACCTCCCTTTCGTCACTCGTTTTCTTTGTTTTTAATCCTTACGCCCTCAGACAGTTACCCTCGTCCCGTTAAAATGTCCGCTCATCGTCCGCGCGATGCTATTTTCCTCATTCAACCCGAACACCAGCATCGGCATCTTGTTCTCCATGCACAGAATCGACGCGGTCATGTCCACCGCCGCCAGTTTCCGTTCAATCACTTCCTCGATGGAAATCTCGTCATACTTTTTCGCCTGCGGGTTCTTCTTCGGGTCGCTGTCATACACCCCGTCGATGGCCTTGGCCAAAAGCATCGCGTCCGCCTCAATCTCAATCGCCCGAAGCACTGCTCCGGTGTCCGTCGAAAAATACGGATGCCCCGTCCCGCCCGCGAAGAAAATCACCTTGCCCGCCTCAAGCGCGGCAAGTGCCGCGTCCTTGGAAAACAAAGAGGTAAACGACCCGCACACGAACGGGGTGAACACCTCCGTCCTCATCCCCGCGTAACGGAAAATGTCCGACACGTAAATACAATTCATCACCGTCGCCAGCATCCCAATCTGATCCGCCTTCGTGCGGTCTATCGTCTCGCTCGTACGCCCCCGCCAGAAATTCCCCCCGCCGGTCACGATGGCAATCTGGTACCCCTCGTCCACCAGACTTTTCACTTGCCTTGCCACGCCCATGCACGTCGCCTCGTCAAACCCGGTCTTCTTATCCCCGGCGAGTGCCTCTCCACTCAATTTTAACAACACTCTTTTCATAATCTGCTTCATGCTCCTTCAAATATTTACAAGGAAGTATAACACACATTTTCCGTTTTGTCATGCATATATTCCCTTTTTCACTTTTTCATCCAAAATCGGCCATTACAATTCGTGGAATTTTTGAGGAAACGCCTTGGCGCAAAACATTGACAAAGCCCCGCTAAAACTATATACTAGAGTCAAGATGTCGATGGCGGGCGTGGCGCGCCCATCCACGCATTGGCATATGATTACAAATGATTGGGAGATTTTTATCATGGACACCTTTTTATTGAAAGAATTTATCACGCTTTCCGAGTTTGGTAATTTTCAGATCGCGTCAGAAGAATTGCACATTTCACAGTCCGCACTCTCAAAACACATAAAAAAACTGGAGGAGGAACTCGAGGTTCCTCTTTTTGACCGCACCAATTATGGGATTTCACTGAATGAATATGGCATCACGTTTCAAAATTACGCCCTACAGATTTGCCATCTGGCAGACGAATCCATAAAAACCCTTGGCAAGTTGCGCACGGAAAACGATAAAAAGTTTTGCATCGGGTTTATGGAGCTTCACGCCCATTATGGATTGATCGAGACAATCGCCTTGTTTCGAAAACTCAACCCTGACATCGAGGTTTCCATGGTCGAGGCAAGAGGGGAGCAACTTCGCACGATGCTCGATTCCAACATTTGCGACTTCATATTTTCCGCGGATTTTCCCGACAATGAGGACAAATATCGCAAGTCCTTCTATAACTCCGATAAAATAATCGTCGTCCTGCCCGAGAGGCACCCCCTCGCCAATCGGAAGGTTCTGCGTATTGAAGATTTAAAGAACGAATCCTTCATCATCCACAACACCACGCTAGAGTTGCGCCTTCTCAACGAATACTACAACGCCGCCGGGATTGATTTGTCCGGCTCCCTCCACAGCACCAAGGCATCGACCATACTGCGAATGATTCGGCAAAATTTAGGGATTTCCATTATCAGCAAAGCCTGCGTTCTTTCTTATAACCTTGCGGGATTGGTCTTGGTAGACTTCGAACCACGGATCACGTTTGACATCTGCATGTTTTCATTAAAGAGGCATAAACCAGCCCCTTCCATGAAACGCTTTATCAAGTTTGTGGAAGAACAACAGAAAGCCAACTCTATTCTGGCTTTGGACGAGACTTCATGAACACGACCGCGGGCGGCGGCTTGCGATTTCATTTTTTTCCGTGGCGTACTTTAGTTTTTTAAAACGTACGCAAATTACCACAGAAAAAACGAACGCCGCCAGATATCCGGCCGCGACAAGCAGGACGCTTGCCGGCAAGCGTTTATTGACCATGACGAAGACGCTTGCCACCGATGTCGCCAAAAGTAACACGGACTCAAGATTTCCCGCGACTTTCATCATCCCACTTATCTCCTGATAAGTGGGATGCGTCATTCTCTTTCCCGCAGCGCAAAACCTTGCCGTGCCAATCGCCTTAAACAAAAAGGCGGCCATCGAAAGCATTGCGGGAGCCCCCACAAGAACATGATAATTGATGGCGCACTCGCACGTCGCCGCTTTCAGAAAACACAGTGCTTCCAACAGACATGCCAGTATATATACTACCTTTTCCCTTCGAATCACGCCGTCCGGCTCATTCCAGACATACCACGGTCCGTAATAGACATATCGGATTCGAAACCCTCTCTTATTATTAGCCGGTACGTCCACGGCCATATAATTTTCTTCAAATCGTTCTTGCGGAGTCCTCATATTCTCACCTGCTTCTTAAATTTTTACTCCCGATGCCATAAAAAGCCAACATCCCCGTCGCTTACAACGGGGTATGTGGCTCGTTACTCATAGAAATCAATACGCCTTTTCAGGCCATGCCGTTCACTTCTTCCGCCCTTGCGCACGCGACAAGGTGCCCTGGAGCCACTTCCCTCAACGCCGCCGGCTCGTTGCAGCATTCCTCCGCATACGGGCAACGTGCCGCGAACCGACACCCCGGCTTCGGATTAATCGGCGACGTAATTTCGCCCTTCAGCATGATCCGCTTCTTCTTCGCGTGGATATCCGTCGTGGGAATTGCCGAAAGCAGTGCTTTCGTATAAGGATGCAGCGGATGCTCGAACAATTCTTTTTTCTCGCACTGCTCCACCATCTGCCCCAGGTACATGACGCATATCTTCTTAGAAATGTGACGCACGACGGACATGTCATGCGTGATGAACAAATACGTAAGTCCCAGTTCCTCTTGTAAATCCATCAGCAAATTCAAAATCTGAGCCTGGATGGACACGTCCAGCGACGAAACCGGCTCGTCGCAGACAATGAACTCCGGATTCAGCGCCAACGCCCTCGCTATGCCGACACGCTGACGGCGGCCTCCGTCGAGTTCGTGCGGATAGGACATCCGTAGCCTTTTCTCAATCCCCACGGTATCCATCAGGTTCCTGGCCCTTCTTTGTACCTCGTCCTTGTCGTATTTCGCGAGCAGCAAGGGCTCGCTGATGATGTCCTGCACGGTCTGGCGGGGATCCAGCGACGAATAAGGATCCTGAAAAATAATTTGCGCATGTTTGCGAAACTCAATCATTTCCTTTTTATTCAAACGCGTCACGTCGCGTCCTTGATACAAGATTTGTCCGTCCGTGCTCTCCGACAAGTGAATCAACGTCCTTCCCAACGTGGACTTTCCACATCCCGACTCGCCGACAAGCCCTACCGTGGTTCCTTTTTCAATGGAAAAACAGACGTCGTCCACCGCGTGCACGATCCCCCTGGGACTCTTAAAATATTTTTTCAAATGTTTTACTTCCATCAACTCAGACATCTCAATCCTCCCTGTCCTGCAACCCTCTCCAACAACGCGTGTAATGTCCCGGCGCCAATTCCCTCAGCTCATTATCAAACTCTCGGCACGCATGGCAGGCATGCGGACACCGTGAGCGAAAGGCACATCCGTCCTCTCGTACCGTCGGGTCGGGCAAAAGACCCTCGATTGGCGTCAGTCTTTCCACGTCCTTATCCAAATCCGGCAGTGCCGCGAACAATCCCCGCGTATACGGATGCGATGGTTTGTCAAAAATGTCTTCCTTCGAACCGCTCTCGACAATCCTTCCGGCATAAATCACGCACACTTTGTCGCACACTTCCGCCACCACGCCCAAATCGTGCGTAATAAGAAGCATTGCCGTCCCGATTTCTTCTTTCACGTTCTTTATCAGATCCAGCACCTGCGCTTGTATCGTGACATCAAGCGCCGTCGTCGGCTCGTCCGCGATTAAAAGCTTGGGAGAACACGCCATCGCCATGGCAATGACGACCCTCTGCTTCATCCCGCCCGAAAACTGGTGCGGATATTCATCCGCGCGTTCACCGGGAATTCCCACCATCTCCAGCATTTCCACCGCTTTTCGATTTGCTTCGGCCCTTGGGCACCCGTGATGTTTCCGATACCCTTCCGCGATTTGAGAGGAAACGGTTTTTACCGGGTTCAGTGCCGTCATCGGATCCTGAAAAATCATGGAAATCTCATGTCCCCGCAAATTCTGCAGCTCCTTGTCGGACAATTTCAGGATGTCCTTCCCCTCATAGTAAATCTCGCCTTCCAGCGTCTCAATGGCATAATCCGGCAAAATCCGCAATATGGATTTCGCGATCGTCGTCTTTCCGGCTCCCGTCTCCCCGACGAGCCCCAGAGTCTGTCCCTTCTCCAATTCGAGGGAAATGCCATTGACCGCGTAAACGGTTGCCTGTCCCGATTTGTACCGCACGTTGAGGTTTTTTACCTCCAATAATTCTTTCTTCTTATTTTCCTCCGACATCTATATCCCTCCGATTACTTTTTCAACTTCGGATCCAACGCGTCCCGCAGCGCGTCCCCGATCAAATTGAAACTCAGGACGCAAATCACGATGAACACGCCCGGCACAATGACCATGTGCGGACAATCCCGAATATAGTTCCTAGCACCCGCCAGCATCGCCCCCCACTCCGGATACGGAGGCCGAACCCCCAACCCCAGAAAGCTAAGCGACGAGGAAGCCAGACCGTTTCGGCTGATGGACATGGCGATTTCCACGATGATTGGGGAAACCGCGTTGGGTATGATGTGCCCGGTAATGATTTTCCTGGTCGGGCAATTAATCGACACGGAAGCCTCTATATATTCCATATCACGGATCCGCAGAATGTTCGCCCGCATCAGGCGGGCAAAACCGGCGATTCCCGTCAGCCCAAGTGCCGCCACGCAGTTATTCAGCCCGCTTCCGAACACGGCACAAAACGCCATCGCCAAAATCAATTGCGGAAACGCCTGAAACACGTCCAGGAAACGCATCACGCAGGAATCCACCAATCCGCCGAAATATCCGGCAATCGCTCCCAGCGTGACACCGATTACGACCGAAAGCGCCGTCCCCGCCAATCCGATATACAGTGTATAGCGCGCCCCATACAAAACGCGGGACAACAAATCTCTTCCCAGTTCGTCGCATCCGAGCAAATGCGTAAGCGACGGTCCGGACTTTGCATTCAAAACGTCCAGCTCGGCATATCCCCAACGGCATAGGTACGGCGACAATATGGACAAAAGCACGATCAGGACAATCAAGACCATCCCCATCACGGCCCCTTTGTTGTGCGAAATACTGTGCCAGATATAAGCCAATGACCCTGGTTTCAGACTTTCCGACGATTTTTTATGTCCTCGCCCCCCGTGGCGTCCCATTTTCCCATGTCCACCATGCTTTTTTTCTTTCCCTACTTCTTTTTCTGCACCCACATTCTCAACCCTACTCATCTTTCCTGCCTCCCTTTCTATTTCTGGCGACATATTGGGCCTTGATGCGCGGATCAACAAACGCATATACCAAGTCCGTGAGCAGCATGATGATCGCGAATGAAAACGCGATAAATATAATGCCGCCCGTCACGACGGTGTAATCCTGGCTGCCGATTCCATTCACAAGATAAGGACCCAACCCCGGGATGGAAAAAATAACCTCTATAATCGTGGCCCCGCCCAACATTTGGCCAAACCGCATTCCCACTATGGTAATGATTGGAATCAGCGCGTTGGGGAGTGCGTGTCCGTAAATCACTTCCCTCTCGGAAAGCCCTTTTGACCTCGCCGTCGTCACCAAGTCTGACCGAATGACCTCCAGCATGCTGGCCCTCGTCTGCCTTGTAAATCCCGCCAGGCCGCCCAGCGAATTGGCAATTACGGGCAATACGAAGTACTTCAGGCCACCCACGCCGGAAGACGGAAGCCACCCCAGCTTTAGTGCAAACAACAGCACCAATAATAGGCCGACCCAGAAACTGGGCATACAATCCAATAAAAGCGTGATAAACAGGGAAATCTTGTCCTCCCACGTATTCGCCCTCACCGCGGTGCGTACCCCCAGCGGCAGGCCGACTATGATCGTGACAAGAATGCTCCCTAACGCTATTTTCAGCGTGTTGGGAAAACGATCCGAGATGGCCGTCTTAATCTGCGTTCCATCGACGATGCTTGTCCCAAAATCAAAATGAAATATCAAATTTCCAAGATACTCACCCAATCGGGTAATATACGGCTTGTTCAACCCCATGCTCTCCCGTTTCAGTTCAATTTCCTCCTGCGTATGATTTCCGCTTCCAAGCGCAATGACCGCCGGGTCGCCCGGCACGAAATCCATAAGCGTGAACATGATGATTGCCACCACCAAAAGAGTCGGTATCAATATCACTAGTCGTTTCACAACATAACGTATCATAGTGGCATCCTTTCTACATCTGCTTTTATCCATGGCAATGTTTGCGTCTATAAACATGTACGTTTACCGAAAAATCGGTGCGCCTTGTGCCAACGCGCCAGGAAACCCGCATAGGTCTCCTGGCGCGCCACCCATAAAAGTCAAGGCGTCATCCAAAAAACTTCACCTTATCTCCTCTTTTACTCTACCGAGGCATATCCGGAGTCAAATACCGTCGCCTGCGGGACGATATCCCCGCGAACCAAGCACAAACTCTTGATTCCCGACTGCGTTACGATGGACTTCGTTTCGTTATACAAACCTATCATGTAGCACTGCTCCGTATAATAATCATGGAACGCGTTCATATTCTCTTCCGACCTATCGGCACACGCCGCCGCAAGCAGCTTCTGAAGCTCGGCATCTTCCGTAAAGCCCTGCGTACCATGCTCATAATTCTTCTCACTGAACAATGCCGACCAGTACGTCGTCGTGAAGTCCAGTACCTGCTCCGAATAAATGGTAATATCCCACATGGTATTGTCCTGCATATATGTCAGGAAAAGGGAGCGGTCGTACTGGTTAATCTCGGCATCAATTCCCGCGCTTATCAGCATGGCCTGCAAGGATTCATACGGGCCGTTCGGTGCCGAAGCATTTTTCAGGATGCGTATTTTCAACTCACCTTCTGTATATCCCGCTTCTTTCAGGAGTTCCTTCGCCTTTTCCACATCCATCTCGTAATATGGATCCTCGTCCCAGTCATCTACATAATCCGGGGTCGCGTTCGGGCACACGTCATGGTGCAACTCGCCCTGGTCATGTCCGTTTGCCAAAAGAAGCGTCCATGTATCAAATGCATAAGCAACGGCCTGACGAACCTTCACGTCGCTGCAGACAGAATCGTCACTTGTATTAAAAATCATATAATCGTTCATCGCGTTTGCATACTTTGTCACGTGATATTCTGAATTCGACTCGAACCGCTCCAAATCAATGGCATTAATTTCCGCCAGGTCCACCTCGGAATTTTCCAGTGCCACCGAACGCATTGACGGCTCGGTAATACTCTTTATGACAATCTGTTTCACGTTCTGATATTCCACGACGCTCTTGTCGTCATCGTTCGTTTTCCAATAATCCCTGGCTTCCAACGTCATGCCGGACCCGGTCTGGAAATTCGTCACCTTATAAGGTCCCGTCGTGGCGGGATCTGCCTGGATTTCATCATCACTGGCACCTTCGTACCATTCCTGGCTACAAATCGTGCCATTGACAAGCACTTGTTCTATCGCGCCCTCTTCACCGCTTTTCAGATGAATTTTAAATTCATAGTCGCCTACGACCTCGCCGCTCTCATAATACGTGTTGATATATGTAATGTACCCAAGTTCGGAAAGCTTGTCCAGACTGAATACGATGTCGGAAGCCTTGATAGAATTCCCCAGGCTGTCCGTGATGTTGTCATAAATCTCCACGTCGTACGTCGTGTCGTCTTCCTTCGTAATGCTTTTGGCCATCACCAGTTCCAGACCGCCATCTTCCAACATGGCACCGATATAAGGACGGTACGCGAGAGTTCCCCACAACGTGTAAACCGTCAAGTTCCTCACGCCGCTCGAATTGGCAAAAGGCCCTGCGACAATCGTATCATCGTCCACTGCAATCACTATTTTTTCCGCCGGATTTTCCATGATCTCCGAAACCGCGGCCGCCTCGTCGGCCTTTATTTTCGTGCTTTCTCCCTCTTCGCTCTCCTGACTTGCAGAGGAAGTGCCTCCGTTTTCATTCTCCGCGCCATTTCCTTTCCCCCCGCACCCGGCAAGCATCACGCAAATCATTGCGACAACCACTAACAATGCCAGCCATTTTCTTTCTTTTCGCTTTTTCATTTTTCACTTTCTCCTTTGCTTTTTTGTTTTCTTCTGTTTCAACTTCTTCAACAAACTTTTCCTTTGTTGACCTGCCCTCATTTTAACATTTCAAAAATATCCCGGTCAATTCGATTTGGCGATGCCCCCTTTCCCAAATGGAAAGGGGAAATTCTTATGAAAGAAATCGCTCCAGCCACCGTGCCACAAAATCATGCATCGTTTTCATCGTATCGCCAAATTGTCCCGGATACGCCTCGCAATGAACCGCCGTTTCAAATTTGTGGCTGGCTCCTTCCACGAATACGAGCGTCTTGTCCTTGCTCGCCGCCATGTCGTAAATGGTTTCCGATGCCAGGTATTCCCATCCTGCCGTCATGCCCATCACGAGCAGGGGCACGTGGATTTCCCGCATGTTTCCTGGAGGACAGCTATAACTTGACGACCAGTCAATTCCCCACACGCCGTCCTCGCCGTATCCATAATCCTCCTTTGTGCGAACCGCGTAAGAATAAAGGTAATTGCGAACCGTCAGCATGCGCGCGCCTCCCACCAGCCGTCCCGTCAGCCCTTCGTCGTTTTCCGGCTTCCTGACGGAATGGACAATTTCCTCCGTCATGCTGCCGTCAGCGTGCAACAACAGTTGCGGTTTCCTGGTGTGCGCCATGAGCGACACGTCCTGCGCGTACAATTTATTATTAAAAAAAGCTTGATCGGCTCCGGGTATCACGAATGGCTCATCATCCTCGTAGAGTCCCTCCCCCCGCTCAATTTTTTCCAGTCGTTCCAACGCCGCCTGCAAAATTCGGTTGTTGCGCTCTCCCTGTGCCTTCTGAAACTTGCATATAAACTCGTCGGAATACTTCGAGCCGCCCTGCACGAATCCATTTTGCGGGTTGAACACGTCCAGACCTTCGTCCAGTTTCCTTCCCGTTTCTTCCCGCGTCACCGCCGGATCCAGGCTAAAAAGCTGCATGGCCGCATTTCCCCAGTTGGCATCCAAAAGCATGATTCCATCCGCCGGCGCAAGCTCCTCCTCATCCGGATAAGGTAAAATCTTTTCCGGCCCCTGAAACACGCCCGGTCCGTTCTCCGCAATGCACTGGTACGCGCTCATCAACGTCGCCCCGCCGCTGTGCCCCATCAGAATGACCCTGCTGCCCGCCACGTTGTTTCTAAGCCATTCCACCGCAGCCTTCACGGCATGCATTTTCTGGTACTGGTGAAAAAACATGCCCTCCTTCACCATAACGTTCGCACAGAGGACGCGGTATCCCCGTTTTGCAAGCTCCCTTCCCGTCGGGCAAGTCAAATAATCCTCATCAGAATGCATGACCAGCACGCATATCCGGCCACGTCCACTTTCCTCGCACGGCTCGTACAGCACTCCGGGAATCCGTTTTCCCAAATATACAAATGTCTCCCTGACTTCCATGCATCCCCCTCCTACTCTTGCTTTTCCATCTCTCGAATCAGCCGAAACGCCTTTACCGTCATGGGAATGATGACCACGAGGCTCACCAAGTCCGCCAAAGCCTGCGAGGCCGCGACTCCGGTCACCCCGATCAGCCTCGGCACGATGAGTACGATCGGTAAAAAGCAATATCCTTGTCTGGCCGTGCTCAAGACAAGCGCGTTCTTTGCCCGGCCAATTCCGCTGTAAAACATATTGACAATCGAACCAAGCGCGTGCGCGAACAGCGTGACACATTGCATACGGATGCATAATACGCCGATTTGTAGGACTTCCTTGTCTGCCTGACTATTGAAAACATGGACGATTGGATTGGCAAACGCAAAGATGAGCGCTCCAATCCCTATCGCGCCAAAAATGGAAACTTTGATGCTAAAGTCCAAACTGTCTCTCACTCTTTCCGGTTTTTTCGCACCCCAGTTAAATCCAACCACTGGCTGATAGCCTTGTCCGAATCCCAAAATAATCGCAAACGGGAAGTCCATGACACGGTTCGCTACCGACAATGCGGCCAGCGTCGCCGTGGAAAATGAAGCCGCCACCCGGTTGATGGCAACGGCGGCAACCACGCTCAGGGCAGAACGGAAAAAGGATGTAGAACCAATGGACACCACGTCTTTTATGTCCTCCCACACGAACTTGAACTTGCGAATGCTGATGGTAACGGACGTACGCTTTCTTACATACGGCATAACAAGAATGACGAAACTGATCGTCTTGGAAATAGCCGTCGCCATGGATGCTCCCGCCACGCCCAGATTCATGCCATAGATGAACAATGGGTCGAGAATACAGTTGAGCACTCCCCCGAATCCGATTCCTATCATCGCGTACGTCGCACTTCCCTCGCTCCGCAGGCACATGTTCAAAATAAAGCTCCCAATCATAAAAGGTGCCGCAAGCAACACATACGTGGCATACTGCATGCTATATTTCAGGCAATCCTCGGTCGCGCCCAAAACCCGAACCATCGGTTCCATTCCGATTCCTCCCAGCAGGGCCAACACGGCACCAATCAGGATTCCGGTAAAAATGGAGGTACTTAACACCCGGTCCGCGTCCTCGTCTTTTTTGGCTCCCAAAAGCCTTGCAATATAACTGCAGGCTCCGGCTCCAATTAACGATCCCACCAACGTGATTGTCCGCTCCAGCGAACTGTTCACGCCGACTGCGGCCGTCGCATTCGTGCCCAGGGTGCTGACAAAAAACGTGTCCACTAGATTATAAATCGTGGTAATCAGCTGTGCGACAATGGTCGGCACCGCCATGCGCGGTATCAGGGTCATTATATTTTCCCCCAACATCATGTCCTTTTTCTTGTCTTTTATATTTGCATTATTCATTCTTGCCCTTCTCCTATCCTACAATCATCCCGCCATTAATGTCGATTCTCGCACCGTTCACGAAGCCGGACTCCTCGCTGGCAAGAAACGCCACCGCCCCCGGCAAGTCCGTCGGCACGCCCAGCCTCGGAATCGGCGTCCGCTCTTGCATCCTTGCCCGCTCCTCGTTGCTCAGCGTGGTCTCCTCTGGAACGTCCCCCTCGACATGTCCTATGATGATGCAATTACTGGTAATCCCCTTCGGTCCAAGCTCCCTCGCCATCTCATAAGTCAACGCCTCCAGCGCGGCCCTGGAAGCGGCAAACGCGGGATCCAGGAAATATCCCCCGTTCCTTCCGTCCATCTGCGTGATATTGATGACTCTCGGTGCCTTGCTCTTTTCCAGATAGGGCATCGCGTTTTTCACATTCACGAACGCCGAATGCGGAAGCCTCATGGTATGCTCCCAGATTCCATCGTCTGTCTCATAAAAGTTGTGTCGGATATGCCCGCCTTTTGCATTGACAATCACGTCCAAACTTCCAAAACGCTCATATATGAGGCGCATCATGTCCGCCATGTGCGGATTCTTTTCATAAATTTCCGGCGCGGCCTCCATGTTCTTCTCCCACTGCGCCTTCGGGTTCTGGGCCAGTCCCATGACCTGATCCCTATATTTTGAATCCAGTTTCATGATTGCCTTCTGGGCTTTCTCATGATAACCACTCAGCAGGCACACGTTCATGCCCCTCTCCAACGCCATTCTGACAATTGCCAATCCATTATTCCCGGCTCCGCCGGTAATCGCCATCGTCCTTCCTTTTAACGTGAACATTTTCTTTCCTCCTCTTTTTGCAGTTCTATCATCGTCAGTCAAATTATCCCTTACAAAACGTGGAAAGGCAATTCAGATTCGGCAACGCCTATTTCCCATTCGGAAAGGCGATTTTCTTGACTTTCGTTTTTGACAATGCTATGTTTGAAACGGGCAAGAGAAAGGAGGTTTTCATTCATGGATGACATACAATTTTGCGAACGGTGCGAAAACCATTGTCCGATAAACGAGCTAAAATGCGGCAGGGGACGACGCTTTTTCAATCTCGAAGCACCAGATGACGACAACGGTGAACACCACCGCGAAGACGAACACGGCCATGGACACGAAGACGAACACGGTCATAGGCACGAAAGTGAACACAGACATGGACATGAAGGCGGACACGGCCATAGGTACGAAAGCAAACATGCACACAGACACGAGGGCGGACACGAGCATGAAAATCAGCATGCCTACGAAGCCTCAACAGAAAGGAGCGAATGAACGATGAAAATACTATTGGCAGGAGAATCCTGGATGACCGGAGAAAGCCATACAAAGGGATTCGACCATGTAACGCTCGGGCGGTATGAAGAGCCCGGCCTTGCGTTTATCAAGACTTTGGAGGAACTTGGGATGGAGGTGGTCTGGTATCCCAACCACATGGCTCAGAAATATTTTCCCGAAACGGTAGAAGAGCTAAAGGAATTTGACGTAGTCGTGCTCAGCGACATCACGAGTAACACGCTTTTGCTGGATCCCGACATGATGTTTGGCTGCAGGATTCATGGAAACCGTCTGGAAGCCATCAAGGAATACGTGCGGCAGGGCGGAGGATTCGTCATGATTGGCGGATATATGAGTTTCGCCGGAATCAACTGCTGCGCAAGATATAACATGACCCCGCTCCGCGACGTCATTCCGGTAAAAATCATGAACTACGACGACCGGATGGATACCCCGGAGGGAGTAAGCCCCGAAATCGTCAACCCCGACCATCCCATCTTGAAAGGCGTCAAGGGACCATGGCCGAGATATCTGGGATACAACTACGTGGAAGAAAAAGAAAACACCGACATCCTAGTGAAGATTCGTGATTCCGTGGGCCTTGCCTGCGCCCCCTTCGGAAACGGCCGCGCCGTCGCGACCGCGTTTGACGCGCTTCCGCACTGGGCGCTTCAGGAAGTGCTGGAATGGGAATGCTATCGTCCATTATGGAAAAACATCATGGAATGGGCCGCCGGTAACATTTGAAAAAAGCCACTAAATCCAGAAATCAAAAAGCTCATTTAGGCAAAAAAACTCATTTAGACAAAAAAGCACATTATAGACAAAACACATAAAGAAGGAGTGAAAAAACATGTACTTACAACCACGAGGACTTTCCGACGAGGAAAAAAAGCTTCCCCTTGCCAAATATTATGACATTCCCATGGCCATGCCAGATCCATTGACGATGCAAATCGTCAATGGCGGCCCCATGAATCCCGAGGACGTTCCAAAGCCGGAAGAATTCGCAGACCTCATGCTTCCTCCCGGGGAATATGGAAAAACGGAAATGGGCTACTGCGTGTTGCCCGACGGCACGGGGTACTTAGCCGTCTATAAGCGGTTCGATCCCCGTATCACGAAGGAAATGCGGAGATGGTATGGTCGATGGATGAACGTCTATTCGAAAGGAACCATTCCCAGTCAGGGAAACCTCCGCTATAAGATATGGAATCCCATCGAACATATCGACCACCATTTCGTCAACGGAAAAGACGGGAGTGACGGCGTTTACACGCTGGAAACACTGGATCTCGGTGCCGGGGAGGAACCAATTGGCAGCATCCATTATACCGTTCCCGAATCGGACTATCCATTGTACGGGATATCGGAAGAAAAGCTGGCCAAGTATAAAGAAATGGGCTGCAGCATTCGCATCGCGTGGGAAACCTTTGACATTCCCGGTTCCCATTTCTGCGTGGGCGTCACAAGGCCTCATCCCCTGGGCGGCTTCGAACAATTGACGCGCGAATGGATGGGATACAAGCCCGTTAACGGAAAAATCATACGGGACGATTATCCCGTGACGGAAGACTATTTACGCAACATCATGATTCACAATATCATGGAATTAAACCACATGGTACATTTCCTGCCCGCCATTTACGAGGAATACAAAGACCTGCCTTTGGACGCGGACTAAAACCTATGGTAAAATCCCTGAAAATTAGTGGAGTCGGCATCTTTGCCGGCTCCATTTTTAATCGTCACCACTTATGATGACATAAAAGTCTATAAAACGAATCATTGACAATCCCTCCCGAATGTTTTAAAATTAGGTACGTTTTTAAAGGAGGATTTCCCATGATTATCGTATTAAAACCGCATACCACGGAGGAAAACGTCTCCCGCGTGGTGCACTTGATTGAAAGCAAGGGACTGGACACCCATATCGTCCGCGGCTCGGAAATGACCATCATCGGCTGTATCGGCGACACCACCGCGATCGACCCGAAGCTGTTCGAGGTCGACTCCTCGGTCGACAAAGTCATGCACGTGCAAGAACCTTACAAACTGGCGAACCGCGCCTTCCACCCGGAAAATTCCGTCATCGACGTTTCCGGCGTGAAAGTCGGCGACGGCCACATGGCCATGATTGCCGGGCCTTGTTCCGTGGAATCCTACGAACAAGTCTTGGAAATTGCCAAGGCCGCCAAGGTATCCGGGGCCAACATGCTACGGGGCGGCGCGTTCAAGCCGAGGAGCAGCCCGTATTCCTTTCAGGGATTGGGCCTGGAGGGACTTGACATCCTCTGCGCCGTTCGGGACGAAGTCGGCCTGCCCGTCGTCACAGAGCTGATGTCCGACAAATACTTGGACATTTTCAACGAAAAAGTGGACTTGATTCAAATCGGGGCCCGCAACATGCAAAATTTCGACTTGTTAAAGCAGCTCGGCCAGGTAAAGCGGCCGATTCTGTTGAAACGAGGCTTAAATGCCACTTACGAGGAATGGATCATGGCCGCCGAATACGTCATGGCCGCCGGCAATGAAAACGTCATCCTCTGCGAGCGCGGCATCCGCACGTTTGAGTCTTTTACCCGGAACACACTGGACTTGCAAAGCATTCCAGTATTAAACCGCAAGACGCATCTTCCCATCGTCATCGACCCAAGCCATGCGGGCGGAAAGTGGTGGCTGGTGGAACCGATGGCCAAGGCCGCGATTGCCGCCGGGGCGGACGGTTTGATTATCGAGGTGCACAACAATCCGGAGTGCGCGCTGTGTGACGGGGCGCAATCCTTAAAGCCCGCCAAGTTTGACGCTTTGATGAGACAAATCACGCAGATCGCACAAGTGGTAGGAAAGACGCTTTGACGTACAATACGCGAGACTTCATCCAGATAACGTATATGCCATCAAGGCTCGTCGCATACAGAAATGAATATCCAGCGGCAAGAGAAGGTGCCCTGGGGCATAACTTTGGCTCGTTGCTCGCGGAAATAAAGTTTTAGTGGAAAGGATTCCATCATGAAATTGACCGTGGATTTGGGAACAAACAGTTACCCGATTTATATTGAAAATCACATTCTCGCAGACGCGAGTTTCTACATTTCGCAGATGTTCAAGGGGAAACGGATTATCATTGTCTCGGATGACAACGTATTTCCTCTTTATGGGGAAACCCTGCTCTCCTCCCTGGAAGCTTACGAGTGCCATACCCTGGTGCTGCCGCACGGCGAGCCGACCAAAAGTTTTGAAAACCTGCCCGCCATCTATCACGCCATGCTAAAGGCTAAGATTTCCCGCAGCGACCTTCTCATCGTACTGGGGGGCGGCGTTATCGGCGACTTGGCCGGATTTGCCGCGGCCAGTTATTTGCGGGGCATTCAATTCGTCCAAATCCCGACCTCATTACTGGCACAAGTGGATTCTTCCGTCGGCGGCAAGGTGGCGGTCGATTTACCGGAAGGCAAGAACCTGGTCGGTGCATTTTACCAACCGAAGCTGGTACTCATCGACCCGACGGTGCTTAACACATTGCCGGAGCATTTCATCCATGATGGCATGGGCGAAGTCATCAAGTACGGCTGCATCAAAGATAAAAACCTTTTTGACACCTTGAAATCCCATACTTCATTTGAGGATTTAAAATCAGACCTGACAAATATTATCGCCCGCTGTGTCGACATCAAGCGTATCGTCGTGGAGCATGACCAATTTGACACCGGGGAACGCATGCTTCTAAACTTCGGACACACATTGGGGCACACGATTGAGCAATACTACCACTATGAGCGGGAAAGCCACGGCGAGGCGGTTGCCATTGGCATGTACCAGCTTTGTCTGGCGGCGGAAGCCAAAGGATTGACAAAAAAAGGATGCGCCGCACAGATTCTGGACATACTGGACATTTACGGGCTTCCGCATGAGTGCGGCCTTAAAATAGATGCTTTGATAAATGCCATTACATTGGACAAGAAAAACCTAAACAATCATTTGAATCTTGTACTATTGCATGAAATCGGGGATTCTTATGTCTATCCGGCCAGCGTGGATTTCTTTGACGGGATGGGAAACGTTTGATTTATAGGAATTTTTATAGGAGATTTTATAATGAAAAGCTCATTACATCTGGGCGTGCTGGGCGAAAAGCTCGGTCACAGCCTTTCACCGGAGATCCACACAGAGCTATTAAAACAACAAGGGCTTTGCGGAACTTATGAAAAATATGAAATGAGCCGCGAGGAAGTCGAGCATTTATTTGCCTTTATGGACGAGCGGCACATTACGGGACTGAACGTGACCATCCCTTATAAGGAAGTCCTCTACCGCATGGTAGATGTTTTGAACGACGCCGCAAGGGAAATCGGTGCCGTCAACACCGTTTGGCGCAAAAACGGAGTTTCTTATGGATACAACACGGACTACATCGGGGTTACCAGCATGTTTGAAAAGGCCGGCGTGAACTTGTCAGGCAAGGATATCGTCATCCTCGGCTCCGGCGGTGCCAGCAGGGCCTTGATTTATGGTTTCCATCAAAAAGGGGCGAAAACAATTACGATTTCCGCCCGCAATGAATCCGCAAAATGTGCACTGAAAGAGTCCTTTCCCTATATCGGGCTTAGCACGCTCGATAACATCCCGTCCGGCGACATCATCATCAACACCACGCCGGTCGGCATGTATCCCAAAGTGGGGGTTAGTCCCGTAGACGCTTCGGTACTTACCCGCTTTCAAATTGCCGCCGACATCGTGTACAATCCGTTGGTGACGGAATTTTTGCGCCTTGCCAAGGAAAACGGCCTGCAAATCGTGACCGGCTTGATGATGCTCGTCGACCAGGCCATTGGCGCGGAAGAAATCTGGCTGGAAAAGAAACTCAATTACCACATGGGAGACAAGATACACGAAGAATTGGCGGGGCGGTTTTAAAACGGCCTATACATTACGCCCATGATATTGTACTGTTACAATATGAACAATTTTCTTTGCTTCGTCAATTCTAAAAATAGCAATATAATTATCAACCAATAACTGGCGATATCCTTTTCCGGCATATCGCCCTTCCAAACGCTCTTGATGTGATTGTGGAAACACCTCTAGTTTCTTTAATGCCGCCCATATACGACTCGTCTGCTTTTCTGCATTCTCTGGAGAGGCCTTTTCTAATGCTATATACGCAAAAATATCCTCAATATCTCTATAAGCTCTTGCGTTTAGTTCGACTCTGTATTTATCCATAATACTTTTTATTCAACCTCTCAAATGCTTCATCTAAACCAATGGACTCTCCGCCTTCGTCCATTTCTTTTTCAGATTCAAATATCGCCTGGTCGATGCGATTCGTATTTATGAACCTATCATATAGCTCACTACTCATAACAACCAAATCACTATATCCATTTTTTGTAATAAAAATAGGTTCTTGCACCTTATGAGCCATATCGGATATTTCACTTGTATTGCGAAGATCTTTAATCGGTATAATCAATGGCATATACTTCACTCCTTTCTATATGACATAATTATAGCATGATTATGAGTGTGCCACAAGTGAATTATTCACAAAATACTTTTGGAAATGTTTTAAAGGTTACAATTCACGGCAGCGGAGAAGCGCACAGCCCCGTGAACCAATGTCATTTAGTTAAAGCGAGAAGCGAAGAGGATAGAAGAAATTATACAAATACAATTGAATAAATTGGAGCGGCAGTACCTATTCCTGATGCGAGTCACTCGGTGAAACATACCATTGAACCACCCGGTCTATTTTTGAGCATGACAAATAAACAGATGGATATCTGTTTCAAAACGTGTTATACTTGAACGGTTCCAGGTTTGCCTCAATGTCGGTAGGTGAACTTTAATGGGACTTATTTGGCCAGAGCATGCCCCAAAATCTGCACAAGTTCCTATTTTCATGTAACAAAGTGCCCGATTTTTGTAATGAAACGCTTTCTGACAAGTACGCCGCCCCTCTCATCGCTTACGAAAAGCAAACCATAAACATGCCAACATCGGTCATATTTTGCCCTTCCCCCACATATTTTGTTAGAAAAGCGAATATCGGTGATAGCATGAATTTTCATTCAGACTCTTTTCAAAAACTGCGTTATTTTCTGACACGTACCGTCACGTTTACCCTGCTGTTTACCTTCGCCTTCCTGGCAGGCAGCCTCGTCGCCAAGTTCCAGGAGGAATATACTCCGCCGCATCAGGAGGCTTCCGGCACGGCCACGCTTGCCAAGACAGAAAATTGGGGATTGAGTTTTCAGAAGGAAGGGGAACGTCCCGTCGCCAACGCGACGGCCGATTCCTTGAAAGAATACAACGCCTATTATGCCAACATGACCGACGAGAAAGTCATTTACCTGACCTTTGACGCCGGATACGAAAATGGGAATACCCCGGCCATTCTAGATGCCCTGAAAAAGCACAAGGCCCCGGCCACTTTCTTCGTGGTCGGCACCTATATCGAGTCAAATCCTGATTTAATCAAACGGATGGCCGAAGAAGGACACATTGTCGGCAACCATACATACCATCACCCGGACATGTCCCAAATCTCGACGACGGAAAGCTTTTCCAAGGAATTGCAGGACGTGGAAAACGCCTACAAGGAAATCACCGGCGGCGAGATGTTAAAATATTACCGACCTCCGCAGGGAAAATATAGCGAAAGCAATTTACAGATGGCCAAAGACCTCGGATATACGACGTTTTTCTGGAGTCTCGCTTATGTGGACTGGTATGAAAACGACCAGCCAACCCACGAGGAAGCCCTGCTGAAATTAACAAAGCGCATCCATCCCGGTGCCATTGTCCTTTTGCACAGCACGTCAAAAACCAATGCGGAAATTTTGGATGAATTGCTGACGAAATGGGAAGAGATGGGATATACGTTCCATTCACTGACGGAACTGGCGGAAAGCTGAATAATAAATTCATCGGATTATCTTTGATATCAAACGGGATGGCCGCGCCAATGATTGAAATATCAACGGCGTAACCATCCCATTATTGTCTCTCTGTTTTTATGAAATTACCCGATCAATACCTTCTTCCCCTCGAACGCGAAACCATATAATCCATATTCTTTTAGTGCATCCCAAACCTCCTCGTATCTTAATTAAGAAACGGTTATCTGATGGTAGAAAGTCATTTACCCGACCTTTGATCTGGTGTAATAACATCGGCATTTTCTCTCATGCAAATGTAATCGTCGTCCCCGTCTTTCCTTCCAGCGCGTCAATAGCCTTGTCGAGGCTGGTAATGATGGCTTTTTTGTGCGGGTAGGTACGCACGAACTTCATCGCCGCCTCCACCTTCGGCAGCATGCTGCCGGGGGCGAACTGGCCTTCCTCGATGTATTGCACCGCACTTTTCAAGCTCAAGCGGTCTAAATTTTTCTGGTTTGGCTTGCCCCAGTTGACGGCCACCTTCTCCACCTCGGTCAAAATCATCAAAATATCCGCGTCCACCTGCTCCGCCAGAAGTTCCGCCGCAAAATCCTTGTCAATCACTGCCGCCACGCCCTCAAGCGTACCGTCCAAGTTTTCCACGACCGGAATGCCGCCGCCACCGCAGGAAATCACGATGGACGAGTCCCATAAGTCCCTGATGGCCTCGATTTCCACGATTTTTCTCGGCAACGGGGAGGCCACGACCCGTCTAAAGCCCCTTCCGGCATCTTCCTTTATGGAATACCCTTTCTCCGCTTCCAAAGCCTTCGCCTCTTCTTCGCTATAGAACGGTCCGATCGGCTTGGTCGGCTTCGTAAACGCCGGGTCGTTCCTATCCACGATGATTTGTGTCGCCACGGTCAGTACCGGCACGTTGATGTTGCGGATGCTAAGCGCATATTTTAGTGCTTGCTGAATGTGATATCCGATATAACCCTGGCTCATCGCGCCGCACACATCAAACGGCATGGCCGGGGTGACATCCTTCGCCGCCTCGCTTGCCAACACGATTCTCCCCACTTGGGGCCCGTTGCCATGCACGATGGCAAGCTCATATCCCTGACTACTAATGTCAGCGATATGCTCACAAGTCTTTTTCACGACCGCAAGCTGCCCTTCCGCCGTCGGCGCGCTATCCTTTGACTGCAAGGCGTTTCCTCCCAACGCAATAACGATTCTAGACATTTCCATTTTCCTCCTTCGCATTTTTTTCTGCTAGTTCTTCATGCCTTTCTCCATCTTTGTGACTTTATTATAGATTTGCCGGCTCCATTTTTCCATTCTCAAATCTATTCATTTTTCACCTACACAATTTTGATTACGGTGTTAAAAATCTGTCTCATCGACCGAGTCGCCATCTGTACGCCAACGCTATGTATGGACACGAGACGAACGGAGGTATTGGAAAATCGGTGAATCGTACAAAGAGTCCGGCTTGCCGGACTCTCGCGCCGAAGCGCGGCTGCGTTAGCAGCCATTTTCCTTATGCGCGAAGTGCGCATCCCCCGGAAGGTTTTGTGTCATAGGGAACGAAGTTTCCTATGACATGAAAAAAGCACGTCTCGCCGCGAACGGAGAAAACGTGCCCTTGCCATACTTTTCAAATTTGCATCCCTTTCATATGCCATCCCTTCCATTACCATCCCTTGGCAAAATAGACGAGCGCCCCTATTCCTCTGCCAATCGCGACGCTGATGATAAAGGCCGTGGTATATTTGACAATCTTGATTCTTCGAATGAAAATGGGAAACACGTTGAGCATTTCCGCCAGGCCCATCGCCCAACATCCAACGAACATGCCCGACAAGAGGCCGAACACCGGGAGCAGCACCTCCCCAAAAGGAATCGGCCATTTGAAAAGGAACAACAAGTTTCCCACGACCGCGCCCAATACCGTACAGTCCTCGTATAAACCGACGTGACCCGCCGTATGTGTCCGGTCTGCAAAGTCCGAGATGACCCCGATTTCCACAATCAAGGAAAAAAGCCCCGCCGACACGATGATGCCGCCGCTAAGGCCGAAGATTGCCAGAAGGATTTGTCTTACCAACATCAAGTTCCTCCCCCTTCCTCGAGGCCGTCTCAATCAACGCCGTCTGAATCTCATTTTCATAGGTACGCATCTGCACCTCCAGCGGAGTCGGATCCACCGTGAAGCGTTTCTTTCCAAAATGGTTAAAAAACGTGAGAATTCCAAGCGTGATTCCAACGGAGTAACTCACTTCCAAAACGGTAAAGCCGTCCGACTTCGTCCCGGTCGCGAACTTGTAAACCTGAGTGAACAAGTCCGGCACGTCCACGTCATTGTTAAAGGTCATGATGGAAAACATCGCCCCGACGAACACCAACACCGACACGAACGCGGTTTTCACCACGTGCCACGCCTTCCCCTTCGTCTTCTGGTTTTCGTAGGTGACGATAATGTCCGTCTCCCCGATGTTTTGCACGTCAATCGAAGGGTATTGTTCGTGGATGCAGGCAATGATTTTCAGCACGGACACCACGTACCGATGTTCCTTTCCTTGGGGAATTTTCAGAATTTTCAGCACGGACACCTTCGGAATGATTTCCTTGTTGCTGCATTCCATCGATAAAATGTCTCCCAGTGTCACGTCCTGCTTCGTCACCTCCACGTTTCGGTCGCCCTTGATATACAACGTCTCCTTGTTAGCAGCCATAAACTTCCTCCCCCATGCCTTGTCCTGCCAACCTTCCCGCGTTCTCCATTTTGCACGTCCTTTGCCCATCTATCGTTTTAACGCCGCGTCCCGCTAACTCTTTCGCGTCCTCAACTTCGCGTTCTACCAACGTCCCCTCGCTTTCATAATCCGCCTCCTGCATCGTCCCAAAATAATAAGAACCTCCGACAACGACCGTCACAAGCATCATAAGCGCCAGCCAAAGCCAGATTTTTCGATATCCTTCTTTCATAGCGTCCACCTCTTTCACTATTTTTAAAGTTTAGTATCTGAAAATCCGACAAAAATATTCAAACATAATAAAAAACGTTACAATTCGGCCACCCGCCTTCGACGACCAAATTGTAACGCTTTTGCTATGCCCCTTCTTTCCTCAGCCTTTCCATGATGCGCTTTTCCATCCTTGACACCTGCACTTGCGAAGTTCCCATGATTTTCCCCACTTCAGATTGCGTCTTATCTTGAAAATAACGCAGATAAATCAATTTTCTTTCTTCCTTGTTTAACGTGGCCAAAAGCTGCGCAAGCAGCATGCGGTTTAATATTTTTTCTTCTTGTCCGTCCGTTTCTTCCAGCTTGTCCAAAAGCGGAATCTCATTCCCCCCTTTCTGCAAAACCGGTTTATAAATGGATTCCACCTCGCTTCCGGCTTCCAGTGCCTGTGCGATTTCTTCCTTGTCCACCTGCAAAATTTCGGCAAGCTCGTCCATGGTCGGCTCCCGCCCCAATTTTTCAATCAGCTTTTCCCTCGTCTGATGCGTCCGATATGAAAGCTCCTTCAGGGAACGGCTCACCTTGATCATCCCGTCATCCCGCAAAAAACGCTTGATTTCCCCGGAAATCATGGGAACGGCGTAAGTAGAAAATTTCACGTCATAAGATGTGTCAAATTTATCAATCGCCTTCAAAAGGCCGATGCTGCCAATCTGAAACAAGTCCTCCGTATCCGTCCCCCTCCCGTAAAAGCGCTTGACGACGCACCAGATGAGCCCCACGTTTTCCTCCACTAATTGCTCTCTCGCTTTTTCATCCCCTTCGTGCGATTTTCTAATCAAAGCGATTGTGTGGTCCATAGACTCCTTCCTTTTCCAATTCTTTTTTCCATAAACACGCTCGTTCCCTGGCCCGGCGCGGATTCTACCATCACCTTGTCCATGAATGCCTCCATGAAAGAAAATCCCATCCCCGAACGATCCGCCTCAGGCTTGCTCGTATACATCGGCATCATCGCCTGCGCGACGTCCTCGATGCCCTTTCCCGTGTCCTTTATCGTCACAAAAAGCAGGTCCCCGTCTATGCGGCAATGCATGGAAACCTTATGTACCTCTTGTTCGTATCCGTGGATGATGGCATTGGTCACCGCCTCTGAAACCGCCGTCTTCACGTCCGACACTTCCTCCACCGTCGGGTTTAATTGCGTCATGAACGCCGCCACCGCCACCCTCGCGAACCTCTCGTTGGCGGAACGGCTGTCAAAAATAAGTTCCATCTCATTCGTGTTTCTCATGACTTCTCCTCCTCATAAATCTGCATGATTTTCGTGACCCCGGACATCATAAGTATTTTCCGTATCCGCTCCTTCGCATGTACCGCCCACACTTCCCCGCCAATCAGGCGAACCAGGCGGTAACGTCCCATGATCGCGCCTATCCCTGAACTGTCCATAAACTCCGTCCCCTCAAAATCAAAAATTACGTATTTGACATGGTTGCGCTCAATAAGCGCGTCCGCGTTCTTGCGAAGTTCCTCCGCGCTGTGGTGATCCACCTCCCTCGGAAGAAAAATCGTAAGGCAATTTTCCTGAACCTGGTATTCCATCCTACTCCACCTCGTTAAAATAATAGTGCTCATAGCGAGCCACCTTATAGGCTCGAAAACACCTCGCCAACGGCGGTCGCATGCATCGCACGTAAGTGACCAAAACACGGTCACTAAGTGCTCATAGCAAAAGAGGAGGTATGCCCACTCCCTGCATATCTCCTCTTCTCCTTCGTACGTCCCCGGCCTTTGCCGTTTTCGCCTTGGTACGGTTCTACTAGTCAACCATACATTCCGTTAGTTTTCCCCATTCTGCTCCGGATCCTCCCCGCCTTCGCCCGAGGCCTCCTCGTTTTGTTCCGATTCTCCTTCTCCTTGGTTCTCTCCGCTCTGCTCCGGGTTTTCCCCTTCCTGCTCGGAATTTTCGCCTTCCGAACCTGGGGACGCGCTCGCCTCCGTGGCAATCGCCTCCAGTTCTTCCCTTGCCGTGTTCGCATATTCCGTATCGGGGAATAACTCGACCACTCGGTTTAAATGCCTCGCCGCAGCCTCCCCGTCGCCTCTCCTTCGGCAGGAAAGCCCCAAATGCAACAGCGCGTTCCCCCCCTCGTAACCTTCGTCCATGCGAACCACCTTGTCCAGGTTATCAGCGGAAAGGTCGTAATTCGCCACATTATACGACTCCATGGCCGCATTGTACAAAATCCGGCAGGCATATGGAAAAATGTTACCCACAAGCTCGTCATACAACGCCTGCCCGCGCTCGCCCAATGAGTCACGGTTTACGTTCAGCAACGCGTCCGCCATCACGTCCTCGCTATACCCCCGCGAGTCATACTGGTCCGACACGTTCATCAGATTCTCATAACTGTCGAGCGTGCTTGCCGCGTTCTGAGCGGCGGCCTCCGTGTCCGCGCTCGTCGCCCGGTAAGAATCAAGCATCCTGGTCTGGGCGCTGATTTGCGCCTCCATCGAGCCGATACGCTCACTATACTCGAGGATTTCCTTGTTCATCTGGGCCGCCTTGGACTCTTGCACCGCCGGCGCGATCAGAAACCATACGACGGCCGCCCCCATCAGCATACCGAGTAGCATGTTCAAGAAACCGCCGCCGGAACGACGCACGGTACTTGGCCTTGGCTGAATCAACGTGTCATTTCCCCGCTTGTATTCCACGACTTCGTTTTTTCCCGGCTCTTCCGGCCGGCCCGCCTGACGTGCCTTGCGGCCATGCAGCCGCTTCAGCTCCTGCGTGTAACGCAACGTCATTTCATTGGTCGTGTCAAGCTTCCTGGCCTCTTTGAGCATCTGTCTCGCCTGGGCGTATTGTCCCGCATGCAAGTATAAAAGCGCCAAAAGCTGATACGCCTTCAAAAACGTTGGATGCATGGAAACGGCTCTTTTTAACTGAATGACCGCCATGTCCTCCGCGCCCTGCGCGCAATATGCCAGACACTGGTTGTACCTTTTAATTGCCTGGTTTACCGCTCCCAGTTCTCTATTTGAATTCTGTATGTTGCGCAGATATTCGTTGGCAATGTTGTCGCGCTGGCGAAAGTTCCTGCTGATAATCCACTCCACCAGAGCCTCCGCCACCTCGCCCCTGCCATAGTATACCAACCCGAGCAAATTTCTGGCGGCAACGTTTTCCCTATTATATTGGAGGCTTCTCCGCAAGGAGACGATTGCCCCGGAAGTATCCCGAATCTGCGCCCGCTTCAGTCCATCGTTGTACCAATAATTGGAATGGTACATGATTTTCTTCGTGTAGTCCATCTATACTCACCTTAATCCTTCTGTAGCAAGAAGCTCTAAAGAAATGACTTTACAGTTCCTGACTTTCGCGTACCAACAAGTTCGATACGGCCACTTGCCCATGCAAGCACGAAAGCCCGCCTTCCCCGTTTCCCCTCACGAACGTGTCGGCACGCCGGACCTATCCATCACCTGCTTGAGCAAGTCCGACATGTCCGACAAGTCCTCCTGATACACGGCATCCTCTATATCCTCCACTTCCAGACTCGGTTTGAATTTCTTTAGTTCCTCTTCGTAATTCAACATGACGTCTCCTCCTCCATCTTCTTTAACGCGCCGACCAGGTAAAGAGAACCCAGACAATATACCGTCCGCCCGTTCTGGTTCTCCACCACGTAGTCCCACGCCTCGCGAGGCGACCTTCTCACCACCACCGGCTTGTCAGTCAACCCCGAAAATGTTTTCGCCAATTCTTGTACGCCCACCGCCCGTTCTCCTTCCAGCTGCGTCACCACGAAACAGTCCACGCCGGAAAGCATGCACAGGCAGGCAATCATTTCCTTGTATTCCTTGTCCGACACGGCAGAAAACAAAATCATGCTTTTGCCTCCCCGCGCCGAAACCATCTGCACGAAACGTTCCACCGCACTAATATTGTGTGCGCCGTCCACATAGAGACGCGGTCGTATTTCCTCCATCCTGCCCTGCCACATGACGCGCGCGAGTGCGCGACGCCATTCGGGCAAATGCCCCCCGCCTCCAAACAATACGCGCACCACCTCCAGGGCAAGGCACGCGTTTTCCACCTGATAAGGCGCCATGTTGGCCAGTCTCCATGTCGTACTTCCATAATACTGACTTATGAGCGAAAATGCAATATGTTTCTCGGAGGTTTCGAGAATTTTAAACGCAAGTTTCCCTACCTTTTTACATGGCGCGCCAACTTCCGACGCTTTTTTCTCAATTACGCTATCGCTACCCGCGCCGTTCTCCATATAAACTACCGGTACTCCTGCCTTGATGATTCCCGCTTTCTCGGCCGCGATTTCTTCCACCGTCTCCCCCAGCCACCGCATATGATCCTTTCCAATCGACGTGATGGCACAGCAAGCCGGACGCTCTACGACGTTGGTCGCGTCCAGCCTCCCCCCAAGCCCGGTCTCCAATACCGCGTATTCCACGCCCGCGCGGGAAAACGCCACCATGGCCATACAAAAGACAAATTCAAAAAAGGTAGGATGTGAAAACCCCTGCCGTTCCATTTCCCCTACCTTTTGATATACCACTTCAAACACTTCGGCAAATTCCGCGTCGGAAATCTGCCCCCCGTCAATGACGATTCGTTCGTTCATCCGTACCAGGTGCGGGGAAGTGAAAAGTCCCACGCGCCTTTTGCAGGCGCGCAGCATGGCATCCACGTAAACGCACACCGAACCCTTGCCGTTCGTGCCGGCCACGTGTACGATTTTCATCCCTCCCTTTTCCACCCCCAGCATTTCAAGGAGCCTCCTTGTATGATCCAGACCGTTCTTCGTCGTAAATTTAGGAATGTTTAAAATATATTCCACCGCTTGCTGATATGTCATGACGCTTCCTTTCGTGTACGCCCCTTATCCTTCTTCCATCATAAACGCATTGCGCCCAACCGGCACGTCTTGCTCCGATTCCGGCATTTCCACAAGGGTTCCTTGCTGATACTCGTATTTTTTTGACATCCTGAAAATGGTGTTACTTGATCCGACCTGCGCCAACATGACGACGTCCCCGTCATGCAGCTGGGATTTTCTCAAGTCAACCCGCGTGTTGTTCAAAAACGATGTTTCCTGCTTTTCGCCATTGATAAAAACCTTCGTCTGCTTCGTAAAGTTTTCACCATAAAAACTATAACTTCCGTCCGTCTGTTCCACCATGCTCGACACGATGGTATCACGCACGCCCATCACCATGTGTCCCGTGGTAATCGGACTGCCACTCTCTTCATAGACATACTGCTTTCCATAGAGAATGTCATACTGCAAAAGTTCCAAATCGGCCAAATAATTTTTTGTGGACTTGCGTTGCTGGTGATAATTGAACACCGTACCCACGTGAATGTCCAAACGGTCAAGCACCTCGGCCATGATTTGGTACGCCGCATAATTACCATCCTTCTTTTCCAACCCGATGTTATCCCAAATGACGTAATTGGTATTATAAAGATATTTGCTCTTGACATCCTTCGCCTGCAACCCCATCGTCGGCAAATGATCCCCATAGAACACGACCACGGTCGGCTCCCCGCGCTCTTCCAATGCAGCGACCAGATCGCCGGCAAACTTATCCATCTCGTAAACCATGTTCACGTAATATTCCCACGCGTACATCCTGCCCTCGTCCTCGATTCCACTGACCAGGATGCGCGGATTGTCAAGCACACGTTCCGTCGGATAATCGCCATGTCCCTGTACGCTGATTGTCATCACGAAATCCGTTCCTTCCGTCGTGTCCAGCGAATCCATGATGTGCGGAATCAACACGTCGTCCGTCGCCCAGCCTTTCTCCGTCAACTGCAGGATATTCATAAATTCCTTGCTTGTATAATGGTCAAATCCCATATGATTGAACACTTGCGCCCGGCTGTAAAAATTACCCCCGTTATTGTGCAGGGCTTCCGCCCCGTACCCGATGCTTCGAAGTGCCGTGGCCGCGCTTTCCATGACCTTCATCTTCGCATACGTCTTATACGGATATTCGCCGGGCCCGAAAAAGCGCATGCTCATCCCCGTCAGCACCTCGAACTCCGTGTTGGCCGTTCCGGCGCCAATGGACGGTGCCTTGAAATATCCGGAAGAATACTCCTCTGACATCGCCCGTAAATTTGGAATCGGGTCTTCGGAAAATTGCAGCCACTCCACCTCCGTCGGGTCAAAATAGGACTCCAACTGGACAAAGATAATGTTTGGCAGGGAGCTTTCCGACCGCCCCGTCTCGTTCACGTTAATCGCGCCGTCGTTACTAATCTGACGCATCGTCTCCTCGCTGTAGCCTGCCGGCTCGTCGATTCCCGTATCCAGAACGCTCGACATGAAGCAGTAAGGAAAACCATAATCCTCATAGGCAAACGCGATGTTCCCAAAATAATTGGAAATCACCCGATTGTCAATGGCCACGTCCGTCACGAACAAGTAAGCGGCACACGATGCCACCACGCCGACGGCGGCCAGGGCGTGGTGCATTTTCCCTTGATACTGTCCGCCACGCTTCCACATGGAAATCAGCCAGATGACGATTGCCACGCTGGCAATGCTCAATAGAACAATTTCAATCGTCGAAAAATAATTCGTAGTCAAGGTGATGGCATCCGACAACACCACCAAGTCCTGCGCGTTAAACGGCGTCACCCGCATCGTCAAAAGGTAGCCATTAGCAAATCCCCCAATCAGCCAGATGACGCTGATTAAGAATCGAACGAAAATCCTTCGCCTGACCAAATAGACCACGGAAAACGTCACGCAAATCAAAAAGGAATTGTATAAAAACACCAACGGCGTATCCACCATGTATTCCCACGCCTCAATCGGCGAATGACGAGAAAACACCTCGATAAAAAAGTTAATAAAGCATGACAACAAAAATTGCATCACAATGGACAAACGATTCATCCACAACCAGACCGGACGCATCCTCTTCGCGAACGCGCTGTTTCTACGCTCTTCCAAAAGCTTTTTCTTGCGTTCTTTTTTCTTCTTGTAATGTTCCTTGACGTCCGCCCATTTCAAATTCCTGATTTTTTCAAAGAATCCCTTGACATCCGGTTTTTTCCATTGCGGTTTCTTCCATTGCATTTTCTTCCACTGAATCTTTTTCATTGAAAGCCTCTCTTTTTTTAATTCTCCCATCTGGGATGGCGCCCGTCCAGTCGCCATCCCCTTTCCATCTTTTACCTCGCGCCGGCCGTGACCGCTTCAAGCGGCAAACCATTTACTACGGCCGTACGCATCCACCCAATCCTGCCATCCGCTCCTGCACCTGCGAAAGCATCTGCGTGTATTTCTCCAGCTTCTCACGTTCCGACTGCACCTTGTCCGCCGGGGCCTTGCTGATGAACTTCTCGTTCGAGAGCATCCCCTCCGCCCGTTTGATTTCCCTCTTCAGGCGGTCTTCTTCCTTGGCCAGACGCTCCCTTTCCTGCTCGAAGTCAACCAAGTCCTCGAGCGGCAGGTAGACGGTCGCCCCCGGCACCACGATGGACACGGCATCCTCCGCAATCTCCTTCTTTTCCGACTCCATGACGATGTCGCCAGCCGCCATCAACGGCTGCACGGATTCCTTCAACTGCTCCAAGCCACATAGAAATCCTGCGTCCTCGCTTACGATGAACGCCTTCGTCTTGCGGCTATTCGGCACGTTCATCTCGGAACGCATGTTACGAATGCCCCTTGTGATGTCCTTGACATGCCCAAGCAACGCCTCGTCAGACGGATAATTCCACTCTTCCTTGTAAACCGGCCAGTCGGACATCATCAGCGACTCCTCCTCCGGTTTCAACGCGCCGTAAATCTCTTCCGTGATAAACGGCATGAACGGATGCAAGAGCTTCAACGCGTTTCCAAGCACCGTCTTCAGCGTCCACAACGCGCAGTCCGCCTCCGCCGGCTTCTCTTCTTTATGATAAATGCGATATTTTACCAATTCCACGTACCAATCGCAGAACTCGTCCCAAATAAAGTCGTAAATCTTTTGTACCGCGATTCCCAACTCATATTTGTCCATGTTCTCCGTCACGTCCTTCGCCAACGTGTTGACCTTGGACAAAATCCATTTGTCCGCCGCGTTAAACAACTTTGCGTCCGGCTCGGCAACGCCCTCGTCCCCCACGTTCATGAGAATGAAACGCGACGCGTTCCAGACCTTGTTGGCAAAATTGCGGCTCGCCTCCACCCGCTCGTGGTAAAAGCGCATGTCATTGCCCGGCGCGTTTCCGGTCACGAGCGTCAAGCGCAACGCGTCCGCCCCGTACTGGTCAATGATGTCTAACGGGTCAATGCCGTTTCCGAGCGACTTGCTCATCTTGCGCCCCTGCGAATCGCGTATCAACCCGTGAATCAATACTGTATGGAACGGCGATTTACCCGTATGCTCAAAACCGGAAAATACCATGCGGATGACCCAGAAGAAGATAATGTCATATCCGGTCACCAACACGTCGGTCGGATAGAAATATTCCAAATCCTTCGTCTGCTCGGGCCATCCCAGCGTGGAGAAGGGCCACAGCGCGGAGCTAAACCACGTGTCCAACGTGTCCTCGTCCTGCGTAAAGTGCGTACACCCGCAATGCGGACACTTCTTTGGCATCTTTCTGGCGACCACGAACTCGCCGCACTCGTCACAATAATACGCCGGGATGCGGTGTCCCCACCAAATCTGGCGGGAAATGCACCAATCCTTGATGTTTTCCAGCCAATGCAGGTACGTCTTGTCGAACCGCTCCGGCACAAACTTCAGTTCCCCGGTCTTTAACGCCTCGATGGCCGGTTTCGCCAGCTCTTCCATCTTCACGAACCACTGCTGCTTAATCAACGGCTCCACGGTCGTGCCGCAACGGTCGTGCGTGCCGACGCTGTGCATGTGCGGCGCCGTCTTTACCAGGTACCCTTGCTCGTCCAACTCCTTCACGATTGCCCGGCGCGCCTCGTAACGCTCCATTCCCGCGTATTTCCCGCCATTTTCATTGATGGTGGCATCATCGTTCATGATGTTGATTTCTTCCAGGTTGTGGCGTTTGCCGACCTCGAAGTCATTCGGGTCATGCGCCGGCGTAATCTTCACCGCTCCGGTTCCGAACTCCTTGTCCACGTAAGCGTCCGCCACGACTGGAATTTCCCGATTCACCAATGGCAAAATCACGTTCTTGCCGACAAGATCCTTATAACGTTCATCCTCCGGATGCACGGCAATCGCCGTGTCCCCGAGCATCGTCTCCGGACGCGTCGTGGCGATTTCCAAAAATTCATCCGTCCCTACGACCGGATACTTGATATGCCAGAAATGGCCGTCCTGATCCTCGTGCTCCACTTCGGCATCGGACAACGACGTCTTGCACTTCGGACACCAGTTGATAATACGCGACCCCTTATAAATGTAACCTTTCTCATACAGACGGATGAAAACCTCCTCCACCGCCTTCGAACATCCCTCATCCATCGTGAATCGTTCCCGATCCCAGTCACAAGAAATGCCCATTTTCTTAAGCTGGTTCTCAATGGTGCCGGCATACTCCTCTTTCCACTGCCATGTACGCGCAAGGAAACCCTCACGCCCAAGCTCCTTTTTGTCAATGCCTTCCTCTTTTAACTGATTCGTCACCTTCACTTCCGTGGAAATCGCCGCGTGGTCGGTTCCCGGAATCCACAGCGCGTTGTACCCCTGCATCCGCTTATAACGGATCAGGATGTCCTGCAGCGTGTTATCAAAGGCATGTCCCATGTGTAACTTTCCCGTAATGTTCGGCGGCGGCATCACCGTGGTAAATGGCTTTCTGCTTTCGTCCACCTCGGCATGAAAATACTTGTTCTCACACCACTTCTCATACAACTTCTCCTCAATCTCCTTTGGATTGTAGGTCTTCGCCAGTTCTTTCTTCATCCTCGTCCTCTCCTTCTTAAAGCAAAAATGCCCTTTACTTACGTAAAGGGCGGGAATTCTCCGCTGTACCACCTTAATTTCGGCATGCCGTCACGCCGACTCTCGGTTCTGTAACGTAAACCACTACGGGACGTCCTACTTTGCATCCCCACGCTTTCAGACATCCGGTTTGGAAACCACGTTCTATAATCCCTACGCTGAAACCACCTTCCAGCCAAAGGGCGGTTCTCTCTGTCAGCAGTGATTATATACTCCTTTTCCGCATCACCTTTTTCTCATCCGTTCTATCATAACTGCGAAGAAGCGATTTGTCAAGGAATTTAGAGATTCTTAAGAATGCCCCCAGGAATCTTAAGATGTTTTCATTCACGCTCATGGGGCGCGCACCTCTGTGTCATCATCCCCGCCCTTCTTACTGCTGCCGCAATTTCTGTATCATCTCCACGATGGAATATCCATAATTCTCCGCCGTCGCCCATCCGGTTCCCTGCGGGTTTTCCTTTTGACCCAGCCATTCCACGTATGGGGCCGCCCCCTTGGTCACATATTCATAACGTTCGTCCACGCATTCCTGATTCAGCGGATCCGTCGTCGCGTATGCCTTTAAATGCTGAATCTGGGCACGAATTCCGGTTCGCACGTCCGGGTACGAGTTGCCTGGCACACCGCCGCCGGTCGTGCCGATGCCGGCAAAATTAAATTGTTCTATCGACGCGTCGCCGCCGTACTGCAGCCATCCCGTCTCTTTCATCGTCTGCACAAACGCCACTTCCGGGCGCACGCCCTCCGCCGTCGCCTCGTCATAATACATCTGGCAAAACGTCTCTATCGAATCCGCCCCGCCCTTCGACAATTCTGCAGCCGGATATTCCATGCCCGACGATTCAAAATACGCCACCATCTGCTCCACGCTCACGTTGCTGCTTCCCATGATGGGATACTGACCGTCGGCAATGACCTCCTCGGCAGTTTCCGGATCGTTCGCACTTCCCTCTGGTTGTCCACCTTGTGCTTCCCCCGTGTTTTCGCCACTTGTCGTGCCACCCGCCGCGCCGTCCCCCGCATTTTCCGAACCAGAAGGCATGCCGTCCGTGTCATTTTCCGGGTTTCCTCCCTGGCGCGCCGCTTCATTCTCCTCCACGGCCTTGGAAAGGACTTCCGTCTCCCTCGCCCTATTTTGCACGTAAGAGCCGCCCACGCCAAGCATGATTGACAAGGCAAATGCCAGTCCCACTTCCAAGTATAATTTTACCCTCCGCTTTTGCAGCCATTCCCAACCCATGAGTCCACGCCCCCCTCGTCATTCCAATCGTTCGCGCAATGATCATCCCATTAAACTCTATGCCCGCTCCCTGAATTTTATGCCTTGACAAGCTTTTTGAATCCATTTTGCTATAAAACGTTACTATTCATAGTAACTACAAAACACATTCCAGTTGGCAATCATAAGGCTCCCGCTCCACATGTTCCTGATGGTACGCTTCCGCTTCCACGCAACCCATCGCCTTGTAAAACGCCTGGGTCTCAATGGCGGAATGGGCGGATATGTATAATTTACGCGCGCCATGCTCCTTTGCCCATGCCTTGGCCGCCAAAAACAGTACCTTTCCAATCCCTTTTCCGCGCAGGTCTTCCGATACGTGGATGCTAGACAAGTCAAGATATTTTTGCTCACCGCCAAACAAAGTCGGCTCAACGGAAACGAAGCCCTTCAGATTACCGCCGTCAAAGGCCGCATACACGAAGCCACCCGTGTCAATGGTATTTTTCAAGCATTTTACCAATATTTGGTATTCCTTTTCTCCCCAATCATCAATAAACGGGGCATCCTTGATCATCCACCGGCCATTTTCCTTTCTCCAGCATTTTGTGACATTCTGACGGCGAGTAAAACCGCGAAACAATTCCCTGCATAATTCGTTCGAAGATAATTCTCTATACCGAAGCATTTGAACTTCCCCCTTGTTTTCTTTTGTGTAGAGTATAACCGATTTACCCGTGCAAGGCAAGTAGGTCGGCGCAGGTTCCTTTATCACTCTTTGCAAGAGCGTTACTTTTCACGGGGTAGACACCAAAACGGCTGCGAAACCGTGTGCTAAAAGCGCACGTCGCCCTTTTCAAGGGCTTATGTTTCTCGCTGTGAGGGCGGCCACCCCGTGAAAAGTAATGCAAGGGCTCATGTTTCTCGCCACGCGACAGTTTGCCCTTCAAAATATTTCCCTTCATTAATAGGATTATTTTACAAAATAAGATTATTTTACAAATAAAGCCAAAATATGATAGAAAATTCCATCATGCTTTGGTACAATCAACCGTATCGAGGTGAAACGCATGGCTTTCGACGCTTGTATCACCCTATGATGCTGGGGCAAAATGAATTTTGCCCCCATGATACCCACGGATTGCCACGCGCTTCGTGCTCACGCAATCCTATAAAAACGGAGGAAAAAAACATGAAGTTAAACGATTACGAGAAACAGCATCTTGAAATACTGCGAAAGCAACTTGCCGAATGTACGGTATTATTGAAAACCAATGGCGATTTTCCATTGGAAAAGGTCGGACAAGTCGCGTTATACGGAAGTGGGGCGCGCCACACCATCAAGGGCGGCACCGGTTCTGGCGAGGTAAACTCCCGCTATTTCGTCACCGTCGAGCAGGGGCTTAAGGATGCCGGATTCACCATCACCACGGCCGACTGGATGGATGCCTACGACAACCTGCTCGTGGACGCGAAGAAAGAATTTCACAAGGTCATCAAGGCGCGGGCGAAAAAAAATCACACCATGGCCGTCATCGAGGGCATGGGAGCCGTCATGCCGGAACCAGAATATGAGCTTCCTTTAACCGGTGCCGGGGACGTGGCCGTATACGTGCTGTCCCGCATTTCCGGAGAAGGTTCCGACCGTGAGCCGGTGGCCGGGGACATTCTGCTTGGAAAAACCGAAATCCATGACATTCTCGCTTTGAAAGCCAAATATCCCAAATTCATGCTCGTCCTCAACGTGGGCGGGGCGGTGGACTTGTCACCGGTGGCGGAGGTTGAAAACATCCTCCTGCTCTCCCAACTTGGCGTGGAGACGGGCGCGGTACTGGCAGACATTTTGTTGGGAAAGGCCGCCCCGTCCGGGAAATTGACGACGACCTGGTCCGCATGGGCGGATTATCCGAGCATGGGAGAATTCGGCGACATCAACGACACGCGTTATAACGAGGGCATTTACATAGGTTACCGCTACTTTGACAGCGTGGGCAAAAAGGCCCTCTTCCCCTTTGGATACGGACAAAGCTTCACCCGGTTCGAAATCACCGGCCAAAACGCGGCACCGGAATACCCGCATGACGACACAACGACGGCACAAACAAAAGCCGGCACAAAAACGGGGCAGGTGCAAACTGACACGACAACGAAACAACCTCAAATCCGCGTGACCGCCACCGTAAAAAATGTCGGGAATCGCGACGGCAAGGAAGTCGTGCAGCTTTATGTCTCCTCCCCGGAGGGCAGGCTCGACCAACCTTACCAGGCATTGGCCGCATGGGCGAAGACGAAGAATCTCAAACCCGGCGAGACGGAGGACGTGACCATGACGTTCTCCCTTGCCGATTTGGCTTCCTATGATGCCGAAAACGCACAGTATCTTCTGGAAAAAGGCGATTACGTCCTGCGCATTGGTAACAGCAGCGTGGACACGTTTCCTTGCGCCATCGCCCGGCTGGATGCGGACGTGGTCACCATGAAAACGAAAAACTGTTGTGGCAAGCCGGACTTTGCCGATTGGAAACCAGAACAAAAAGTACAAGCTTCCATGCCGGAAAACCTGCCCGTATTGGAACTTTGTGCAAACGATTTCGCCACTGCCATGGCCGCTTATGATAAAGAGCATGAAATCGACCCGGAAGTGGTTATTTTCACCAATGAACAGCTTGCCTTGATGAACACGGGCGCTTTCGACCCGAAGGGGAGCCTTTCTAGCATCATCGGCAGTGCCAGCAAGACCGTCGCCGGAGCGGCGGGAGAAACCGCCAACGCCACGGGGGCAAAGGACTTCCCGGTGATGGTGATGGCGGACGGACCAGCCGGACTTCGCCTCACCCGGGAATATTTCATAGATGCCAAGGGCGTGCACGGCATCGGCGCCGGGATGCCGGAGAGCATCGCGGAGTTCATGCCAAAACCCGCCGTATGGCTGATGAGCCTGATGGAGAAAAAGCCAAAAAGCGGAGATGCCATTCACGAGCAATATGCCACGGCCATTCCGATTGGCACGGCGCTGGCGCAGAGCTGGAACCTTGACTTGGCCAAGGACTGCGGCGACATCGTGGGCGACGAAATGGAACGCTTCGGGGTACATTTGTGGCTTGCCCCGGCACTTAACATCCACAGAAGCATCCGCTGCGGACGAAACTTCGAGTATTTCTCCGAAGACCCGCTGGTTGGTGGAAAATTTGCCGCCGCCATCACGTTGGGCGTGCAGGCCCACGCCGGATGCGGCACCACGATCAAGCATTACGCGGCAAACAACCAGGAAACCAACCGCTACAATAACAACAGCCAGGTCAGCGAACGGGCGATGCGGGAAATTTATTTAAAAGGTTTCGGCATTTGCGTGCGGGAATCGCAGCCGCACGCGGTCATGACCTCCTACAACTTGTTAAACGGCACCCACACTTCCGAGCACCGGGGATTGATTGAAGATATTTTGCGCAGTGAGTACGGATACGAGGGCATCGTGATGACCGACTGGATCGTAAACGGCGGCACGATGAACAAGGCCTCCATCCACCCCGCCCCGAACGCCGCGAAAATTGCCGCGGCCGGCGGCGACCTGGTGATGCCGGGCGGCAAGGGAGACTACGAAAATATTTTGAAGGCATTGCAGGAAGGAACGCTTGATAAAAAGCAGGTGCAGATAAACGCCACGCGGGTGTACCGTATGGCAAAGAAACTGGCGTTGTAATATCAGTAATGTCATATGGGTCGTTTTGTGCCAACGCACTCCCACGGTTCTAGCAAGACGAGGACGGGAAAACTCCCATCCTCGTCTTGCCAGAACCTGATTTTTACTTTCAAATAACGACCTCGAATATCTTCTTCCCCTTATAATCAGTCGTTTCCGAATACACCTCTTTATTTTTATTGAAATTGAAACTAATCAAGTATCCCTCCTTCTTCCCATAAGAATCCAAATAATCAGCGAGTTGTTCTATCCCCTTTCTATGATATTCGCTTCCATGCCAGAGCTTCAATTCGATGATATATTGCTCACCCAAACAGTCAACCACGATATCCGTTCGCCGCTGGTTTCTCGTCCGAGCCTCAATATAGTAATTTCCAGTTCCATTAATAATAGGCTTTAAGTACAAAAGAAACAGCCTTCTCCCATTTTCCTCCTTAAAGCGTTCTGAACATCCTTCATAAATTTCTGCATAATGCTCCATGAATTTTACAAGCACACGTTCCATATCCAAACGATTTTCCGTGACGAACTGATTCTTAACCTCCGTGGCCGCCTTATAAGACTGACTTTGCAACGCCTCTTGTGAAATAAACAGATTATAAAACCACGTCTCAAATATGCGGTTGGAAATCACGGCTTGGCCATTTTCCTCTTTCACGAAACCAAACATGTTGCCAATCCCAATGATTTGATTATTGAGATTAAACGGAAATTCCTGCCCATGAAACAAAATGTCATACAACATCCGCCGCGATTCTGAAAAATCCCCTTTGCCTCCCCATAATCAATGGCATCACAAAGCAGTTCGCAAAACATGTGACAAAATGAACTTTCTTTTTCAAAAGGAGCATCCCCAAGCCCTTCAAAGCTTATCAAAAATACGCCATACTCCTCTGCGAGACAATCTGCCAACCAGTTCAAGGTTGTCGTTTTTCCATACTGCCTCGCCCTATTTATAACAAAATACTTTCGCCCGTCAATCAGTTTTTTTATCTCCTCTGCCCGTCCGTCAAGATTTACCATATAGTTTTCATCCGGGTAACACGCGCCATTGATGTTAAAACATTTTTTCATTCAATCACCTCGCTTTCGCCCACCGCTCCCTTGAAATACATGTGACGTGTTCCATCCGCGTCTCGTCAAGCTGCGAACAACGAACCTCCTCCAACGTATGATGATAACGAAAGCCGCATTTCTCCTGCACCCGCAGTGACTTCGTATTCCCGTCAAAGTAACCGCACCACATCTTCCTCATTCCCAAATCTTCAAACGCATAACGCATCAGCTCTCGCACGGCCTCCGGAATCAGCCCACGCCCCCAATAAGGCTCGCCAACCCAATACCCTACCTCTGCCTCGTCCCCGGGCAAGGCCAATCCGCTTGCAGCACCAATCATCAACCCGACGCTTCCTATCGGCTCCTTTGTCTCTTTCAACACGACCGCGTATGTTTCCGGCTCCGACAACACGCCTTTGATAATTTCCCTGCTGTTTTCCACGCTGGTGTGCACGGGCCACCCCGCAATCGGTCCGACTGCGGGATTCTTCGCATATTGGTATAAACTTTCCGCATCCGATTCCTCCCACGGACGCAAAATCAATCTTTCCGTTTCAAACGTCATTCTTCCACCTTAACAGTTCGAACCGTTAAGGCATATGGCCATTAAAATCGCTTCGCGATGGGCCATATGCCTTGTCTCCAGCACGTTTTCATACGGTCTGCGCAGTAAATGCGCAGACCTGACTGAACTGTTACCTTCCACCTTCATTTTCTCTAAAATTTTTCTTGACAAATGGTGCCATTTTGAGTATAATATTTAAGTGTTCGGCGACATGCCGACAGCTTAGGGGATTGGTCAAATGGTATGATAGGGGTCTCCAAAACCTTTGGCGGGAGTTCGATTCTCTCATCCCCTGCTCCCATGCTCGATTGAAAATGTCTGAAAGCCTTGATTTTATAGGGTTTTCGGACATTTTTGCTTTTCATGGCCTTGCCCGATTTCGAAAACGATAACAAAACCACGTCAAGTGTTCCTATTATATCATACCATCCGTCTTTTTCAAGCCATCATTTCCTATTTTTGTATATATGACACGTATTAGACACGTATTTCGATACTATTCACGGGGCTGTGCGCCCTGCCGCACTGGCACGGCGCTGAATTGTAACGTATTTCTTTGGGGACACCCCGACGATTTTGGTAAACGTCTTGAAAAAGTTGCTATAATCCCCAAATCCGCACATCTGGCAGGTTTCCGTCATGGAGTGCCCCTCCATGAGCAATTCCTTCGCATAGGAAATCCGTTTCGCCGCAACGTAACTGTTAATCGTGATTCCCGTCTGAGCCTTGAATACCTTGCACAAATACGGGCCACTAAGAAAAAATTGTTCCGACAACGCGGATATCGAAAGATTTTCCGACAAATGCTGGTTTACATAAGACAAAACATGGTCAATCAATTCTTGATGCGCCGTCGTGGCAACCAATTTGGGGACGGCGGTATCGTTATTTTCTTTCTTCCGGCACCGGATGTAAAACATATGATTAAGAAACGTAAGCATTTCTATAAATACGGCCATGTCCAGAATGTCTTGTCCATACTCATATGTTTCATCAAGCTTATGAACGTAATACATCAACTTGCCAACTTCCCGATCGTCCAACGTCAGCCGATGGCCAAACGGCGCGTCCCGATAAGTAAAACAGAAGTTTAAATCCGTTTTTTCCGTGGACAATGCCGTCACGAAATCTGGATGTACGGAAATCACAATCCGCTCATGCGTCATGGAATCAAGCCGCTTCACATGATGGCTCTCAAATTGATTAATAAAAAAAATGTCATTCGGCTTAAACTCATATAGGCGGTCGTCAATCAGAAATTGTTTTCCGCCGGATATGCTGAAATAAATCTCATATGTATCATGAATATGAATGTCCATAGTCTTCTCATTGCTATAAAGATGCGCCACGGCAAACGTCTTCGTGGCAAGGCAATACTCGATTGCCTCCTGACATGAATCGTAAATAATCATCATCCACCTCTATGTTTTCCAAAAATCCCAAAGCCAAACTCTGCCAATGTCTTGTCCCGTTGATGTTTAGCAAAACGACGCAGAATGAATTTCCATCCGCAAGGCAGAGGAATGAGGCGTAGCGGGCTACGCCGATTGACGACAACGTAGCAGATGAAAATTCAGACAAGTCGTTGGCTAAACATCAACGGGACAAGACGCTAGTATCATTATAACATCAAAATGATCTTTTGACTCCGGCATCATGCCACTTAATTAAAATTTGCAATGTTTGTGTTAATAAAAAACAAGAAAATCCACAAATTTTCTGTTATCATTTATGATATAAAGACACAAGCTAGGAGGTACTAATATGGGGATTGGACTCACATGTTCCAACGAGGAATGGCTTGAGGAAGCCTATCAAAGGCTTCTCATGAAAATGCACGCGCAGTGCGAGCGGATTGGCACGATGATTCCTTACAGCCCAAAGAATGGAAAATATTTTGACTGTGCCTTTGTCGAACAGATGGGCGGCGTTCATTTCTGGACGAATGGGTTTTGGCCGGGGATGCTCTGGCAAATGTACGAGGCCACGGGGGACGAGTTATATCGAAACACGGCTTGTGGCGTGGAAGACCGGTTAAATGAAATCCTTACGGATTTAAAAGGCGTTGACCACGATGCGGGATTTTTATTTCTGCCATCGGCCGTGGCAAACTATCGAAAGACGGGAAACGAGCTTTCGCTGAAACGGGGACTGCAGGCGGCAAACCTCTTGGCGGGCCGCTTTAATCCGGGCGGAAACTTCATCCGCGCATGGGCGGACGGCACGTCTTCCCATTTCGGCGAAGACGGAAACGTGAGTGGTTGGATGATTATCGACTGTATGATGAACATTCCCCTTTTATATTGGGCCTCGGACGTCACGAAGGACTCCCGTTTTTCACAAATGGCCATCCGCCATGCAAGGACGGCGCAAAAATACGTCATTCGGGAGGATGGCAGCTGCAACCATATCGTGGAGGTCAATCCCGACACCGGGGATTTTGTAAATAACCCGGGAGGCCAGGGCTTTGAAAAGGGTTCCTCCTGGTCAAGGGGACAAGCCTGGGCCGTATACGGCTTCGCCCTCAGTTACCGCCATACTGAGGCGGAAGAATTTTTAAACACGGCCAAGAAATGCGCGCACTATTGTATCGCAAACCTCGCGGTAAATGACTGGCTGCCGCTCGTGGATTATCGTGCGCCAAAAGAACCATTAAAGTACGATTCCACGGCGGGCATGATAACGGCGGCAGGCTTGCTTGAACTGGCAGAGCATGTCGGCAAATATGAAAAAAATCTTTATACGGACGCGGCATACAAAATCCTGCGCGCTTGTGAGGAAAGGTTCGCCAACTGGGAGACGGACATCGATTCCATCATGGACGGCGGCACGTTCTTCTACCACGACGAAGGCGGCTTGAACACGGAAGTTCCCATCATCTATGGCGACTACTTTTTCATAGAAGCGATTCTTCGCCTAAAAGGAAAGTCACTGTTCATCTGGTAAAAACATACGCCAAAGGGCTTCGCATGCCATAAGCATATGGTTGCAGAAAGGAGAACATATGGTAGATTTCAGTTTGAAAGGAAAAGTGGCCCTGGTCACCGGCGGTACTTACGGCATAGGCTTTGCCATCGCAAAGGCCTTGGCCGAAGCCGGGGCAAAGATTGCATTTAACGCCAGACACCGGGACGGTATTGACAAGGCCGTCGCCGATTACAAGGCATTGGGCATCGAGGCATACGGCTACGTCTGCGATGTCACGGACGAACGGCAGGTACAAGAACTTGTCACGAAAGTGACGGAGGAAGTCGGACACGTCAACATCCTGGTAAATAACGCCGGCATCATCAAGCGGATTCCGATGTGCGAGATGAGTGCCGAAGAATTTCGCCAAGTGGTGGACATTGACTTGAACGGCCCGTTTATCATGTCAAAGGCCGTCATCCCTGACATGATAAAGCAAGGCGGGGGAAAAATCATCAATGTCTGTTCCATGATGAGCGAACTGGGACGGGAAACGGTATCGGCCTATGCGGCCGCGAAAGGGGGGCTTAAAATGCTCACGAAAAACATTGCCAGCGAATACGGCCATTACAACATCCAGTGCAACGGCATCGGTCCCGGTTACATCGCGACCCCGCAGACCGCCCCTTTGCGCGAAACGAGGGCAGACGGTTCCAGGCACCCGTTCGACGCGTTCATATTGGCAAAAACACCCGCCGAAAGGTGGGGAACGCCCGACGACCTGGCGGGACCAGCGGTATTTTTGGCCTCAAATGCATCGGACTTTGTAAATGGCCACATCCTCTACGTGGATGGCGGGATTTTGGCCTATATCGGAAAGCAGCCATGATTATAGGAAACTCCGCGCGGCTAGGCTCGAAAACACCTCACCAAGACGCGCGGAGTCCATTCGCACATAAGTGACCAAAGAACGGCCACCAAGTGCTCATTGTAGGGAGGATTATCAAAATGAAAATCGCATTAATCAATGAAAACAGCCAGGCGGCAAAAAATGAACTTATCGCCACCTCGCTCAAAAAAGTGGTAGAGCCAATGGGACACGCCGTTTACAATTACGGCATGTATACGCCGGACGATGACGCACAGCTTACGTACGTGCAATGTGGCATCCTTGGAGCCGTCCTCTTAAACAGCAAGGCAGCGGATTACGTCATCACGGGCTGCGGCACCGGCGAGGGCGCGATGCTTGCCATGAACTCGTTTCCCGGCGTCATCTGCGGCCATGTCGAGGATCCCGTCGACGCATACACGTTTGCGCACGTAAACGATGGAAATGCCGTCGCGATTCCTTTTGCAAAAGGATTTGGCTGGGGCGGCGAACTCAACTTGGAGTGTATCTTCGAGAAACTGTTCGGCTTCGGCCATGGGCAAGGGTATCCAAAAGAACGGGTCGAACCTGAAATGAGAAACAAGAAAATCCTGGATGGCGTAAAGGCCGTCTCCTACCGTCCGCTCGTGGACATCTTAAAGGATTTGGACGCTGACCTGGTCAAAGGTGCTTTTGCCGGGCAACGCTTCAAGAAGCTTTTCCTCGAAAACGCCGAAGATGGGGACGTGACGAATTTTGTAAAGACTTTGATCTAGCCAAGGAGGCACGAAAATGATTGCAATAAAAGTAATGGACAAACAATATCGTACCATCGCCGTCGCGCGCGGAGAAGAAGAAGCGTCCCTCGTGCTCTATCGGACATACGAGGAAGGAGACTTCATTTTTATTGAAATTTCGGAACAAGAAGGATTTTTACAAATTCAATACGATGATGCCATGGGAAACGCACTCCAATTCGTAAAGAAAATGACCTCGTTTAAAATACCGTTTCACGAACGAAAATCTTCCTACTCCCCGAAAGCGTTTTCCGGAGAAGTGCACCTTGTCACGGCCCGGTATGCCAAGGATTATGAAATCCACACCTATCGAAACCTTGCGTTAAATCCGTATGATTTCGAAGAAAACACGACGGCCTTCCCGCACGCCTCGTCCGATTCAGGCACAACCGGCGTTTTTGCCGCGCGAAACGCCATTGACGGAATTCGGATAAATCAAAGCCATAATGAATGGCCGTACTGTTCATGGGGCATCAATAAAAATCCCGATTCCAAGCTAAAGATTGATTTCGGGCGCGAAGTCGGCGTGGATCAACTTACGATTTTCATCCGGTTTGACATGCCTCATGACAACTTTTGGGAACGGATAACCGTGAACTTCTCGGACGGCGAGCCGCTCACGATGAATCTTGAAATGACAGACAAACCACAAACATTGACATTTGAAAAAAGAAAAACGTCCTATATCGAGCTTTCAAACATGATTGCGGCAGACAAGCCGTCACAATTCCCCGCCTTGTCGCAGATTGAGATTTATGGCAACGAATGACTGGGAACTAGGTCTCACGCCTCACTGTCGTGAATTAATGTCGTTTAGTTAAAAATGGTAGAAGAAGGAGATAAACATGTTTTGTCCCCTTCTTTTTTCATGATTGCAAGGGTCGCTTCAATTTCCGTGTGATTTTATGATATTTTTCTTCATAATGTTCATTCATATGTTTTTTCATATATTTCTTCATATATTTCTTCATATGTTCCTTTTATCTAACTCGCGTACGATGTTTCTTGTATAATCAGCACATCCGATAATGGATGTCATGGTGCCTAAAAATGGGATCAGACTAATTACAAATAAAGATAATGCGCCAATATCACTCCACCATTTACATTGTTCGCAATATCGTTTTTCAAGCAATAATAAATATGTACTTACACATACCGACATCACATGAATAACCATAAAAAATAAAATTATTACAACAATCAATTTTTATATCCTTTCATGGCAAATACAAATTTTCAGTATACAATATATATAAACAGCCCTCACATTATGTTACGGAATGCCCAGAACTGGAACACGGAGTTAAATCTATATAAATTATATGCGAAACAATGATTCATGGTGCTATTTGGAAACGGGTAAGCCGTTTACTACCCCGAACAAATATACTCGTTAAATTGTAATCGTCGAATCGTGGAATTTATTCCACGAGTAACCATCAAACTTTTACGCAATCTTTTTATTTTTCATGCAATATTGTTCGTAATCTTGTTTCATATGTATAAAGTTCTTTCTAGGGTTTACGAAATATGTATTATTTTTAGCGGCGTAATCGGTTAACCAACCTTCTAAATCAATATCTTCTTTAAATGCCCATATAAGCATTGTTAATAGTGATAACCGATTCTGCTTATTTAATAGTCTCGACCCCACTTTTATGGTTCTATCTTCCAGATCATCCAACGTTTCATTATAAAAATCCATGTCATCTAAAACCGTCTTTACATCCATGTCAAGAACTTCGGCAATGAACGCTTCGTCACTAACCAAAACATCCGTTTCCTCTCCGTCAAGCGTTTCTTCACTGTTAGCATGTAAGAATTGAAGCATTAATTTTTCAAGCATGTTCAATTTATCCGTAATAACCTGCTTGTCCTTCGTACTCAAATCTTTATCAATTTCATCAAAAAGCAGTCCTTTCTCGTTTCTCTTATTCGGCCTGAAATTCTTGTCAAATTCTTTTAAAAATTCTGCAAACCTGATGTCTTCCATCTCAAGCTTCGTACATTCAAGTTTTGTAAATCTGTCAAACAGCGTAAGGAAAATAAAGGAATCTTTCTTATTAAAAATATCCTTTATGTCATCCGTCACAATTTTTTCAATCCGATGTATATTCTCTGAGAATCCTTCAAATTCTTCCTCTGTCGCATTTTCATTCAGGTATTTGCAAGCCGCCTTTGGCTGTTTCTTCCAATCATCAAGGTGATTCATACACATCATCGCTTCTACCACGATTCTTTCAACTACGCCTTTTGTTTTGTCTTTTTCAGAATAGTTATTGCACTCCACAAAAAACTTGCCATTCACAATTTTACGAATCCGGCTTGCAAACCGATCAATATATGTAAACGCCTTTTGATCGGTATTCATGGCAACATGATTATTGTAACGTTTGATATATTTTGATATTTTCGAACTATCACAACGCTCATGTATGACCGTCTCAATTTGATATTCGTCAAATTTCTCCTGCAATTCCTCTGGAAGTTTCTCATACGTCTTGTTCTTTATATCAAATACTGCTTCTTCATATGTGACGGTTCCATCTCCAACAACAACTTTCTTATTATAAGGAATCAGGGAATTCTCTATAGATGATGTAATCTTATAATTCATTTCCCTAAATTTCCTTAAAGCTGCCGTTCTACAACCGCCATCCACAATATGCAATTTGGAGTTTTCTTCTTCTCCAAGAATAATGGGAGGAATATAATCATCCGTCAATACCGTAACAACCAACTCATTAATTTGTTCATTATTCCACACAAAATTTCTTTGGACGTCGGCATTATTATCAATGTCGCCCTTTTTCACTTTTTTTAAATACATTTCTAAAGTATAAGTTTGTTTTCTAGGTCTTGCCATTTTTAATTCCTCCCATTATCAAATCCGGCTTTTGAAATAGTAACCATTCATGTTTGCTAACGTAAACATCGCCATGAATAAACGTCGATTGCTTTGTGCAAGGCACTCTCGCAATCGACGGCCGGAGGCCATGCGGCGGGCTCACGGCTCCGTAAATAACACCGAAACATTTCTATATGAACGAATTGCCGCATAGCAATCCATATATTCTCTTTCGCTTATATGTAATTCTTCTCTAATTTCATTCGGAAGATAACCCGCCGTATTTAACCTCAAAACTTCCTTTTGAAGACTCGACAGCCGATCGAGATATGCCAGCATTCTCTTACTATATCCTTCTTCGTTTTCTTCAAACAATTCTCTTTCAATCGAAAAGCCATCGGCAATCGTGTCTCCAATCGTGGCATTTTCATCCTCTCCTATCGGCATATCTATTGATACCGCCATCCTATCCGCCTTACGTTTTTCACGATTCCTTCTCGTCATTTCCGTACAAAACTTTTTATATAGGCAAGAATATAAAAAAACTTCAAAAGATTTGGATGAATCATAATCCCTTATCGCATACATAAAAATCTCATTTGCCAAAGAATAAAAATCATTTTTATCCACATCTACAAAATGTAATTTAAATAAAATTTTATCTACCATGTCATATAATTTTTTTGCATGATTCGCATAGTACAAGTCCACCATTGGTTCCAAATATTCAGGTATCATTATTTTTTCCATATCGGTACACCTCTCCAAGATTTGATGTAGAAAGGCCTATCCTAGCGCAGTGACCGACTTACTGACACTGTTTCAGGATTGGTTTTTCGCATTTTCGTTCGTTCATGTTCTTAATTATAGAACATTCGTTCTTGTTTGTCAACCTCATTTTTTGAACATTTGTTCTGATTTATTCAAAAACAAGATTGACAGATTTTTAGAAAAAGTTCGACTTCCTTTCAGAGAATGTAACACTAGCTTCCAAAAGAGCCAGTCTCATAGCGGCAAAATCAAAGAACGGCTCTTCCCAAAGGAGAACATGAAAAAAGAAAGGAGATCATTTGAAAAATAATGAAAAATCAATTTTACGATATCAGGGTTAACATGACGAATCACAGAAAGTTCGGAGGGCTCATTTACGAATCCGACTTTTGTACAAATTTCAAAAAAGAAAGTAATCGTAACGGCTCATCAATAGCGCAGCGAATTGCAAGTGACATGAAATTTGACGAACAATGCAAACGGAACATGAAAACGAAAAGAAAAGCGGAGGAATTCAAAAATGCTAAAATCCTGCCATAAAATCATTTACAAATTACCAAGTGAACGATTGAAAAAGGCCAAGTGGAACCTTCAACTTCCACTTCAATCTGCCATGAAGAACAAAAACGATATTGTGGCTTTAAATGACAGCCAAATCCTTCGATGGATTTGCGAATTGAATGGAGTTAAAAATCTGGAATCTGAAGATCCTGAATCTGAGGATTTTAATTCTGAGGATTCTAAGGATTTGGAATATGAAGATTTGGATTCCAAGGTGTCAAGCGTCCAAAAAGAAATCAAATACATAAAAAAACAGCCGAAAAGCCAGGAAAACCAAAACAAGATAAAAGAATTATATAAGAAATTGTACTCTTTGCAATATCAAAAGGACTATTTTTGTATGATTATGAATTCTGACAAAGATTATGACAGAGCCAATAAGGGCTTTAAAATCAATGATTATGAATATCATCGGCTACTTGGGACGAACGGCGGAATCAAAAAATCAACTATCGTTTATATAGGAGACCATGTTTTTAAAGAGATTGTGAAACGTATGGATAACGGAAGGGATAAGACCAAGCCCATTATTCCCGCCAAACTAGAGGCATATCAGGCTTTGATTTGCAGTGCTTCCATACCGGTTACAATGCCCAGGATTTTAATTGTTCCTGATTGCAACGTGACTTTTAAGGAAGATGTCATCAAAATCAGTGACGAAGGGGAGGGCGAGCCGCAACTTACATACGAAAAAAATTATGAAATCCAATATTGTGATTCTGACGGATATGGACTTATGTCCCCTAAATATTCCCGCGTCATCAACAAGGATTTATACGGGGAGGAGTTCGAAGGACAAACCATATCCGGCGCGAACATACGATATGCCTGGACCAAGGGAATGTTATTTACCTTTGATTTTGTTGAATTTGCCAAAAGAGTCAATCACGAAAACTACATAGTTCTTGATGCCTGGGGGGAGCGGCGGAACGTACAAGATTACGACGTAATCCTCACCACCTCCATGGTCAAGCTCTGGGATTCGTACAAAAGTCTGGAACATTTTATACAATGCTGCAACGAGAACCATTATCAGTTTTCTATTGCAAAAACCACACCTCACAAATTGGAACATGTGAGAAATTCCAATTACCAGTTCTTGCAAACATACAATTTGACGGAGGAAGAGCTTTATCAATTGTGCAAACCCACCATCGATGAAATCAAAGACGTTCTTGGCGGCGATTGGCGAAAAGCAATTGTTTTTGCAAAAGGCATGTACCTCAATGAAGACGTTATGGAATATATAGACAACGATTTTATAAAAGCCCTTATGATAGAGAAACGTTTGTTTGAAGACCCTTTTGTGATAAACAAATTGCATTCCTTGATTAAAAAACGAATAGAAATGGCCGCCAAAGGTTCCATCAAGCTTAGCGGGAATTTCGCCATGGTTTCCGGCGACCTATATTCTCTTGCACAATCCATATTTGGCTTGCAAGTTACCGGTTTGTTAAAAAAAGGAGAAGTATATCACAAATACTGGATTGATAAAAACGTGGAGGACATTGCCCTGTTCCGCGCTCCCATGACCTGCCACAATAATATAAGGAAACGAAAAGTCGTACATAACGAAGAAATGGACTTTTGGTATCAGTATAATGCCACCGGAATCATTTTAAATTCATGGGATTCCACTTGTGATGCCACCAACGGGAGCGACAAAGACGGAGACATGTTCTTTTCCACAGATAACAAAATCATCGTGGAGCATACGCTTAACTCCACTACGATTGAATGCGTGCAAAGAAAAGCGGAAAAAATCATACCGGCGGAAAATGACATCGTGAAGGCGAACAAGCTTGCCTTTGGTGACGAGATTGGCACCACGACCAATCGGATTACCGCAATGATTGAACGGCAGTCTTTATTTGACAAGGATAGCGAAGAATATAAAATCTTGGATTATCGAATCATGTGCGGGCAGCATTATCAGCAAAACTCCATAGATCGCGCCAAAGGCATTATCGCAAAGCCAATGCCAAAATATTGGTATCAGAAATCGGCCTGTCACAAATTGCCGGATGATACAAAGGAGCAAAGACATTTTAAGGAACTGTGTTTGAAAATCGTGGCTGAAAACAAACCTTATTTTATGAAGTACGTATATCCTGATTTAATGGCAAAATATAACAAATATAGGAAGGATACGAATAGTAAATGTATCAGGGAGTTTAAAATTCCCCTCTCCGCCTTACTCCAAAAGACAGATAAGACCAGCTCTGAAAAGGAATTTATTGAGTACTATAAAAAATTCATGCCCGTTGGAGATAATGCGTGTACGATTAACCGTATTTCATGGTTGTTTGAGGATACATTCCGTTCACACCTGAAGAAATACAAGGAAAACAGAAGCTTTGACCGCTCTATTTTAAAATCCGGCGCCGTGTATAGCAAACAAGATTACCGCAAAATTGCGGAAATAAAATCCGAGTATGACGACTCCGTAAAATGTTTTCAGCAATTGTCCAATTCGCAGCGTTTGGACAAAGACGAAATAAACGTGAACAGAAACATGATGTTACTAAAGTTCAAGGCCATGTGCGAGGAAATCTGTCCAAACGAAAAGGAATTATGCAACATCCTTATTGACCTTTGCTATTCTTCTTCCAAATCCAAGCAATTTGTCTGGGATATTTGCGGAGAAATAATCATTGAAAATTTGTTGGATAAAAACAATCGCACAATAAATTATCCGATATTGGTAAAATCCAATGGAGAATTTGAATTTGGCGGCGAACAATTTATCATGTGCCAGAAAAAAGTCAAGGAGGAGGATGCGCTATTATAATTTTAAATGAAAAAGAGTATGTCGACCGTATACTCTCAGGCAAAAACCTGGAACCATCTAAAACATATACATTTTTAAGTGTGTATGCGCGATACTTATACCATGAAAAAGAGCTTCGACAAGAAGAAATCACAAAAGAGCTCAATACGTTCATGGAAACCCGTTACCCTCGCTACAACCCTCTCGATTGGTCAGCCAGCTTAGAAAAGTATGCAAAAAACGCCGGGAAATATTCTTTATGCGAATGCAACGGAGTATGGATTACGGAAGATGAGTTGAAAACCGTGGACGAAATTCCAGATCAAACCTTACAGAGACTTGCCTTTACCCTTTTATGCCTGGCCAAATTTCAAAATTTTCGAAATCCAGACAATCATAATTGGGTAAATTATAGCAATGGCGAGATCTACTCCATGGCTTGTATCAACACTACCGCTTTTAAAAAGGATATCAAATTGAACGCATTGAAGGAATCGGGGTTGATTGAATATGCAAAAAAAGTCAATAACCTTAACATTCACGTTTTATATTTATATAACGAAGGCAAACAAAAATTGTTCGTATCCGATTTCAGAAAGCTTGGATATGAATGGAAACTATATAAGGGCGAGAAGTATATGAGATGTGCGGGTTGCGGGATTTTGACAAAGCGCAAAAATAACATCCAAAGGTATTGCAAGGACTGTTCCGACAAAGTCAGAAAAAAACGGCAAAAAAACATGATGAAAAAACGCAGAAAACAGGGTAGTGTCAAGTAATCTATGAAAAAACGAGCTGAAAAAAATAGGCTCAAATGAA
>CAOKHZ010000028.1 GCA_948468385.1 uncultured Faecalicatena sp. | reverse complement strand
GACAGCGCAACTTCCTCTTAACCGAGCACTTAGCGTCTGTCTTTTAGACGCTTACGTGCGAATGTAGTTGCGGGTCACTTTGCGAGGTTCTTTCGAGCTTAGTGACAGCGCAACTTCCTCTTAACCGAGCACTTAGCGTCTGTCTTTTAGACGCTTACATGCATGTCCGCCGCATTCCTGTCAATCCGTCTTCAATGCATTCCTGCGGTTTACGCTCTCCCGAAGCAACGCATACACCGTGGACATCAGCGGGATGAACACGAGCATCCCGACCACGCCCATCAAGCTGCCGCCAATCGTGACCGCAACCAACACCCAGATGGAAGGAAGGCCGACCGAATTTCCCACCACGTGTGGATAAATCAAATTCCCCTCAATCTGTTGAATCACCAAGAACAATATGACGAACAACACCGCCCGGAACGGGTTTACCACCAGAATCAAAAAGGCTCCGACAATGCATCCGATAAACGCCCCGACAATGGGAATCAGAGAGGTAAACGCAATCAGCACTCCTATCATCAGCGCATAATCAAATCGGAACACCGTCATGGACACGACGAACAACGTTCCAAGGATGACCGCCTCTATACATTGTCCCGTAATAAATTTGCTGAAATTGTCATGCAATAATCGGCAAACTTTCATCGTAGTCTCATACACCTTGGAAGAAGTATAGGCCCTAAGCATGCGCGAAGCCTGATTGCCCAATTTTTCTTTCTGCGCCAAAATGTAAAAAGAAAACACAAGCGCGATAAAGAAATTCACCGTGCTGCTGATTGCCCGCTCCGCCACCCAGAACGTCGAGGCAAGTACATTTTCCCCAAAACCGTTGCGCATGAAGTCAATGACCGCGCCCATCACCTTTTTCCAGTCCATTTTGGACGGATTGAGGTAAGCCAAAAACTTCTGCACCTCTGGAACGTCCTCCGCAATTTTTTCAAGCAGCTCACGCACTTCGCCAACAAACACGGGAAACGCCTCCGCCAACGTCTTTACGGTGGAGACGAGTTGTGGAACCACGATCCACGCCACGAACACAATTACCAAAAGTACAGAGAAGAACGCAAGAATCATGGAAAAAGGCCGTTTCATCCGCGAAAGCCTGGGAAATCTTTTTTTCATCCACCGACTCTCAAAAACTTGCCGCTCATAAAAACGCATCGGCAAGTTAATCACGAAAGCAATCGCGCCGCCAAGCAGGAATGGGTAAAGCATGCCCAGAACTTGTCCCGAATATGCATATAGGACGTCAAATTTAATGACTGCCAGTACCACGACAGCCGCAAACAAGATGATGCCCATCATTCTCTTCATATTATCCTTGTTCAGTTCCATAAAAACCTCTCTGCCTTAATTTTTTACCTAGTCAGATGCCGTGCGTTATACGCACGGCATCACAAAACACTACTCAAATTTCCATAAACTCCAACACAAAATAGCACGCTCTTACTCGATACCAAGTACCGCTGCCTCGAAATTCGCCAAATCCGTCTGGTTCGGAGCATACACGTTGTCAGTCAACTCAATCCTGATAACCATGCTCGTTTCCTCGCCATACTGGATATTCGCAAGCTGATCCTTGAACGTGGACAGATAAAGATCAATGGCCATTTTCTCAATTTCTTCATCGGAAATCTCCTCACCGCTCATCGCCCTCTGGGTAAGCTCGGTCGTCTTTTCCTCAATGGCCGCCATATAAGCTTCCGTAGCATCCGTCATCAGCGTCATCGGGCGGTATGTAACCGTAACGTTAAAATTCTTACCATCCTTCTCCGCTTCGCCAACCGTGTAATCTGCAGCCGCATAAATGTCACCAAACAGCTTCTCCATCTCTGCCTTCGTGGCATCATCCATGGTATAACCAGACAACTGGCTCATATTCGCGTCGATACCCTGCTGGTACAAATCAGCCGCTTCTTCCTTAGTTCCCACCTTTTGCTCTACAAAGGCAGTGGAATCATTCTTGTAGCTGTTGTCCAGTATCGCTTTCAAGTAAGCGCTGGCATCAAAGGATGCGCATCCCGTCAAGGTTACTACTGCCATGGCTAAAACAGCCACGCATTTTTTGCTTTCATCATTCTTTCCTCCTCCATAGTGTTTATTATGATAAAACAACGGTATCATTATAGCACTACCATCCCACCAATTCAACTATAAAAACATAATTCTTTCACACTTTATTTTTTCTTAATATATCTACTCTTTGGTACCATCCAAATATACAATGGGGTTAACTTCGCACTCGAATTGTAAATCACCAAAGTTAGCCCCATAACCTTTAAACCTACTCGTCAAAGGCTTCTTTCATTTTATCCATGAATCCTTTTCCTTTGCGCTTGCCTTTCTTGGACTCGTCCGGTGTCACCTCTTGTTTCAATGTATTGCCCGCCAGCGCGTCGAACTTGCGCAGTGCCTCCTTGGCTTCCGCGCTCAGCTTATCCGGAGTCTGGATGACCAACGTCACGTAATGGTCGCCCCGTACCTGCGGGTTGCGAAGCGACGGTACGCCCTTGCCCTTCAATCGCACCTTCGTGTCGGTCTTCGTGCCCGGCTTCACGGTATAAATGACATCCCCGTCAACGGTCGACACGCGGATGTCCGCTCCCAACGCGGCCTGCGCGAACGAAATCGGCACGGTAGAGAAAATGTGCACGTCCTGCCTCTGGAAAATCGGGTGTCTGGCCACGTTGACCTCCACGAGCAAGTCACCCCTCGGGCCTCCGTTCACCCCCGGCTCTCCTTTTTCACGGATACGCACGCTCTGGCCATGGTCGATACCTGCCGGTATGGACACTTGAATCTTCTTTCTGCTAGACGTATAACCGGTTCCCGAACAAGACGGACATTTTTCTTTAATCACATGACCCGAACCGCCGCAGTTCGGACAAGTCTGAACGTTTTGCACCGTGCCGAAAAACGACTGTTGCGTGTAAACCACCTGTCCCTTGCCGCCACATTTCGGACAAGTCTCCGGTGACGTGCCTGGCTTGGCACCGGAACCGTTACATGCCGTACACGGATCCTTAAGCACAACTTCCAATTCTTTGTCGCAGCCAAAAACGGCTTCTTCGAAAGAAATGCGGATGCTCTTGCGGATATTTGCCCCCTTCATCGGGCCGTTGCTACGGCCGCCCCTTCTGCCGCCGCCAAACAAATCTCCGAAAATGTCGCCAAAAATGTCGCCAAAATCCGCGCTGTTAAAATCGAATCCGCCAAATCCACCCGGACCGCCGGCTCCACCCTCAAATGCAGAATGTCCAAACTGATCATACTGTCGGCGTTTTTCCGGATCGCTAAGAATCGCGTATGCCTCGGATGCTTCCTTGAATTTTTTTTCTGCCTCCGCGTCACCCGGATTCATGTCCGGATGATATTTCTTTGCCAAAACGCGGTATGCCTTTTTGAGTGCCGCGTCATCGGCATCCTTGCTTACACCCAGCACCTCGTAATAATCTCTTTTTGACTCTGCCATGACCCTCTACCTTTCATCTGCCGCACGATACGTGCGATATTTCGCAATTCACGTTTCATATTTCAAAAATACACGTTTCCCCTTCCCCCAACTCTTTAACAGAAATTCTACGGAGCCTTTCCGGTTCCGTAGAATTTCCTTTTGTTAGGGAAGAAAACCCCGTCTTATACTTCCTTGTAATCTCCATCTACCACGTCGTCACCCTGGAATCCTTCCGGTGCCGGACCTGCCTCTGGTGCCGGACCAGCCTGCGGGCCTGCTCCAGCCGCCGCGCCGGCCTGCTCATACATCTTGCTGAACAACTTCTGCGCGCTCTCCATAAGCTTCTCCTTGGCCGCCTTGATTTCTGCCACCTGAGCTTCCGTCGTCTCCTCCGGGGCGGACTTTGCAAGCAAGTCCTTCAATGCCTGACAGTCAGCCTCGACGGCCTCCTTGTCAGTCGCGTCCAACTTGTCGCCCACTTCTTTAATGGCCTTCTCGGTCTGGAATACCATGGCATCCGCCTCGTTCCTGGTATCAATGGCTTCCTTGCGCTTCTTATCCTGCGCCTCGAACTCCGCCGCTTCCTTCACGGCCTTGTTGATATCGTCATCGGACATGTTGGAGCCGGCGGTAATAGTAATATGCTGCTCTTTTCCGGTTCCCAAATCCTTCGCGGAAACATTCACGATGCCGTTGGCGTCAATGTCGAACGTCACTTCAATCTGCGGGATTCCACGCGGAGCCGGCGGAATTCCATCCAGCCTGAACTGTCCCAGGGACTTGTTGTCCCTCGCGAACTGCCTCTCGCCTTGTACGACGTTGATGTCTACCGCCGTCTGGTTGTCGGCTGCCGTGGAGAACACCTGGCTCTTCTTCGTCGGAATCGTCGTGTTTCTCTCAATCAATCTGGTGGCCACGCCTCCCATCGTCTCGATAGACAGTGACAACGGGGTAACGTCCAATAACAAGATGTCGCCCGCGCCGGCATCACCCGCCAGCTTGCCGCCTTGTACGGACGCGCCAAGTGCCACGCATTCGTCCGGATTCAAGGACTTGCTCGGCTCCTTGCCCGTCAAACGCTTTACTTCCTCCTGCACGGCCGGGATACGCGTGGAACCGCCTACCAAAAGTACCTGGCCAAGCTCGGATGCCGTAATGCCCGCGTCAGAAAGCGCACGTCTTACCGGCTCTGCCGTCTTCTCCACCAAATCGTGGGTCAACTCGTCAAATTTCGCCCTCGTCAGGTTCATGTCAAAATGCTTCGGTCCTTCGGAAGTCGCCGTGATGAACGGAAGGTTGATGTTCGTGGTCGTCGCGGAAGAAAGCTCCTTCTTTGCCTTCTCGGCTGCCTCTTTCAACCTCTGCAACGCCATCTTGTCGCCCGAAAGATCCACTCCCTCCTTGGACTTGAAGTCGGCCAGCATGTAATCCGTCAGCTTCTGGTCAAAGTCATCACCGCCCAATCTGTTGTTACCGGCGGTGGAGAGTACTTCAATTACGCCGTCGCCAATCTCGATGATGGATACGTCGAACGTACCGCCACCAAGGTCATATACCATGATTTTCTGCTCTTTTTCGTTATCCAGACCATACGCCAACGCCGCGGCCGTAGGTTCGTTGATGATACGCTTCACGTCCAGACCGGCAATCTTGCCCGCGTCCTTGGTCGCCTGACGCTGTGCGTCATTGAAATATGCCGGAACGGTGATGACGGCCTCCGTCACTTTCTCGCCCAAGTAGCCTTCCGCGTCGGCTTTCAGCTTCTGCAGAATCATCGCGGAAATCTCCTGCGGTGAATATCTCTTGTCGTCAATCGTCACCTTGAAATCGCTTCCCATCTCCCTCTTGATGGAAGAAATGGTCTTGTCGGCGTTCGTCACCGCCTGACGCTTTGCCGGCTCGCCGACCAAACGCTCGCCCGTCTTCGTAAATGCCACGACTGACGGCGTGGTTCTCGCTCCTTCCGTGTTGGCGATAACGGCCGGCTGCCCGCCTTCCATTACTGCCACGCAACTGTTTGTCGTGCCCAAGTCAATTCCTATAATCTTTCCCATGATGTCATCCTCCTTTTTTATTCGCCGTATTATGCTACGGCCATGTCATTTTTGACTGATCCATGAATTGGTTATTGACTACTTTTAGTTTGCCACCTTCACCATGCTGTGCCTTACCACATGGTCACGGTACATATAACCTTTTTGGAGTTCTTCGGCGACAATGTTCTCGCCCAGACTTTCATCTTCCACATGCATCACCGCATTGTGGAAATCCGGATTGAACTCCTGCCCCGCCGCCTCAATCGGCTTGACGCCAATCTCCTCCAGCGTGGTCATCAAATGCTTGTAAATCTTCTCCATTCCTTCCATGAACGGATTCGTCTTCTCCTCCTCGGACACGGCCGCCAAGCCCCTTTCGAAGTTGTCGACCACCGGGAGTATCTTTTCTATGACATCTTTCGCGCCAATCTCGTACATCTGGGATTTCTCCTTCTCCGTACGCTTGCGAAAGTTATCAAACTCCGCCATCTGACGTGTCAACCGATCCGTCAGCTCCTCGATTTTTTCATCCTTTTTGTCCTTCTTGTTCTTCTTTCCGAAGAATCCCTTTCCCTTGGGCTTTCCCTCGGCCTTGTCCTTCGAAGACCCTTCTGGATCCGCGTCCGACTCGTCCTCCCCGGTTTCCGAGTCCTCGCCAATCTCCTCGTCCTCTTCCACCTCGGCCGCCTCTTCCACGCCTTTCACAGATTCTTCTGCCTCGGCCGTTTCCCCGCCGGCCGTCTCGGCCGCTTCCTTCGCTGCCTTGGCCTTCGCCTCTTCCACGGCTTCTTTTACCATTTCTTCCTGACTCATCTTCTCTTCCACCGGCTGCTATACCTCCTGTTCTTTTGACTCTCTATCTTCACGAACGCCTGCATGTTACGTGGTACGAATCCTCCCCGCCTCCTATGAGGGCGGCGTGGAACCCTCTTTGTGGTTTATCGCGTCCAACTCGTTCTGCAGTGTCTTCAACGTCCTCATGACATGCTCATAATCCATCCGCTTCGGTCCGATGATGCCAATCGTGCCTCGCATCCCTTCGCCCAACTCGTAAGTCGCCGTCACCACGCTGCAGTCCTTCATCGACTTGACCGGTGCCTCGTCCCCGATATAAACTTGAATGCCGTGGTTTTCCTCACCGGAAAGCGTCTCGCTGACAAGCTCCGCGAGTTGTTGCTTTTCCTCGAACGCATGAATGATTTCCTGCGCGCTCTGGTTGTCGCTAAGCTCCGGATACTTGAAAATGTTCGTCGCCCCGCTCGTGTAAATTTCCATGTCCTCCTCGACTTGTATAATGTCCGCCACCGCATCCAACACGTCGCTTATCACCTTGCTGTGAATGCCGGCCTGCTCCTTGAGCCTGGCAATCAGCCCGAGGTTGATGGCCTCGATGGACATCCCGTTGAGCGTCGTGTTCAGAAGCATGTTCAGCTTCAGAAGCGTCTCGTTACTAAATTCTTCGTCAACGTCGATGATTTTATTCTTAATCACGTTGCCGCTCATCACGATGACCGCCACAATCTGCTCCGAATCCACTTGCGAGAGCTGGATGAATTTCAATGTGTTGCGCCTGTTCACCGGCGCGGACACCATCGTCGCGTAATTCGTGTTCGTCGCCAGCACTTTCGCCGCCTGCTTGAGCACCCGCTCAATCTTGTCGGTCTTCTCCAGCATCACGTTCTTCAGCTCGTTTAACTCCTGCTCCTTGTCGGCCATCAGGCTGTCCACGTAAAAACGGTATCCCTTGTCCGAAGGAATCCGCCCCGCCGAGGTGTGGGGCTGGAAAATGTATCCCATGTCCTCGAGATCCGCCATCTCATTGCGAATCGTAGCGGAACTTAGCTTCACTTCCATGGACTTCGAGAGGGTGCGGGAACCTACCGGCTCGCCGGTCTCCAGATAATTCTGGATAATCGCCCGAAGAATCATGTGCTGCCTGTCGCTCAACTCCGTATTCATCGGCTTCCCCTCCCTTCTCTTTTCTTTATTAGCACTCCCTTTATTTGAGTGCTAACACCTTACGTTTAATAAGATAGCACCCAAACTCGCATTTGTCAACACTGTTTATATATTTTTTATTGATTTTCTTTCAAAAAGATTGTAACGTTTTTCATCATGCGAAGTCTCATAGGGGAAAACAAACTTGCTGACAAGACTTTGTCCATTACCATAAGATGATGATATTGGAGTCAAAAGGTATTTTTGACCCCTCAAACTTCCGGTTCCAAGAATTCCACGAACACCATGTTGCTGACGTCAATCCCCCGCCTGGTCAGGAAAATGCGGTCGCCTTCCCGTTTTAGCCATCCTCCCGCGGACAGCTTCTGCAAAGGCCGCCCATAAACCTCGTCGATATCCCGGCCAAAGTTCTCAGCAAAATCATAGGCGGAAATCCCCCGTGTCTTCCTAAGCCCTAAAAAGAGGAACTCCGCCATCTCGTCCGCCGCTGTTAAGTTTTCAACTTCCTCCGCCAAAAACGGCCGCTCCTTTTCTAACAAGGCTTCCAGGTACCGTTCTAAATCCGACGTGTTCTTATATCTCTTATGCCCCATGAACGACGCGGCTCCCAGGCCGATTCCCAAGTACTCCCGCCTCTCCCAATATCCCAGGTTATGGCGGCAGGCGTACCCTTCCTTCGCATAATTGGAGATTTCATATCGGTGATACCCATAAGGAGAAAGGACACGTTCCGTCAAATGATACATTTCCCGTTCGTCTTCCTCGTTTGGCAATGCCGGCATGACGAATTTCGTTCGTTCACCAGCCACGTTCCTTTTTTCCCTATCTTCTCCGAAATACTCGTAAAACGGCGTGCCCTCTTCCACAATCAAGCTATACGCCGAAATGTGTTCCGGCGAAATCGCCGCCACCTTCTCAAGCGTCTGACGCCAACTTTCCACACTCTGTCCGGGAATCGCCGAAATCAAATCGACGTTCACATTGGTAAATCCTGCCGCCCTCACGCTTTCATATGTTTCCTCAAACTGATGATGGGTGTGGATTCTGCCTAATAATTTTAATTCCTCGTCATTGGCCGACTGCAATCCGATGCTGACACGGTTGATGCCGACCTCCCTCCACGCCGAAAGTTTCTCCCCCGTCACTGTGCCGGGATTGGCCTCGATGGTGATTTCCGCATCTCGGGAAACGGAAAACGTCTTCCGCAAGCTTTGAAAAATCTGTCGGATTTGCCGTCCATCCAAGATGGACGGCGTGCCGCCGCCCAAAAATATGCTATCCACCACGTACGTGTCATGAAATGTCCCGTCAAGCGGAAAACGCAGTTGCAATCGGGTAGGATTCCCTGCCTTGTACGCATCATGATATTCCCGACGATAACCGCCAATCTCAAGGCAGAGTGCGTCCACGTACCGCTGCCGCGCCTCCTCGCTCGCCGGGGCGGACAAAAAATCACAGTAAGCACATTTTTTGACACAAAAAGGAACGTGGATATAAACCTCTAATCGTCTTTTCAATTCCTCTTCCCCATTTTTGCCATCCACTCCATTTCCCCTTTCTTTCCCGTCTGGCTTCCCCGCGCTCTTCACTCTTCATCCTTACTTCCCGCCCGGTTTCCACGCGCTCCTCATCCTTACTTCTCATCCAACTTCAACACGCTCATGAACGCCTTCTGCGGAATCTCCACGTTGCCCACCTGGCGCATCCGCTTCTTGCCCTCCTTCTGCTTCTCCAAAAGCTTCTTCTTCCGAGAAATGTCGCCGCCATAACACTTCGCCAACACGTCCTTGCGCATCGCCTTCACCGTTTCCCGGGCGATAATCTTACTGCCAATCGCCGCCTGAATCGGAATCTCGAACAGCTGCCTCGGTATCTCTTCCTTCAACTTCTCGCACATCCTGCGGCCGCGTTCATACGCCGTCCCGCTGTGGACGATAAAGGACAACGCGTCCACTTCTTCCTTGTTAATCAAAATGTCCAGTTTCACCAGTTCTGAACGATCGTATCCGTCAATCTCATAATCAAACGAGGCATAACCACGGGAACGGGACTTCAGCGCGTCAAAAAAATCGTAAATAATCTCATTGAGCGGAAGCCGGTAATGCAGCACCGCCCGTTTTTCCTCGATATATTCCATGCTCTCATACACGCCGCGCCGCTCCTGGCATAAGTCCATGATGGCTCCGATATATTCCGAGGTAACCATGATTTCGGCCTTTACGATCGGCTCCTCCATGTACTCGATTTCAGACGGGTCGGGCAAATTCGTCGGATTGGTCAAATCCATCACTTCCCCGTCCGTCTTGTACACCTTGTAAATGACGCTCGGCGCGGTCGTCACCAGATCCAGATTGTACTCCCGCTCCAACCGCTCCTGAATGATTTCCAAATGTAACAGTCCCAAAAATCCGCAACGGAAGCCAAATCCCAACGCCGCCGACGTTTCCGCCTCAAACTGGAGTGCCGCGTCATTTAACTGCAATTTCTCCAGGGCATCCCGCAAATCCGGATATTTCGCCCCGTCCGCCGGGTACATGCCGCAGTACACCATCGAATTGACCTTCTTGTAACCCGGCAACGGCTCGCTACAAGGCGAAGCCGCATTGGTCACGGTGTCGCCCACCCGCGTGTCCTTCACGTTTTTCAAACTGGCAGTGATATAGCCGACCATCCCGGCGCTCAGGGAATCGCACGGAATAAACTGCCCCGCGCCGAAATAGCCGACCTCCACGACCTCGGCCTTCGCTCCGGTCGCCATCATCAGAATCGGCGTACCCTTGCAAATCGTCCCCTCCATAATCCGACAGAACACGATGACGCCCCGATAGGAATCGTACACCGAATCAAATATCAACGCCCGCAGAGGAGCGGACACGTCCCCGACCGGTGCCGGAATCTTTTTCACGATTTGCTCCAAGACATCCTCCACGTTCAGCCCGGTCTTCGCGGAAATGAGCGGCGCGTCGTCCGCCTCCAAGCCAATCACGTCCTCGATTTCCTCCTTGACCCGCTCCGGGTCGGCACTGGGAAGGTCGATCTTGTTGATGACCGGAACCACGTCCAAGTCGTGATCCAGCGCCAGATAAACGTTCGCCAGCGTCTGCGCCTCCACGCCTTGTGCCGCGTCAACGACCAAAATTGCCCCGTCACAAGCCGCCAGGCTCCTTGAAACCTCGTAGTTAAAATCCACATGTCCCGGCGTGTCAATCAAATTAAAAATGTACTCCTCCCCGTCCTTGGCCTTATAGACAGTGCGCACGGCCTGCGCCTTAATCGTGATGCCGCGCTCCCGCTCCAAATCCATGTTGTCCAAAACCTGCGCCTGCATCTCCCGGCTGGTCAAAAGCCCCGTTTGCTCGATAATCCGATCCGCCAGCGTCGACTTGCCGTGGTCAATGTGCGCGATAATACAAAAGTTACGAATCTTGCCCTGATCTGTTCCTGCCACGTTTCTTCCTCCATCATCTTTTCCTAATTACGGAAACACGCGCCTTTCTCCCCGCTCTTCCAACTCTCGCGCGGCATGCACGTTCCCCATGTCTTCATCCCGAATACTTCACGATAAAGAGCTCCACCGCAAGCGTGTCCGCAAGCCGCCCGGTCTTCACCCGCTCCTCCAAGTCCGCCGCGTCTTCCAAAATGCCCCTTATTTCTTTGCCTTTCAAAAGCTTCGCCTGATCCAAATATTTCCCCACTGCAAACGGCGGCACGCCCGCTTTCGCGGCAATTTCCTTGCGGCCATATCCTTTCCGGTCGAACTGCTTGACCTGGTACAAAATGCGGAACTGCCTCACCATCAAAAACAAAATGCGCATCGGCGGCTCCTTCAGCGCCAGTAAGTCATAATACAAATCGAGCGCCCGACGCCTCTTTTTCCCCGCGACCGCATCAACCATGTCAAAAATATGACTGGAAATCTGCGTCACGCAGACCGCGTCCACGTCCTTTGTTGTCACCTCGTCCCGGCCATGGGCATAGCAGAACACCTTTTCCAACTCCTTCGTGATGTTTTCCATGTCCGTCCCGACCTTGCCCAAAAGATAAAGAACCGTCTGCTCATTGATTCTCTTTCCCTCATCCTTCACTTTTCCCGCAATCCAACGCTTCAACGTCCCCTCGTCCTGCGTCGAAAGCTCCACGGCGCGTCCTTTCTTCTGCACCGCCTTGTAAAGCTTTCCACGCTTGTCCACCTCGCTCTCCACGAAAATGAATGCGGCCGTTTCCGGCATTTCCCCCACGTACTCCGCCAAATCCGCTCCGCCGCTCTTGAACAGCCCGCTGTTTTCCAACACGATAACCCTGCGCTCGGCAAAAAAAGGCATCGTCTCTGCCAGGTCGACAAGTTCCTTCACATCCACGCCCTTGCCCTCGAAATAGGCATAGTTCATCGTGTCGCCCTCGGCGACCAACGCTTTCACCAAACGATCGCGGTAAAGCCGCTTCAAATAATCCTCTATCCCGAACAAAAGGTAGGCTTGTTTTAATTGTCCCGATTTCAAATCTTCATTCAAATTTTTCATAGCGTTACTATTATATAGGAAAAAAAAAACAGAATCAAGCCCGACTTGCACGTTTCGCCCAAATCGGGCCTGATGATCGTTACTATTCACGAGGCTGTGCGCCCTGCCGCACGGTCAATCACTCCGCCTTCCTACAATACACCTCCTCCCCGTCCGAGCACACCGTGACCGCCCCATTTTGAATCGTGCAGTAAATCTCGCCCCCCGCCTCCTTCATTCGTTCCACCGCCTCTGAATGAGGATGCCCATAGGAATTCGCTTTGCCGGCACTGATTAAGATGACTTGCGGCGAGACGGCCTCCAGAAATTCCGCACAAGACGAATTTTTTGAGCCATGGTGCGGTGCCTTGAGCACTTCGAATTCTTCCAACGCGCCGTCTTGCAACAATTTTTCTTCGCTTTCCTTGCCAATGTCCCCGGTAAAGAGCATGTCAAACTCCCCATATCGCAAAGCCAGGACGAGCGACGCGTCGTTCCCGGTTTCCCCGTCATAATCCGCGCCTGGTGCCAAACATGTCAGCATGACCACCTTTTCCGACGCGCCGTCCTCCTTCGATACCGCGCCCCTTCCCCGCACGATGCGCTCGCCCGCCCGCATGGTCACGATGCGAGTCCCGTGTTCTGCCGCCAGCCGCGCGAGTCCGACAAGTGCTTCGTCCATCACTTGTTCCGGCGGCAACACCAGCGTCCTGATATGGATTCCCAATTTCTGGTTGGCCAGCAGTTCCTCAATTCCGCTAATGTGATCCGCGTCCCCGTGCGTGACGAAGACATAGTCGAGCGACGACACCGCCCTAGATTTCAAAAACGGTTCCAGCCGATATTTCCCAATGTCGGACTCGCTCGTACTGCCTGCGTCCACCAAATAATGTTCGCCACCGGGCGTCTGAATATAGAAGCAATCTCCTTGCCCCACGTCCAGCATCGTCACCTGAATTTCCCGCGCGTTCTGGTGGCCGCCCCAGCAAACAAGGCAAAACAAAACCGCCAACATGGGAACGGATGCCGTAAATACCCACCTTGACACGCTCACCGACCGCCGTTCACCCAGCGTTTTCGCCAGTCGCCCGCCGTCTCGCCGTCTTCCCGCCGTCATGGCCGGCTTCGTCCCCTCAATATCCGTCTCGCCATTCCGCTTCATTTGACATCTCCGTTCGCGCCACAGAATCGACACGAAAACGCCCGCGAACAATATAACATAATACACCACCACCTCCCAAACGGACGGCTTTCCAAGAATCAGCCTTCCAAACGGCAACTCCATCGTAAACGAGCAAAGCCGCTCGTACAACCAGAGCACGCCCTTGCAACACGCAAACGCAGCTTGCCCTCCCCCCGTCCAAAACAAGTACAAGAACGACCCTAGAAGTCCGGCTCCGAGTACCAACGACATCAACGGAACCACCAGGAGATTTAAAAACACGCACCACGACGGGATTTCATAATAAAAATATAACTGCACCGGCAATAACACGACTTGCACAGCGACACTTGCGCAAACCGCGCCCGGCAACACGGTTTGCTCCTTCAATATCGGCATTACCAGCGCGATGGCAAGAATCGCCCCGAATGACAAAAGAAATCCCGCGTCCAGCACGTAAAGCGGCCGCCATGCGACAATTGCCACGGCCGCCAGCGCGGCGGCCGTGCAGATGTCATAGTCCCGTCCCGCCACGTCGGCCCCCACGCAGACCATGAACATAATCAAGGCGCGCAGACTCGAAACGCCGCACCCCACCATCAGCGTGTAGCACAATAAAAATGCCACGCCGATTCCCCCGGCCAACGGAAACGAAAGGCCGAGCTTTCGGAGCACCTTGTAAAGCCCCATCCCGATAAAAGTCATGTGCAGGCCGGAAATCGCCAAAACGTGGCCGATTCCGCTTTTTTGATACAACTCTCTGACTTCCGCGTCCAATCCGCTTTTATCACCCAGCAAAATGGCGCTCATGCTATTTCCATAATATTCACCCATGGCATTTGTCAAAAGAGTTTTCCACGCCCCCCGAAACTTGGCCAGCCTTTCTTGCAACGAAAAAACGACGTTTCCCCTGGTTTCTTTGATTTCCACGCTTTTCGCCCAAACCATGGCATGGATTTTTTGTTTCTGATAATAAAATTTCTGATTAAAACAACCGGGATTCGCCGGTTCCTCAAAAAAAGAAACCGTTCCCGCCGCTTCTATGACATTTCCTATTTCAATTGACTGATTTTGAATGTTTTGTCCTTCTTCTGGATTGTTCTGCCTGACATAGACAAGAATTCCTGATGGTTCCATGAAATCCTGAACTTGACTTTCCTTCACATAATATACGTCATAACCGCTTTTTTCTTCCCTTTGATACACCTGGCCGCAAAGCAGGACGTCGTCCCCCTCGCAAACGTTTTGTTCCATCGCGGAGGGCGCGAGATCCCTACAAACGCCCGCCCCTCCGACAAGGAACACTTGTACCGCCAGGAATAAAGCCGCCACGATGCACAACGGCCTTTCCCTCACCTTAGTCCTCCTCATTTTTAATCAAAGACCCGTCCCATTCCAAGGGCTGGGACAAATCAACCGCTTCCATGTATTTCACGCTTTTTTCCCCATTCACCGTAATCTGCACCTTGCTTACCGACGACCCGGCAATCAGGGAATTGACAATGGAATAAATCACCGTCTCCGGCTTCACCTCATCGACGCCGGACAAGAATTCCTTGTCAAAATTCACGTAGCAGGTGTCATCCTTCACCGTCACGCTAAGGAGCGTCGCCGTCGGGTTGATGGTCGCGTATGCCCCGCTTCCCTTTCCCGGCCCATTCACCAGCTTTTCCACAATTAATTTCTCACGGGAAACATTACTGTTGTAGCGAACCTTTACATTGCGCGCCACCAACATTTCCCCGCTCTCGTCCGTAAAATACAACGTCAGCGTCGTCTCCTCATAAGAACTCAGCATGCCGCCATAATTCTGCACGAAGTCGTTCTCGTTCATGACGCCAATCTTACTCCCGTCTGTATCTTTTAAGCTCTCCCCCTCCACGGTAAAAGAAACCCCGCTGATTTCCGGTATCTGCAAAAGGGACTGCACCACCGCCGCACGAACCAGCTTCTCCTCCAACGATGGAAGCTCGCCATATTCCTTGCCAAAGTCCACCGTGGCCACCGCGTAATTTATGGTAGTTCCCTTGATCGGAACTCCCTCCGGAATCGGTGGGGTATAATGGATGTCCTCCGACGGTTTGCGAAGTTCTTCCAAAACCTCGTCCACCTGCTCTTGCGTTTCCCCATCGCTTAGTTCAAAACGAACCCTGACCAGACCCGTGCGCTCCCCGTTCAAGCAAAAAATAAACTCGTCGCCCGGCTCCACGTCAATCCGCCTCGCGCAGGCCGAAAACAAAAACGCCATGCAAAGCACGATGCAAAGAGCCACCGGGCAAGCTTTTCTTTTCCGCCTTCCCGCCATCATTTCCCCGTCACCACCTTTCACTCCACGCCTACCTGGTATAGAAGGGGTACCCTGACGGTAAACGTCGTCCCCTCGTTCGCCTCGCTGTACACCTTGACCGATCCCCGGTGCATCAGCACGGCGTTCCTGGCAATCGCCAATCCCAGCCCGGTACCTCCGACTTCCTTGGAATGGGACTTGTCCACCCGGTAAAACCGCTCAAAAATATGCTCCTGGTCTTCTTTCGGAATCCCAATTCCAGAATCTGCCACCTTGACATAAAAGAATCGATGATCCGCGTTGAGCGACACATGCACCCAACCATTCTCCGAATTATACTTAATCGCGTTTTCCACGAGGTTGGAAATCGCCAGCGTCATCTTGACCTCGTCTATTTCCGCCACCACCGGTCGGAAACTTTCCAACACCATCTCCACGTTCTTTTTCTCGGCAATCGGTTTCAGCCGCTTTAGAATCAACTCCAACAAGTCATTGACGTTCGTCTGCCTGATATTTAAATCCTGCGCCGTCTTGTCCATCTTCACCAACGTAAGCAGGTCATTGATAATCTCGTTTTCCCGGTCAATCTCCTTTCCGATGTCCTGCATGAATTCTTCATACAACTCCACCGGCACGTTTTCCTGGAATACCAAAGAATCCGCCAGCACCTTCATGGACGCAAGCGGCGTTTTCAACTCGTGGGACACGTTGGAGACAAATTCTTCCCGCGACCGGTCAATCTGCTGGAGTCTGGAAAGCAACTTGTTAAACGCGTCCGCAATCTGCTTCGTCTCCGCGTAGGTATCCTCATGCAACCCGCCCCACTCGTACCCTTCCGTCGTGTCTTCCAATTCCCGCGTGATTCGCTTCAAGGGGCGCACGATCTGTTCGGACAAAAGCGTCGCCATCACCGTCACGAGGATATAAACCACGAGCAAAATCAACCTTCCCTTCGTGTGAAAAATACGCAGGCTGTCCTCAATCGTGTCCGTGGAGACGCTTGCCAGCATCACGCCGACGATCTTGTCCGTCCCGCCCTCCATGATGGGCGACGTCACCTCAATATAATGGTTCTTCTTGTCATAATAACTGGTGCTTTGCCCACGCATACATAGAACGACGCTCTCCGACACGTTAATCTTGCCCTCGTTCAGCGCGTATGTATCCTTCACCACTTTCAAATCCTGATCGACGATCATGACGCGCCCGCTATAAATGTTCGTCAATTGCGCAAGGCTGGAATTTATCACCTCGGAAGAATTATCCGACAGATAACCATAACTATATAATTGATCACAGAGAATCGTACATTGATTTTGGATTTCGGCGGTACGCAGGGAAACCGCCCGGGACTCGTATGCCTGAATAATCCCTACATAAATGGTCGTCCCGGACAGCACGCCCATCAATATGAGCATGAACATCATATTGACCCGCAAGTTTTTGAATATCTTGTTCTTCATGAATGAAACAAATTTAACCTTGGAAATAATAACCCACTCCCCACTTCGTATGCACGTACTTCGGCTCGCTTGGATTCTTTTCAATCTTCTCGCGCAACCGCCTTATATGTACGTCCACGGTTCTAGCGTCACCCGGATAGTCGTATCCCCACACCAGATTCAGCAAATTTTCCCTGCTATATACCTTGTTCGGGTTCATGGCAAGGAGCTCGAGCACGTCAAATTCCTTCGCGGTCAGGTTGATCTCCCGTTCCCCGATGAAAACGCGCCTGCTCTCACAATCAATCTGCATGGTTCCCTTTACCAGCGTCCTTCCCACATGGCTTTCCTCTTTCTTCATCGTCCTGCGCATGATGGCCTTGATGCGTGCCTTCACTTCCAGGATGTTAAACGGCTTCGTGATATAATCGTCCGCGCCATATTCCAGTCCGAGTATTTTGTCCATGTCGTCATTTTTCGCCGTCAACATCACCACCGGCATGTCCGAAAATTCTCGAATTTGCTGGCACACCTCGAACCCGTCCAACTTCGGCAGCATCACGTCCAGAAGCACCAGGTCGTACTCCTGGTTTCTGGCGTACTCCAGGGCTTCTTCCCCGTCATACGCGCAGTCCACCTCCATGTCGTCCTGCTCCAGACTGAATCGGATTCCCTTTACAATTAGTTTTTCATCGTCTACCACTAGGATTCTTTTCTTGCTCATGCTCCCCTGTCCCGACTCCCTTTTTAGACTACGGCTTCACACCGTGATTTGATCCTTAATTTTGTCAAACACGCCGTTCTTGATGCCTTCTACTTTCATCAAGTCCTCGATGCTTTGAAACATCCCGTTCGTCTGGCGGTATGACACGATACTTTGCGCCTTGGCATCCCCGATGCCAGGCAATGTCTTTAGCTCCTCGACCGTGGCCGTATTGACGTTGACCTTTGCAGTTGACACGTCCGTCTGCCTTCCGTCCCCGAAAACGTCCGACATGCCCGAAGGCTCCTCCCAACCGTGCTCGACCTCTTCCTTGTCCGGCACGTAGATTTTCAGTCCGTCCTCGACCTTTTGTGCCTGGTTGACGCTCTCCGCGGCCGCGTCGTCGCACAATCCGCCCGCCGCCTCGATAGCCTCGTAAATCCGCGCCTCCGGCTTCAGCCTATATACGCCCGGATTGTTCACCGAGCCGCACACGTGCACGTAAACCTCATCCGCGGGAACGTCCTCGGCAGAATCCCCCTCTTGTCCTGACTCCTCTTCGAATGAATCCTGCCCGACTTCAGAACCTGACTCTTTGTCACCCGCGTCCTGCCCGGCCTCATGGGCAGTAAACGAGACCAGCCCGTCGTCCCGCCCATCATCCTTGCCGCCGCAACCCGTCATCATGACGCAGGCCGCTCCAAACAGCAAAAACACCCGGGCCGTTTTTTTCTTCCATCTGACTTTCCGTCCAACTTTCCATCTGACTTTCAATTTTTTTCCTCCACGATGTCCGCGCAGGCCCCCTTATGTCAGCTGTTATTATTGTAACGAATTCGAACGAAAATTACAATAGGAAATTACAAATTTATTACAAAAATGTTACCGGCCGTTACTTTTCACAGATATGGGAAAGTTTTTACTTCCATTGGAAAATCCCAATTCCAATCAACGCCAGCACAAGCCCTCCCACCTTCCTCCATTCCAAAGGCTCCTTGTCCATCCCGAACATTCCGAACAATTCAATCACGTAAGCCACGATCAGCTGCGCGATAACAATTAAGAGCGCGGACTTGGCCGGCCCTAGTTCCGCCACGCTCTTGATAACCGTCCATGTGATGCCCGCCCCAATCACACCGCCGAGCAACATGTATTTCGGCTCCACGCGGCCAAGTGCGGCAATGCTGTCCCGTCCGGTCAAAAGCCACGCAATCAGGCAGACCGCGAAAGCACTCAGCTGAACCCAAGCGTTCGAGACCCACATCCCGGTCGTTTCCGTCACTTTCGTGTTAAATACTCCTTGTACGCTCATCAACGCGCCCGATAAAAGCGCAATCAAAAAACCCATCATTTTTTGACACCTCACAAACTTCGCCGACGACATGCGCCGGTATTTTTTGCTTAGTATTTCCAAATGGATGGGTTCTTTATACATAGATACTCACGGCAAATGTATCTGATGCCCAGTATCACAATTCTTCACCGTAATGCGGCATCCAGCTTTTCCACCATCTCGTCAACATGCTCTTTCTCCACGACCAGCGGCGGAACGAAGCGTATCGTGTTGCCCTTGGCGGAAATGATGACCAGCCCTAAATCAAGCGCCTTTTTCACCACTTCGCCTACCGGCTTGCTTTGTTCCAGCTCGATTCCCTGAATCAATCCCTTGCCCCGGCACTCCTTGACGCAATCATGTTTCTGCGCGAGACACGCCAGTTTTTCCGACAAATACGGTGCGATTTCTTGTACGTGTTCCACGACGTGCTCTTCTGCAAAAATTTCCAACACGGTCTTTACCGCCATACAGGCCAATGGATTCCCGCCATACGTCGTACCGTGGTCTCCCGCCTTCATCGAATACTTTGCCACTTCCTCCGTCATGGCGAACGCTCCCACCGGGAACCCGTTTCCGATTGCTTTCGCCATCGTCAAGATATCCGGCTTCACTCCATATTCCTGCCAGGCGAACATATGCCCCGTCCTGCCCATGCCGCACTGGATTTCATCACAAATCATCAACATGTCATGCTCGTCGCAGAGTGCGCGCACGCCCTCCATAAACTCCTTCGTCGCCGGATGGATGCCGCCCTCGCCCTGCAGGGGTTCCAAAATGATGGCGCAGGTCTTATCATTTACCAATGCCTTCACGCTGTCCAAGTCATTATACTGGGCAAAATGAACCGTCGGCAGCAACGGCTCGAACGGCTCGCGATAAGCACTCGTCCCCGTCACCGACAAGGCGCCGATGGAACGCCCGTGAAAGGAATCCTCCATGGCAATGAACTCGAAACGGCCGTTTTCCTTTGTATAGGCATATTTTCTGGCCGCCTTAAGCGCGCCCTCCACGGCTTCGGTTCCGCTGTTCGTAAAAAACACCCGATCCATTTTGCAAGCCTTGTTTAACGCCTCTGCAGCCGCACCTGCATTTTCATGATAATACAAATTGGAGATATGGCAAACCTTGTCAATCTGTGCCTTCATCGCGTCATTTAATTTCTTGTTTCCATAGCCAAGCCCCGTTACCGCGATTCCGGCTGCAAAGTCCAAATACTTCTTTCCTTCCGTGTCATAGAGGTACATCCCCTCGCCTCGCTCCCATGCCACCGGAAACCGATTGTAGACATGCAGCAGATTTTCCTCCGCCGCCATCAGTTTTTCATTCACCATGATAATACCTGCTTTCTTTTCCGTTCAAAATGGCGGTGCCGATTCCCTTGTTCGTAAAGATTTCCAACAAAAGGCAATGCGGAATCCGCCCGTCAAGGATATGTACGCGTGAAACCCCGTTCTCAATCGCGTCAATGCAATTCTGCAGCTTGGGCAGCATGCCGCCGCCGATATAACCGGACGCCATCAGCTTTTTCGCTTCTTCCACCCACAGTTCGGAAATTAACGTCTTCGAGTCGTTCGGATCTTTATATACCCCCTCGATATCCGTCAAAAACGCCAGCTTTTCCGCATGCACCGCCCGCGCGATGGCACACGCGGCATCGTCCGCGTTGATGTTGTAAGTCTGATACTCATCATCCATTCCCACCGGACAGACAACCGGCAGAAAATCCTTTTCCAGAAGGTCAAACAAAATGTCCGCGTTCACCTCTTTCACTTCCCCGACGAAGCCAATGTCCTCCCCGTTGGAATATTTTTTCTCTACTTTTAATAACGCCCCGTCTTTTCCGCTGATTCCAATTGCCCGCACGCCGAGGCTCTCCACCAATTGCACGAGGCTTTTGTTCACCTTGCCCAGCACCATCTCCGCCACTTCCATCGTGTCCTCGTCCGTCACCCGCAGGCCGTTCACGAAATGCGGCTCCATGCCGACCTTGCCGACCCACTTGCTGATTTCCTTGCCGCCGCCGTGCACGATGATGGGCTTGAATCCGACCAATTTCAGGAGCGTCACGTCCTGAATCACCTGCCTTTTCAGTTCCTCGTCCACCATGGCGCTGCCGCCGTATTTGACGACGATGATTTTCCGATTAAAACGTTGAATATAGGGAAGTGCCTCGATGAGCACTTCCGCCTTGTCCAAATATTGTTGCATGTTGTCATTCATGTTTTTGCCCTCTTTTCACAAAACTTCATTAAGCTGCTTTCAGCCAAGGAAGTTCTTTTCGCTAAGCTCGACTTTCAGTCTCGCTAATCTCAAAGAACGGCCTCGCACTAAGTTCATCCTTCGCTTCTGCTCGGATTCACTAAGTTGCTTCCGGTCAACTGCGGTAATCCGCGTTGATGTCAATGTATCCATGTGTCAAGTCGCATCCCCAGGCGGCGGCATGCGCCTCGCCTTCTTTCAAATCGGCAACCGCCGTCACCTCCGGCCGCGACAAGATGCGGGTCGCCTCCCCCTCGTCAAAGTCAAGGCCTTTTCCATTTTCCACGATTTGTATCGTGCCGGCCTCGCTTTTGAAGAACAAGTCTACCTTTCGCGGGTCAAATCTTACGCCCGAGTACCCCATGGCACAGAGAATCCTTCCCCAGTTGGCATCGTGTCCGGCGATGGCCGCCTTGGTCAGGTTCGAACCCACGACGGACTTCGCCAATCCTTTTGCCTGTTCCTTCGTAGCCGCGTGAATGACCTGCATCTCGAACAGAGCGGTGGCTCCTTCCCCGTCCCCGGCCATCTTCTTCGCCAACGTCTCGTTAACGTAATGAAGCGCCTCCACGAAAAGTTTATATTCTTTCGTTCCATAACGAATCTTTTTATTTCCGGCCATGCCGTTTGCCAGGACGAGCACCGTGTCGTTAGTCGAAGTGTCCCCGTCCACGGAAATCATGTTATACGTGTCCTTCACGTCCTCGCGCAACGCCTTGGCGAGCGCCTTTTTGCTAATCGCCGCGTCCGTGGTGACGTAGGAAAGCATCGTGCACATATTGGGATGAATCATGCCCGACCCCTTCGCCATGCCTCCTACCGTCACGGTCTTGCCGCCAATTTCCAAGGCCACCGCCACTTCCTTCTCCACGGTATCCGTCGTCATGATGGCTCTCGCCGCCCTGTTTCCCGCCTCCATGCCGGCCGCCTTTGCCGCCGCCAAGAGTTCAATCCCTTTTTCTACCCGCTCCATCGGAAGCTGCATGCCAATTACGCCGGTGGAACCAATCAACACGCCCTTTGCGTTCACGCCCAGCACTTTCGAGGCCTTTTTGGCCGTTGCCTTACAATACGCGTAGCCCTCTTTCCCCGTACAAGCGTTGGCAATACCTGAATTTACAATGACGGCTTGTGATTTTTCGCCGCTCTCCACCACCTTTTTGTCCCACATGACCGGAGCCGCCTTCACCAAATTACTCGTAAACGCCCCCGCCGTCTTGCATGGTTTCTCACTATAAATCAGGGCCATGTCGTCCCTGCCCTGATACTTGATTCCTGCCGCAGCCGATGCCGCCTCAAATCCTTTCGCCGCGGTCACGCCGCCTTTGATGACTTCCATTTTAATTCACCCTTCCTTGTTGAACGCCGTGATGTTTTTTTCGTTCAACACAAAATCATAATAATTCAAATCCTCGCGTTTCGTCCAGCCAATCGTGTTCCAAAACGCGTTCCCGATGTCATTGATGGAAAAGGCAATCAAGGATACCTTGCTTATCTGCTCCTTTTTCAATTCTTCCATCGCCCGCACGACCATCGCCCTTCCAACGCCATGCCGTCTGTAATCCTCCCGCACGCACACGTGGTACAAACATCCCCGCCTGCCGTCATACCCGCAGAGAATCCCTCCCACGATGGCCCCGTCGTCCGCTTCCGCCACCACGCTGGTCGTCGGGTTTCTTTTCAAAAACCGCTCGACTCCCTCTCGGGAATCGTCTACGCTGCGGATGCCAAAGCCTTTGATGGTCATCCAGAGCGCGTACACGCCGTCATAATCCTCAATCGTCATCGTACGTATCGTCATGATAGTTTTCCTTTCTATTAAGGAAGTTCTTTTCGCCAAGCGTTCAATGCCAGCTGCTTCCGGTCATGGAAACATTGGAACCAAATCAAGTCCTTCTGCCTCATCCAGCCCGAACATCAGGTTCATGTTCTGCACGGCCTGCCCGGCCGCCCCCTTTACCAAATTATCAATCGCCCCGACCATGATGATTCTTCTGGTGCGCTCGTCAATCTTGAAATTGATATCCACGTAATTGCTGCCTTCCACCCACTTTGTCTCAGGGAACACGTCCCTTTCCAACACGCGGACGAACTTCTCGTCCTCATAATATCGGTCATAAATCGCCTTTACTTCCTCGTAAGTGACCTCACGGGTCAGCTTTGCGTATTCCGTCGCCAGAATCCCCCGGTTCATCGGCACCAGGTGAGGCGTGAAATTAATCAAAACCATTTCTCCTGCCGCATACCCAAGCTGCTCCTCGATTTCCGGCGTGTGCCTATGGGAGGCGATTCCGTAAGCCTTCATATTTTCGTTGACCTCGCAAAACAAATTCGGAAGCTTTGCCCCCCGTCCCGCCCCGGAAGTACCGGACTTGGCATCAATAATCAGCGTATCCATGTCAATCAGCCCTTCCCTCGCCAACGGATAGGCGGTCAAAATCGAACAAGTCGTATAACACCCCGGATTTGCCACCAAGCGGGCTCGTTTCACGTCTTCGCGGTTCACTTCGCACAAGCCGTAGACCGCTTCCTTGATAAACTGTGGACTCTTGTGCGTGATTCCATACCATTTTTCATACACGGACACGTCCTTGATACGGAAATCTGCGCTCAAATCAATAATCTTGACCTTGGAAAGAATTTCCTCGCTCACCAAGGAAGCGCAAAGCCCCTGCGGTGTCGCCGTGAAAATCACGTCCACCTGATTCGCCAATTCCTCCATATTGTCATCCATACATGACGCGTCCACGATCTGAAACATGTTTTGGTAGACGGACGCATATTTTTTGTCTATATAACTGCGTGAACCGTACCATACGATTTCCGCCTCTTTATGCATCGTCAAAATCCTTACCAATTCCGCCCCCGCATATCCCGTGGAGCCAATAATTCCAACCTTTATCATCTCAATTTCTTCCTCTCGTCCCTGATAGGGCAACGTTTCCATATCCTCTGCCTTGAGGAACAATCTGCGTCACCCACACGCGTTCTTTTTTCAACATCGCATAATTATACATTATCTATGCATATTATTCAAGTAATATTTGAATTTTTATGCATATTCCCATTTCTTTATGCATAATACAAGTCTTATTATGCAATTTTCCACTTGTTCCGCTGCAAGCCGACACTCCTACTCTCGTATCTGCCCGTTCCCAAAAATGATATATTTCGTCGTCGTCAGCGCTTCCAACCCCATCGGCCCGCGCGCGTGCAGCTTCTGCGTACTGATGCCAATCTCTGCCCCGAAGCCAAACTCAAAGCCGTCGGTAAACCGTGTCGAAGCATTCACGTACACCGCCGCCGCGTCCACCTCGTCCTGAAATTTCAACGCGTTCGCATAATCGCGGGTGACGATGCTCTCCGAATGTCCCGTGTTGTAACGATTGACATGCGCGATTGCCTCGTCAATGGAATCAACGATTTTTACGGAAATGACGGCATCCAGATACTCTTTTCCCCAGTCCTCCTCCGTAGCCGGCAAAATTTCCTTGCAAATCTCCCGCGCCCGTTCGTCACCACGGATTTCCACCTCGTGTCGTAATAGGGACGACGCAATCATCGGCAATACCGCCAGAGCCGCCTTCTCATGAATCACCAGCGACTCGCAGGCATTACACACGCCCATCCGCTGCGTTTTCGCGTTTTCAATAATGTCCGCCGCCATATAATAGTCCGCGCTCTCGTCGACGTAGACGTGGCAATTTCCCGTACCAGTCTCAATGACTGGCACCACGCTGTTTCTTACCACGTTTTCAATCAATCCCGCACCACCACGAGGAATCAAAACGTCTATCAGCCCGCGCAGCCCCATCATCGCGTTCACGCTCTCCCTGTCCGTATTTTCCACGAGAAGAACCAGATCCTGCGAAAGCCTTTCCTTCCTCAAGCCCTCCTTGATGACGTGGACGATTGCCTGATTGGAATGGATGGCGTCGCTGCCGCCGCGCAAAATCACGGCATTTCCTGTTTTGAAGCAAAGTCCGAACGCGTCCGCCGTCACGTTTGGACGCGACTCATAAATGATGCCGACCACGCCCAACGGCACCCGCATTTTCCCAATGCGAAGCCCGTTTGGACGCTTCTTCATCTCCAGAACCTCCCCGACAATGTCGTCTAGCGCGGCAACCTGCGAAAGCCCCTCTGCCATACCGGCAATCCGCTCCTTATTCAATCGAAGACGGTCTATCAAGGATGCCTTTACCCCTTTTTCTTCTGCCATGCACAAGTCCTTCTCATTCTCCGCCAAAAGGTACTCTGTCTGGCTTTGCAACTCCGCCGCGACCGACAAAAGGCCGCGCACCTTTTCTTCCGCCGTCAGTTTCGCCGCCGTCCGGGAGGCCTCCTTTGCCCGCCGTCCCAGCACTTCGATTTCATTTTTTATTGTTTCCGCCCTTGATTCCTTCCCCGGTTCCAGATTCATATTGTCACGCATCTCGCCCATCTTCTCTTTGCCCTCCATGTTTTTCCCTGCCTACTCGTCCCCGTTCGCGTCCCAACCTGATGTCTTCCATATGGCTCGCGTCCTCTTCCTTCAAATAATGAAACAAATAATTTTTATCCCGTGTCGGCTTGTCCAAATGTTCCTTGCGAACTTCCTGATTGAGGAGCTCCACTTCCTCCTCCAGTTCCCGCGCGGACATCAGGTAGCACCCCTGCCCTCGGATAATCACCTGCTCCGTCCCGTCCGAGGTCGCCACCGTCACATGGTACTTGCGGCCGATTTCATGTGCCACTTTCTCGATATACCGGTCGGCGGTCTCCGCCTCCTTCGTATAAACGACGTGGATATTGTGGTACTGTATCACCTCTCCGGGAAATCCTTCCAGCTTGTACGCGTCGAACACGAGAATCAGGTTACATTTTTTCATGCCTTGGTAATTACAAAGAACGTCCATCAGCCTGCCGCGGGCCGCATCCATGTTTTCTTCCGCCAACTCCCGAAGAGATTCCCACGCGAAAATAATGTTGTAGCCGTCCACCAGAAGATACTCCTTGCGCCCGAAATCTTCCTTGCCGTACATCTTCGCCACACGATACACACTCTCCTTGCGCTCCAAATTTGCCTTGTCATGCACGCTCTCTTTGCCGTTCCTTCGAGCTTTCGGCTCCTCGCCCCGCGTTTTTCGGGCGTTTATTTCCCTTTTGCATGCCTGCTCGCGCTTTTTCCGAGAGATTAACGCCATCCGTTCGATTTCCCGTTCGTCCTCCTCGGACAATACAATGCCCGAAGACCGCGCCTTGGACGAACCCGTTCGGACGAAACCATTCGAACTTGTCTCAGTAAGGCCAGTGGCTTCCATTCCGGAAAAACTCCAGAGTTCCTGCTCCGCCCCGTTCTCTTTCGCACGCCCCAGATATTCTTCCACATGCATATATTGCTCCACTTCGTCCCATTTTACCACAAAACCCGCCCCATGGGAACAAAAAACGGAATCCGACAAATTTTCCGTGTCCCGCTCCGGGTCATAGCCGATTTTTTCAACGACCTCCTCCGCGTTCTTACAAGGCCGGTAGCCTTCGAGGGAACAGAGAATCCTTCCCCTCCCTTTCGTGTAGGAAATCACTTCCGTCTGGTATCCTTGCATGACGGATACCGGAGCTTCTCCGGTCAGGACGGAAAATTCTCCCGACACGGAAGGCGGCGCGAAATCTGCGTTCATCCGCTGTAAGTCGGCAAGTGCCCGACCGACCATCTCCGTCGGCACCTCCAGACGAAATTCGTAATATGGCTCTAACAGTACGCTTTTAGCCTTCATAAGCCCCTGCCGCACGGCACGGTACGTCGCCTGCCTGAAGTCACCGCCCTCCGTATGCTTTTGATGGGCGCGCCCGGAAACCAGCGTGACGCGCATGTCCGTGATGGCCGAACCGGTCAGAACCCCCTTATGTTCTTTTTCTTCCAAATGAGTCAAAACCAACCGCTGCCAATTGCGGTCAAGCACGTCCTCGTTGCAATCCGATAAAAATACAAGTCCGCTGCCCACCTCGCCGGGTTCTAACACAAGATGAACCTCCGCATAGTGACGAAGCGGCTCAAAGTGCCCCACTCCTTCCACCGGCGCGGCAATCGTCTCTTTATATATAATGCTTCCAACGCCAAACTCCACCCGCACGCCAAACCGCTCCCAAATCAAACGCTTCAACACTTCGATTTGTATCTCGCCCATCAACTGTGCATGGATTTCACCCAGGGCTTCCTCCCAGACAATGTGTAAAAGCGGCTCTTCTTCCTCCAGTTGACGCAGCTTTAAAAGCATCTGGTGCACCTCACAGTCCGGCGGCAGTTCCAAACGGTATCCCAAAACCGGCTCCAATACGGGAAGGGCAGATTTTGGCTCGATACCAAACCCTTGTCCGGGAAACGTCTTGCCAAGTCCGGTGACGGCGCAGACCTCTCCCGCCTTCACCTCGTTCACCGTCTCATATTTTGCCCCGGAATACATACGTATCTGGTTGACCTTCTCCCCATCAACCGGCACGTCCTTCACTTTCAGCGTCCCTCCCGTCACCTTCAGATAGGTAAGCCTTGTCCCTTGCGCGTCCCGGGCGATTTTATAAACCTTGGCTCCGAATGAATCCGGATATGACTTGGGCAATGTATACATTTCCAATCCCCGTATCAATTCCTCCACGCCGAACACTTTCAACGCCGATCCAAAATAGCACGGGAAGAGCTTTCGCCCTGCAATCCGCTTCGCCACTTCCTCCCGCTCCAACCGGCCGCTCTCCAAATACGTTTCCAAAAGCTCCTCGTCACACATGGCGACGCTTTCCAGAAATTCCTCTGCCCCTGATACACCAAGCGGCCACTCGCCATCTTGTGCCTTACTTCCCGCCTCTGCATCCATGCTGAAATCCACACAATTTTCATCCAGCCGTTGCTTCAACTCAAAAAGCAACCTTTCTTTGTCGGCCTTCTCCTGATCCATCTTGTTGACAAACAAAAAGACCGGAATCTTGTATCGTTTCAAAAGCCTCCACAGCGTCTGCGTGTGCGCCTGCACGCCATCGGCTCCGCTAATAATCAAAACCGCATAATCAAGCACCTGCAGGGTACGTTCCATCTCGGCCGAAAAATCCACATGTCCCGGCGTGTCAAGCAGCGTCACGTCCATCCCGTCCGTCGAAAAACGCGCCTGCTTGGAAAAAATGGTGATGCCCCGCTCACGCTCCAACTCAAAGGTATCCAAAAACGCGTCCTGGTTGTCCACCCGTCCCAACTTTCGAATACTGCCAGACAAGTAAAGCATTGCCTCTGACAGCGTGGTCTTGCCCGCGTCGACATGGGCCAACAGTGCGGCACAAATCTTCTTTTTTGCTTTCTTACCGGACGTGTCCCCCATCGAAATACCCCTTTCCGTCTTTTTTCACAAAATGAACCGAACAACTAATACCAGTCATTCGGTTATCATACACCTTACCATCTTTCATTGCAATCATAATCTAAACAAATATGATATCCTCGGTAATATCTTCTATACTCTGTCCCGAATACTCCTCATCCGTGATATCGTCTAATCCTATAAGCTCCTAACATTACATTGACCGCTTCTAGTATTGTTGTTTTCCCGGCCGCGTTTTTCCCAATCAACACATTCATATGGCGATTCAGTCCAAACGTACTTTGATTGAATTTTCTATAATTTGAAAGCGTAATATCTTCCAGATATAAGTTTTCCATATTCTTGCTCTCCTTGAGTTTACCGGAATCATTCTATCATAAAACTCTTGCCAATTCTATATTTCAATTCAAATTGGGACAAAATAATATTCTACCGTGTTACTGCTTGACTCTGATGCGGTCATTGAACCGACTGGACCAGAGGATGCATGTACCCCAGTCAATACATCCCCCACGACAAAAGTGCCGCGCCCTTCGGCACGACACCTTGCTTTCTTTTTATTCCCGCGAGCAACGAGCCAAAGTCATGCCCCAGGGCACCTTCTCTTGCCGCAAGCGACAATTCACCTTGTGCTTGCATGACCTTGGCGACTGCCGCGAGGGTGCAATACCCTGCAGCTTGCTGCAAAGTATTGCACTCCATGTCCATTTGTACACCAATGCCAGTCTTCGTTCAGGTCAACATCGCTCCGTCCACGTTGAGGACTTCGCCCGTCACGTAACTCGCCAAATCGCTTGCCAGGAACAAGAAGCAGTTCGCCACGTCCTCCGGCTCACCAATCCGGCGTAGCGGAATCGCATTGATCATCGGCTGAATCATCTGATCCGGCAACGCCGCCACCATGTCGGTTCTGGTGATGCCGGGAGCCACCGCGTTCACACGGATACCAAACGGCCCTAACTCCCTCGCCAGGGATACCGTCAACCCGTTCACGGCAAACTTGCTTGCCGGATACGCAGCCCCGCCCGGCTGTCCTACCTTGCTGACCATGGAACTGGTGTTGATGATACAACCATATCCTTGTTCCTTCATAATCTTCACGGCAGGCTGTACGGCATTGTAAATTGCCGTCACGTTCAAGTCGATGACCTTGGCGAACTGTCCCGGTTGGTAATCGCCCATCTTGGTGCTGTCGGAGATTCCTGCATTGTTTACCAGGATGTCAATCTTGCCAAACTTCTCCTTCACGTCCGCGATGGCCTTCTCCATCTCCGCCTCGTCCTTCAAGTTCGGGCACGCGCCGTCTACCACCCAGTCCGGGTTCTCTTCCTTCAAGGACGCGAGTGCCTTGTCCACCGTCTCCTGACGAGAGCCAAACAATACGACCTTCGCACCGTTCTCCAGATACTTCTTTACGATGGCGTAACCGATGCCTCTGGTACCACCGGTTACCACTGCAACTTTGTCTTTTAACATAGTCCTCGTCTCCTTATTTGTTAAATTTTTTACAATGTAGTCAGTATAGCACTTTCAATTCACAAAGTCCAGTCCCAACTCTATTTTTACTGACGAATCCGCTCTTGCCGAGATACCATTTAGCGCGAACCAAATTGTAACGGATAACCCGTTTCCAAATAAGAGGGCGGTATTTATAACCGCCCCCTATTAATTCCCTAATTTCATTTTCTTCTATTCCGCCTTTGCCAAATCCACGTACTTCTGCAACACCGGCACGATGGACTCCGGATCCAAGGATTCCAGTCCCTTCACATAGTCCTCCCAGGTCATCGAGCCAGTAATCACGCCCGGCACGTTGATGTTCTGGTATTCAATAATGGCCGACTGCAGCTTACTGAGTTGCTCGGATTCTTCCACGTTCAACAAGGACGAATAATCACTGATATTACCCGTATTTACATATTTCGCCCAAAGTCCCTGTGCTTTTTCAGCGACGATCGGATTTCCGTTATCTATCGTGTATTCCCCATTTGTCCCCGTCAGCTTGACACCAACGGTCATTCGTAATCCCGTTATGGCTGAGACAATCTGGTTTGATTCATTCACCGTCTTTTCATAAACCGGTTTTCCATCCTCGTCCGTCTTTTCCACATAGGCACATTTCAGATCATTGTCCGCAAAAATATTCGGATTCAAATCCACGGAATTCACTTGTTCTTCATTTAATCCCATGTAGAGAACCTTTCCGCCCTCTCTTGTGCAAGCCCAGTCAAAGAATGTAAACAACGCCGCCAAATCCTTTTCTTCCGCCTTGTTCGTGATACCGACCGCCGTTCCTTTCCTGCTGCTCTGATACATTGCATCCGGTTCGACATACATCTGCTTCTCGCTTCCATACATGTCATTGATTGGCAATGCACATCCCATTACAAACGCGTCCTTTTGATCCTCTTCATTCTGGCAGGTTACCCGCAGCATGTCGCCCAACGTACTGCTAAGGCCGCACCACAAACCAACCATACCCTGATTGACACCTGCCGAATTAATCATAAAGAACATGTCCGCCGCACGGGTGCTGAACTGAGAATCCAACCATCCTTTTTCATACCAGTTGTTCATACACTCCAAATAGGTCTTAAATGTATCAGAATCCCCGTCAAAGCTGACTTCCCCATCTTTCACGTAGTAGTAACCTGTTCCTCCGCCAAAAGAGGATACCAAGTCACCCAAAGAGAAATATCCGCCATAAGTAACCGTCGTACAATATGCACTGCTGTTGTCAGACCAGCCCCTCTCGTCAATCGCTTTCTCAAACGCCTCAAACATCCACTCCCAATCGCTGATGGTAATCGGATCTGAAGTACCGCTCGGGAAAATCACGTTGTCCGTATAATCATTATTCGGATTATCGCCATAATCCGCAGTAAAGGAAGTCACCTCGTTTTTCTTCCAGCCTTCCAGATTCTTCTCCTCGACCGCCGCATCAAGCGGGGTTACGGCCGGATGTCCGTTTTCTTTGACATAATCACTCTCCCAATCCCACACGTACTCGGTCGGCTCCGCATATTTCACGACCCAGTCCCTGCGGTAGCAGGTTCCTTCCCACGGCTTTTCCACGCCGTCTCCGAGCGCATAAATGGCATAATAATGAATGCTTCCGTCATCCTCCTGCACCTGCACCAGGGGCTTGAGCTCTGGATTGGCATCCAGGTAAGCCAAGTAATTTGGCATATAATTCTCTACATATTCCGTAATATCCATCAACACCCCATTGTCATGCATGGCCTGCGGAGTCTCGGAAGACGCACTCAAATCTAAAATCTCCGGATATTCCTCGGTTCCTATCATCGTGTTAAAGTTGTCCATCTCGGAACCGGCAATCGGTACCAGGAAAGACAAATTCAGCTTCGTACCGTTTTCCTCCGTCCCGATTCCGCCGTTTTCCGTGTCCCAATACTGGGCATTGATGTACTGCACGGACGGACTGTCATCATAAGTGTCATAATACAGACCATTCCCGTCCATCGTATAAATCCACCAGGTAAAATTGGCATCCTTCGCCCCTCCATTGGATGAGCCGCCGTCACCGGAGCCGCCTTTCCCGCCACATCCTGCCAGCATGCCGACCGTCATCACCGCCGCCAAGCCGATGGCAAACAGCCTTTTTACGATTTTGCTTTTCATAAATCTTCGTCCTCCTTTGATATTGTCCGTCCTCTTGAAAACTTCTTGTCTTATACTTCCTAGACCTCTATCAAGAGCTTGTCATTTTACATTTTTATTTTAGTGTGTCGGAATGCCAAAATATTTCATATTCGTTCTCCTTTTTATGTTTTTATACTTTTCTTTCCCGACAAATAGATTTATAATGGGATTATAGAAAAACACCGCGCGAAAAGGAGAGTTTTATGACTGACAACTACAATCTTCCAGATTTTTTAGAAATGCACTATCCTGATTTCAATGTTCCAGTTTATTTATACAAAGAAAGCCGCCTTGTATTTTGCATGCCAAGACAAACGCCCCTCACCTCTCCGCCAAAAAAATATTTGGACATCCTATTTTCATCCAATGAACGCATCTTTCACTGCGCCACGGATTATGGCACCTACTATGGCGGCCTGCGCCTTGAGCGACCTGCATCCGCTTTCCTTATTTGGGGGCCGTTCAGTAATTTTCCTTTTCTGGAAACCGAGCTGCGCCAGCTATACAAGGACTACCTCGTTCCCCGAGAGGCGCGGGAACCCTTTCGCAATTTTTTATGGAAAATCCCTCAGATTTCGCTGGGCGCGTTTATCAACAAACTGCTTTTCCTCAATTATTGCCTGCACGATGAGAAGCTTTCCTTGCAGGACTTCCTGCCGTTTGAGTCCCTCGAGCCTCTGTTTTCCACGCATATAGCGGAAGATATCTATCAGAAAAAAGAAGAATACCTATATAATAATTCCTACGAAATCGAATCCGTCGTCATGAACCTGATACGCACCGGAAATCCTGATGGTTTCAATGAACTCAAGCTCAACGACTCGCAATATCACGCCGGAACCACCGGTCCCACTGCCCTTAGGAACTTAAAAAACAACATCATTATCACCACCACATTGTCCACCCGAGCGGCAATTGACGGGGGGCTCGACCACGACACCGCCTACCAGCTCTCGGACCGTCTCATACAAATGGCCGAACAAATGCAAAACGTGGACGGTCTTTATGAGTTATTATCAAAAATCGGTTATACCTTTGCCCAAAAGGTATATGAGGCAAAACTTCCCACCTCGTCCGACGACCGCATGCAAAAGGCGATTCGTTTTATCCAACAGAACACGAACCAACATGTCACGGTTGATGACGTGGCTGATTACGTTGGCTTCAGCCGCTCCTATTTTTCAACGTATTTCAAACGGGAAATGGGCTTCTCCATCGGGGAGTTCATCCTCCGATGCAAGCTGGAAGAGGCAAGGAAACTTCTGCAATACACGGACAAGCCCATCAGCGTCATCAGCAATTACTTGTGCTTTTGCAGCCAGAGCCATTTCCAGACCACGTTCAAAAAGCAATTCGGCATGACTCCAATGCGGTATCGGAAGGACGATACAATTCAGCGCCACACCGATGCGGCCGTGCGGCAGGGCGCACAGCCCCGTGAAAAGTAACCTTCTTTTTAACACGTTTTACAATTATTTAACATTTTTCTTGAATTTTTGATAGCAAGATGCTATACTTGGTGAAATGATAAAGTGAAATCGGCATTTTTCATATAGACTATTTTTCATCAGAATAGGGGAACATCATGAATCAAAACGACAAGCTGGATTATATAAAAGAACTATTTTTAAAGACGGACTCTCTTTATACCTGGCATTTTTCCCGCGACATGGAACTTTTGTCCCACAACTGTCCCATGGGAGAGCATCTGAAAGACATATTCATACTTAGCGACTGTTTTGACTATATGAAGCAGTACGTCGCGAAAAATGACAAACCACTTTCTCTTTACGACGGGTTGTCATTCTTATGGTTCGTGGTTCCCGCATATTCTGGTTCGGCATTGGAATCCATCTACCTCGTCGGCCCGGTCTGCGCCTCCCACACGTCGGAAAACTTTATGAAAGAAAAAATGGATGCCATGAACACGTCCGTGCAGGCAAAACGAATCGTGTTCCACCTTTTAGAGCACATCCCCGTCATTCCACCGCTCTTTTTTAACCACTACGCCTGCCAGTTTTACTATGCCCTGACCGGAAACGTCATCGCGTTATCAGAGGTCGCCTACCAGCTTCCACTTGAAAACGACGAACTCCCCGAACCGTCGAAGGACATGGTTCAACACAATTCCTACCAATACGAATGTCTAATATTAAAAAGCGTGGAAGACGGGAACCTGAATGATTTACCGACTCCCTCCGGACTCGTACAATGCGGCCTCATGTCTCCTGGCAATCCGCTACGGCAGATTCAAGACGAGATGATTGTCTATACGGCTCTCGTCACCCGTGCCGCCATCCGAGGCGGCTATTCGCCGGAAAACGCTTACGCGTGCAGCGATCATTACATCCAGGCTCTTGAGGCGGCCACCGCCATCCCGGAGCTTCAGCAAATTGGCTTCACGATGTACAAGGATTTTGTCCGCCGCGTCCATGACGCCAAGCAACAACCCGTGCGCAACGCCCTCGTTCGCAAATGCATGGATTACCTTGACACGCATTTGACGGAAAAAATTGATCTGGACGTCCTCGCCCAGGAATTAGGCTACACGAAATACTATCTGACCCGGCGATTTAAAGAAGAAACTAAGACCGGCATTACCCAGTACATCTTGAAGAAACGGATTGCCTACGCGCAAATGCTTCTTACCGACCCGCGCATCAGCGTGTTGGAAATCAGCGAAAAACTCCAGTTTTCCTCGCCCAGTCATTTCACCTCGATTTTCCATAAAATGACCGGGACGACGCCGACGGAATACCGACAGAACCTTTGACACGCGCGGCAGGAAAAAAACGACAAAAGAGGCAGCGTGAAATCAAACGTCACGCCGCCTCTTTCCTTGTCTAAGCCTTTCCTATCCTTTTTCAATCGTTATCGAACGTACCACCGCGTCCCCCGTACATCTCAGCTCGACCTCGGCAACGCCATTCCCGGCCTCTCGCCAATCCTTCCCCGCAATTCGTACTTCAACCGTTCCATCGCCATCCTTCTCCACCCGCACCGACTTCACGGGCGCGTCTATTTTCACATAACGAATGACCGCCGAGCTTTTATCCTTCATCACGAGGTCGTAATCCGTCACATAAGCTCCGCCATCCACCTCACAAGCGCGCCACCCTTGTATCACCTCGTCCATGACAAATGGTTCTCCCGCGCCAATCGAGGTCATCTTCACCTCGTCAATCGTGCCGTCCTCGTTAAAATAAATCGGCTCCACGCACAACCGACGTGAAAACTTGCCATTTTTCGACGACCGATGGTAGAACACGTACCACCGCCCTTCGAAACATTCGATGCTACCATGAATGTTCCAAGACTGCGGGTCACATTTCGCGTTGTCAATAATGACGCCCCGATAGGTAAACGGCCCGAGCGGGTTCCCGGACGTGGCATAGGCCAGACACGTCGGCTTGTTGTCTCGGTAGATACATGGATACACATAATAATAAATGCCATCTCGTTTACGCATGGAGCTCCCCTCGTGGAAACCATGCCCTTCCTCCGTCACAATCCTACGGACAATATTTTCCTCGTTAAAGGAAACCATGTCGGGGTTCAGTTCCACGCCGGACGCGCGAAATTGCCCCCAATAATAATACGCCTTTCCATCATCGTCAATGAAGACGGCCGGGTCGATTCCCGCGCACGGAAGCTGCACCGGGTCTTTATAAGGTCCCTCGGGCTTGTCTGAAACGGCAACGCCTTCCAGATTGCCGCTCGTGCAAAAATAGAGATAATATTTCCCATCCTTATAGATACAATCTGGCGCGTACAACATGTGCGGATTTTGCGCGTATTGTCCAAAATCAATAAATTCCGGGAGTTCTTCCTTGGGAACCGAAGCGATTGGAGTCTGCATTTCTTTCGGCAACTTCTTTTGAATCTCTTCCACCATGTTTTTAAAAAACGGAGCCGGGTCATGCAAGTTCATGTCCGTGACATAATACGTCTTTTTTCCCTCCGTTATCCATGGAATCTCCCGCCCGTCAAGCGACTTGTCATAGACGATCCAGTTTCTCATATCCTTCGTGGACACGACAAGGTACTCCTCGCTACAATAATCGTCCGAATATTGATCCCAACTTCCAAACACGTACAGACCGTCCAAAAATACGTGTGCCTCCCCGTCAGCGATGCAAATCGACGGAGGCAAAACCGGATTTCTGCAATTTTCAAATTGTTTCATGGTATCCTCCTGACTTTTCTTTTTTAACATTGATAATGATAGTGCATTTTTCATCCCTTGTATTTCAAAATACGTTTTTTTATTGTAATTTTCTCTTGTTAAAAATACGATTATTAACTGTAATTTCATCTTGCGTACAAAGCCTTTCTATGCTATGGTTAATCATGGAACAATGAAAAAACGACAAGGGAGAATTGGTTATGAAAAAGTTATTGCTATTCCTTTTGACACTCGGTTTGATTTTATCCATGACGGCCTGCACGGACAAGGTCGGCAAGGCACCTTCCCCGTCGGGAAGCACCCCTTCCACCACGCAGTCTGACGACTCCGATGCCACGGACAAGAAAGAGAACGCGGACAAAGCTGACGACACGGACAAGGCTGATGCCACCAACAATTCAGACGACTCCAACATGGCTGGAAACACGAACGTTTCTGACGACGCCGTTCTGGCAAGTCTGCAAAGTCTATACGGAAAAGCCCCGGAATACGAGTACATGGCGTTGGGCTACTATCAAGACTTGTTCCGCCCCGACATGGTACGGGACGGCTATGTCCCATACGAAGAAAATTACGTGCAAGAGCGCACGGACTCGTTGCAGGGAAAGGCACACGGCATCAGCATCCGCCTGCACATGGCGGAGGCCTCCGGCGCGACTGACGCCAATGAAACGCTAAGGCAAACCTACCTTCAGCAGCTCGAAGACCGCAATCTTTCTCCTGAGGCAGATGAAATCACCTCCTACGACAATGACACGCTGGCAATCTGCCCCGTGGCTTATCTGGATGAAAACGAGAATCCGGTCATCACCTTTTTGTACACGGACATCCGCGACAACGGCGCCGCCTACATGTGCGCCGAAATCGAATTTCACGCGGCCGAGTTTGACGATGTCACCGCCTTGATGTTGCCGGAAGTGGAAGACGTTTTCGCGGTTAACTTCTCGGGCATACTCGGATTCGGGGAATGACTCGGACAAATAAAAATATGATTCGTAGCTCATAAGTGTCAATGGCATCGGTGTAGGGATGACAACACGCATCCGTACACCGAGCCCGGTTTTCTGCAAAAAATACCGCCTATGAAATCCCATGGACGCTATTTTTTTGCCAATGTCAGCTCTCCAACGCTTTCTTCACCTGCACCGTCACCAGCTCGACCAATTTCTCCAACTCGGCTTGGTTCATGGAAGACGCGTCCTTTTTTGTGAACGCCGCCTTTCCATCGCTTGAAAACAGCCGCATCTTCTTTTCCGTCTCCTGCTTCACCGCCTCGACCGCCGCCGGAATCAAGTCTATGATTCCCTTGTTCATGTTCGTGAACCTCTTAAATTCCGCTTCCACCGCCGCGATATTGATGTCGGTGAAAATGTTCACCTTGCTGATGCCCTCGGCAATCGCACGCTTGAAATCTTGGTTCGTAAGGCCGGATCCGCCGTGCAGAACGAGCGGCACGCTGACCGTGTTCGCAATCGTACGAATCCGTTCGAAATCCAGCTTCGGCGGTAGCTTGTAGGCTCCATGCGCCGTGCCGACCGCGATTGCCAGCGCGTCCACGCCCGTCTTGCCCACGAAATCCCTGGCCATCTTCGGATCCGTGTAAAACTTGGACGGATCCGCCATCTGGTCAGAACCTTCGGCAGAACCCTCGTTGTCGCCGACATGCCCCAGCTCGCCCTCGATCGTCGCGCCATAAGAATGCGCGATGTCCGCCATCTCCTTCACCTTGCGCACGTTGTCCTCATAAGAATCCGTGGAGCAGTCATACATGATGGAGGTAAAGCCAAGCTCCAACGCCTTCAGGCAAGTCTCTTTTCGAAGGCCATGATCCAAGTGAACCACGACCGGCACGTTTGCCTTCTTCGCCATCGGAATCAGGTAATAAGACACTTCCTCCAAAGGCCCGTATGGAAACAGCACTTCTGCCGTGCCCATGATGACCGGCGACCGCGTCGCTTCCGCCGCTCCGATGATGCCGCGAGCCAATTCCAGATTGACCGCGTTGAACAAGCCGACGCCATAATGGTTCCTCTTTGCAGGATACAGTACGTCATTCATATTTACCAACATGGTTCAAATCCTCCTTTAAGCGTTCAATGCCAGTTGCTTTCGGCCACCCGGCTGCAATTTTCGCTTTCAACTCATCAAAGCTTTTTAGGCCGCTCAAAGCATCATAAGCCGCCACGCAGCAAGCCCCGGTGGCTGTCGCCAAGTGCATGCATTCCTCCGGCGGATACCCTTCCAGAACCGCCGTCAAGAAGGCCGCGATGCTCGTGTCCCCGGCTCCGGTTCCCGACAACACCCGTTCCGGGACATAACTCGTTTCAAACCCTTCCTTGTCAGCCCAGGCTCCCACGTCGAGTTCCACCCGACCACTGATTTTCCGCAAAGCGTTTTTGCCCGCCGTGCGGTAATACATTCCCGGCGCGCCACATTTTATCAGCAACACCTTGGCTCCAAAGCTCATGCACTGTTCGGCCAGCGGGCGAACGTCCTTTTCAATGTCGAGGATTTCCGTAATGTCGCGTCCCCCGGCCCGCTCCTGCCACTCGGCGAACCGCTCGCGGTCAAGCATGTAACACAACTCTTCCACGCTCGGCACGAAAAAGTCCACGTATGGGAGCAATTGTTCCAAGATTTTTTCCCAATCGGCCGCCCCGGCTTCCGATGCCGGATCAATGGCGGCAAAATCAAGCGATGTCGCCACTTTGGATTCCTTGACGCGGCGGAAAATATTCACAAGCTCCGCTCCGTCATCCTCGTACATTTTTTTCATCAACGGCGGGTACCCAAAATGGAACAAGGCCGCCCTCTCAAGCTGCTCCCGGGGAATGTCTTCCATGCAAAACGTGTCGTTCGCCCCCGGGTCGTGCAGAAAAACCCGGTCAATCCCGGGTACCGCCAACACCACGGAGTACGACGTGGATTCGCCATGAACCACCAAAAGTCCTTCTTGTGCACCGTATCCTTCAAAAATGCTTTGCACCATCTTTCCGAACGCGTCGTCGCCGATTTTTCCCATCAGGGAAACGTCGGCTCCCAAAAGCTTCATGGCAAGCCCGGTGTTTGCCACCGAACCGCCGGTGGAAACGTCCGCGCCCTCCATGTGAATTAATTTTCCCGGCTGGAGCAAGTCCCCCAGCCGTTCTACTTCTTTATCCGGGAAAACCGGAGTGACATCCAGACAAATATGTCCGGCCGCAATTACTTTTTTCCTCATTTTCCTTCACCTTGTCAGTCAATTCCCATCAGAAGATTCATCACGTACATCTCCAAAGCCTCGAAGTCGCGGTTCTCCACGCATTTCTTCTGGAAATCATAATCAAAACGATCCACTTTTTCTTCCAATGCCTTGAAAATGTTCAAGCTGTTCTCCAGATGCTTGTAGCAGTCCGCCTGCTTCGTCGTGCGCATCGCCTTCACGTCCAATCCGACGTACTCGCCATGTTCGCCATATCCGTTCTCCTTCAGAACCTTTACCTGGTTGAAAGCCTGACGCAGGTTTTCCACGCCAAAGGACTTGTCCTGGTCGTAACGAATGCTGTTCTGGTCATTCAGGTGCACGGTCATAAGCTTCCCCATGGCCATGGCGAAACCAATCTCGTGCGCCGGGTCTAGCCCTGCCAAAACGGCGTGCGCGCTCTCCAGATTGCCTCCGACACGGGACGGGTCGGTAGTGGCGGCAGAAATCGCCATCACATGTCCCATCGTTCCGCAAATGCTCCTGTCAATCGGCTCGTTCGGCTTCGGCTCGATGCAGACGCGAATCTTCGGGTCGTACGCGAGCATCTTGTTGATGGCCTCAATCAGCATTTTCGTCGCCCATACCGGGGACTTGCTCTCCGCGCAAAGCGTCCCTTCGCGCGCCAGCCACAATACTATCATATCACATCCCAGCTCATTTGCAATATCTATCGAACGATATGCCCTCCACATCGCGTATTCCCTGTCCTCTGCCGACGTGCTCATGAAACCGCCGTCCTGCGTATGGGGATCCATCCATAGCCTCGGTGCCACGAATTCGGCCGCCAGGCCATATTTGTCCAACGTCTTTTTCAATTCCCTGGCCTTTTCCTTGATTTCCTCTTCCGTATAATCATTGATGTTCGGCACCGCGTCATCATCATGAAACTGCACTGCGGAGAATCCCAGCTCGGCAAATTTCTTATACTTCTCCTCGTTCGAAATTACCTCTCTCGTGGCCGGGCCGTAAGCGTCCTCCCCGGTATTTACGTTCCATGGTCCTACGGAAAACTTAAATTTTGTCATTTTTTTGCTCCTTTCATGCTTGCGTGTCAAGTGTTCATCTAAAGTTATACCAGATTATGCGATACGTAAAATGACAATGTTGCGATTTTTCTATGCCAAGCTTGTGACTTTCCATTGAAATGTATGAGAAAAAATGATACACTGAAAAAAGCTTGGAACAAGGGAATGCCCTTGCCACAAATTGGCGATAGAAACGACAAACCATAAAAATCAAAAATACGCAGGAAACAAAACCATGACAAAACAGAAAGAATATGAAATCGTCCACCACAATGCCATGAACCATCTGGAATTATTTCTCGTGGAAATGAAGTCTCGCAACCCGCACGGACACTCCGACCTGGAAATCGGACTCATCCTGGAAGGGGACGTGGAACTGATTCTGGAACGAGAACGAATCGAGCTGCATAAGAATGACGTCTACGTAATCAATCGCTACCAAATCCATTCGTTCTTAAGCACCGGGAAGCGCAACCTCATCCTGGCATTTCAGATACATACGGAATTCTATAAAAACATAAGTCCCGACGTGTCACGCATTCAGTTCAAAAATATCCTCACGCCCGGCACGCCGCTTCACCAAACCCTCTATGCAGACCTGATTTCCTGCGCCAAGGCCTATTATGGGGAAGAAACGCGCTACGAACTAAAATGCGCCTCCCTCCTCTTTGACTGCTTCTACCATCTGGCAACAGCGGGGGGCGGCGTTTTGATTAGTTCCAAAGAATACGAACTGACACGGGCCAGCACGTTGCGGTTAAACCGTATCACGGATTATATTGCGGAACATTATACCGAACGAATTACGTTGGACGACGTCGCGCGGCTGGAAAACATCACGACCTTTCACGTCTCCCATTTTATCAAGAAAACCCTGGGCGTGTCCTTTCAAGATTATGTCAACCACCTGCGCTTTGAGCACGCGTTACGGCTCATTCGCAAGACCTCGCTAAACATCCTTGACATTTGCATCGAATCCGGATTTTCCAGCAGCCGCTACTTGAACCAGATGTTTGAAAGGCAGTTCGGGATGAGCGCGTCCGCTTACCGCAAGGAAGGAAAATGGCAGCCCATGCTCACCCCACCCCTGCCAACCGACAACGTACAAAATCGTCTGCCAACGGAAACCGCCAGAGAAATTATCCTCGTCCTATAGTGCCTTTTCTCTTGCATAAATATGCAAAAAGGTGTATAGTAGTCCTTGGTTCGAATCATACGTTTAGGAGGTATTACCATGAGTAAAGAAAAAGTAGTCCTGGCATATTCCGGCGGTCTGGACACGACGGCCATCATTCCGTGGCTGAAAGAGAATTTTGATTATGAAGTCATCTGCTGCTGCATCGACTGCGGGCAAGGCGAGGAATTGGACGGACTGGAGGAACGGGCCAAATTATCCGGCGCGTCCAAATTATATATTGAAAACATCATCGACGAATTTTGCGACGAGTACATCATGCCCTGCGTGAAAGCGGGAGCCGTATATGAAAACAAGTATCTGCTAGGGACTTCCATGGCGCGCCCGGTCATCGCCAAAAGGCTGGTCGAAATCGCCCGCAAGGAAGGGGCTTCGGCCATCTGCCACGGCGCGACGGGAAAAGGAAACGACCAGATTCGCTTCGAGCTTGGCATCAAGGCGCTCGCTCCCGACATCAAGATCATCGCCCCATGGCGCATGACCGACGTGTGGACCATGCAGTCCCGCGAGGACGAAATCGAATACTGCCGCCAGCACGGCATCGACCTTCCGTTTGACGCGAAGCACAGCTACAGCCGCGACCGCAACTTGTGGCACATCAGCCACGAGGGGTTGGAACTGGAAGACCCGGCAAACGAGCCGAACTATGACGATTTATTGGTGCTTGGCGTATCCCCAGAAAAGGCTCCGAACGAAGGCGAGTACGTGACCATGACGTTCGAGGCGGGTGTTCCGAAGTCCTTAAACGGACAAGAGATGAAGGTTTCTGAGATCATTGCCGAGTTAAACAAGCTAGGCGGAAAACACGGCATCGGCATCATAGACATCGTGGAAAACCGCGTGGTCGGCATGAAGTCGCGCGGCGTTTACGAGACACCGGGCGGAACCATCCTGATGGCAGCTCACGAACAACTGGAGGAACTGGTGCTCGACCGCGCCACCTACGAAGTAAAGAAAGACCTCGGCAACAAGTTCGCCCAGATCGTATACGAGGGAAAATGGTTCACGCCGCTGCGCGAGGCCATTCAGGCGTTCGTCGACGTGACCCAGCAGTACGTGACCGGCGAAGTGAAATTCAAGCTTTATAAAGGAAACATTATCAAAGCCGGCGAGACTTCTCCTTATTCTTTGTATAGCGAGTCACTTGCCAGCTTCACCACCGGCGAGTTGTACGACCACCACGACGCGGACGGCTTCATTAACCTCTTCGGCCTGCCGCTGAAAGTGCGCGCGATGAAAATGCAGGAACTAGAGAAATAAGAACAATCACTATCGATACCAAAAATTCCGCGAAAGAGATTGTGCTCGCTTCGTTGCACGAAACGCTTCGATGAGCCTTTAAAACAAGAACGCGCCAGCATCGGCTGACGCGTTCTTTCGTCTCATCTACGCAGTGCAAAAGTCGTTCGCACAATCTCTCTTTTTGAAAGTTGCAAATATCTCTTAATTTATTACCTTATTTCTTTTTTGGCAACACTCTAATTAACATAGACAGCACGGCCAGGACGATTCCCGCCCCGCATGCGGCATTGACCGCCAATATGATTTTGTCCATCAAAGTCTTCCCTCTCTTGTATGTCACGCCCGGCATCGCCCCGTTCATCACCTTGGAGTTTGCCACCGTGTACAACAAACGATGCATGGCCTCCCGTGCATAATAGTAATGTGCCTTGTCCCGACTGTCGAAATCAAACCTGGCCGCTTCCGGCAGGTTGGTCAGCTTAATGTCCGCTCCCGCTTCAATCATCTGGTAGCCGTCCATGAACTCGCCCGTATTGGCATTGTCCGTGATAATCAGGCCCTTGAAATCCCACTCGTTCCTGACGATTTCCGTAATCAGAGCATACGAACCGCCCACCCACGTATGGCCGACCCGGTTGAACCCGGTCATGACGGCCTTGCAGGCACGTACCTTTTTGACCGCGTTTTCATAGCCGTCCCGCGTCTCTTTCAGATAGGCAAGGTCAACGTCCCCCGCCTTCATGCACATTTCAAACGGAAGCAAGTAAATCTCCCGTGCCGCCTGCTCGTGAAGCCATGTCGCGATACTATACTGCCCTTTTCGGTCTCCCCGATGGTTTTCCTGGTCGTTAAACGCAAAATGTTTGATATAGGCATAAACCCCTTTCGATGCCACGCCCAACACGGTTTTTGACGCCACGGCTCCCGACAAAAAGGCGTCTTCCGAATAATATTCCCCGTTTCTTCCCGAATACGGAGTCCTATGAATGTTCATCGAGGGGGCATACCACCCGGCCAGGCCGCCAAGTACCGCCTCGTTGCCAATCATCACGCCATATTCATAAGCCAACTCCTGATTCCACGTCTGCGCGAGCGTCATGGAATTAGGGAAAAACCTTCCCGTTCCGCCATAAATCAAGCCGGACGCGGTATCCCCGTCCATACAGTATGGCATTCCCACGGATTCAATCGCCTCAATACCATATCCGGAAACGCCGATGGTACGCTCGTATTCCTCCTCGGTCAGCTGGTCGAGCAACTCCTCCCACAGCGGGTCGTCGTATTCCTTGCCACGCAATTCAATCAAAGCGCGCCCGTTTTTCTTTCCGTAGACAATATTATCATCAAAATCCGACTTGTCCGTCGGGTTCCCCGAATCGAACGCGTCCAATTTTTCCAATTCTTCCTCCGTTATCGTCTTTCCGTAAACAAACGATGCCGGGGCGTTATCATCCGTAATACCATTGATTTCATTGCCCCATGTGCTGATTTCCGACATCGGTTCCCCGTCGTGCACAGGAAACGTCCCCGTCCAGTCCGCGCGGCTTAAGTAGCGAACCTCCCCTCTCGCCTCATCCAGATGGTTGGTAATCTCCACCTTGCCGTAGCCGTCCGTCGAATAGAGTTTCTTGTCCACCTTCGTATTTTCCGGCACATAGGAAACCACCATGGACGCGTCCCCTTCTGCCGTCATCTTGTCATCCATCGTCTTTTTCTTCGCCGCCAACACATTGTTGACCGCGTCATGGGCATTTCTTGCCGCAATGATGAAATACTCTCCTGCATCCAGGATATAGGTACGGGCGTGATTCGCGTCATATGCCTTTAACTGCTCTTCGGTAAATGTGACCGTCACCGTTCGCTTCTCTCCCACGCCCAGCATCGGAGTCTTGGCATATCCGACCAACTGTACGGACGCTTTCTCCACCCCGTGCTTCTGGTCATATTTCGTATAAGGGCTCTGTATGTAGACTTCCACCACGTCCTTGCCCGCGACATGGCCGCTGTTCGTCACCTCGACGGACACGTTGCATTCCTTGCCGTTCCAGACGACGTTCGGCCGCCCCCAGTCAAATGTCGTATAAGAAAGCCCGTACCCGAACGGATAAACGACTTCTTTGCGATAGTCATATTCCCCGGCATTGCCCCGCTTCAACACGACATCCTCGTACCGCGTCTCGTAATATTTGTATCCCACGTAAATATTCTCCGCATAGCTGACATAATTATACTTGCTCTGTGTCCCGTCCTCTCTATAATACGCATAATCCCCGAAATTTTGCGCCGCCGGAGAAGCCAAAGTCCTTGCGGCGAACGTGTCCACGGTGCGACCAGAAGGGTTCACCTTTCCCGTCAAAACGTCCGGCAACGCCTCCAGGCCGTCCGGTGCCAAAACCACCGACGTGATATTTGGAAAATCCGCAAGCCAGCCAAGTTCCAACGCCGCATTAGAATTGACTACCAGAACGACGTTCTGAAAATGATCATTTAAGTACTCCAAAATCTCCAGTTCCACCGAATCCGGTTCCAAATAGCTTTTCACCTTGTCTTCTAGTATGTCCGCATGCCGATACATGGAGCGGGGCATGTCGCGCCCTTCCCCCGCAACCCGCTTCAACACGTACACCGGCACCGTGCCACGGGCGCTTTCCAACACGCCTTTGTCTTCCAGAACCGACAGCGGACACTCGTTAATCCGAAAATCCTCCCCGTCGCCAAAACCAACGGAACCCTTGCCCAGACCGTAAGACTTCCCCGCGCCCTTGCTATAGAACTTCCACAACGTCTCGTTCACGCCCATCCCCGCATTTTCAAAGATGACTTTCAAGTTCCGACCACCCGTTATCGTATCTTTCGCCCTAACGGTCACGGCGTTTCTGCTAAACAAACTGACCGTGCTTCCCCCAAGAATCGGCAACGCATGATTTTCATTTTTTAAAAGCACGAGGCCTTCCCCGGCAATCTCGGCACCCAAACGCGCCTCTGCCGGCTTGATGCTCTCCTTGGAATAATCCGGCTTATCATAATCCAAATCCAGACCCGCGCAGTCCGCATTCGCATAATCAATCCGAACCTTGTTTCCTCCGACCATGTTGTCCACCATTCTCTTGTTTTTCTTAAGCGGGCCGTTCACCGCCGCCATGATTCCCGCATTTGCCCCTACGGACAACGCGGCCGCCGCCAATTTCCATCCTTTTTTCGCCATCGTAACCCATCCTTTCTTTTCCCACAAACCTCGCAAGCCCCGTCGCTTTACGCGAAAACAAGAGCTTTCTCTTAGTCCCTCCACACTTCCTTCAACACCCGCAACGCGTTTTGCGACTGAATTTTATCAATCTGCCTCGGGGTAATCTTCTCCTTGGCAAACGCATCCCAGACGGATTCCATCTCCCCGACGTGGGAAATGTAGCCGGCTGTGTCCTTCGCCACGAACCCGTCAAAATCCGTTCCGATTGCCACGGCCTCTTCCCCCGCCACGTCAATCATGTGCCTCGCATGCCTGGCAATTTCACGCAAAGATATTGTACCCTCTCTTTTCTCCTCGACTTCCCTTTCCTCCTCTTTCTTAAGGAACACCGGATAGAAATTAAGTCCCGCCACCCCGCCTTTGGCCGCCAGCGCGCGGAGCATCTCGTCGGTCAGGTTGCGTGGATGATCGCACAACGCCCGGCAGTTGGAATGAGAAGCCACGATGGGATCCTCGCCATATTTGATACAATCCCAAAACCCGCCGTCCGACAAATGTGATACGTCCACGACCATGCCAAGTTCGTTCATCCGCCGCAACACTTCGAGTCCAAACGGCTTCAACCGCCCTTGCATCACCCGCGCGTCCCGGCTGTTCGGATACGCCAGACAATTTTCATAATTCCATGTAAGCGTAATCAGGCGGACGCCCTTTCGGTATAATTCATCCACCCGCTCAATTTTTTCGTTTAACACGCCCCCTTCTTCCACCGTTGCCACCGCCGAAATGACGTGTTGCCGCCGGTTTTCTTCCATTTCATGAAACGAAAACACTTGTCTCAATTCATCACTTTGCTCCTTGCCAAGCCGCTCTAACATCTCAAGCACCCTTGCATACGCACGCTCCCAGGTATCCCCGGTCAACACTGCCCCGTCGTTTGGCGAAAGCATTCGCGGCTTACGCCCGCTTGCGTCCGCCCACTCCTTCGCATCCACGAAACACGCGAAAAACTGCGCCATCGTCTGCGCACGCCTCATTCCTTCCATGTCCACGCAAAGGTGATTTTGAAAAAGCGTCTGCTCATTTGTCCCTCGTAACAATTCATAAATCGTGTCACAATGCATGTCAACAAGTTTCATCATCGTCCCACCCGCTTCCAGGCCCCGCGAACCAGGCGGCATGCCGCCAAGGCACGAAAGCCTCTCCTTTTTTATTATAGAACTTCATTCCATAATAGAATATCAAAATCCTGCCAAAATATGTATAATTCTATCCTATCATCCATATGATGATGATACCAGGGGCAAAAGGTCATAGATGACATGCTTGCGACGCGAAGCTAGTCCTTTAGGGCATGTCAATACATGACTTTGAGACCCGTAAAACACCGAAAGGAGACTTTCATGGAACCTAAAATCGGCACCGTCGTCTGCGGCCTGTCAGGCGACCGGCAATTTGTCACCAACACCTACGTCCAGGCCGTGCGCTATTCCGGCGGCGTCCCGCTCATCCTGCCGCTCATCCGCTCCGACCACATGCTGTCACAATACATTTCCCTCTGTGACGGTTTCCTCTTTTGCGGCGGAAATGACATCACTCCCCTGCTCTTCGGGCAGGAACCTAAAAACGGAAACGGAAAGACCAACATCACGCTGGACTTATTTCAAATTCGCCTGATGAAACAAATCCTGAAGACGAAAAAACCTGTCTTCGCCATCTGCCGCGGCATGCAAGTCTACAACGTCGCCTGCGGCGGCACGATTTACCAGGACATCTCCCTGCAGCCCGGCAAGCACTTAGACCACATGCAACAATCTTACGCGCGCAGCGAGGTGAGCCACCGCATCAGCGTGATGCCGGACAGCCAGCTTCGAACCTATATCGGCCGCCACCTATTCGTCAACAGCTACCACCATCAAACCATCGACACGCCCGGAAAGGGGTTGACCGTCTGCGCACGCGCCTCGGACAATACGATCGAGGCATTGGAGATGCCCTCTCACCCCTTCGCCATCGGCGTACAGTGGCACCCCGAGTGCATGTACCGCAAGTCCCCGGAAATGCGGGCGTTGTTCAAAGAATTCGTGATGCACGCCGGACAAACGGCATGACATGGCACAAACGACACGGAGTGACACGTTCCCCGTCAATCCGTCCGCCCACCTGCCGTCCCCACGGAATCCGCGACATACTCCCGCCCCATCGTGCACCCAGGACTTCTGGCGACCCTCGTTCTCATTTATCGGTCATTGGTCACATTGCCGTCCCCGCTGACCGGAATCACCTCCCCGAGAAACGTCGGCTTCGGCTTTATAAGCGTATAACCAAAATCCTTCAGTCTCGCCAACATTTCACGACTCTTCCGGTACGTGTCCCCGTGATAGACCGCCGTGTCGCAGGCCACGCCCGTTACGTCCATGCCAAATGCCCGCGCGTCATACACCGCACGGTACAAATGATATTGCTGGGTGACCACCACCACGCTCTCCACCTCAAAGATTTCCTTCGCCCGATACATGCTCTCATAGGTGGAAAACCCGGCATGATCCATGAAAACGTCTTCCGAAGGAACCCCTTGGGAAATGGCATAGTCCTTCATCGTATTCACCTCGTCGTAACCGACCCGGCCATGATCTCCGCTCATAATCAACTTCTTCACGACCCCCGCCTGATAAAGCTCGATTCCCATATCCACGCGCTCCTTAAGCATCAGGCTCATACTGCCATCTTGCTTCACTTGTGCCCCGAGCACGAGGGCGGCATCCGCCGGCCCGCTCTCGCCCGCTTCTATTTCCCTGGAAAGCTCCTCAAGTGTCGTGAAATCCTTCGCCGCCACACGGCTGACATGAAAATTAACGAACAGCACGAGCAAAACCCCCACCAGAATCAACAAAAGCAAACCCTTCACAATTACAATCATTTTCTTCCCCGACAATTTGACTTCTCTTTTTTTCATACTAAATTCCACCCATGAAAAGAAAGGGAAGGCATCACTTACCTTCCCTATATCGCTCTCTACTTCATCACGAAATTAATAATCTTCTTCGGCACGTAAATCTCCTTGATGACGTTCCCCGTCAATTTATCTTCGACCGCCGCCTTTCCGGCCGAGAGCGCGCCCTCCTTGTCGATATCCGCCGCGACGGAAATGACCGCGCGCGTCTTGCCGTTAATCTGCACCGGCACCTCGACCTCGTCATCCTTCATCTGCGACTCGTCATAGGTCGGCCAGCCAGCCCGAAATACCGTCGTATCATGCCCCAACCGTTCCCACATTTCCTCCGCGAAATGTGGCGCGAACGGCGACAACAGCACGGCAAACGACTCCAACGACTCCTTGTCAATGCCGCCGCTCTTCTTCGCCAGTTCAATAAATTTGTTGTTATACTCCATGAATCCCGAAATCACGGTGTTAAGGCTGAAACTCTCCAAACGCGTGGTAATGTCATAAATCATCCGATGACGCAGCCTCACCATCTCCTTCGTAGGCTCGACATTCGCTTCCTCGCTGTCCATCAGCAGGTTCCAAAGACGTTTCAAGAAACGGTTCACGCCGTCGATGCCCCGGTCGTCCCACTCCGCATCCAACTCCGGCGGACCCACGAATAATTCATACATCCTCAAGGAATCACAGCCATAGTCACGCACGAGGTCATCCGGAGAAACGACGTTTCCTTTCGACTTGCTCATCTTGATGCCGTTCTTGCCCGTAATCATGCCCTGGTTAAACAGCTTCTGGAACGGCTCGTCAAAGTCAATCACGCCGATGTCACACAAAAACTTCGTGTAAAACCGCGAGTACAACAAATGCAGCACCGCGTGTTCCACGCCGCCGATATACATGTCAACCGGCAACATCTCGTCGGCCTTCTGGCGGGACACCAATTCCGCGTCATTATGATTGTCCACGTAGCGCAGGAAATACCAAGAAGACCCCGCCCACTGCGGCATGGTATTCGTCTCCCGCTTGGCAGGGGCGCCACACTGCGGACAAGTACAATTCACCCACTCGTCAATGCCGGCCAACGGTGACTCGCCCGTCCCGGTCGGCTCATAAGACTCCACGTCCGGCAGACGAAGCGGCAGCTCATCCTCCGGCACCGGCACGTTGCCACAACTCGGGCAGTGGATGATCGGAATCGGCTCGCCCCAATAACGCTGGCGGGAGAACACCCAGTCGCGCAGCTTATAATTGACCGTGGCCCTTCCCAGCCCTCGCTCTTCTATAATATGCGGAGCTTCTTTTTTCAGCACCGCGGACTCCATGCCGTTCCACTCGCCGGAGTTAATCATCGTTCCGTTTGCCTCGGTATAAGCCTCGCTCATATTTTCTATCTCTTTGCCGTCCTTGGCAATGACCTGAATGATCGGGATGCCAAACTTCGTCGCGAACTCAAAGTCACGGTCGTCATGCGCGGGCACGCACATGATAGCTCCCGTTCCATAATCCGCCAACACGTAGTCGGACAGCCAAACCGGTACTTTCGCGCCATTTAACGGGTTTATCGCGTAACTCCCGGTAAACACGCCGGTCTTCTCCTTGTCTTGTAAACGGTCGACGTTGGACTTCATGGACGCGTCGTAAATATACTTCTCCACGGCTTCCCTCGTCTCCTCGGTAGAAAGTGTCGCCGCCAGGGCATGCTCCGGAGCCAGCACCATGAACGTCGCGCCATAAAGCGTGTCCGGCCTCGTCGTGTAGACCGTGATTTTCTCATCGCGTCCGTCCACCGCGAAGTCCACCTCCGCGCCATAAGACTTGCCAATCCAGTCCGTCTGCATCTTCTTGACCTTCTCCGGCCAGTCCAGCTTGTCCAAATCATTTAACAATCTCTCCGCATAGGCGGTAATCTTCAACATCCACTGGCGTAAATTCTTCTTCGTCACTTCCGCGCCGCAACGTTCACATTTGCCATTGACCACTTCCTCGTTCGCCAGGCCAGTCTTGCAGGACGGGCACCAGTTGATTGGAAATTCCTTCTCATAAGCCAGCCCCTCCTTGAACATCTTCACAAAAATCCACTGCGTCCATTTGTAAAACGCCGGATCCGTCGTGTTGACTTCCATGTCCCAGTCATACAATGCGGCAATCTCGTCAATCTGCTTCTTGATGTTCTCCACATTCTCGGCCGTCGACTTGGCCGGATGCACGCCCATCTTGATGGCATAGTTCTCGGCAGGAAGCCCGAACGCGTCCCATCCCATCGGATGCACGATATAATATCCCTGCTGCAGCTTGTAACGGCTCCATACGTCGGAGATGACGTACCCTCTCCAATGTCCCACATGCAACCCGTTTCCTGACGGATACGGGAACATGTCCAGACAATAATACTTCTGCTTTTTGTTACCTTCCTCGTCAACCTGCGGGTTCACCGGGTTTTTCGCCCACTTCTCGCGCCACTTTTGCTCGACGGACTTGTGATTGTACACAATCTTCGTTGCCATTTTCTTCTCCTGCCTTTCCTTACCATTCAAAACCAAAAGCCTTTCCACGCTTAACTGACACATTTTAAATCACGCTCGAAAAGGCCTCGCATTTGTCTTTCCATATTTTTGCCCTTGTGTACGGACACGCAAAACCAAGGCGTGTCGGCACACAAGTTATTATAAGGAAAATCAAAATATAAGTCAAGTAAATATATTACTTTTCGTGGCCTGCCGCCACCCAATGCAAAGCCATTTATCCCAACGCGACGTCCAATATCATCATCACCAGAAAACCGACCGTCACGCCAATCGTCCCAAGGCTGGAATACTCCCCCTCCTGCGACTCCGGTATCAGTTCCTCCACAACCACGTAAATCATCGCTCCCGCCGCGAACGCCAACAAGTAAGAAAGCACCAGCGACACCAACTGTGTCAAAAGGAGCGTGACAAATGCCGCGATTGGCTCTATGACTCCCGAAGCCGTCCCGTAGAGGAACGCCCTTTTCCGGCTCATTCCCCGACTCGTAAGCGGCATGGAAATAATCGCCCCTTCCGGGAAATTTTGTACGGCAATGCCAATCGCCAAAGCAAAGCACCCTGCAAGCGTAATCCACTCGTTTCCGGCCAGCAGTCCGGCAAACGTCACGCCAACCACCATTCCTTCCGGAATATTATGAAGCGTGACGGCCATGATTAGCATCCGATTTGTCTTCAGCTCCCCTTTTCTCCCTTCCTTTTTCTTTGTCAGACGCATCGTCAGCGCATCCAGCACCATCAAAAATACCACTCCGAGAAAAAAACCGACCGTCGCCGGAACCCACGCGATCTTCCCCTGCTCCCGTGCCATGTCGATGGAAGGTAACAGCAAGGACCAGACGGATGCCGCGATCATCACTCCCGCCGCGAACCCGAGCAACGTCTTCTGCAACCGCAGGTTCATCTCCTTTTTGAGAAAAAAGACCATGGCCGCGCCCAGCGTGGTTCCGGCAAACGGAATCATAATTCCGGCAAAAACATCCATATTCATGTCACATCATCCTGATTTCTAAATTTATCGTCATTTTATCATATGACGGAAAGACCAAAAGGTGTTTTCCAGACGCGCTTACTTTGGTTTTCAAGATTTTTTACGTTTTATCCTTTTTTTAGTTGTTACATTCGCATCTTTCGTGTATAATGTATTTATAAATTTTGAGCGGAGATTATTTTGGAAACTCAAAACTACATTTACTTACATAAAGGAGAGATTCGCTATGGTAAATTTAATCACAGGTCCTAAAGGAAGCGGGAAGACACAACAAATTATCGCACTTGCCAATGAGAAGGTCAAGTCATCAAACGGCAACATCGTATTAATCAAAAAGAGCCATAGGGACACCTGCAGCGTGAACTTCAACGTGCGCGCGATTTGCATGGATGACTACAAGGACATCGCGACATTAGAGGAACTGGTTGGATTTTTATATGGCATGGTCGCCGGAAACCATGACATTGAGACGATTTTCATTGACGGCGTGTTAAAACAAGCCGACATCACCATCGACAGCCTCCCCACCTTCATGCAGAAGCTGGATAAGATTTCGAAGCAGACCAACATCGAGTTCTACATAAGCGTCAGTGCCGAGAGAAGCGCCATCGCAGACATCGACAACCCGGCGTACAACGTACTAAGCTAACTTGTTTTTATGGAAAAAACAGATTTAAAGTGCTTCTAAACCGTGGAAACACGGAACAATTCGTATGACGCAAGCAACAAAGGGACGGGGAAAATACCCGTCCCTTGTTTTTTAGCGAAGCCGTCAATCGGACGCGCCGTCGCCCTCCACCTTGCCTCCGGTCAAGGAAAGTACCATGTTCGTATTCGCGTTCTCCTTATATTCAATCGTCACCAAATCGCCCACGTCATAGCGAATGACATCGATAAAGTCCACCACCGAAATGTCATAAATCTGGTCGTCATCTTCCAGCATGATATAATAATGGGAATTTCCATCTATTACCCCTTGCGCGATCTTGGCAATCTTTCCTTCCGCCGTCAACACTTCTCTGGTGTCGGCCGCTTTCTTCCTTGATGCCGCTTTGATACATCAGCTTCGTGTAAGCATCCTCGCAGTCACTGACCGAATCGCCGATGGCCACGATCTGATATCGCTGCACGTTCACCATCGCATATTTCTTTACCAGGCCCGCGTCATCCTTCAACGCGATAAAATACGTTGGCTCACCGGAAATATTGAGAAGCAACGGGAACGTCGCCTTATACTTCAAGTTCTGCACCTGGCCTTCCGCGGAGGACATCGCGGACGACTCCGTCGCGCCCTCCACCTTATAATACTTCGCCTCCATCGTCCTCTGGTTCATGAGCACGAATCCCACGTTGGATTGGTCGCCCGTCACGCTCGTCACGCCGGTGTACACCCAAACGTCGTCCTCAAGTGCCAGATAATTGTACCCGCTCGTCGTCATCAGGCAATCCCTCTGTCCGAGGATACTGTTGAAATACCCGTGCTTGAGCGTTCCATAATAATTATAAAGCTCCACAAGCATGTCCGCCGAGTACGCCCTGTCAATCCACTGCGGCACGTCCTCCACCGCATAATCAACGCACTCGCCGGTAATCGCGTTACACAGCACCACGCGCCCAATCGTCACGCCGCCGAACAACCCGATGTTGAACTTCTTGACCGGGCATACCCAATACGGAGTCCCATCTTCGTCAATCTCGAAACTTAATTCGTTGAAAATATACGTTGGATACTTGAAACGCAAGTGACGGTAAATGTTCCGGTTAAAATGGTCGCTCGTCGTATACTTCATGCCCTCGGGGAGTTTCACAAGCTCCGTTTCCTGCGTCGCCATGTCAATCTTGACGTAAGCCGGAATTCCCGTGCCGACGTTGGTAAACCACTTAATCAGGCTGGCATAGCGAAGCGGCGAAACCCGAACCGGACGATCCTGATAGTTAATCTGGCTGTACAAGTCATCCACCTCGTACTGCGACACCATGTCCACCATGCTTCCCATCTTGCGGTTTCCCAAAATCGTCGCCGAATCCCGATCCAGAAGCGGAATCTGGTCAAACGACCGCTGCTCGACGTCCGTCGCGAAATCACCCTCCTCCACGGCCAAAAGCTCCTGATATTTCTTGGCATTGATAATCGGCGAGGATAAAAGACTCCCCACCAGGTAAACGACGACGACAACGACCAACGAGCCGAGAATCACCTTCAACGGCATCGACTTTCTCGCCTCGTCCTTCGTCGGCTTCTTCTTCCAGATATATGCCGCCGCCACAATTACAATCATCATCATGATAAACATCCACATGTCCGCGGAATGCAAATTAATCGCAGGCAACGCAAGATAATAGTAAATCGCGGCCACCAAAAGAACTCCTAACACCGCAACCAGTTTCCATGTTCCCTTTTTCTTCATAACGTCCTCCCTAACTTTGTCAAATCCCCCTGCCAGCATAGTGTCAACAAAAAAACAAGCACGCATGTAACGCCAATCGAGCAGGCGACCAACATTTTCCATCATGCGCCTTCTTTTAGGATTGTACCACTTTCAGATAGTATCTGCAATAATATATTTATTAACCTTTTATAATCCATACATTCCGAGGATTTTTTCACGTGTAAACTGGTTCTTCATTTTTTCAATTACATATAATTGAGCAATTTTGTGATACATCCGTGCAATTTCTTACATTGTCTTACGGTATGCATTTTGGTATAATACACACGAGCAACAAACTTCTCTGCCGAACAACAGCAAGGAAGGCTCACGACATGAAAACCACGTTTCACGCAAGACAACCCTATGCTGATCTTTTCTTAAAACTTGCTAGGGAATTTCACAACGAAAGTCCGGCCAGGCAGACCCGCTTCATGAAGGTCATGGAAACGAACCAAGGCTCCGTCGCCGGAATCCTGTGCGGTGGCCTCGACGAAGACGGACTGGAACGCAAAAACCGGTCAGCGTCGGACTGGGGGACAGCGTCACCGCAGGACATTTTGAAAACCTGATTACCATGCCCCCGCAGGAACTGATGGCCAACAAGGTCAACCATCCCGGCATCGAAGGACATGAGGTGTACGCGGAAGTACTGATGAAACTATTTGAGTAAAATTTTCCATAATATCCGGTGTGCGGCTGCCGCCGGATGCAGTATGTATGGAAGGGCACATGCCCTTTCTGGAAAGTGAGGAATAGGACATGATTTTACATTGTATGAAAGAATCCTCTTGGAACGAAGCAAAACGGCAACCCTCCTTCGGAACGCAAGACATAAAACAATGGGGCTTCATCCACTGCTCCCCCGTCGCCTACTTCTGGCGAATCGCCCCAAATTTTAGGGAAACCACGGAACCACTGGTTCTTTTATGCATCGACGAAAACAAACTGGTTCCCAAAATAAAATACGAGGACGGCGACCACTGCGGACGAGCCTATCCCCATGTTTACGGGGAAATCAACACCGATTCCGTCATGCGCGTACTGCCTTTCCTACGAAATGAAAATGGGGATTATGTGAAAAATCCAGAATTTGAAGACATCAAGGATGAATAAATTTTGCAAGGGGGGAGGCAAGCCCCCTTGAATAAAACTCAAATCGCCCCGCTCTTCAAATTCCGAAATGAATGACCACCTTGTTCTCCGCGATTGCCGTTTCCAATATCGAAACCAAAATGTCGTACTCTTACTTCACTCGCCATCCAGCTTGTTCATTATTCCAAAACCTTCCACCATCCCTTTTTCTTGGAACCCTTTCTTTCAATAACACGCCCCTCCCTCAATCGGCGAATTCGGTTTGTCACCGTAGTCATGCACACTCCAAGCCGCTTACTGATTTCACTCACCGTGATATCGCCATTTTCTTTCATTAACGCAAGTATTTTTTTATCTACCACGTCCAACGACTCGTTTTCCATTTTCACATTATCCATTTTTCCCATCTTGCCCTTGTTCAGTGGAATCGTGACCGTTATAAAATTCTCAGTAATGTCAAACACGTCTCTTCCATATCTGGATACGATTAACGGAACGCCATGCCCCGTCTGCTCTATATAATCCAATTGAACCATAATCTGCTGAAGTTCGAGATTTACTGGCTTGCTTTTCCCTTCATAAAATTCTTCCAGCGCAAGCCCGTCCGGTAGCCCTCCCACCGACAAAATTTCAATCCGATCATCATACACGTACACGGCTGGGGGCGTCTGTCTTGACCACCGATTATGCAAACATGCATTTAACCATGCCTCCCTAAAGCATGCGAAATCAAACAGTTTACTTTCCTTTCTAAGGCTGCCGCCCATATCCACCACCGTGTCATTCAATGCCTCCATATAGTCCAGCACCTGCTTTGCCGCCACAAGCATGCACTTATAGCCATATTCATTCCTTTTAACCAGGTTCGTTTTATCCGTCCCACGAAACACCGCCACTTTAATGGAATAACTATTAACGTCCGCCAAAATGCCCGCCATCAAATTGTACGTTCCATCTCGTGTCAAAAGATTCAAATTTGATTTAAAGGTATTCTCGCGAAGCGTCAAATCCTTTCCCACATATAATGTTTTCAACTGTTCGAACGTCAATTCCTGATTGTTGGACTCAATATTTACAATAGAATTCGATACTCCCAACATCAGCCCGCGCAATTGTTGCGGTGATATTTCCCTATCTTCGTCTGCTGATCTCATGTAATATTTTCCGTACGCCGAATACGGCTTTTCTTCCCCCTCTACGCTAACTTTTATCACGTTTTTCTCATCAAGCAGCTCCATGACGATTACCGGAATAATTTGCGGTTTAATTGCAACGGCTATCCCTTGCGAAATTTCGCGTAAGGTACGATCCCCGATCTGCTGGCCAACAATTTCTCCATCATTTCTCACGCCAAAATATAAAACACCTTTCCCATTTTTATTTAGCATCGACGCAAGCGAAATCATCCCTTCCTTCAATTCACCCGTTGACTTTTTAAATTCCACCAATTCCGTTTCCATACCAATGTTCATAGCCATACACCTCCATGTACAGTATATTCCTTTTCGTCATTTTAAACAACATTTAATCATCATTTAATTATTATTTAATTATTTAATTATTTAATTATTTAATTATTTATTTAATCGTAACTTCAACCTTTACAGCTTTTCCATTACCTCTCTCCGTTTTTTATTTGCCCCTCCACAAGTTTCAAGCCACACGACACCATTTTTGATGGATAATTGATAGTTATCCGTTAGTTTTAGATAGCGAATTAAGTAATAGATAA
>CAOKHZ010000027.1 GCA_948468385.1 uncultured Faecalicatena sp. | reverse complement strand
TGCCCTTATTTGAAGCGAATAGAGTCACATTTTTGCACAAAAAAAGAGTTCATCGGGATCACTTTCCCAACAAACTCTTTTTCTTTCTAAGCTGTCTTGCTACTCTCCCACCGCTTACGGTGTTCTTACATCCTTATACCCTTTTGTCAATACATTCCGACAAATTAGCCGTCATTTATTCATACCCAAACAATTGTACATAATAATAGGTATAACCATAACCATTTGCCTCTGCAAATACACTGATGGCCACACATGACGGGTAATCCCATAACATATTCCGATTATGCCCATCAGAGTTCATCCATCCGGTCATAACTGCTTCTGCTGTCGGATAACCCATTGCGATATTTTCCGCACAACTTCCAAATTGCCAGAACGAATCTAACACATTTTCACCATTTGGACGCGTATGTGAGAATAAATATGAACACTCATTTGCCCTGATGTCACATGCCCATTGTAATATCTCATCTGCCCGATTCAATGCCGGAATCCCCTTCTGTCCTCTATAAGCATTCAATCGGTTGAATACCTCATCGGCCATCTGTATTTCATAATGGCCATATACTACGTCCACTTCGTCATTACCCAAATCAATAATATAATATCTGTCTTTCTTGTCATATCTTGAGAATGCAGAATCTTTTTCATAGCCACAATCTTGACATACTTCCGTCTGTATCCCATCGGATGTTGCCGTTGGATATTGTGTCACGAATGCCAAATAATCATGTCCTGCCTTACCAAGCACTTCCGTATAAGCATTTCCACACGAGCAAGTATATGTCTTTACACCTGTATTATAACAAGTTGGTTCCTGCGTGACGGCTCCCGTATAGCTATGCGTATGCCGATTTCCCCACACACCATTTAGCACGCCGGTAACTTCATCATAATAATAAGTCGCACCATCATGATACACTGTCCCCTTTTGCATAATTCCGCTATTAGGGTCGTAATAGTAATCTTTCCCATGATGTGTCACCATGCCTTTTTGCATAATTCCAGTAACTTCATCATAATAATACCAGTTTCCCTCTGGACTGCAGTACTCGCCGTGTAACATTTCTCCAGTAATATTATCAAACTTGTACCAACCACCGTTGATGCAGCTTTCCCCATGGTGCATCTGACCATTGATGTCGTCATAATATACCCATTTGTAGGCACCTGCCTGCTCTCTTACCGGTATCAGCACAAACCCTTTAATCATTTCTCCCGTTGTCGGATCAAACCAATACCAGCCGCCATATCGCCAGTCCTCACCTTTTACCATGGCTCCGTTCACATCATATCGTACCCATTTTCCTTCAGTACGATCTGGATTTGTCGGGATAAAAGCATCCTTGTCCACCGCCATCGTCCCATCTGCGTCAAACCAGTACCATGCGTTCGATACTGGGTCATATGCTTCCTTGTCTCTTGCCATGATGCCACTATCCAGAAAGTATCGTTTTCCGTCCTGATCCCGCACCATACCCGTGTAATTGGTACCGATTTTCTCCGAAAGTGGCGGTTCCGCCGCATTGGCTTTTAATGACGGAATCATCATAAGTACCAAGCCTGCCAAAAGTAACATCATTCTTCTTTTCATGTCTCATGCCTCCTCATATAATTTGGTACGTTCAACACTTCCCTATTTTTAAGTTATTTGATACTCCCTTACTCTCTTATAGTACATTTAATCCCATGGATGCGCGAAACCCACGATATCTCCCGTTTTCATGGAATACCATCTCGGGGCGATTCCGCCATTTTTTGCATCAATTACTAATACGGAATCTCCTTTTACGTCTACCACAAGTCCGGCATGGCTGCAAGATACCCCGTCGCGCCCCGCAAACTACCAATACCAGAAAAAAACGATATCGCCCACTTGCGGATTACATAATAACACCACTTGTTTGCTTCCGGAATATAAGACCAGCCCGTATCCATCACGCCACCGGTCCTGGTATGAAGTAATACCAGTATCCTATTCCTGATTCATCGACAATGTAACGTTCCCCCGTCACTCTTGCGCCATTTTCATAATAATAGGTATTGCCGTTCTCGCCTTTGAATCCGCTGTCAGCTGTACCCTCCCCTTCTGCATAAACTGGCATTACATTACTTATCAGCAATATCATACATAGAAAAATAGATACGACTCTTTTTAATTTAAGTCCTCTTTTGTAATTCATTCCCACTCCTTTTTCTTTTATACTCACAATTAGTAACTATAAACTTGTGTTCCCCTTGGTATTCTATCATAAATCCAACGCGCGTTTTCGATGTCCAAACGTACACAGCCATGCGACAGCCTTTGTCCTAGCCACGGCTCCATCGGATTCATGCTATTTGGATAATACAAAATAGAATGGAATAAATAATCCCCATAAAATTGCGTCCAATAATAACAAGTATATCCTTTGTCTTCACCAAAATGAAGCCCCCTTGCAGCCACGGTATAATATCCCTTAACTGTCGGTGTCGAGTCCTTTCCCGGAGAACAAGCCCAATCAAAAAGCGGTGTCCAATTTCCTTTACTTCCTTGGAAAATAAACAAACGGCAGGCCGAGTTGTTTATCATCATCAAGTATTGTGTCTGACTACTCATGTTTTGTGCCATCCCCCAGGCATCATACATTTCATTCGACGCAATTCTCAATTCACCCGTATATTTGTCAAAATAATGCATCGTGCCACCGACGTTATGCCACTCATGACACATTCTTCCGCTGACTTCATCATAAAACACCCACTTTTCAGAGTCTGGAATCCATGTCCAGTTATAGCTTACCGCACCCGTGTATGGGTTTAAATAATACCATCCGTCATCAATGCATTGTTCTCCGTACAGCATCCAACCCATCACACGATCATAAAATACCCACTTATTGTCTTTCCTGATATATTGAAAACCATATGTAACCGCTCCAGTGTAGGAATCCAACAAGTACCAGTGATCATCAATATACTGCTCCCCATACAACATCCTACCCGTCGAACGATCGTAAAACACCCATTTATGCGCGTTTTCAATATATTGAAAACCGTATGAAACCTCTCCCGTGTATGGATTCAGATAATACCAGTGACCATCTACACATTGCTCCCCATATAGCATCTGTCCATTTTCCGGATTATAATATACCGTTTTCCCCGCATTTTCCAAATAGGCAAATCCACGCACATAACTTCCCGTCTGCTTGTCCAGCAAGTACCAATGACCGTCTACATACTGCTCCTCCCCCACCGCACGTACTCCATTTACGACATAGGAACATCCGGCTCCTTCATCCGCCTTTGCTTCAAGAGTATTCAACCCTATCAGCACACACATGCATATGCAGCCAATAAATACCCCCGCCCACTTGTTTACAATTTTTTCTTTCATTGTTCCTCACTCCTTCTTTTTATCTAATTTTCTTTTTTATATTTTAACATGTTATTTTCTCCCCTTATTATCTTCCCTTACTATCTTCTCTTGCTATCTTCTCTTACATTCCACTTATTTCCCCGATATTACGTTTTCTACTCTGTTCAACATACTTTTCAATATATTTGACAGCGGCCTGCTCAGAAATTGTTTATAAAGATATGCCAACACCCCAATCATTACAAATGCAATTACCGCCCTCAGCCAAATATTATCCACATATGGTTGAACATATTTCTGCGTCAAATTTATCACGGACTGATGAAGAATATAAAACTCGAATTGTATCACGCCAAACCATAAAAATGGCTTGCTCCCCATAATCTTGGATATGATTCCAGTATCAAATGCCAATATCATGACCGGTATGCATGCCAACAGCGCGAACGTTCCCCTCATCCATGCGCCTTTATAAAGAACGGCATACATGTATCCACCAACGGACACAATTTCCAAGACGGAAGCCAATACAAAACATGCCCCTTTTTTCTCTTCCATCTTTCTTTCACATATTTTTAACATTTCCAAAAAGAGGATTCCGGCCATCATCCCAATAAAATACTCCAGGACGCGTATAAACGGACTCACATGAACGCTATATCCAAATGCTTCCGGCCGTCTTCTTTGAATGTACTCAAAAAACAACCTGACCATCACCGTCGCGGGTAAAAAGAAAGCCACATTCCTTATTTTCTTTACCAACAGTTGCAAAAGGGGCGTCATAAAATAGCAAAACAACAACGCTGATAAAAACCAGGACGCACCGTTGAAGGAAAAGAAAATCGCTTCATTTCGAAACCATGCCTGCAAAAACGACAAGTTCAACACCGCTATGATCCATTGGATTTTATCCTCAAACAAAGGATATTGGCTCGCCAAAATATAAATCAAAAACGATATAAAATGTAGCGGCCACATTTGGATGAATTTCCCCTTTGTATAAGTAATGGAGCGTTTCCATGAAAAATCTTCACTTTTTCCATGATGGTTGTAACTGACCAAAAAGCCGGACACGACAAACAAAACCTCGCACGCCCTTGCCCCTAAATCAAATGGCGGGTTGTCAAGCCAACTATGCCACCAAAACAAACCAAACATGATAATGGCCTTAACCCCCACTATCGACTTTACTTTGTGTTTCATAATCCCTCCGTTCCAACATAGAATATTTTCCCTTTTTGCCCTCCTCTTTGATATACCCCCTCAGTCCCAAGGATGTGCAAACCCTACGACGCTTCCGATAGAATACCACCTTGGATAAATTCCCCCACTTAATGCATCTATCACCAACACGGAATCCCCGCTCACGTCCACGACAAGCCCCGCGTGGCTACAACTCACGCCTTCCACTCCGGCAAAATTATAATACCAGAAAAACGCAATGTCTCCCACACGCGGATTATAATCAACCATTCCCCTGCTTTTATACCAATCATAATTTTCATGCGGCCATCCCGAGTTCAACCCATCTGCCAGATGTCCCGTCATGTCCGACTGATAAAACATCCACCAGACCAAACTCATGCAAGGTCCATAGTAACACGTCTTCCCACCATTCGCCGCCAATATACCCGGACAATCAATATTTCGGCCAACCGCACTGTATGCCGCGCTAACTACCTTTTCTATTTTATCTTGTTTACTATATACTTGTCCAGTATTTTTATCAAAATATTGCCAATTTCCACCAATATATTGCTCTCCATATAGCATACGTCCAGTAACGGAATCATAATATACCCACTTGTCAGAAGCCGGAAGCCATGTCCATTCATAGTCTACCGCCCCGGTCCCTGGAGTCAAATAATACCAACCGCCATCTATGTATTGCTCCCCATATAGCATCCACCCCATCACGCGATCATAATATACCCACTTATTATCCTTTTCAATATATTGAAATCCATATTGGACGGCTCCCGTGCAAGAGTCAAACAAATACCAATGATTGTCAATACATTGTTCTCCATACAACATTCTTCCTTGTGCATCATAATAGCACCACTTCTCCCCCGACGGGACATACGCCCAGCCGACGTTCATCATCCCATCTTTTTCTGGAACAAAATAATACCAATACCCTTTTCCCATTTCATCTTCGATATAACGTTCACCCACTGCCCTGATTCCATCCTCATAATAATAAACTCCATTATTTTCAGTATGGAATCCAACAGTTTTCGAAATGACTTCATCTGCATGGGACAAAACAACATTTTGGGTTAACAGTATTGCAAAAAGAACCACGGAAGTGATTCTTTTGACCAAGACGTTCATCTTATTTTTTCTTTTGTTTCTCATTACTTATTTCCTCTCTTTTCCTTTTTACTACTTTTTATTATAACGCACCATGCAATTAGAAGCAATGTGGAAATGAGACTAATTAATAACCCAATTTTACAATATAACGCGGTATAGCTAAAAGTGATCACGTTCTCCCCTTGCTCCGCTTCCACCGCCATCAAACCATTGATATTTAATATCTCCGTAGCCTTTCCATTCACCTCCGCTTTCCACTGCGCGTCAAAAGGTACGCTAAAAAACACGTACTTGCCTTCATTCAAAGTGATTTCCGCCCGAAATCCCCAAGTATCATATTCAAATTCAGAGACTGTTTCTTCACTCCGCTCTTCGATATATTCTTCCTTTTTATCCACACTGATTTTCTCGTCTTGCATCGCCTCATGTCGCAAAACGCCATCCACTTTCTGCTCGTCATCGTCCCTCACGACGAGGCAGCGCAACATGCCGCACGCGCGAACCTCTTGTGACAATTCTAAAAATTCCGTCTGGGTCATATAGGAGTCGTATGCAAACCCTATCGGAAGACTTTTGATATCATAAACCCAAATTTGCTGAAAACCATTGTGATATGAAGTAATTTCCTGCAAATTGTCATCCTCATAATTGGTCACGAAATATCCCGCTCCCAAAAGTTCGTCCGTCCCGTCCGGGCCGTTCACCCCAATCGTGTGCCGATGTTCTCCCAGCATGTCATACAGTTCAAAAATGGAAGAAGACACCGTGGAGGAAAAGGAGTTCCTTGTCGGCAGATAAGAAGCCAAGCCCCTATTATAATAGTTTTCCCAAAATTTATAGCGATACGGCAACACGTCGCGTTCCAAACTTTCTCCCGTATTCACCACGTTGTGATACGTATCCTGACTGCTTCCATGTTCGTCATTCTGCCGATACGTATATACCGTTAATCCCGTTGTAAACACTGCCACGATCATGATGCATGCTGTCAGCGTCGGCAACATGTGTTTTTCCATCCTTGTCGTAACCAAACATGTGACTATTACTCCGCTAACGGCAATTGCCACCATGATGCCAAAAATCACCGGTCGATATATGATAATTTCAATATTTTCCTTATCCATGGAGCATAAAATGAGACATATGACCCCTATCATGCCAAGGGAATACACACCGCTCTTAACAATAGGATACTCCTTACGATGCTCCAGAACTTCCTGACTCGCCAATACCAACATCAAAACCAACATATAATACCATCTACGATATGGTTCTGATGTAAATAAAACAAATGCATTGTTAAATGCCGGAACGAACATCATCACGAAACACGTAACGATCATCCGCTTCAGCCATGTTCTCTTATTTTTCATCAAATATGCCAGAACGAAGACAATCCCTACCAAAGGCAGATAGGCAGACACAGAATACCAGTTAAACTCGCTTAACGTAGCTGCCTTCGCCATATTTTCCGCTGGCAAAATCAATGCCTTGATATTGCGCAAATAGTCCTTCCAATCAAAAACAACCAAGCCAATTCCACTTATTTTCTCCGAAAAACGAGTATTATTCAACACTCCCATGCAAGACGGGACAAAAAGAATTCCAGCCATCCCAGTACCCAGAATTCCCTCCCACATACATTGTGGAACACGTTTGACGTTCTTCCATTCCTCACAAAGAAAGCGTATAACAAAGTAAACAATTACAAAAATGACTTCTCCCACGAAAAAGAAATAGTTTAAAAAAGCATTTGCGAATACCACTAACGCGAAAACGCCTTTTTTCTTTTCCTGCATCATGATTTCAAGTCCCAATAAAAGTAATGGGAACAATGCCACCACGTCGTGAAAATGGTAAAACACGAGGTTGCAGCATTGAAATCCACAAAACGCATAGAGCAGCGAACAACATACCGATATTTTTTTATTTTGAGAAAACCTCTCCAGAAATAAATACGAAGTCAGACCTGCTACCGCATATTTGAACATATAAACCCATCCCATAAGATATGGGATGGATTTAATCGGAAATAGTAGCATAATCCAGAAAAACGGACTGCCCAGATTGTAAAAACTAAATGTCGTAATAAAGTCCGAGCCTAAGTCAATATTCCAATTCCAGAATATGTCCCCATTCTTGATTGCCTGACTGGCAAACATATTAAACGACCATTCTTGCGCATTATAATCATTTGATAGAGAAAACACGCCGTCACCAAGAATGATAAATATGACAAGTGACAAAAATGCGCAACAAAAACTCAACAAAAATGCCGCGATTGCATGTTTATTTTTCCCTATCCACAATTTCATGATATCATATACCTCTTCTCTTTTAAATCCTTCTTCATTTTAAATTATTGCCGAATTCCCGTCACTTCATTAAAGTAAAATAATCCTTCCGGCAACCATTGCCAGCCTTTCAACATTTCCCCGGTAATCTTGTCAAAATAGTAAGTGCCCGCGGCCGTCCAATCCCAACCTTTCACCATGGCTCCCTCCGCATTGTAACGAACCCATTTTTTACCATCTGGAAGATATACGTCCTTGGAAACGGCGATTGTACCATCCGCGTCAAACCACCGCCATTCGCCGTCAATCACAAGTTCTTTGCTTTTTGCTTCTACCATGACACCCGTGATTCGATAAAAATAGTAATATTTTCCATCAATTTTTTTGATTCCCTTACACATTTCCCCCGTAAATGGATCAAAATAATACGTACCGTCTTTGTTCGTATTCCAACCTTTTATCATGTTTCCGTTGGCATCATACCGCACCCACTTATTTCCGGCAGGAAGGTACACGTCCTTTGACACTGCCATGGTTCCATCCGCGTCAAACCACTTCCACTGGCCGTTTACCACGGCTTCCTTGCTTCGTGCCATGACTCCATACTCATACAAATAAGTTTTTCCATTCTCCACTACCAACTCCAAACCGTCCGTCTGTCTATTTGCAAAGTAAAAATCAAAATTAAGATCCACCGAACCCTCGATTCCGTCAACGGTACCAGAAGAAGTGGCCTGCCACATCGCATACTCTCCTTGATACGTACATACATGGTTATACTGCGCGACCCATTTGTCCCACTTTTCAAATCTGCTATCTGTCAGATAATTATTAAACCAGTATGTATTGGCGTAAATGCCCACCGAATATCCCGCGTCAACAATCACCTCGCAAAATGCCTCAGCGATGTCTCCTCGCTCCTTCTCGGTAAGCGTCGTTTGGTCAAACGGGCTCTTTGAGTTTTCCAAATCATAAAACACCGGATACTTCATGTCGGAAGGTTTGATTTTGTTCTCTTTCAACACCCGCAACACATGTTCCGCCTCATCCACTGCCGCTTCCACGTCCATGGCATAGGAATACAAATAAACACCAAACGGAATACTAAGGCGCTTGCATTCCTTTACATTATATGCAAAATAACGATCATCCTGGCTGGATGCGTTTTTCCCATAAGCACAACGAAGGATTGCAAAATCGATATCTGTCTTTCTCACTCTTTCCCAGTCAATTTCATACTGCCACTGACTAACGTCCATGCCTTTTGCAATGACTCCTTCTATCGGCTTTCCATTGCTGTTCATATACTTTCCATTTACTTTCTGCCACGCATACTCATATTCCTCCCCCGAAGCCGCGCGCGTCCGCATCTGCCCATTGGAAGAAGATGGCGGTGTCCACTCTCCATCCGTATACCGCCAACTATTCTCAATCTGTTCTGCTTCTAATCGGTCAAGTTCCTCGGATTGTTCTGGTATGGATTCCTCCGGCTGCCCTGCCTCTGTTGACTGTCCCGGCATAGATTCCACTGGTTGTTCCGGCGTGGGCTCTACTGACTGTTCTGGCGTAGAATCTACTGGCTGTTCTGGAACGACCGCTCCCATTTCATCAAGCAAATCATCCGATTCCCCTACTACGTCTTCCGACAAACCCAATGAATCCTGCCCACGTTCCATCTCCTCCACGCTTTCAAGGCCTTCTCCCGACTCCGTCGCTTTTACCGGCGTTCCAATGCCCCCCAATATCATTGTCAAGCCAAGTAGCATCCCTATTAATCTTTTTGTTCTCCTCATTAATAATCTCCTCTCTTTTCGTAAAACTCGCCCTTTCTATAGAAACGGTTGTTTCTTCGTTTCCAAATCCCTTACCCATTTTACGGTTTCGATCCTTCTCTATTTCTCTTTACTCTTCTTTTATTTTTTCAATATTTTCCCTATCCCCTTTCTCCCAAGTTCTCTCACTTATAATATAACGAGGCCTCCCCTTTGTCTCCATGTAAATTTTGCCAATGTATTCTCCAAGCACTCCCAAACAAAGTAAATTCACACCACTCAAAAAGCATTGGATACATATCATACTTGCCCAACCTGCCACGACATGCCCCATAAAATAAGATACCACGGCCCACAATATGCCTAGCACGCTTAGTAGGGAAACTCCGATACCGACTCCTGTTATGATGCGAATTGGCTTAACACTCAAACTGGTAATTCCCTCAAATGCAAGACCGAGCATTTTAGAGAGCGGATAGTGACTCTCTCCCGCCATTCGTTCATGTCTCTCATAATATACGCTTGTGCTTTTAAATCCCACCAAAGGAATCATTCCCCGAAGAAATAGATTCACTTCCTTAAAGTTCGCCAGTTCTTTTAAAACCCGGCTCGATAACAGTCGATAATCCGCATGATTAAAAACCACTTCCGCTCCAAGTGCATTCAACAGTTTGTAGAACATCTCTGCCGAAAATCTTTTAAAAAACGTATCCGTCTGCCTTTTGCTACGTACGCCATATACAACCTCACAACCATCCAAATATTCCTCCACCATCTTGTCCATGGCATTGACATCATCCTGCCCGTCACAATCTATGGAAATCGTAATGTCACACCTTTCTTTTGCCTCCATCAACCCCGCAAGCACCGCGTTCTGATGCCCCCGATTACGACTTTGTGAAATTCCGATAAAATGTCTCTCCTTGTCGGCCAATCCCTGAATGATGTTCCATGTCCGATCCTTGCTCCCATCATTCACAAAAAGAATTCTACTTCCTTCATGAATTTTTTCCGCTTGAACCAGTTGCTTGATTTTATTTAAAAACAAATCGCTCGTAAGTGGCAAGACTTCTTCTTCATTATAACAAGGAACCACGATATATAATATCGGTTTCTTTATCCCTTCCATTCTTTCCATATCCTTCCAATTTTCTTTCCCGCTACCGTTCCATACAATTCTCGACCACAATCGCCCTACAAAATCCTGAACGCAATACCGCCGTCCCCCCTACTGCAGCGGTTGCGCCCCCTCCAAGATTCCGCCTTCTTCCACGACATTTATCTCCCGGATGATTTCGCTTACTGATTCCTCGTCCGGTTCGATGACATTTACCAGTGTGTCCCCAAGGGAATAGCAATATGCATCTATCGGGGTTCCCTCGGCCGAAATCGACTTGATGGACCACTTGGGATTGCTCCCCAACTGGTATTTTATCAACCCATTAATCTGCTGCTTGGTAAAGTTCGTCTCCGCGTTGTCTCCTATGGTTTCCATGACGCCGTTCGCCTTCACCAACATGGTCGGGGACACCATTTTCTTGAGCATGGCGGTAATCACCGCCTGCTGGTTCCTTCCCCTCTGGAAATCGCCTTCTGCCAGGTTCTGCCTCTCACGGCTAAAGGCCAGCGCCCGTGCTCCGTTTAGATGGTTGTACCCTTCCGTCACGGTAAAGGTGTCGTTGCCGGAAGAATCCCATCCGGTCGTAAACTCAATTTCTGAATAGACGTCAATGCCACCCAGAATGTCAACGATGTCTATCAACGCGTTAAAATTCATTCTGGCGTAGTAGTTGATTTCCGTCTCGTAAAGTTCCTCCAGCGTCGCCATCGAGGCATCAATTCCGTAAAGACCCGCATGGGTCAACTTATCCGGTTCGCCGCCCGACACGCCCGGTATGCTCACATAATAATCGCGCGGGGTCGTGACAAGAAGAATCTGCTGCGTCGTTGGATTAACCACCGCGAGGATGTTCACGTCACTGCGCGCCTGCCCCGTTTCACCAGAACTGTTGACCGCCTCGCCCGTCTGGGGATCGACAAACACGTCGATTCCGCTGATATACACGGAAAACGGCTCCTTCGTGATGTTACTGTCCGAACCGCCAAAATCCATTTCCACCCGGACGGTTTCTCGGTAAATCACGCGCATGGACTTCCCATATTCCCTCAGTACCCTCTCCACTTGAGAAAGGTATGCCTCGTTATAGATGATGGCACCAGAACTCCCCGTACAAAGGGATTCTGCTTGTTCTTCCACGGAATCCAAGACGATGGTCTCGACATCCGCCCCCAATTCCTTTTCTACGGCGAGCAACGCTTCTTCCATGCCGCCCCCTTCTTCCGGACGTAGGCCAAACGTATATCCGGCAGCGTCTTCCAGCGTCTGCGCGCCGTCCTCCTCCAGTACCGCGACTGCTATCATCTGAGTCTTGTGGCTGCCCCCGGCTATCATCCCTATCATGTCATTCGTCTTGACGACATAATAACTCCCTACCATCAAGGCGAACGTCAACAGCAAGGACAGCAATTTCCCGAGACCCTTTGTTCCCCTATGGGCGACTTGCAAATTGAGCGTGATACTCCACATCAAAAAGAGTACGATTGCCAGCATCATTAAATATTTCGTCGGAAATATGTCCAACAAAATAATGACCCCGAAAAACACCAGACTGGCCAAGGCTTGCAACACCGCCAGAAAAAAACTTCGGCGGGTTCGCTTCCCCTTGTTCCGCCTTACCCCTTGATAATCATTTCTTTTCCTTCCCGACATATGTCTTTACTCCCCTAAACCATCTTCCACGATTCGCACCATCTCCCGCAGTGCCTCTTCCTCATCCTCTCCGTCGCAGATTATCGTAATCTCGTCCCCACTCTTAATGCACGCCCCCAAAATACTAAGCACGCTCTTCGCGTTCGCGGATATCAGCTTGTTCTCCGATACCTTCTCGACCATCACCTTGCTGCCAAACCGTACGGCGGCATCATAAAATTCCCCTGCCGGCCGCAAATGCAGCCCGGTAGGATTCTTAATCTTTACTTTTGCGCTTACCATGCCCATGTCCCCTATTCATCACGTTTTTCTGTCAGAATCACGCGGAGCTTCGGATTATCCAGCAATTTGACCGCGGACGCGGCCTCCTCGATGTGAACCTCCACCTCGTAGATTCCCTCTTTTGTATAACCACTCAAATCAATGGATGCCGCATTGCGAATGTCCAGTTTGTCCAATTCCTCCTGCGTTCCCGTAAATCGCAATTCTAAGACGTCATTTCCCCCGAAACTTACTTTCAGGTCATTTGCCAGATTTTTGATACTGATGGACTCCACCGGCAATTCAATCGTCCTGACCCCGATTTCCTCGATAGTCACCGTAAGCAACACGTTGCCCGCGCTCTCGTCCACCAGGCGCACTCCCTCCGGTAAATAAGGTGAAATGTTCACCGTCACGTCCTGCTTGCTGTCCGCTCCTTCCAGTCCGATCACGTCAGACGGAACACGAATCTCCGTCAAACCGGCAAGCGACTCTTTCGTGCCACACACTTGTATGCGTTCCGGCTCAAAACTCCACCCGGTACAGATATACCCTTCCGCCGGTGTTTCAGACGCTTCAAAACTCAGCTTCACGTCCTTGCTGCGGAACATCTGCACGTTGACACTGACACCCTCTTCGCCCAGATTATTAGACAACATGCTGTCGTCCATCACGTTACCGTTTCCGTCATACAATCTCAATTCTGCCGACAGCACGCCGTCTTCGGATTTTCCTGAGACGTCCACCCTGGCCACGACCCTCGCAATGTTGTTCACTTGCGACTCCGGACCTCCGATGCTAATCTTTTCCGGGTTTGTCGTCATCTCGCCCACGACAAATCCGTCCCTCGGCGTACCGGTGGTGCTGACCGAAATCGGAAAGTCCTTTTTAATCATGTCTTCAATCTTCACCTGCACATTTTTGGGAGTCGTTTCAAATTCGGTAATCGAAGCCTTATCCTGCTCGCTCAAGCCCTGCAGACTTACCTCAAGCGGTACTAGAAACGTATTTACCTCCATCTCGCTCAAATCCATGGTCACAACCAGATTGCTACTGTCAAGCTTGGAAATCACGGAACGTTTCCCATATACCGTCACGTTCACGCTCTGTATGCCGTCCAATATTTGATACGTCTTTCCCTTGTTCGTCACGACTTCTTCGTTTGTCACGACGATCGGGACGTTGCGCACGGTGGTACTTTTTACCGGATCATCTATGTTGACCGCCAATATCCAGAGTACGACCGCGAAAACAAATGCCGTAAGCTTCAAACCCACGTTTTGCGTCCATTTATACTTTGTCATTTTTCCGCCATCCTTTCCATACAGAAAGCTTCTTAATCTCGGAAGTTCTATATTGAATCTGGCTCAGTTTCTTCTCCAGTACGTCCGGGGTAATGTCCCTGAAAAGCTCCCCTCCCACGGCAAGCGAGACATACCCGGTCTCCTCGGACACGACAATCACGAACGCGTCACTGATTTCGCTCATCCCCAATGCCGCCCGATGCCTCGTTCCCAAATCCTTGCTAATCCGCATATTGTCCGACAGCGGAAGATAGCACGTGGCCGACGTAATCCTGTCTCCGCGAATAATCACTGCCCCGTCATGTAACGGCGTATTATGTTCAAATATATTTAACAAAACTTGTCTCGACACCTTGCAGTCCAATTCAATTCCCGTCACCTCGTACTCCGTCAGATGAATCGCCTGCTCGACGACGATTAACGCCCCCGTTTTCACCTTTCCCATCTCGAAGCACGCATTCACGATGCCTGACAGTGTCTCATTCGTGAAACGTCTGTTTTCATGTGTCCGGTCAAATAAACTGCTGGTCTTTAACAAGTCCTTCTCGCCAAGTTTTTCCAACGCGCGGCGCAATTCCGGTTGGAACACGACCACGACGGCAATCGCCAGCACGTTTATGGACTCCCTCACCAAGAACAGAATCGTATGCATCCTAAGAAGCGCAGCCATCATGATAAACAACGCAAGGATAATCATCCCCCGCAAGAGCATCCATGCCTTGGTGTTTTTAATCCACAACATTACCTCGTAAACAAAAATCGTGATAATCAGAATCTCCAGAACGTCGGTAAAGCCAATCGATGGAAAATAGAAGCCATTGATAAATTTTCCCAAAAAATTCTCCACCCATAAACTCACCTTTCATCACCTCCTCGGATTTCTGATGTTCATTCATGTTGCCAGTTACTTCTGCTGCGGATCCTCCAGCCCCAGCTCCTTGCTCAAACTTCTCGTCAACAAAAGCGCGTCCGTATGTTCCTCCCACGTCATGTCCGCATCTTCCAACTCTTCCTCTATCCTTACGGACCTCCGATTTGCCTTTTTCCCATTTTCCGCCGCATCCTGATGCCTCGTGATATGCTTTACGTTCTTTTCCGGCACCGCCACGCCAATCTTGGGAACCGCCTTCACATAATAATGATATTCATCATCCTCAAATTCTACATATTCCGTCCTCGTGTAATCAACCGACAAAAACAATATCTCCGCCAGAAGGCCGAATCCGATTGCCAACACCGCGCCGACAATCAGCGAAACAAGTGAAAGGTCGACACTGAGGACGATATTTCCGACAAGGCCAAGCACCAGGCCCGTCGCCGCACCGACCCCGGAAGCAATTTTCCACGCATGGTTGAACGAACGGGTACGGATGCCGTACACCAATAACGTGCATCCAAGGATGACGACCACCATCAGCCACATCTCCTTGTTTCCCAACAACTGCTTCGCCGCCGTGGTAACGGCGTTGAGAAGTTCCGACAGTTCCTCGCTCTTAAATGTCCCGGAAGACACCCTCACGAAATGTATCACGTAATAGGCAATCGTGCCGCACACGATTGGGGCAAGGGAGAAGAAACCACCCAAAAGACCCACCGCCACCGGTATCACCAGAGGAATCTTTAATGCGAAAGCCACCGCCGTCACCAAGATTAGCCACGACTGCTTCGTCGAAAACTGCAGGTAAAATATATACATCAGCACGAAAAGCACGGCCGATACCAACGTGACCCCCATCGACAAACTGAAAAAATGAATGAGCACCAGAACCATCGCCGCCAGCACCATCACGATTACCGGCAGGAAAGCGCAAACAACCGTCAATCCCACGGTACAAGCGATGGAAGAAACGGATTTCATATACCCAATCCTGGAATTAATCAGACCGAACACCAAACCTCCCAATACCAGACGTGCCACGATGGTAATATAGAGCGAATAATCTGCATACAGTTTTTGGACCTTTTCCCTCCAGACAAGTATCGTACTCATAATATATTCTCCTTCGCCCTTAATTTATCTCTTATTTTTCGTTTTTTTCTGGGACTGGAACGATGGTTTCCACCCATCCTCTCCAAAGCTGTCAAATTATTATAAAACGTCTTTATCCGCCGTCTGGCATTCGCATGCTCCGTCTTGTAAAAGAAATTTGCACATATACAATAGACGATGAGCAAGACCAGATACCCTCCCACCGCGGCACAAGCCAGCACGATGAGCTTCTGCATCGACATGTCGTTCATCAGCATGTCCAAATTGTACAATACGAACAGCACCGCTACCAAGGCGTATCCAACCATCGTCCACAATGCGCCTTTCAAAGTCTTCAGCCCCACGTAATCTTCCTTGTAATAGCCGCTGATTTTCAAATCCTTCCAGACATCGGACTGTTCATACAACGCCAGTTTCGTCATCAATCGGATCCTTCTTTTATCTAACATGGCCAGCCCTCCCAAAAAACATTATTTTTATTATAGCATACATCTATTTGTCTTGTCCAATGCTTATGGTTATAAAATACACTTTTTGTACACCGGCCTTCTTCAACAACCCGGATATCCTATGTACGGTGCTTCCCGTTGTATAAATGTCATCGACCAGCAAGACGTTTTTCGGATATCTCCGCCGCCTTGAAACCGCGAAGGCGCCCTTCAGGTTTTCTTGTCGCTCCCTACCGTCCAATTGCTTCTGCGGCTTCGTGTTGCGAATACGATAAACCATCTTTTCATCGACCGGAATCCGCATCCTCTTACCTAATTCACGAGCCAATAATTCCGCCTGGTTGAACCCCCGTTTCCTTCGCCTGGCCGAATGCAACGGAACCGGCACGATGACCTCGACGTTGCACTTGTAAATCCATTCACCGTGCAAGCGCGCCATCTCCCCGGCAAACAACTTCGCGTGGTAGCGTTTATTATGGAACTTGAACTGGTAAATCGCACGCGGCACGCTTCCCGTATGCGTCCACACGCTCTTCCCCTGCTCGTACCCCCGTAACACGCGGGCACAATCACGGCAATATTCGTCCTCCTCCCTTTTTATCGGTTTCCCACACTTCATGCAACGCGGCTCCATTATATAAGGAAGACTTTGGCGACACCCCCCACAGATTCCCTTCCTTGTCAATTTTCCGCAAAACGGGCAACGCGGGGGATACAAAACGTCCAACACCTTCCCGACCGCTCTTAAAATTCCTGAATGCGCGCCGCCAAGCTGGTGTAACGGCTCTGTTCGCTTTTGTTTTGTATCATTTCCTGAAATACGCTCTCACTCCCCACTATCGTAAGGCATTTCTTCGCCCTCGTCACCGCCGTGTAAAGAAGGTTTCGGTTATACAGAAGACGCGGTCCTTGAAGCAATGGGATAATGACCGCCGGATACTCGCTTCCCTGAGATTTATGTACGGTAATGGCATAGGCCAGTTCCAACTCTTCCGTCGTTTCAAACGGATATTTCACTTTACGGTGCTCGTCATACTCTACTTCCAACGTCTCATTATATTTATCAATCGCCGTCACGATTCCCATGTCCCCGTTGAAAATTCCCATTCCCTTGTCCACGGTCATGCCGTATCGGGTACAGACCTCCCACTCGAGCTGGTAATTATTCTTTATCTGCATCACCTTGTCGCCCACCCGAAACGTCCTGCCCCCGATTTCCTCCTCGTCCTTTCCTGCCTGCGGCGGATTCAAATACCGCTGTAAAATCATGTTCAAGCGCTCCACGCCCAAAAGTCCTTTGCGCGTCGGCGTCATCACTTGAATCTCACTTTGCGGGGCACCCACGTACCTTGGCAATTTCTTCTGTATCAGCGTCAGCATCACGCTGATGATGACATCCGCCTCCTGCCGCTTGAGAAAAAAGAAATCCCGGCTTTTGTTGTCCACGACGACGGGTTCTCCCGCATTAATTTTATGGGCATTGACCACGATGTCACTCTCCTCTGCCTGACGAAAAATCGTGGTCAACGTAACCACCGGGAATTTTCCCGAAGCAATGATATCCTTCAACACGCTTCCCGCGCCGACCGACGGGAGCTGATTGACGTCTCCCACCAGCACGAGGCGGGTTCCCGGCACGATTGCCGATAACAGCGCGTGCATCAAAGACAAATCTACCATGGACATCTCGTCAATAATAACCACGTCCGTCTCCAACGGGTTCTCCCTATTGCGCAAAAAACCGTTGACGTTCCCCTCTTCTTCCGGGTTTCCGCTCACTTCCAACAAACGGTGAATCGTCTGTGCCGCATATCCCGTCGCCTCCGTCATGCGTTTTGCCGCCCGTCCAGTCGGTGCCGCCAGGAAAATGCTCATGCCCTCGCTTTCAAAAAACTGAATCATCGTGTTAATCGTGGTCGTCTTTCCCGTTCCTGGTCCCCCCGTCAACACAAGCAGGCCATGCTTGATAGACTCAATTACCGCCCGGTGCTGCATGACGTCCAGCCTGACATGCTCCCGCTCCTCCACCTTGCGCAGACGCTTTTCCATCATTTCCTCCGGCATCTTGCAGGAAATGTCCAAATCATGCAACATTTTTGCGGTATTCAATTCCAAATAGTAAAAATGCGTCGGATAGATACGGATTTCGTCTTCCTCTTCCTTTCTCACAATCTTACGATCCATGCAGAGATCCATGATATATTTCTCTGCTTCGTCAATCTGGACTCCCAAAATCTGCGTGGCACGATGAAGTAGCACTTGTTGAGGCAGGTAAACATGTCCTTCTAAGGCCGCTTGCTGCAGCACGTAAAAAAGCCCGCTGCGGATTCGAAATTCCGAATCAGGGTAAATCCCGATTCGCACGGCAATCTCGTCCGCGGTCCGAAATCCCACTCCCTCAATATTGTCCGCAAGCTGATAAGGATTCTCTTCCAGAACCTGGTAAAGTTTTGCGCCATAATACTTAAATATTTTCACGGACAAAGCCGTTGAAATGCCATACTTCTGCAAATAAATCATCGCCGCGCGCATGTCCTTCTTCTCTTCCACCTGCACGGCGATTTCCCTCGCCTTGCGCTCGCTGATGCCCTTAATCTCCGCCAACCGCTCCGGCTCTTCCTCAATAATGCGAAACGTGTCTTTTTTAAACTTGCGCACAATCCTGGCGGCCAGGGCCGCGCCCACGCCCTTGACCGCACCGGATCCAAGATACCGCTCAATGGAAACCAAGTCCTCCGGCTCCTTCAGCGTATGCGAGCTCACCTTCAGCTGCATGCCATAAACGTTGTGATTGACATACTCGCCCTCCAGTTCCAACAGTTCCCCCTCATTAATATAATGAAAGGTTCCCACGCAAGTCACTTCCCCGTCGTCATTTTCCAAATGAAATACCGTATATCCGTTTTCCTGGTTGCGGAACACGATGTGTCCCACATAACCGGTTATCTTCTCCAAACCTCGAACCCTTTCCTCACACATCCAGTCAAGGTCACACGCCCTTGTTACTACTCATAAACTCCACGAACTGCCCGGTACCGACGGCCACCGCCTTCAGCGGATCCTCCGCCGTCATCGTGTTGATGCCGGTGCGTTCCGCAATCATCTCTTCCAAGCCGCGAAGCATCGCCCCGCCTCCCGTCAGGACGATTCCCCGATCCAACACGTCCGCCGACAACTCCGGCGGGGTTTGCTCAAGAATCGCGATCACGGCTTCCACGATCTGCCCCGTCGCCTCCTGCAACGCGGCCTCCGTCTCGGTCGAAGTCACGGTCACGGTCTTCGGCAACCCCGTCAGGAGGTTGCGTCCCCGCACTTCCATCGACTCCTCCTCCTGAATCGGATAGGTCGTCCCTATCTGAATCTTAATTTCCTCCGCCGTGCGTTCTCCAATCAAGAGATTATGCTTTTTCTTCATGTATCGCACAATTGCTTCGTCAAAATCATCGCCTGCAATCTTAATCGACGTATGCACGACCGTACCGCCCAACGAAATCACGGCAATGTCGGAAGTGCCCCCGCCGACATCCACGATCATGTTGCCACATGGCTTGGAAATGTCGATTCCCGCGCCAATGGCCGCCGCCACTGGTTCCTCAATCAGGTGCACCTCCCGCGCCCCCGCCGCGAAGGTCGCTTCCTCCACCGCCTTCTTTTCCACTTCCGTCACGCCGCTTGGCACGCAAATGCTGATGCGGGGCTTCTTAAGCGTCCTTCTTCCCAACGCCTTGCGCACGAAATACTTTATCATCTTCTCCGTCACGGTGTAATCCGAAATCACGCCTTGGCGCAAGGGACGTACCGCCACGATGTTGCCCGGTGTCCTGCCAAGCATCAGTCTGGCCTCTTCGCCAATCGCCCTAATCGACTTCGTGTCACGGTCAATCGCCACCACGGACGGCTCCTTAAGCACGACGCCCTTTCCATTCACATAAACAAGTACGCTGGCCGTTCCCAGATCAATCCCGATATCCACAGACATAAAAACAAATGCTCCCTTCTACGCTGCAAAACAAGTATAATCAATTTCAGGGAAAATGAAAACCCTTTTTACACTTTTTTTACATTCTTTTTGCCTTTTATGCCACCACCCGACGGAAATCCGGCCAGGCCGCCCCGCAAACGGCGGCATTTTTTCGCTCTATCGGTTAGTTTTTCTTCAATGCCGCCGCAATATACTTGCCCGTGTAAGATTTTTTATTTTTTATAATTTCCTCCGGCGTGCCGCTCGCCACCACCGTACCTCCCTTGTCCCCTCCCTCGGGTCCGATATCTATAATATAGTCCGCACATTTTATCACGTCCAGATTATGTTCGATGACGATTACCGTGTTTCCCTCGTCGGCGAGGCGACGCAAAATCTCCGTCAGCTTGTGCACGTCCGCGAAATGCAGACCCGTCGTCGGCTCATCCAAAATATAAACCGTCTTTCCCGTGCTCCGCTTACTCAACTCCGTCGCCAGCTTGATTCGTTGCGCCTCACCGCCAGATAACTCGGTGGACGGCTGGCCCAGCTTGACATAAGACAGACCCACGTCATAAAGCGTCTGCATCTTCCGCTGGATGCTCGGAACATTTTCAAAAAATGTCACGGCCTCCTCCACCGTCATGTCCAATACGTCAAAAATATTTTTTCCTTTATAATGCACGTCCAACGTTTCCCTATTGTAACGTTTCCCGCCACAGACCTCGCACGGCACATAAACGTCCGGCAGGAAATGCATCTCGATTTTGATGATGCCATCCCCCGAGCACGCCTCGCATCGCCCGCCCTTGACGTTGAAACTGAAACGTCCCTTCTTATAGCCCTTCGCCTTTGCCTCGGAAGTGGCCGCAAACAAATCACGAATCAGGTCAAACACGCCCGTGTACGTCGCGGGATTGGAACGCGGCGTACGTCCAATGGGAGACTGGTCGATATCAATCACCTTGTCCAGCTTATCCATGCCCTCCACCCGTTTATGTTTCCCGGGAATCGTCCGGGCGCGATTGAGTTCCCTTGCCAATCTTTTATAGAGAATTTCATTGACGAGGGAGCTTTTTCCTGATCCTGACACGCCGGTCACGCACGTCATCACGCCCAGAGGAAATTCCACGTCGATATTTTTCAGGTTATTCTCCCGCGCGCCCACCACCTTCAACCAACCAGTCGGCTCCTTCCGAACGGCCGGAACCGGTATTTTCTTGCGCCCGCTCAAATAATCCCCGGTGACGGAACCCTTGCAGGCCATGATGTCTTGTGCCGTCCCGACGGCCACCACCCGGCCGCCGTGGGAGCCGGCTCCAGGACCGATGTCCACGATGTAATCGGCTTCCAGCATGGTATCCTCGTCGTGTTCCACCACGATCAAGGAATTTCCTAAATCCCGCAGCCGCTTCAAGGTCGCCAGCAATTTGTCGTTATCCCGCTGGTGAAGGCCGATGCTGGGCTCGTCCAAAATATAGGCCACCCCGACCAGCCCGGAGCCAATCTGCGTCGCCAACCGAATCCTCTGAGCCTCGCCGCCGGACAGTGAGCCGGTCGCGCGCGCCAACGTCAGGTAATCCAGTCCCACGTCCATCAGGAAACGAATGCGTGCCCTAATTTCTTTCAATATCTGGTCACCAATTAAATGTTGCGTCTTCGTCAATTCCAATTCCTGCATGAATATTTGTAATTTGTCAATGGACAGTTCCGTGACCTCGGCAATATTCTTCCCACCCACGGTCACGGCCAGCGCGCTTGCTTTCAAACGCTGTCCCTTGCAAGCAGAACATGGAGTAATGTTCATGAACGTCTCGTATTCCGCCTTGCTCGTCTCCGAATGCGTCTCGCGGTAACGCCGGTCCACGTTGCTAAGCAAACCTTCAAACGCCACGTCATAAACACCCTCCCCCCGCTGCCCCTTATAATGCACCTTCACGGACTTTCCCTGCGTACCGTAAATCAGCACGTCATGAATTTTTTGGGGATACCGTTCAAATGGGGTGTCCAGGTCAAACCCATACTCCTCGCACAACGCCATCAAAATCGCGTTGGTAAAGCTGCCCTTGTCCGCGCAGGACTGCCAGCCCAGAACCACGATGGCTCCCTCGTTGATTGACAAAGATGGATTCGGTATCATCAATTCTTCGGAAAATTCCATCTTAAATCCCAATCCAAAACAAGACGGACAAGCCCCGAACGGATTGTTGAAGGAAAAACTGCGCGGCTCGATTTCCTCCACGCTGATGCCACAATCCGGGCAAGAAAAGCTCTGGCTAAAATTCAGGGATTCCCCGTCTACGACATCGACGACGAGCAGTCCATCCGCCAAATTCAGGACGCTCTCTATCGAATCCGTCAGTCGGCGTTCCACTCCCGCCCGAATAATCAGACGATCTACGATGATTTCAATCGTGTGCCTGATATTTTTCTCCAAGGTAATCTCCTCCGACAGTTCATAAAGGTTCCCGTCAATTCGCACACGTACATAGCCGCTTCGCTTCGCCCGCTCGAGCAGTTTGGCATGGGTTCCCTTCTTTCCCCGTACTACCGGTGCCAGAAGTTGGATGCGGGTTCCCTCCGGCAACTCCATAATCTGGTCTGTCATCTCATCCACGGACTGTTTCTTGATTTCCTTTCCACACTTCGGACAATGCGGAATGCCGATTCTGGCATACAAAAGCCGGAAATAATCGTAAATCTCCGTCACCGTCCCCACGGTAGAACGCGGGTTGTGGTTCGTCGACTTCTGGTCAATGGAAATGGCCGGGGACAGACCCTCAATGCTTTCCACGTCGGGCTTTTCCATCTGCCCCAAAAACTGCCTCGCGTAGGAAGAGAGCGACTCCATGTACCTTCGCTGCCCCTCCGCATAAATCGTGTCAAACGCCAGAGAGGACTTGCCCGATCCGCTCAAGCCGGTCAGCACGACCAGCTCATTGCGGGGAATGTCGACGTCAATATTTTTTAAGTTATTTTCATTCGCGCCGCGAATCCTGATATACTGCCGCGCGTCCATCTTCATACCCATGTTCTCGTATCTCCTTCATTCTTTCTTCTCATTACGATTCACAACCGCTTCTTGCATGGAAGCTTGCGAACCAACCCATTCAGTTTCGTCCAGCCGTGAATCGTAACCTTCTTATTCCAAGTCGTTCAAATACTTCTTCACCTCAATCAACTTGTCACGCAGTTCTGCCGCCGCCTCGAAATTCAGCTCTGCCGCAGCCTTCTTCATCTTCTTCGTCAAATCCTTTGCCACTTTTTCCAGTTCTTCGCGGCCCATGGACTCCAAGTCCTTCTCCAACTGCATCTCTTCCGCGTCCACCTTCTTTGAAATGCTAATCAGGTCGCGCACCGCCTTCTTGATTGTCTGCGGCGTGATGCCGTGCTCTTCGTTATACTGCATCTGAATCTTCCGCCGCCGCTCGGTCTCGTCCATGGCCCTTTGCATGGAATCCGTCATCGTGTCGGCGTACATGATGACGTGGCCGTCCACGTTACGCGCCGCCCGTCCTATCGTCTGAATCAGCGAAGTCTCCGATCGCAGGAACCCTTCCTTGTCCGCGTCCAGTATGGCAATCAGCGTAATCTCCGGAATGTCCAGGCCCTCACGCAACAAGTTGATGCCCACCAACACGTCGAACACGTCCATCCGCATGTCCCGAATGATTTCCGTCCGCTCCAGCGTGTCGATGTCAGAGTGGAGATATTTCACACGAATGCCCACCTCACGCATGTAATCGGTCAAATCCTCCGCCATACGTTTGGTCAACGTCGTCACCAAGACCTTGTTCTTCTTATCAATTTCCCGGCGAATCTCGCCAATCAAATCGTCCACCTGCCCTTCCACCGGGCGCACCTCCACCTTGGGATCTAATAGGCCGGTCGGGCGAATCACCTGCTCGGTTCGAAAAAGCTCATGCTCCGCCTCGTATTTCCCCGGGGTCGCCGAGACGAACAATGCCTGATTGATTTTACTCTCAAATTCTCCGAAATTCAAGGGGCGGTTGTCCTTTGCCGAAGGAAGGCGAAACCCATAATCCACCAACGTCGATTTCCGCGACTGGTCGCCGTTGTACATGCCGCCCACCTGCGGAATCGTCATGTGAGACTCGTCAATCATCAGGATAAAGTCGTCCGGGAAATAGTCAATTAACGTATAAGGTGCCTGCCCGGGAGCCAGCCCTGCCAAATGTCTGGAATAATTTTCAATGCCGGAACAAAAGCCGGTCTCCTTGAGCATCTCAATGTCAAAGTTTGTCCGCTCGGCAATACGTTGTGCCTCCAAGAGCTTGTCCTCACGCTTGAATTCCTTTACGCGCGCCTCCAACTCTGCCTCAATCTCTCCGATCGCCCGCTTCATATTTTCCCTATCCACCACGTAATGGGAAGCCGGGAAAAGTGCCGCGTGCTTCAGTTCATCTTTAATCTCCCCTGTAAGGAGGTCGATCTCCGTGATACGGTCAATCTCGTCACCGAAAAATTCGACGCGTATCGCCGTATCCTCCATGTTGGCCGGAACCACCTCCAACACGTCGCCGCGTACCCGAAACGTCCCACGGTGAAAGTCCATGTCATTGCGGTCATACTGGATGCCCACGAGTTCCCGCATCAACTCGTCCCTGTCCTTCACCACTCCCGGGCGTAGAGAAATCACCATGTTCTGATAATCGACCGGGCTGCCCAGGCCATAGATGCAAGACACGCTGGCCACGATAATGACGTCACGCCGCTCGGTCAACGCCATCGTGGCCGACAGACGCAGCTTGTCAATCTCGTCGTTGATGGACGAATCCTTGGCAATATAAGTGTCAGACGAAGGAACGTATGCCTCCGGCTGATAATAATCATAGTAGGACACAAAATATTCCACCGCATTATGAGGGAAAAACTCTTTGAATTCGCCGTACAACTGCGCCGCCAACGTCTTGTTGTGGGCGAGCACGAGCGTCGGTTTATTTAACTGTTGAATGATGTTTGCCATCGTAAACGTCTTACCGGAACCCGTGACACCAAGAAGCGTCTGAAACTGGTTGCCTTCCTTGAAGCCTTTCACCAATGCTTCAATTGCCTGCGGCTGGTCGCCGGTCGGCGCATATTCCGATACTAATTCAAAATGATCCATAATGAAGTCTCCTTAAAATCGAACTACCGAGAAAAGCTCTGTAGTTACAGTTTTGATTTTATCTTTTTACCTCCAACATATCAGCACAAGCGAAGCTCATTCATAATTTTCGCTATACTGATAACTATTTTCAGACCAATGACCCCCCTCGTTTCTCCGACTATATTACCACATCTCCCACTCCAAAGCAACCACTTTTTGAACATATGTTCTTCATATCATTTCCATATAGAAAAAGGGCCGCCAAATGGCTGCCCTAAAAACATGTTTTTTATGAATCACCCCTGCACGTCCGGTCTCGATGCCTGGGAAAAAGAAATGACGGCCTCGTTCTTTTTCATGAACAACAATCCGAACGACCTGGGACCACAATTACTGGCAATCGCGGAAGACGCTTTCTGCAGGTAAACCCGTTCAAACGGGCAATACTGCCGCACCAGGTTCTGGATGTACTGAAGACTTTTCTCATCCATTCCGGCATACGTGATGAATAACACGCGCCGGTCAATATTTCTCGTGTCCCGAAGCACGGAGCGGACATAACTCTTCGCGACATGCGCAAAATTGCCCACCCTTATGCCACTGACCACCATCTTGCTCTTCCGCAGCATGATGATTGGATGTAGCAATAGCGATTCACAAAGGACATGTATCCTTTTCGATATCCTGCCCGACCGGCACATCATGTTCGTACTGTCTATGATAAAGGCAGAAGAAATATAATTTCTTAGTCTTTTCACGCTTTTCACGACGTCCGCCTTTGTGGCATGATTTTCTACCATGGTGGCCGCGTACAGCACCACCAACCCCATGCTGCTGGAAAGATGTCCGGAATCCAGCACCGTGACGTTTTCAAATGATTTTGCCGCCTCCAATGCATTGTAATACCCCTGGCTGGCATGCTTCGCCATCGTGATATGTATCACGTTCTGAGCTTCGGTCAGCTTCTCCGCAAAAAATCTTTCATAATCTTCCACGTCGGGAGACTGTGAATAACCATTTCGCCCATCCGCCATATGGAGCAGCAATTCATCCGCGCTCAATTCCGCCTCGTCCAAAAAACGCCCCTGATCCGTACATACATAGTAAGGACAAGCGGAAATGCCAAACTCTTGTTTCAAGGATTCCGGAAGGTCGCACACGCTGTCCGTCGTGATCATGAGGGACAGCCTTTGTCCTTGTTCGAAGATAAGGACGTCCTTTCCAATCTCGGACTGTCCGGCTTCCTCGCTCAGCTTCACCAGTTCCCTTGGCAGGATGTTCAGCACGGCCGCCTCGAGCAACGCGCCGCTGACCGGCTTTGCCAGATAACCACTAAATCCCTCTTTTCGATAAAGAAGTTGATTGTCACTTCCCGCGTTGGCCGTCAGCGCGATTACGGGCACGTCCTGACACAATCCCGCCGGCTGCGTACGCAACGCATGAAAGCATTGTATTCCATCCATTTCCGGCATCAGGTGATCCATCAAGATTCCATCGTAACGCTGATCCTGCGTCAGCTTCAAGCATTCGGCACCACTCGATGCCGTGTCAATCTGAATCTTTGTCTCTGCGAGCAGCTTACGCACCACCATCAGGTTCATGTCATTATCGTCCACGACCAGTATGTGCGCGTCCGGAGCCTCGAAACTTTGCTTGTACTGCTCCCTCTCATGAATTTTCATGCGGGAAGCCAGCGTGAACGTCCCCAGCTCCTTCTCATCGACAATGTCCTGCTCCAACATCACGATGAACTGCGACCCCTTGGTATAAACGCTGTTAACGCTGATTTCCCCATCCATCAGTTCCACCATCTGCTGGACGATGCTAAGTCCCAGCCCCGTGCCTTCGATATGGCGGTTCTTTTCCTCGTCCACCCTCTTGAACGCGTTAAAAATATAAGGGATGTTTTCCTTTTTCACCCCTTGCCCGGTATCCTCCACGCTATACCAGACCCGCACCCTGTTCAACGCCATGCGCTCGCAACGGACGGAAAGCGTGACGGAACCCTCGCTCGTGTATTTCACGGCATTATTCAACAAATTAATTAAAATCTGCTTGATACGCACCTCGTCGCCACATAGCATGCTTGGAATCGAAGGATCCACGTGCAGCTTAAATTCCAGCCCCTTCTCCTTCGCCTTGATCCATATCATGTTGACGATTTCCGAAAAAAAGGCACCCGTCTCATAAGAAACTTTTACGATTTCCATTTTCCCGGACTCAATCTTGGACAAATCCAAAATGTCATTAATCAGCGTAAGCAACATTTTGCTGGCACCCTGGATGTTCCTCGCGTTCTCGGCAACGTCCTCTGGAACGTCCCCGCGCAGGATGATTTCGTTTAACCCGATAATCGTGTTGATGGGCGTACGGATTTCATGACTCATGCTGGAAAAGAAATGGTTCTCCGCCTTGTTCAACTCCTCAATTTCCTTTTTCTGTCGCTTGGCAAGCTCATTTTCCTCTTCGTACATCCTATTTAAAAACAAAAGTAGCACGCTGGTCAGAAATCCCACCATGATGACGGAAACTGCCGAGTCCAAAAAAGAATGTTCCGGCGTGTTTACCGCGGCCAAATTCGGATAATAAAGCGCAAGCCAATAGCAAATCAAGGTCTCTACCGTACATAATAGGAAAAACACGATTTTACGCTTTCCCTCCAAGGTGATGCTGATATAGATGAAGCAAAGCACGAACCATTCGGGCATCCCGCTATAAAACCCGCCCGCCGTGAAAAAAGTTTCCAGAAAAAGCAAAAGGAGCAAAATCACAATGGCGGTGGCTCCCGTATTAATACAATCCTTTTGAATGCTGACTTTCACGATGGCCGCCATGATGACGAGACTCACCGGCAACAAAAACAGATTTATGACGCTCTTGCCCATGGGCAACGTGCATATCAGCGCAATCATGCAAATGGTCGTGACCACGCGAAACAGACGCTCTCGCAAACTGATTTTATGGTCAAAAATATTCTCAAGCCATTTTTTGAACACGCGATGTCTCCTCCTCTCAATCAAAACTTGAACGTTCACAAAATCAATGCAGACGCCTACAAACCGGCAATACTCTCACATACTTCCTCATACGAACGCAACAACGAAGGATGATTCTGCCGGATATATTCCACGTCCCCGTTCTTTCCAGCCTGTTCCAATGCTTTCGCCTGATTCGAAAGCCGTTCCGCGCCAATGGTCAGTGACGTGCTCTTCAACGCATGAACCTTGATTGCATAATCCGTCCAGTTTTCCGCCTCGTACAAGGAAACAATCTCCGCTTTCTTTTCCGCGCCCTGAGAAGAAAACGTCTGCAGCATCTCCATATAAAACTCATCCTCCCCGCAGCAATAATCCAGCCCCATTTCCACGTTAATTCCGACTTGCACGAGCGGCGCGTATGACAAGGCAGACTCCGTTCCCGTCTCCTTTTGCATGGGAGCATCCATAGACGGAACGTCTTCTAGCCGCTTTTCTTCGCCAACGAAAACGTCAATCGAACCAACCGCCTCTTCTGAAGGTTCCTCTCTAACCACATGTTCCGTACCATACTGTACCAGATGACCTGGCAATACCCTGCGTAACACCCTCTCCAAAACGGCACGGTCTATTGGTTTCGGTATAAATTCCGTAAATCCCTCGTTCCTAAACATTTCCCTTGCCCCGCTGATCGTATTCGCGGTCAAGGCGATTACCGGCAAGTCCTGGAAGATTCCATTATTCATTTCACGGATACGTCTCAACGTTTGCACGCCGTCAAACCCCGGCATCATGTGATCCAGAAAAACGACGTCATATGCGACGTCCCCGCACCGTTCCACCGCCGCCTTCCCGTTAAGGCAAGTATCCACCTGCATCCCGTAACTTCCCAAAACGCCTTTGGCAACCACGAGATTCATTTCCTCATCATCGACAACCAAAGCCCGGACTCCATCACAAGAAAACGGCTTGCGCCCGGCGGCCTGCGCCTCTTCAAACCCATTTTCCCCAATCTCCCCATTTAACAAGTTCACCACGGAAAGGGCAAAGAATGGCTTACGAATCACGAGCAACCTGCTGTCCGCATCCAAGATGAAGTCTTGATCCGCGATTATTACCACCTGAAGCGTATTTGCCAATTCTTCATAATAGGAACGATTCTCGTCATATTGGGCTTGTGCGATAAACACGTGGGTCAGCTCATGGCTTTGCTGCAATTTGAGCAACCCTTCAAAGTTGTGAACCTGATACCCCTCAAGCCCGAGTCCCTCCACCATATGCAAAATCAACTTATCATAGTATCTGCGAACCTCGTCGCCGCTATATTTCTCAGGCCTGAAATAACACGCGATACAAAGCCGCCCCGCATCGGAAACCGTCATGCAAGGCATGTCATTGGCAACGCCCTGGGGAATGGTAATATGAGCCTGCAGTCCTTGCTGCTCTTTGCTTTCAAAATGAATGAACCCGCCCATGGCATGAAGGAGTCCCCGCGCGATAGGAAGACCCAGACCCAGCCCGCCCGCAAACCGGCTGCTCCCGGAATCTGCCTGATAAAAATCATCATACATCTGCGCAAGCTGGGAATCCGTCATGCCGATGCCGGTGTCATAAATGTCAATGACCAGGTTAATCCCATAGCTCTCCCGTCTAAATTCAATACAAACGTTAATCCCGCCCTCTTCCGTGAACTTGATAGAATTTTCCAACAAGATTTTAAGTACGTGGGAAATTTTTTCTGCGTCCCCGATAAGCACCGCCGGTATCCCGGGATCGATGTCAAACACCATTTCCAGTTGACGTTTGCCGCTCTGCAGTGCAGTCATGGCAATCACGTCATTAAGCACCGAGGTAATCATATACTCTTCTTTTGCCGGGGTCAGCGTCCCTTCGACGATTTCCGTGTAATCCAACATATTGTTAATCTGATTGGACAAGCGTTTTCCCGCCATCTGTATGGACTGCAAATCCGTCCGGATTTCAGGGGAAACGCCCTTTTCCAACACGACCTCGCTGATTCCGAGCACCATGTTGATGGGGGTTCGAAGTTCATGGGAAACGTTTGACAAAAAAACCGCGTTCTGCCGACTCAATGTTTCCAGCTGCATGAACGCATCTCCATACATCCCCCTTGCTTCCATCCTCTTGCTAATCTTGTACCTTGCAATCTCGGTCGCGCCCACCACCAAAACGGCGTCCAGTACCAAGTGTATCACTTCCTGCCTCTCCATGTGGTAAGTAATGGTGTGCAGGCATAGGAAATGATATGACAATTCCAACACGTATAAGGCGGCTGTCATATACAACAGCCGCTTTCTATCCAATACGGAAAAAACGAGAAGCATGATACATACCACGGCAGCCATGTCATAAAGGCTCGTTCTATGTACACCGAAGAAAAAAAACTCAATCAACATCAGTCCGGCGCTTAAATTTTCATAAAACAATTCAGAACCAAACCTTCCGATGTGAACCATCCACACGATGGAACAACCGATAAAGATCAACGGTATCATCCACAATTCCCACGACATGGCTATCGTAATCAAGATTAACATCACGCTGAACACGCTGACGACGCTGGCCAACAGCAAATATATGCCCGTACGTTTTTCCGCACTCATCCTTCATCAAGCTCCTTTGCCACCCTCTTCAACAGTTCCCGCGGGTAAAACGGCTTTTTAAGGTAATTCACCGCCCCCAGCCTGATCGCGCTTCGCACGTCGTCCTCATATCCTGATGCCGTCAGGAAAATTACCGGAACCTCGAGATGATTCTCCTTCATACACTCAAACGTCTCTATGCCGTTCATCTTCGGCATCGCGATGTCAAGGAGAATCAAGTCCACCTTTTCCTTTTTCAGCTTTTCAAGTGCCTCCGCTCCCGATTCCGCCAGAAGCACGTCATAATAATCCTTCAAAATCATCCTTGTCCTTTTCAAGTTCATAGTGTCGTCATCCACGACCAAAATACGTTTCTGCATGATATAACAGCCTCCCTATTCACTCTTGGAGATTTTCCAAATCTCCGTGAGACATATTTTAAAGCATAACGACGACAAAGTCAACCTCCTATAACAAACTCATGCCCCGTGAAAAGTGACCAAAAAAGGCCATTACCCAAACGCGTTAAAAGCACTTAGGTAATGACCGATTGTAGCGCCGGTTACAGACGGCAACATGGTCGCCAGTCTCAATGCAAATATTTCTCCGCAATCGCCTTAAGTCCCTGCGGGTCTTCTTCCATCCACGTCTCAAACGTTTTTCCAGACGCAGAAATTTCCCGCCCGAGTTCCACGAAAAAGTCCGGGATTTCCTCTTCCAACATGGATCCCCACTGCTCCCCGAACCGTTCCTCTCCCTGCTCCTCGCGGCCGTTCACATGGAACGTATAGGCCGGCCTGGTCACGCCGTCAACCCGTTTCACGCCGCCATGGAATCCCAGACGGCCAATCTGGTGCGTTCCGCAGGAAGATGTACAGCCGGAAATGTGGATACGGGGCAGCACGCCATCGGCAAAGCCCTCCTTTGAAACCGCCTCGATGATTTTGCGAAGCAATCCTTGTGAATCCCGAAGACCCACCTGGCAGATGGAGGCGCCGATGCAGGACACCGAACTTTCAAACAAGCTATTCGCCCCGTCCGCCGTCACCGCCAGTACCCGCTCCACTTCCGAACCATTCAAGTTTATAATATAAATCGTCTCGTCCGGCGCGATGCGTACCTCCACTTCCTCCATATCCTTGATACAGTCATATAATTCGGCAAACTTCGTCACTGCGGGCAACCCGCCAATCGGGTGGTAGCTCACCGCGTACAAGCCAGACTGCTTTTGCCCGATGACGCGGCGACCGCTTACGCGCGCCGTATCATCCGTCTTGGTGATTGTCTTTACCTCCACGTCCAACATCAAGTCCGCATTTGATTTCGCCTGCTCCAATTTCTCCTGATAAGCCGCACGGTAAGCCTCCTCGCCGCCCAACGTCTCCACCATGTAACGGGTTCTGGCCTTGCCGCGGTTCTCATAATTTCCATATGCGCAGAACGTGTCAATCATCGCCTGCACATGATACAACACCTCGTTCGGATTGATGCCTTCCGCCACTTTCACGCCCATGCGCGGATTATTTCCCAACCCGCCCGCGCTGTATACGTCAAACATGCCGTCCTCCCTGGCCACGAAGCCCAAGTCACGAAATGTCGCATGCGGCGCGTTCGCCGGGGAATTGGAGAGGCAAACCTTCAACTTCCTTGGCATTTTCACGGTCTTGATTTTGCCTAGAAGAAAATCAGATACCGCCTCAACATAAGGCATCACGTCAAAATATTCTCCCGCTTCCACTCCCGAGAGCGGGGACACCATGACGTTGCGCGGGAAGTCCCCGCCGCCCCCGCGAGTGATGATGCCGACTTCAAACGCCTTCTCCATGATTTCACAGACCGCCCGCGCGCTCAGATTATGCAACTGGATGGTCTGGCAGGTCGTAAAATGTACCTTGTCAATCTGGTACTCCCCAATCATGTCCGCCACGAATTTCAACCTTTCTTTCGAAAGCCGGCCGCCGGGAAGGCGCAACCGCAACATACTGGCCTCCCCGCCCCTCTGGGCATAGCTGCCAAACCCCCCGGAAAAGCCCTTATATTCTTTCACGTTCACCTCTTTGGCATAAAACTTGTCCGTCATCTCCCGAAAATCTGCCAAATCCTCTTTGAATTCCTGCAACAACGCTTCCATCTTCCATCCTCCTTCTCAACATTTCATCGGATATAACCCCATTCGCCCCGTCCCGTCATCCAAACGACGCTCTCCAACCAGTCGCCGGCCGCCTTTGTCACTTGGACGCTGACGAGCCGCGAAGCCCCATGATTCCGTCCGCCAAAATCTTCACGTCATCCAATATATAATCAAACGCCCCCGCCTTGTACATGTTTATCACCACCATGCCAATCGGCACGGCCAGAATCATTCCGATTACGCTGCTGACCTTGTAGCCGATATAAAGGAAAACCAACGTCAACAGTGGATTTAACCCCACGCTGTCGGCCACCATCTTCGGTTCCAGCGCACGATGGCAAATCTGCGTAATCGCATAAATGACGAGTAAGAACAAAACCATCTTATAATGTCCCATGAAAACCTCGTAAACCGCCCACGGGATGATGGCCGTCCCGGTTCCAAAAAACGGCAGGAAGTCCAAGAAAGCCACTAAAAACGCCACCAACGCGTAATAGCGCACCTTGAGCAGGCCGAAGCCCACCAAAAGGATAAAAAACACGACCCCCATGATTTTAAACTGGGCCTTGAAATATCCTCCCACCGCATAGCGTAAATTGTCCATCACCATCGTCATCCGTTTCGCCACGGCCGGCGGGGCCGCCTTCCTGCACCAATTCAGCACTTCCTCCCGCTGCACGGTAAAGAAATATGCCGACAAGAGCACCATGATGAAGGCAATCAGGAAAGAGGGCAGACGCATCGCAAAGCTGCCGGCCGCCTCCATCGTCGGCTCGCTGATACTGGCAATCGCTTCCCCGATATATTGATCCAAATTGTTAAACGTCGTGTTCCATGCGTTCTGGATGCCCTGCGGCAAGTTGGCAAACATGCCGGAAAACGTGCCGCCGATCTGGCGCAGGCTGCTCTCGATCCGTTCATAATTTTCCGGCAGGTCACGAATGAACGACACGACTTCCCTCACCAAGTAACTCATGGCAAAATATAGCACCGCCACGATGGCCGCGATGACCAGCACGACGACCAAGGCCGTTCCAAGCTTTTTCACCACGCTGAAACGCCGTTCCAACCAGTTGACCACCGGCGTGGCGATGGACGAGAGAATCCACCCCACCACGAACGGCATGAAGAACAATATCAATTTGTACCCTATGACGACAAACGCGACGGTCGCGAACAAGCTAAACAACAAGCTCACGGCCACCATCCAATACGGTCGTTTTCTTTCCATGTTCATCAGTCTCCTATTTGGCATCCCTTATTCATGTCCAATGCACCTAATTTGATTCAACGCCCCTACTCCGCCTGAAACCGGTAGCTTTCCTCAATCAATTCCCAGATTTCATCCCGTCCCTGCTTCGTCTCGGCGGAAAAGGGAATGACCGCGGCATCGGACGAAATCCCGAAGCCTTCCCGCAGCATTTTCAAATGCTTCGGCACCTGGCTACGCTTGATCTTGTCCAGCTTCGTGGCAATGATGATTGGCGTAAACCCTTGCGCCACCACCCACTCGTACATGATTTTGTCATTCTCCGGCGGCGCGTGGCGAATGTCGGTCAGCAAAAACACCGCCTTCAGCCGCTTGGAACCATGGAGGTAACGCTCGATCATCTTGCCCCATTTCTTCTTTTCCGATTCCGTCACCTTCGCGTAACCATATCCCGGCAAATCAACCAGGTACAGTTCCTCGTTGACATTATAAAAATTTATCGTCTGCGTCTTGCCCGGAGTGGCCGAAGTCCTGGCATAAGACTTACGGTTCATCAGCGCGTTAATCAACGATGACTTCCCGACGTTTGACTTTCCCGCGAAAGCGACCTCCGGTTTGTCATTTTTCGGCAACGTGCTCGTAATTCCACAGACCGTTTCCAAATTCACACTCTTGATTATCATTTGACTTCTCCCTACATTGGTTCATTTTCACGGCCTTTGGCCTTTGTGGTCTTTCTGGCCACGCCCTTTGCGGTTCTCTTTGGTTTGGTTTCCACGAGCGCGAGTTTCAAGACCTCGTCCATGTTCTCCACGGGAATGATTTCCAGCCCCCTCGTAATCTCTGACGACAACTCGTCCACGTCCGCCTTGTTCTCCTTCGGCACGAGCACGGTCTTCATCCCGGCATTCTTCGCCGCCAACAGCTTTTCCTTCAGGCCGCCAATCGGCAGCACCCGGCCGCGCAGCGTCACCTCCCCGGTCATGGCAATGTCCGCCCGCGCCTTTTTCTGCGTGATTGCCGAAAATATCGCCGTCGCCATCGTAATTCCCGCGGACGGCCCGTCTTTTGGCACCGCCCCCTCCGGGATGTGTACGTGAATGTCATGCTTCTCGAAAAAATCCGGGGCAATTTTCTGTTGTTCGCCAATGGAGCGGATATAGCTGATGCCCGTCTCGGCGGATTCCTTCATCACGTCGCCAAGTTGGCCCGTCAAGATCACCTCGCCTTTTCCCGGCATCACGTTCACCTCGATTTGCAAGGTGTCGCCGCCCACGCTGGTCCATGCCAGCCCGCGCACGATGCCCACCTCGTCCGCCGCGTTCGCCATCTGGTACGTGTACTTTTCCTTTCCCAGATATGAAGCCAGATTTCTCTCCGTAATCATAACCCTTTTCTTGTCGGTCGTCAGGATTTCCTTCGCCGTCTTCCGGCAAATGTTTCCAATCTCCCGCTCCAACTGCCGTACTCCCGCCTCCTTCGTATAGTTTCCGGCCATTTTCCAGATGGCCCTCTTGCTGAACGAAAGCATCTGCGCATCCAGCCCGTGACGCTCCAACTGCTTTGGAATCAAATGCTCCATGGCAATGTGCAATTTCTCGTTTTCCGTATAGCTTCCAATCTCGATGACCTCCATCCGATCAAGCAACGGCCTTGGAATCGTCTGCAGCGTGTTGGCGGTCGTGACGAACAACACCTCTGACAAATCCAGCGGCACCTCCAGGTAATGGTCGCGGAACTTCTTATTTTGCTCGCCGTCCAACACTTCCAATAACGCGGAAAACGTGTCGCCCTTATAGTCTGTACTGACTTTGTCAATTTCATCCAAAAGCATGACCGGATTTTTCACTCCCGCCGTGCGAATCCCATTGGCAATGCGTCCCGGCATGGCTCCCACGTAAGTCTTCCTATGCCCGCGGATTTCCGCCTCGTCGCGCACGCCGCCCAGCGAAATGCGCACGTAAGACTTCTTGAGCGCCCTCGCCAAGGACTTCGCGATGGAAGTCTTTCCGGTTCCCGGCGGCCCCACCAGACAGAGAATCGGGCTTTCACCTTTCTTTGTCAACGTGCGGACCGCGAGAAATTCCAACACGCGCTCCTTGACGTTTTCAAGTCCGTAATGATCCTCCTCCAGAACCTGCTTCGCATACTCTAAGTCGTTATTATCCTTCGACGCGTGGTTCCACGGCATCTCCAGCAACGTCTCGATGTAGGTGCGAATGACCCCGTTCTCCGCCGGACTGTTCAAATTGTTTTTAAAACGCCGGATTTCCTTTTTCAGCTTCTCCTTCACCTCTTTGGGTGCTTTGAGTTTTTGCGCGGCCTGGGCAAATTCATCCGCGTCGGAGAGCGTCGTGTCGTCCCCAAGTTCCTCCCGAATCAGCTTCAACTGCTCACGCAGGATATATTCCCGCTGATGCTTGTCCACGCGCTCCTTGACCTTTTCGCGAATGTTTTCCTTGATGCCCATGATTTCCACTTCGTTCACCAGGCGAAACGCCAGCGTGTCATAACGCTCCCCAAAGTCAATTTTGGAAAGGATTTCCTGCTGCTCCTTATAATGGAGCGGAATGCTGGCCGCGATTTCATCCACCAGTCTACGCAAATCCTGAATTTCCAAAATCTGCGCCACCGACTCCTTGGACATCTTTCCACTCTTGGCGGCATATTCCACGAACATGTCCTTCAACGCCCGCTCCATGGCCTGCTCATCCAAATCATCCGAGACGGTCAAGTCCGATTCGTCAAAAATCTCCACCCGCGCACGCAGGTAGGAATCCCCCTCTTCAATTTCTTGCAAGACGGCGCGAGATTCCCCCGCCACCAGGACGCGCAAAATATGCCTTGGCATTTTCAAAACCTGGCGCACCATGCCGACGCACCCAACTTCGTAAACGTCTTCCCGACCGGGCAATTCCGTGTCACGCTCTTTTTGTGCCACCATGAAAATCCGCTGCCCTTCCAACATGGACTGCTGTACCGCCGCTATCGAACGCTCCCTGCTGACGTCGAAATGAACCACCATCTCCGGCATGACGGTCATGCCGCGCAATGTCAGTAACGGAAGACTTGCTATTTCTTTTTCCATCTGTCCTTATCCCTCCAGTGGTATAACCAAAGGGCGGCACTTCATGTTACATAAAGTCCCGCCCCGTATTGTTCAGACGAGAGCCTCTCTCCCATCCACTTATGCACTCACCGACGTCAGGAAAGAAGGCCTCTCCTCCCCGTCACGCTCATACATGGGTTTCCCCGTCCCTTTCACAACATCTTTCGTGATACGGCATTCCTTGATTGTTTCATCCGACGGCACAATAAACATCGTGTCCATCATGATATTTTCCATGATGGCACGAAGCCCACGGGCCCCGGTCTTCCTCGCCAACGACGTCTCCGCGATTTCCGTGAGTGCGTCCCGGTCAAACTTCAGCCTGACGCCGTCCAACTCCAACAACTTTTGGTACTGCTTCACGATGGCGCTCTTCGGCTCCGTCAAGATACGCACCAATGCCTTCTTATCCAACATTTCCAACGAGACCGTCACCGGCAGGCGACCCACCAGTTCCGGAATGATGCCGAACTTCACCAAATCCTGCGGAAGCACCTGCTTCAATAGCACGTCCCGGTCATGCTCGTGCTGCAAGGCAATCTCGGAATTAAATCCGATGGACTTTTTATCCAAGCGGGTTTCAATCAATTTCTCGATTCCCTCGAACGCGCCTCCACAGATAAAGAGGATGTTGGTGGTGTTAATCTGAATCAGTTCCTGCTGCGGGTGCTTTCTCCCGCCCTGCGGCGGAACGGAAGCCACCGTGCCCTCTATAATCTTCAAAAGGGCCTGCTGCACGCCCTCGCCCGACACGTCCCGCGTGATGGACGGATTCTCGGACTTCCTCGTAATCTTGTCAATCTCGTCAATATAAATGATACCGTGCTCGGCACGTTCGATATCTCCGTCCGCGGCCTGGATGACCTTCAGCAAAATGTTTTCCACGTCCTCGCCCACATATCCCGCCTCGGTCAAAGCCGTGGCGTCCGCGATGGCGAAAGGGACGTTAAGCACCTTGGCCAACGTCTGTGCCAACAGCGTCTTTCCGCAGCCGGTCGGCCCCAGCATCAAGATGTTGCTTTTCTGAAGCTCAACGCCCAAATCCTGCTCTGCCAAAATCCTCTTATAATGGTTATACACGGCCACGGAGAGCACCTTCTTGGCCTCGTCCTGTCCAATCACGTAATCATCCAGAAACGCCTTCAGCTCTTCCGGCGTCAGGAGGTTGATGTCATCAAACCGGCTTCTCTCTTCGTATTCGTATTCTTCCTCCAAAATCTCCGAGCACACGTCAATACACTCGTCACAGATAAACGCCCCGTTCGGCCCGGAAATCATCTTCCGAACCTGGTTCTGCGTCTTGTTGCAGAAAGAACATCTAACGATATCCTCGCCCATTTTAACCGCCATACTACCTTCTCCTTGATTATAATCTTAATGCTTCGCGATGACCTCGTCAATCAGGCCATACTCTTTCGCCGCCTGGGCCGACATGAAATTGTCCCGCTCGGTGTCACGCTTGATGACCTCGAGCGGCTGTCCGGTATTCTCGGCCAGAATTTCATTCAACTTCTGGCGCGTACGCAAAATGTGCTCCGCCGCAATCTGAATCTCGGTCGCTTGTCCCTGCGCGCCGCCGGACGGCTGGTGGATCATGATTTCCGCGTTCGGCAAGGCAAACCGCTTGCCCTTCTTGCCGCCCGAGAGCAAGAACGCCCCCATGCTGGCGGCCATGCCGATGCACACGGTGGACACGTCGCACTTAATGTACTGCATGGTGTCGTAAATGGCCAGCCCCGCGGTCACGGAGCCACCCGGGCTGTTAATGTAAAGCTGGATGTCCTTGTTCGGGTCATCCGCCTCCAAGAAAAGAAGCTGCGCGACCACGATGTTCGCGGACACGTCATTCACTTCTTCGCCCAGAAATATAATCCGATCCTTCAATAACCTTGAATAGATATCGTAAGAGCGTTCCCCACGATTTGTCTGTTCAATGACATAAGGCACTAAACTCATGTGAAAGTCATCCTCCTATCTTTCCTGCCGTCACAATGGCATCCTATTTTTCTCCCTCGCTCAGACCTTGGATAATCTTTCCTGACCTTCCTTACTCTTCCACCGCCGAGTCAGCCAACAAGGTCACCGCTTCCTGCACGGCAATGTCCTTGCGAATCTGTTCTTTCTCGCCGTCGCCCATGAACTCCTTCAGCTTGTCAAGCTCCATCTGGTAGGCTTCCGCCATCTTCTTCAACTCCTCGTCCAAACGCTCGTCGGACACCTCGATGTTCTCTGCCTTGACAATCTCCTCAAGCACCAGCCTGGTCTTAATCCTCTTTTCCGCCTGCGGCCGCAAGTCCGCCATCATACGCTCCGACGTCATGCCCGTAAATTGGAAATACTGCTCCATGCTTAGCCCTTGCTGCTGCATGCGGCGTGCGAAATCGTCCGCCATCTGCCGTACCTGCAAGTCAAGCATCGGCTCCGGAATCTCCATCTGCGCGTTCTCAATCGCCTTGTCCACCGCCTGGTCTTCCTTCTTCTGCTTCGCCTCTGCTTCCTTGCGCTCTTTGATTTTATTCTCCACTTCTACCTTATATTCCTCCAACGTGTCACATTCGGACACTTCGGAAGCGAACTCGTCATCCAACTCCGGCAGTTCCTTCGCCTTGATGGTATGCACCGTGCACTTGAACACGGCATCCTTGCCGGCCAAATCCGCCGCCTGGTAATCTGCCGGGAACGTCACGTTCACGTCCAGCTCCTTGTCAATCTCCGCGCCAACCAACTGCTCCTCGAAGCCGGGAATGAACGCACCGGAACCAATCGTCAGCGGATAATCCGTGCCCTTTCCACCCTCGAACGCCTCGCCGTCGACAAAGCCCTCGAAATCCAGGGTCACCATGTCCTTGTCCTCCACGGCACGATCCGTCACCTCAATCGTCCTGGCGTTGCGCTCGCGCTCCGTCTCAATCTCCTTGTCCACTTCCTCGGCCGTCACCTCAATAGAAGTCTTGTCCACTTTCAACCCTTTATATTCACCCAAAGTCACTTCCGGCCGAACTGCCACTTCCGCCGTAAAGATGAAAGGCTTGCCCTTCTCCATCTGCACGACATCAATCTCCGGCTGGGAAGTAATCTCCAACTCACACTCATCATATGCGTTCGCATAAGCGTCGGACACCATGCGGTTCGCCGCCTCGTCATAGAACACCTCCGGCCCATACATCTTCTCAATCATCTGGCGCGGCACCTTTCCTTTCCGAAATCCCGGAATGCTAATCTGGGCGCGCTGCTTCAAATAAGCCGCCTGCAAAGCCTTCTCCACGTCCTCGGCCGCCACCTCGATGGTCAGCTTTGCCATATTATGCTCTAATTTTTCTACTTGTAAACTCATTTTTTGTTTTCCTCCTAAAATGATATCGAATTGTGCCGGATTATGCACCAACCAACACCACGATTGGTGCGGCTTGACATGTAATCGAATGATATATTCGCAGTCATTGACACAGTATAGCACAAATGCCGCACGATTTCCAGCCTTTTTTTATTCAAATAATATGGATTCTTTAATTTGTTCTGCTTTTTCGCTTCCCACGAGCACTTCCGCGAGTTTCAACGCGAACGGAACCGCCGTCCCCATCCCGCGTCCGGTCACGACGTGGCCGTCCACGACCGCCGCTTCTTCCACCACTTCGGCCCCCGTCAAAGATTCCTCGAAGGAAGGATAACAACAAGCCTTGCGCCCGTTTAACATACCAAGCCCGCACAGAATGCTCGGTGCCGCGCAGATAGCCGCAATCCACTTTTCCGCCTCGTCCTGAGCGCGAAGCAACTCGACAAGTCCACGATGCTTCTGCAAATTTTTCGTCCCCGGCATGCCGCCCGGCAACACCAGCATGTCCGCCTTGGCGCAAGACGTTTCCTCAAATACCTTGTCCGCCTTCACGCTGATCCAGTGTGCCCCCTGCACCAACTCATTCCCGCTTATGGATACCGTGTCCACGCGCACGCCCGCCCGGCGCAACACGTCCACCACGGTCAATGCCTCGATTTCTTCAAAACCATCCGCCAAAAACACGCATACGTACTTCATTTTACATCCTCCTTGTCAGCGTCGATGTACGAATGGCAGTCCGTCCCCATACACCGATTGATTCTCTTTTCCATTAATAGTACCAAAATCCAAGGCCAAACGCAATGTAAAATGCTGATTTCTATTTACTTTTTTCGCGCATACTACTATTATATTAAATGAAATAAGCACCGTTTTTCGCAGAAAAGGAGAATCTCATGGAAATTGAAAGAAAATACTTGATACAAAAAGAACGAATCCCCTTCGCCCCGTCCGACTACCCCTGCCGCCATATCGAGCAGGGATATCTGTGCACCAATCCCGTCGTGCGCGTCCGGCGCGACAACGATGACTATTACCTCACCTACAAGTCGAAAGGGCTGATGATACGGGAAGAATACAACCTCCCGCTGAACGCGGCCGCCTATGAACACTTGAAAGTCAAAATTGACGGTCGGCTGATCGTAAAGGAGCGCTACGTGATCCCGCTTAGTGAGGCAATGGAAAACGGTTCCTCCCGCGAAGCGGCAGGCATGCGGGATTTCCAAGCGGACTCACCCGATTCACCGGCTTCTCCGACAAATACGGAGCTTTTCATCGACCTTGACTTCTTCAAGGGGGATTACGAGGGGCTCGTCCTGGCCGAGGTCGAGTTCCCCGACGAGGCGAGCGCGGATGCCTTTCGCCCGCCCGCATGGTTCGGCGAAGACGTCACCTATTCCACCAAGTACCATAACAGCACGATGAGCCAGAAATAGGTCGTGATTTCTCAAATACAATTTCACGCTTGAAATCGGCAAAGGGGCGGGTCATCGACCCACCCCCGAATACTTTATCCCTCTATCCGCAGCCTATGCAGAATTCCCGGCACCTCGGCCTCACATTTTGCATACGCGCCTTCCGCCATCTCTTCCGTCAAGAACCCGAACTCGCCACCAAGGCCTTCCACCTCCACAAGCGTGACCGGGCCAAACGCCGCCTCCACGGCCGCGCGTCTCTCCCGCGCGTCGCCGGACATCCGAACGAAAAACCGCCTGCAAACCTCGTCTAACGGCTGTAATTCCACCTTCTCGTCCGTCCATGTTCCCATCATGCTGCTTGACGGGTTTTTCGCCGCCTCGACAACGTCCGCCACCACCGCGCTGGCCGTCGGCAGTTTTCCGGCACCGCTTCCATAAAACATGGCTTCGCCCAGCATGTTTCCGCGCACGAAGACCGCGTTAAACACGTCATTCACCGCATACAGCGGGTGGCCTGACCCCATCAATACCGGAGCCACCATGACGCACATCTTGTCCCCGTGGCGTTTGGCCGTGGCAATCAGCTTGATATTCATTCCCAATTCCTTGGCGTAGGCCATGTCTTCTTTGCCGACCTTCGTGATACCTTCCGTGTAAATATCCTCAAAATCCGTCTTCTTTCCGGTAACCAGCGAACAAAGGATGGCAATCTTACGTCCGGTATCATACCCTTCCACGTCCGCTTCCGGATTACGTTCCGCATAGCCCTTGTCTTGCGCCTCTTTCAAAACGGTATCGTAATCCACGCCCTCATTGTACATCTTGGTCAGCATGTAATTCGTCGTCCCGTTCAAAATGCCGCCGATTTCTTCTATGACGTCCGCCGTCAACGAGGTCTGTAATGGACGCAAAATCGGAATGCCGCCGCCCACGCTCGCCTCGAAGAGGAAGTTGATATTTTTCTCCCTGGCAATGGCAAGCAGCTCCGTGCCATGCTTCTCCACCAACGCCTTGTTGGAAGTGGCCACGCTTTTTCCCGCCAAGAGGCTCCGTTTCACAAACGTGTAGGCCGGCTCGATCCCCCCCATCGTCTCCACGACAATGGCGACTTCCGGGTCACCTACCACGACTTCAAAATCATGTACCACTTTTTCCTGTATCGGATTGCCCAAAAAATCACGCAAATCCAACACATACTTTACACAAATCTCCTCGCCAGCCCTCTTCGCAATCGCTTCGCGGTTTCTCTCAAGCACTTCCACCACGCCGGAACCGACCGTGCCATATCCCATTACTGCTACGTTTATCATCTCTTTTTTCATCCTCTTTGTCTTATTTGTCACCTTTACTTCGCGCTCAGGAAAGCATTGATAAACGGGTCGATATTGCCGTCCATCACACCGCTTACGTTGCTGACCTCCGCGTTCGTCCGATGATCCTTCACCATCGTGTAAGGCTGCATCACGTAGGAACGAATCTGGCTGCCAAAATTGATGTCGCGAACCTCTCCGCGAATGCCGGACATCTTGTCGGCCTGCTCCTGCTGCTTTAACAAATACAACTTGGCCTTCAACATCTGCATGGCCTTGTCCTTGTTCTGATGCTGGGAACGCTCATTTTGGCATTGCACCACGATCCCCGTCGGTAAATGCGTGATTCGTATCGCCGACGACGTCTTGTTAATATGCTGGCCACCCGCCCCGCTTGAACGATACGTGTCGATGCGCAAGTCATCGTCGTTGATTTCCACCTCGACGTCATCCTCGATATCCGGTATCACGTCGCAGGAAGCAAACGAAGTCTGCCGTTTTCCCGCCGCGTTAAACGGGGAAATGCGCACCAAGCGGTGCACGCCCTTCTCGGCGCGCAGATATCCATAGGCGTTCTCGCCCTCCACTTCGAACGTCACGCCTTTGATGCCCGCCACGTCGCCTTCAAGGAAGTCCAACACTTCCACCTTGAACCCTTTCTTCTCCGCCCATCGGCTGTACATTCGATAAAGCATGCCGGTCCAGTCATTGGCCTCCGTGCCTCCCGCTCCCGAATGAAGCGTGACAATCGCGTTGCACTTGTCGTACTCACCGGTCAACATCGTCTGGATGCGCTGCTCCTCGACCTCCTCGGAAAATCTTGCCAAATCCGCCTCAATCTCGGCAATGGTCTCCTCGTCCGGCTCCTCCTCGCTCATCTCGATGAGCAGTTGCAAATCCTCATAGTCGGAAAACATCTGGTCGATTTGCTTTACGGAGTCCTGCAGGCCGCTAAGCTCCTTCATCGTCTGTTGCGACTCTTCCGGATTGTCCCAAAAGCCCGGCTCCTGCGTCCTTCTTTCCAACTCTTCAATCCGCTCTTTCTTTGCAGCGGGGTTAAAGTGAATCCCTCAAATCTTTCAGCGGTTCTTCGTAAGCGAGCAATCTCTGCTTCAATTCATCCAACAAAACCACCTTAATCACCTCTTTCTTTTTTATTATTCACATGATGTCAGGGTCAAAAAGCATTTTGCCCCCGTGATACCCACGGATTGCTGCGCACTTCGTGCTCGTACAATCCTAAAACACATCAAATCACACTACCTTCCTGCCGCAGCATTGCTTGTACTTCTTGCCGCTGCCGCATGGGCAAGGGTCGTTCGGGTAAATTTTCTTGTCCGCGCGCTTCTTTGGCGCGCGTACGGCGCTTTCATCCTTGTTCGTACCCGTCACCTTGGCCACCTGCTCACGCTCCACCTTCTGCTCCACACGGACATGGAGCAACGTGCGCACGACCGTCTGGGCAATGCCGTTCGTCATCTCGCCAAACATGTCATAGCCCATCATCTTGTACTCTACGAGCGGGTCACGCTGTCCGTAAGCCTGAAGCCCGATTCCCTGACGGAGCTGATCCATATCGTCGATATGATCCATCCATTTCGCGTCGATGACCTTCAAAAGCACGACGCGCTCTAACTCGCGAACATGCTCGGCTTCCGGGAACTCGGCTTCCTTTGCCTCGTACGCCTTGACGGCCTGCTCTTTCAGCATGTGAACCAACTGCTTCTTCTGAAGTCCCTCCATCTCCGCCTTGGTCGGCAGTACGAGTTGCGGAATCACGTCATGCAGCGCGACGTCCAATGCAGCCACGTCCCACTCCGCAGAATCCACGTCATCCGAAATCAGGCGGTCGACGATATGCTCCACGCACTCCGTGATCATGTTGTAAACGGTATCCCGCATGCTCTCACCGTCAAGCACGCGCCGCCTCTCGGCATAAATAATCTCCCTCTGCTCGTTCATGACTTGGTCATATTCCAACAAGTTCTTACGGATGCCGAAGTTGTTGCTCTCAATCTTCTTCTGCGCCGTCTCAATCGCGCTCGACAACATCTTGTGCTCTATCTGCTCGCCGTCCTCCACGCCCAACGCGTTAAACATGTTCATCAGCCGCTCCGAGCCGAACAAGCGCATCAAATCGTCTTCCAGGGAAATGTAAAATCTGGACTCTCCCGGGTCGCCCTGCCGTCCCGAACGTCCCCGCAGCTGGTTGTCAATACGTCTGGATTCATGACGCTCCGTACCAATAATCTTCAGGCCTCCGGCCGCTTTCGCCGCCTCGTCCAGCTTGATGTCCGTACCACGCCCGGCCATGTTGGTGGCAATCGTGACCGCCCCGTGCAGACCGGCATCGGCAACAATCTGCGCCTCCATCTCATGGAACTTGGCATTCAACACGTTATGCGGGATGCCCTCTTTCTTCAGCATCTTGCTCAAAAGCTCGGACACCTCGATGGTAATCGTGCCCACCAGCACCGGCTGTCCTTTCGCATGTGCCTCCTTGACCTGCTCTACGACCGCCTTATACTTTTCACGCTTCGTCTTGTAGACCGCGTCATTTAAATCCTCTCTCTGCACCGGAACGTTGGTCGGAATCTCAATCACGTCCATGCTATAAATGTCACGGAACTCCTTCTCCTCGGTGAGGGCCGTACCCGTCATGCCGCTCTTCTTTTCATATTTATTAAAGAGGTTCTGGAACGTAATCGTGGCCAGCGTCTTGCTTTCCCGGCGAACCTTCACATGCTCCTTTGCCTCAATCGCCTGATGAAGGCCGTCCGAATAACGCCGTCCAGGCATGATACGACCGGTGAACTCATCAACAATCATGACCTCGCCTTCCGGTGTCACCACATAGTCCTGATCCTTGAACATCAGGTTGTGCGCCCGCAAGGCCAGGATGATGTTGTGCTGGATTTCCAAATTCTCCGGGTCGGCCAGATTGTCAATATGGAAAAACTGCTCCACCTTCTTCACGCCGTCCTCGGTCAGGTTGACGGACTTTTCCTTCTCGCTGACGATAAAGTCGCCCGTCTCCTCGATGTCCTCGCCCATGAGGGCGTTCATCTTGGAAAACTCGCCGCTCGCTTCGCCTCGCTCCATCTGCCTCGCGAGAATGTCGCAGGCCTCGTACAGCTTGGTTGACTTGCCGCTTTGGCCGGAAATGATAAGCGGGGTCCTGGCCTCGTCAATCAAAACCGAGTCCACCTCGTCGATAATGGCAAAATGAAGCCCCCGCTGCACCAACTGTTCCTTATAAATCACCATGTTGTCACGCAGGTAGTCAAATCCCAACTCGTTGTTCGTCACGTAAGTAATATCACAGTTGTACGCCGCGCGCCGCTCATCGTTCTCCATGCCGTTAAGCACCACGCCGACCGTAAGGCCAAGGAACTCATGCACCTTGCCCATCCACTCCGCGTCACGCTTGGCCAGATAATCGTTGACCGTGACAATGTGGACGCCCTTTCCCTCCAACGCGTTCAAATATGCCGGCAATGTCGAGACCAGCGTCTTACCTTCACCGGTCTTCATCTCGGAAATACGTCCTTGGTGAAGGATGATGCCGCCAATCAGCTGCACGCGGTAATGGCGCATCCCAAGGGCTCGAACCGCCGCCTCCCGCACCGCCGCGAACGCTTCCGGCAAAATGTCGTCAAGCGTCTCGCCGCCGGCCAGACGTTCTTTAAACTCCGAAGTCTTGTCCCGTAGCTTTGCATCAGACAACGCCTGCATCTGCGGTTCCAGTTCCTCGATTCTGTCCACGGTCGCGTAAATCCGCTTCAGCTCGTGCTCGCTGTGTGTTCCAAAAATCTTCTCAAAAAAGCCCATAGTTCAAAATTTCTCCTTAACATTTTTCGCAAGCCTTTTCCCATTTTAGCACTAACCGGGAGGAAATTCAACCAATTCCTCACTGCCACGCAAAAAAAGTCAGTAACCTATGACTGTTCAGCCCCGAACCAGTCACTGCGCTGACTGGTTCGGAGGATGCACGCAAATCCGGCCGATGCATCACCCGCTTCGCCAAAGGTGAACTAAAAATGCGGGTGATGCCCGTTACAATCCAGCCCGCGCTGGCGCGGTGCTGAATTGTAACAGTAACCTAAACCGTTACCAGCCTTCGATACGGTATCGTCCCGCCAAACAAGTCCAACGCGCTCCCTATCGTAAAGTCCAGCTTTCCACCACAAATTTCCTGAAAACGCACAAGCTCCCCCATGCTCCCGATTCCACCCGCATATGTAACCGGCGCCCCTTCCCATGCCCCGAGCATCCTGACAAGTCCTTCCTCGATGCCGGACGATTTTCCCTCCACGTCCACGCCGTGCACGAGAAACTCGTCACATTGCCCGGAAAGCTCGTCCAAAAGCCCATGGGTCAATTTCAATTCGGTAAACTTCTGCCACCGGTCGGTGACGATGTAATAATCCCCTCCGCGCCTACGGCAGCTCAAATCCAACACGACATGCTCCTTCCCCACCGCCGATAAAAGCTTGTCCAAATTATCCTGGTTTAACTTCCCGTCGCGAAACACATAGGAAGTCACGATCACGTGGCTGGCTCCCGCCTCCAGATACTCTGCCGCATTCCCGGCCGTAACGCCCCCGCCGACTTGCAACCCGCCCGGGTACGCCCGCAGGGCAAATAGGGCCTGTGAGCGCGTCGCCTCATAATATGGGGAGTCCTTCGCGTTCAGTAAAATGACGTGCCCGCCCGGCAGGTGGTCGTCCCGATACATTTTCGCATAAAAGGACGCGTCTTTTCCCGAAGAGAAATTCGTCACCGCCTCGTCCCCCTCGTCGCTTAAGGAACCGCCCACGATTTGCTTCACCTTTCCATTATGTATGTCGATACATGGTCTAAACCTCATATTTCCGCCTTTCCACTTCATGCGCCGAAACGCGGCCGCGTCACCCGCCGCACCTCGCCACTTGTTACAAGTCACGACCACGCCAGCGTGGTGTGACTTGTAACGCCACTTCACAATTCCATCACGGGGTTCCCGCGTTTTGTCCGGCATTATCCGCTCCGGTTTTGTCCCTGGTTACCCCATCCGTCACGTCATCCACGCCGTTTGTCACCCCGTCCGTCACGTCGTCCACGCCGTTTGTCACTCCGTCCATCACGTCGTCAATGCCGTCCGTCGCGCCATCCACGGCATCGTCTAAAAGACCGTTGTCGTCATCCTTCCTATCCTTAGTATCTTTAGTATCCTTGGTATTGCCATTTGTGTCGTTCTTACCGTCGTTTTTATCCGTCCCGGCCGTCGCGCCATTGACATTGCCATTGTCCGTCGTCCCTTGATTCGCTCCATTATTCTTGTCATTCTTGTTTCCACAAGCCGTCATGCTTCCAATCACTCCGACACACAAGATGAGCAACAACGTTTTTTTCAAATTTTTCATGCCAAAACTCCCTTTCTGTCTTATCATAAATGTTTGATACTGGGGGCAAAAAGAAACTCACCCTCATGGTACCTACTATTTACAGAGTTGGATTTTTTATGCATGGAAAAAAATGCTACAAATACTAAAAACGCTAAAAATATTACGATTCACAGCCGGATAGAACTTGACACGCCGGCTTGCAAACTTGCTTGCAAAAAACCGCTTGTCTACAATCGCTCCTTAATCTCGCCGCTGCGGTACGCCGCCAGCAACCGCTCCAAATCGGCAATCCGCTCTCGAAGTTCCACGCCCGCGTCCGTGTCGCCAACCAAATGTCGATTTCTTAAGCGACTCACGATCATGCTCTCCGAATGAATGTCGCTCTCCCGCTCAATTGCCGCCTCCGTGGACTCGAACGGTTCATGGGCAATCAAAAGCAGGCCGTAGGAGTTATAAATCAACGTGTATCCGGCGATTCCCGTTTCCTTTTGGTACGCCTTGGAAAAACCGCCATCGATAATCATCAGCTTGCCGTTGCATTTGACCGGGCTCTCTCCGTTCTTACGCTTCACCGGCACATGCCCGTTGATGATGTGCGACTCCTCTGGATCCAGGCCAAACTCCCGCATGATGGAATAAATCACGTCCTTGTTTTCCAATAATTGGTAATATGGGTTTTTCTTCTCCGTGTGCGTTTCCTTTTCCGCCAAGAAATACCGCTCGAACGTCGCCATGCGATCCTTGCCGAACAGCGGGGAATTCGGACTCAGCCAAATGTACCACATGATGTCCTTGCCATCCTGCCTCTCCTTTTCATCCAAGGCAAAAAAACCTTTCCGCACGTAACGGTCCAGCGCGTCGTAAAGCGACTTCCCCTTGAACGTCTTCCCAAACAAGGACACCTCGCGAAGCGCCCCGTCCTCATTGAGCGGCACGCATCCATGATACAAGAGGTTTCCATTATGCACCTTGTAAAGGCCTCCCTTTGACAAAAGAAAGCGCGTATGCTCCTGCAACTTGTCGCATCCCAAAAACGCCTTCTCCAGACGCTCCATCACCTCTTCCTCCTCCGGCGTCAGCGCATATGGATCCGCCGGGTCGATGGTCGGGAAATTTTGATCCAGCAAATTATACTCTATCCCATATAACGTGATCGTGCCCCTCTCATAATCAATACGGTCGAGCAATACCCGATCTTCCATGCCGAAACTTGGCTGGCGGCGAATCGTCCGCCCCTCCTCCTTCAACTGCAAAATCGTGATGGCCTTGTGCATCTGCTCGTTCATCTGTACTTCCGTGGACGTAAGCCGCTCCTGCCCCTTTAGCCTGAAACAAGTGCACGGGTCGTCTGCATACGTGTGCATGGCGAACGTCGCCAGCGGAAGCAAATTAATCCCATATCCATCCTCCAAAATGTCCAGGTTGCCATAACGGGCGCAAACGCGAATGACGTTCGCGATGCACGCGCGCTGTCCCGCCGCCGCCCCCATCCATACGACGTCGTGGTTGCCCCACTGCACGTCCACGGAATGATAATTCATCAGCTTGTCCATGATGATGTGCGGCCCGGGACCCCGGTCATAAATGTCCCCGACGATGTGCAGGTGGTCGACGACCAGGCACTGTATCAGCCTGGATATGGCGGCGATGAAATGCTCCGCCCTGCCAATGCGGATGATGGTGAAAATAATTTCATTATAATAAGACTCCTTGTCGCTGATTTCCGCCTTCTCGGTAATCAATTCCTCAATCACGTAGGCAAAATCCGGCGGTAGCATCTTGCGCACTTTCGAGCGGGTGTACTTGCTGGCCGCCCGCTTGCTCACTTCGATTAACCGGTACAAATTGACCTTGTACCAATCCTCCATGTTTTGCTCGGTCTTCTTGATTTCCTCCATCTTCTCCCGCGGATAATAAATCAGCGTCGCCAGGGAGCGCTTGTCGCGCTCGCTCAGCGTGTTGCCAAACACGTCGTTAATCTTGCGCTTCACGGATCCGGAGCCGTTTTTCAGCACGTGGGAGAACGCCTCGTACTCCCCATGGATGTCCGTGATGAAATGCTCCGTCCCCTTCGGCAGGTTCAAAATCGCCTGCATGTTGATGATTTCCGTGGACGCCCTGGCAATCGATGGGTACAAATCCGACAACCGCTCCAAATACTTGGTCTCTAAATCCTTCAAATCTTTTTCCTCCCTTTACCTTAACCCTTACGACTCGCGATCACCTAACGATAGATGCGCCTCACGACACCTGAATCACGTCCCCCATGTCGTACATTCCCGCCGGCTTTCCCGCCAAAAACTTCGCCGCCTCCAAGGCTCCCTTCCCGAACACGCCGCGGGAATACGCCGTATGCTTGAACTCAATCACCTCGTCCGTGCCGGCAAAAATAACTTCGTGCTCCCCCACGATCGTGCCCCCGCGCACCGCCGAAATTCCAATTTCCTTGCCGTCGCGCTTCTGCCTGACCTGGCTTCTGTCATAAACATAGGTATACTCCCCGCCCAGGGCATCGTTGATAGAATCCGCCAGTGCCAGCGCCGTGCCGCTCGGCGCGTCCAGTTTCTGGTTGTGATGGCGCTCCACCAGCTCGACATCGTACCCCGCCGGTCCCAGAACGTTTGCCGCGTTCTTCAAAAGCTTCAACAACAAATTGATTCCCAGCGACATGTTGGCGGACTTTAAAATGGCCGTCTCTTTCGCCGCCTCCCTTATCTTCTCCAACTGCTCCGGCGAATATCCGGTGGAACAAAGCACCGCCGGCACTTTCTTCTCCCTACAATAAGAGAGAACCTCCTCCAACGCGGCGGCATTGGAAAAATCAATCGCCACGTCAACCTCCACGTCGCAGTCCCCGATGTGCGTAAAGACCGGATAATCATTGGCAATCCCGGTATATGTGTCCACGCCTGCCGCGACTTCCACCTGCTCGTCCGCCTCCGCGAGCCCGGTAATCATCCGCCCCATCTTCCCGTTACATCCGTTCAACAATATTTTAACCATGTTTCATGACCTTCCTTTCCATTTCTCAAATAATATTAAAAGGATACCACACTTGAGCAAAATCCTCAACCAATGATATCCTTTTAACAAAATTTATTTTACTAATGACGCACCTGATTACTCTTCCATACATTCCAACTTAGAAACCGACACCTCATACGCGGTGCGTGTCTCCGTTTCCAATTCTGATATCTTCTTCACATAATCCCTGCTCTGAATCCGCCCCAGCACCTGCACGTGCTCCCCGACTTCAAAACCGGAGGCATAGCGGGCGTTCCTTCCCCAACAAATGCAAGGAATATAGTCGGATTTTCCATAAGGGCGGTTGACCGCCAGCAGAAGATCCGCAATTTCCCTTCCAAGCGGGGTCTTGCGATAAACCGGCTGCTTGCATATGTAGCCTTCCAACAGAATATAATTGGTCTTGGCCCCGTCCAACTCCTCCTCGATAAATTCCAGTTCCCGCACGAACACGGACAACACCAAACGGTTTCTCTGCTCCTCATGGCGGTTGTACGAGCGGAACTGCCCTGAAACCATGATAAATTCGCCCGTGTAGTCCTGCGTCACGTCAATCAGCCTCTCCGAAACCGTAAGCGGGATACGGTCTTGTGAATTGCTCAGACGCCTTACCAAAACGTCCATCACATAGAACCCCTCTCCGAATACCTCGTGGCTGTATGTAAGCGGTGACGCCACTTCTCCCATGATGGTTACCTGATTGTTCTCAATTACCTTATCTGACATGATTTGTGAATCTCCCTTCCTCTGTGTGGTATTTTTTTGAGTCATTAGTAATTGTATGTATTATAAGGCCACCATAGAACTAATTTCATTAAAAACCGTTCGACATAATTTGCAAGCACGATTCGACATTCGACATTCGACATTTCATGGGAAACGATGATTTTTTTCAAATTCCCGTCACGTCTTGCATATAATGAAAAGAATATGACATATCAGGGAAGATTTGCCATGCCTGACAATAATACACAAAACGGCACGCAAAACAGCGTGCAAAACGGAACACAAAACGATGGACAAAGCGGAACGCAAAACGGCGGACAAATCCGTAACGCAGACAACGCGGTGGACAGAGGCCGCCTGCGCATCGACGTGACCTCGGAGATTACCTCCTACCCGGTACCAGACGCAGTAGTATCCATCTATTATACGGGAGAGCCGAATCGACAATTGGAGCAATTGAGCACCAACAACTCCGGCCAGACAGAAACCATAGATTTGGCGACGCCGCCTCTGGAATACAGCCTCAACCCTTCGGTGGAGTCCCAGCCTTATTCAGAATACACGCTAAACATCAGCGCGCCGGGATTTGAGACGATGAGCATTGCGGGAGCGGAAATTCTTCCTGACGTGACCGCCATCCAAAACGTCCGCCTGCGCCCGTTGGACCAAACCGGGCAGCAAGGAGAAGTGTTCGTGATTCCCGCCCATACGCTATACGGGAATTATCCCCCGAAAATACCGGAGGAAGAAATCAAACCGACCAATGAAACCGGCGAAATCGTCCTAAGCCGCGTGGTCGTGCCGGAATACATCGTCGTACACGACGGTTCCCCCAGCGACAGCACGGCGCAAAACTACTACGTAAAGTATCGCGACTATATCAAAAACGTCGCGTCCAGCGAAATTTACGCGACGTGGCCGGAAAATACCATCCGGGCAAACGTGCTTGCCATCATGTCCTTTACGCTGAACCGGGTGTATACGGAATGGTATCGGAATAGGGGGTACGATTTTACGATTACCTCCTCTACGGCGTTCGACCACAAATGGATTCCGCAACGAAATTATTTCAACACGATTTCGGTAATCGTGGATGAGTTATTTGCTTCCTACCTGTCACGCCCTAACGTACGACAGCCGATTCTCACACAATATTGCGACGGGCGCCGGGTTACCTGCCCGAACTGGCTGTCACAGTGGGGCTCAAAGTCATTGGGCGACCAAGGATACTCGGCAATCGAAATACTTCGTTATTATTATGGGGATAACATGTACATCAATAACGCGCAGGAAGTATCGGGAGTCCCCTCGTCCTGGCCCGGATATTTGTTGGAAAATGGTTCGAGCGGGGATAAGGTACGACAGATACAAGAGCAGCTTAACGTGGTCGCCGGTGCCTATCCGGCCATTCCCAAGATTGCGGCAGATGGAATTTACGGCCCGGCCACGTCGGAGGCGGTACGAGTGTTCCAATCCGTATTCGGATTGCCGCAGACAGGAACCGTGGATTATCGGACATGGTATAAAATATCGGAGATTTATGTCGCGGTGTCACGCATCGCGGAATTGACATAAGCCGAAAGCAACTGGCAAGACGCCCGTTTCGGACAACGAATCGTTGCCCGAAACGGGCGTCTTGCCACTTACGGTTTCGTTTCCGGCTCGGACTCTGCCAATGCGTAAATCTGGAGATAATTCTCCCGCTCTTCCCTGCTCATGTTGACAAAGTCCGTGAAATCCACGTCGACCAGATACATGGGCTTATTACAGCAAAATGCTCGAGCCTGATTGTTCGTGTAGTGGTATTTTTTGCAGTGAATGCAATAAAATACGTGCATCATTTGTGATACCTCCCTCCGTATGTGTTTATCATAACACACAAGTAGGAGATTTGCCATCAAAATCTGAAAATACCAAGATTGCGAAAGCACATAAAGTAGTAATCCGTGGTGTCATGCCCACTCATCCAACAAGCATTCCAAGTAACAGAACTTGTCCATGACACTCTTTTTATCCTTCGTGGCCTTTCCGTTCAAATCCTTCCAATCCTTGCCATCCACCTTCCTTTTATACAGCGTCCTTTCAAACTCCCGCATAAACGACACGAACCGCTTTTCCGTCCTACTTTCCCCTTCTTTTTGTAAAAACCTTGCCAACAATCCAAACCACAAAAAGCTGTTCTTGGAATCAAACATGGCCGCCACGTCCTCTGCCATCACCTTGTCAAGCCTTGCGACCATGGCCTCGAACGCTTCAAAATCTCCCACCGACGCGTGCGCCTTCAGATATTGGCAAATGAGATCCTGCTTTTTGTTCCATGCGTCCATGTATTTCCACGCCATGACGGACTCCACCACCACTCTTTCAAGCGTCCCGTTTCTGGCCTCCGCGACCGTATAGTTTCCCCTCTCCTGAAAAAACTCCATCTCCGCTATCCGTTTTACCAATATGGCAAATTCCTCCCCAATCCTCGTGATTCCTTTTTGCGGGGCGGACATCGCCTTCCCCTCGTTATACCGAATGATGTGGTAGGCGATCTCGTCACTGTCACAGTTTAAATACTGGTCACACTTGAACGTGTACTCCAAAAAACGATCCCTCAACTCTTCGGGAAGTTGGGAAAAATACTTGTTCGCAATGTCAAATTTCCTCGGCTCCCTTACCGGAAACCCCTCCTCATCCAACATAAGCCTTCCTTGCCTATCCCGAAACTGTTCATAATAACTAATGTAACGCCTTCGAATGTTACGACTCACTTTGAACCCGTCATTCACGAAAGAATAACAAATCGTACACCTCTGCTTGCCGTCTAAATCCCAAATGACCGGCATTCCATTGACAATCTGCTCGGCAAACACGATTTCCGGCAATGGATTCCCTTGTAAAATGTCCGATATCAGGTTTCCCTTCATCGCCGGGCTCCACTGATCCGTCTTCCTCTGAAGCGGATGGTCGAATCGAATCGTATGATTCTCAATCTTCTTGTTGATTGACGCGATAGAATACTGCATCTGCTTGCTCTTTTCCGCCGACTTCATCTCCGTTCCCATTTCCATAATCTCCTCTCCATTTATCTTTTTGCTTTCCACTTGCATTCTCGACACGGCCACATCCGTTACCGCCACATCGCCTTTATTTCTTGACGGCTCCGACGCGTCCGCCGGCCGTATCGGAACGTGCGCCAGACAACTCGCGCGTCCATTCCCGGACGGTCTCGTAAACAAACCACGCAAAATCCGAATATTGTCAAATGACTTAATCTGACGAAACAACTCGTGGTACTTCCTATCCGAAATACCCAGTTCCTTCCTGACTTCTCCCGGACTATAGCCGTCCATCAACAGCTCCACGATTCGACGCTTCGTCCCGCCAAGACCTCCTAAAAACGCCTCCACCCTCTCGTCCACAAACAGTCCCAGCTCGCTTGAAACCTCGTTCTCCACACGAAAGCCACTGTCAATCTTCTCATACACGCAACCCCCGTCCTCATACGATACGTCCATGGAACAGTTCGGAATAAATTCAAGCAGCCCGTTTTCATCCCGCCTCGCGTTGCACCGCCGCAACCGTCGCCGATTCCTCGTCCAATCGTAAAAACTCCTATTAATATTATTTATAAGGAACGTTTGAAACCGGCATCCCTTGGAATCGTCAAACCGCTTCACGCTCTCTAACAAGGTGCTCATCGCGAGGCTGCACAAATCATCATAATCCATGTCCGTCTGACTGATCCCTTTCCGATAAATGAGAGGGTTGCAAAGTTCCTTCAATCTTTTCATCTCATTTTCACAATATGAGGTTATCACTTGTTCTTTTTGAAGTTCCGTCATTTTCAAACCACCTTCCCTTTCCCAATCATTTCCGTGTTCTCATTCACGGCAATCTTTCTATCAAGATTATAGAACATTCGTTTGTATCTGTCAACCTCTTTTTAGAATATTTGTTTGTATTCTTTTCTCTTTTTTCAGAACATACGTTTGGTTTTATAAAAAATGCATAACAAAAAGCGAATTTGATTACATTTCGCCATCTAATCCAAATCCATATGGCGAATAACCCTTTGCAGAAACCGAACAAACATTCTAAGAAGAAAGAAGGGAACAACATGCTAGATTCACAAATCAACTTATATTCCATCGATACCGGCCACTTCTACAGTAACCGGGAAAACTATTTCAGCAAACAGATTTTTTGCTATCATAAAGAAATCGAGGATTTAAAAAATGAAAACTTGAAAAACACCATTTCCCAATCGGAACATCGAACGTCGCTCATTCGTCATAAAAAGAAAAAAATGAAACAAGCGAAAGAGCGATTGGCCACGCTTCTCGCCAACAAATTGCATCAAAACGAACGGACTGACGGTAGAGACCACATCCGTCACTTGCGCGAACAAGATTTACGTGAAAACAAAATCATTTCCGTGTTCGAATCCACGTTAAGCCGCACGATTGGCATTCCGGCGGGCGAACTGACCGACACTTTATTTGTCGTACAAGTCTACTATGACGACATATTTAAAGACCTGTTCTTTTATGGCTTTATTTACAATGGAGAAAAATATCGCTATTTTACCTCCTCGGCCGGTCAGATTCGAACAAAAAAAGCTGTTTTTATCAAGGAATCCGTCTGAGAACGGATTGAAAAAACAATCCTATGCGGCCTTACCATTGAGAAAATCAACGCAAAAGGAGGCATTAACGCCAACAAATATCTGGCATACATGGCCCTTTCCAACTCCGCGACAGACGAGTGGAAAGACTTTGACATCAATCGTTGCATCGTGATTGATGATTTCGAGACAAACGTTGCGGGTATCGTTGATTTCATTGACGAAACCGATTATTCCATCACGCGCAAAAACGGCATCGTGCCCATCACGCACACCGACGGCATTGGCATGATGCTCCCCTCCGTCATGTCAAAAAACACGATGTTTCGCGCCCCATGGATAAAGGGCCTGCTCGGCGTGTTCGATTTCCAAAAATTCGTGGAACAAAAAGGATGTTCCCCCGTCGTCGCCGACATTTACGGCAAAGAGCACGACATTTTTGCGGAAAACATTCAGATTATCTTCACGAAAAGCCAGTTTAAAATGCACAAATACTACGATTCATGGGAAGAATACAAAGAATGTTTCAAAAAATTCCACTGCCAGGCGGGACTTTGCAACATGGAAGAAACACGGATTAAGAAAGCAAAAATCAATTATCAAATGCTGCAAACCCTGACCGATGTCACGGATGAGGAAATCGACACGCTTACGGCCAGTTCCGTGAAGAAGCTTGAAAACATCTGCACGAACGAGGAAACGATGAAGGAATGCCTTGGCATCACGCCCTACAACACGCACATGACACCGTTTCAACAAGCGGTCAAAATATATCCCGCCCTCCTAAACGACACCTACGCCAAGGACGTTTTGCGGGAGGCCAAGGACGGCCTCGTCAAAAAATATCGTAGCGGCAAACTGGAAGTAAACGGAAAATACACCTTCATACTTCCCGACTTTTACGCCGCCTGTGAGCATTGGTTCGCAAAAGAAGCACTTCCAAACGGACTACTGGCCGAAAACGAAGTATTTTGCAGGTTATACAAAAACCAGGACAAACTGGACTGCCTTCGCAGTCCGCACTTATACAAGGAACACGCCGTCCGCCGCAACGCCGCCAATAAAGAATACCTTGACACGCAAAATATCGGACAAATGAACGCGCGGCACGACAAATGCGACGCCAAACAAGAAAACGCCCGGCATGACGAACTTTACGGATGGTTTACAACGGACGCACTTTATACAAGCAGTCATGATTTAATCAGTAAAATCCTGCAATTTGACGTGGACGGCGACAAGTCCCTGGTCATCGCCGACCCGGATTTCGTGCGTGTCGCCGAGCGGAACATGCAAGGCGTCGTTCCGCTTTACTACAAAATGAAAAAGGCCGAACCAAAGCCATTGGACCAGCACAACATTTACGCCGGTTTGCAGGCCGCGTTCAGGGGCGGAAACATCGGCACATATAGCAACAATATTTCCAAAATATGGAACAACGACGTATTCATCCATGGTACGGCGGTGGAAAGACAGCTTGCGGAAAATTGCATCAAACGGCTTTGCTGTCAGAATAACTTCGTCATTGACTACGCAAAAACGTTGTACAAGCCGGAATTTCCAACCAACATAAAAAAAGAAATTCGAACTTTCACGCAAGGAAAGCCCCCCGCCTTCTTTGAATATGCCAAAGGCAAAGAAAAAACGGCGGTGGAATCACGCAATAAGAGCCTTGTAAACAAACTATATGGGCGCATTCCCAACAAGCCCATCAACACCAGGAGCCTGCACCTCGAACCGTTGGATTACAAAAAAATGATGCGCCGCCTTGACCTTGCCTGCGCAAAGGAAGTCTCCGCATTATACGACGTGTTGAACAAAAAATATCCCCGCAAATTGAACCGCAACGAAGAGGAGGGCAATTTCGGCTACCTCGTCCGCCACGTTCGCGGCCAGTTTTCCACGTTGGGATACTCCGAGGAAATGATTGCCGACATGCTCGTCCAATACCTTTATGGCCAAAAAAAGCGTTCCAAGCAATTATTGTGGCTTTGCTATGGTTCTTATATTGTGGAAAACCTGCAAAAAAATGTCAACGCTCCCAAAACAAAGGCCATACAATGCACCGATTGCGGGGAATGGGTGGAAATTGCCGCGACCAACAACCGAACCCTGCGCTGCCCGCAATGCCAGAAATTACATACGCGGAAAAGCAAGACAAAAATGCAGAGAAACTATAGGAAATAGCGTTCGGCCATGTGGAATTTTGGAAAACGCCCACGGTCCATGGACGAAACATGTGTTTCACAAATGCCAATGACCCACCATGCATGGGCGTTTTCGGCTTATCCAATGTGTCATGGTGGAAAAGGCATCCAAAACACGGATGCCAAGTGCTCATTAAAAGAAAGGAAGGGAGGTGAAAATCATGACTGTCACGCAAGAAAATTTGATTCAGGAAATCGCGCAGGCAGAAGGAATGGACGCCTCGACGGTTCGAAAACTATTCCAATCATTGGAACGCCGCGTATTTGACCACTTGTCTTCCGCCACCGCCTGCGAACCCGTCGTCATCAAGCTGTTGGACGGGCTTCGATTGGAATGTAATTATGTCCCGGAAAAAGAAATGCACACGTTTGACGACATCGTCCGAAAGGCAAAAATCTGGGTAAAGCCCAAAATAACCCGATATTACAATCGGAAATTAAACGAGATCCATGATAACGAGTCGGTTTGAAACGTTTTATCCGCATGCTTCTCCGCCGGACGAAACCATCCTGGCAGTATAATCTTCTTTCTAAACAAACACAAAATACAAGATTGGAGGTGTCACAATGGCATACTTGGAAGAAATACCACGATATAAGGACAAATTATTTGAACAATTCACCCAAAACCTGACAATTTCAAGACATACAAGTCAAATCCTGCCCTATCCCTTCGTGCCGAACGAACAAACACAAAATGGTACTTACCTTGCATTTGACTTGTACGTTCCACAAGTTCGGGACAAACATTTGAAAGACTTGCAAATCGTCGTAAACGTGTTTTCCCATAAGGAACAAATTTGTCATGAACAAAATTTGTACGAACAAGGTTCCCAGGAAGAAAGTTCAGACACACAGGCTTCCGCCCCGGGGGAAAACCGGGTGGATTTGATTTGTGCTGAAATCGACCGCATCCTGAACGGGAATCGGGATTTCGGAATCGACGGCGTGAGCCTGGTATCCGTCCTGGCGCATTCACCGGCCAAGGACTATTACGGCAAACAGTTAACATACGCGGCTTTAGATTTTAATCAAAAAAATCGTACAAAATAATGAGAAAGCGAGGTGACGACGACATGCGCGTGGAATTTGAAAAATCGCTGCTTATGAGCGGCAATGACTATCGGTTAACCCCGTTTCTTTCACTACACCATCCGACCATCGAGGAAATACTTCAAATCAACCAGGGCTGCTTTTGCGAACGAATCTATTGGCAATATGTCCAGTTCTTGTTAAGCGACCCCTATTCCAACATGGTATTTCTCGATGACATTGGAAAAAACTTTATGGAAACTTCTCCTTTCGATGTGTTTATGTTGCAATGGGAACAGCCTTTTCCAACAAACTTTGTGGATGACGCCCTACAATTATTCATAACGGAAAAACACCATTTCGTAAAAAGCCAATATGCGGACGGCTCCTTTTGCCTCGCCGCCACGGACAACACAAATTGCCAGATTACCCGGGAAATCTATGAATATCTCTGCGAATGGGTCAAGGCCATTAACAAAATCAATGATGACGACCAAATTCATCCTGCCGATGAAAGCGCAAGGCAAATCCTTATCGAAGACATGAGGCAGGAATTAAAGAAACGGCAAAAAAGGACGGACGCAAAGCCAACGAACCGTATCGGAAACCTGATGTCCGCCGTCGCGTTTGGCGGGAACGGCGCAATCACGCCCTTCAACCTGCCCAAATGCAAGCTATACTGGATTTTCGAGGCATTTCATGTTGAAAACAAGAAGGCAAACGCCTCGCACATCTTGGACGGATTGTACCACGGGACGCTCAGTTCCAAGGACGTAAATCAAGAAGAACTGGACTGGACGAAGTGAAATTTTCATAGAGGCAGGAAGCGCAAAGTATCATTTTCACTCTCTTTCTCCCTCTCCTAAAAACGGTGGAAATTTGGAAATCGCCCACCACGCATGGGCGAAAACACCGCCTTTGTTTGGAAAACGCCCATCGCATATGGGCGTTTTTTCCAACCCGTTTGTAGCATAATGGAAAAAGCACACCCAACACAAGCGTGCGGGTGCTTCAATTCCAACAAGTACGACAAACATGCCGACAACCGGCATCCATCGTACCGGCTTCATTCCAACGATGAACGCGCGCAAAATTCTCAAGGAGAACATCGGGCGGGGCGAAGCAAAACGTAACATAAGGATGTTGCGCTGTCACTAGGCTCGAAAAAACCTCGCCAAGTGACCCGCAACTACATTCGCACATAAGTGACCAAAACACGGTCACCAAGTGCTCATAGGTAGTGTCAAGTAATCTATGAAAAAACGAGCTGAAAAAAATAGGCTCAAAT
>CAOKHZ010000026.1 GCA_948468385.1 uncultured Faecalicatena sp. | reverse complement strand
TATACCGACATATAAGAACTTCTAAAGAGATAATCTAAATTCACCATAAATTTTTGTAAAAAATTTTCCATATTTTATTAAATATTCTCTTCCATATATCCCGTTTTTTGCACAAGTTTTCCTTTCCATCGCATTTGATATTTCCTATATGCGGAAGAATGAATTGCTTGCGTTCTACATTTATTCGCCACGATTCGATATTGTAAATCATATTTAGAAAGCTCAGAGTTCAAAACTCTTTCTGTAGCCTCCAACTGCTCTGCCGCCTTTACTAAATCCGAGCCCTTCAACTCTATCAAATATGCCATTTGCGCATCCTCGTTCAATAATAGAAAATCACATCTGCTTCCCGTCCTAATTACGTTCCCGTCTATTTTATAATGTGTCACATGTGCCCTCTTAACATTTTTACCCTTATGGAACTGCGGATTCCCCTTGTCCTTTGATATAATCTGGACTGCATTTTTATCACATAATGACTGAAAACCCATTAATGGCATTATACCGTCACACCCTCCTCATCTTCCGTCTGCAATTCCAACATCTTGTCAAAATCATGATTGATGACTTCCGATATTTCATCAATTCTTTCATTTTGAATCATATGCGTCTCTACATCCATACAATTTTCCATCGTTCCATTTTTGACGAACCATGCGTCAAATTTATTATAATCCAGCCATAATGATTCAGGAATGATCTCATTCACCTTTTTTGAATATTTCTTCTGAATTGTATGGGCATATAATAAATTATTCAACGTCCCCAACACGTAAGGACTGTGCGTTGTCAACACGATGGAATGTTTACTATTATAAACCAAGGCAATCAGTTCCGTAATATATTTTTGTGATTGCGGGAACAAATGGGATTCCGGTTCTTCTATAATAAAAAGTATTTGTTTTTGTTGTAGCAAATAATAAAACAGCAAATTCAAAATCCAAACACTTTCCTGCTGCCCGGAAGAGGAAAAATTGATTTTTACATATTTTCCATTATCAAGTAGAATCTGTTCCTCTCCATTACTATAGCGATAAGTGCCCCGCAAAATCTTTTCTATCAAATCCAACGCTTGCTTTATATGTTCCCAATCCGAAATCGTTTTTTTAGACGAATATGACGGTAACCCCAGAAGCCCTTCTGAAAATTCCGATTTTAACCGTAACGTCCTTTCTAAATAATCTTTCGTACAACTATCTAACGAACGCTTTTGGAAATCATCCATCGTCGCATAAATATAACTAAACTGTTGTGACAACAACGTTATCATACTACGTCCCGCCGGAATATAAACGATTGCACAAGCATCATCAAACATTCTGTACAGCTCAGCCTTGAATGCACTTAACTCTACTTCAGGTATCCCCAATGGCGTACTTGAAAAACATTGATTCTTCTCTTGTAAAAATTTTATCAGCTCATCACTAAATGTTACATGAATATCATTCGAAATCACATATTTCACGCTCTTATTCATAGAAATCTTTATAAAACATGTATCCGTAAAGTGATACTCCATGTACATTTCATCTTGTATTCCCCACAAGGAACCAAACGTCCTTAAAAACTTCTCCTGCAAATGATTTTCCAATCCCCTTTTTAATTCAACTCCAAATCCAGAAGAAAAATCATCCTCCATCCCTTCAATCGGAACGACATTTAGAGCTTGCGCCTTTGCAAGCTCTAAAACATCTTCTTTTATAGTTCTAAAATAATAAATCGCTTTCGCAATCGTACTCTTTCCAGAAGCCTGAAATCCCGTCAATGTCATAAACTGAGAACATTCAAATTCGCAGTATTCAATCGGGCCAAGCTCGTTAATAGTCAGCTTATGCACCTATATTTCCTCTCTTCATCTTCACTGGATATTTTCTTTCATTATACCTTTCGCAAAAACAAAATACAACCTTTACATCTCGTGTAAATAAAATTTTCTTTAGATAATAATGCACACCAGCCCCCCGTTGCTGTCATTGACGATTTTCTGCATGGTATCCTGCAGTTTGACCTGGCTTTCCTCGTTAATCTTGGTAATCTTTCCGCGCATGCCGTCCATCACCAGTTCCTCCACCGATTTCCCGAAAATGTTGGTCGCCCACACGCCCTCTTCCGTCTCGCTCTCGGCCTTGATATATTCCACCAGATCCGCAGCCTGCTGCTCGCTCCCAACGATTGGCGCGATTTCCGTCTCGATGTTGGCACGTATCATGTGGATGGAGGGTGCCTGCGAATGAATTTTCACCCCGAACTTGTTGCCTTGCTTGATGATGACGGGATCTTCGAGGGAAATCTCGTCACGCTTCGGGCTGACCACCCCGTACCCCTTCATTTTCACGTCGGCAAAGGCATCCTTCACCTGCGTGTACTCCACTTTCATGGCGGACAACTCCTTCATGACCGCGATAAGTTCATACTCCCCATGGATGGAAGTTCCGGTCAGCTCGCTTAACACTTCGTAATAAAAACTTTCATGGAACTGGATGCGAATACGCACCCGCCCGCTGTCCATTCCGATTTTTTCCACTTGTACCTTCTCGATGTAGGGGCTTTCCGTCTCCGGCTGGACGCCGAGGACGCTGCGAACGTCCGCGAAGCCGTCCATCAACGTGCGCACCGTCTGTAACAAGTCCTGCTTGATGCGGTGCTCCCTGGAAAGCATCTCCACCCATTTCGGAATATAAAACTCCACCTCGGAAATCGGGAACTCGTACAAAATCTGCCGCATCATCGTATGGATGTCTTCCTCCTTAAGCTGCTCGCAATTGACGGGCAAGACCGACACCCCATACTTCGTCTCCAACGACTCCTTCAGCTTCTTGACCTCCTCCCCGTACGGCTTCTTACAATTGAGCAGGATGATGTAAGGCTTCCCAATGGCCTTTAATTCTTGTACCGTGCGCTCTTCTGCCTCTATGTAGTTCTCCCTCGGCAAATCGCCAATGCTTCCGTCCGTCGTCACCACGATGCCAATCGTCGCGTGGTCGCGTATGACCTTCTGCGTGCCAATCGCCGCGGCCTTTGTAAACGGAATCTCGTACTCGAACCACGGCGTCTTCACCTGACGCTCGGTCTCGTTCTCAATGTGGCCGCTCGCCCCCTCCACCATGAATCCGACGCAGTCAATCAGGCGTATCTTCACGTTCACATCCTCCGACAGCATAATCTCGGCGGCATCCTTCGGCACGAACTTGGGCTCCGTGGTCATGATCGTCGTGCCGGAAGCCGACTGCGGCAATTCATCCATCGTTCTCTGCCGGGCGTTTTCATCCTCCATCGCAGGCAGCACGAGCAAATCCATGAAGCGTTTGATAAAGGTAGACTTGCCTGTCCGCACCGGTCCCACCACGCCTATGTAAATTTCCCCGTTGGTCCGCGCCTGCATATCCTTGTATAGTTCAAATGAATCCATAAAAAGACCCCCTTGTTCTGCTGATACCAATGTATGCAGCAAAAGAGGGGGTTATGACTTTTAATTGTGAACAAATGACAAGTTTACCGTTACCTATTTCTTTACTCCTCCCACGGCAGGGACGCGTTCTCGCTGCGCGTCTGCCGCATCATCAATTCCTCCACGGCTTCGGAAGCGCGCTTTCCCTCAAACAAGACCTGGTTGACGGCTTCGACGATTGGCATGGAAACGCCATACTTTTGTGACAAGCGAAACGCCGCCCTGGCAGAATACACGCCCTCCACCACCATCTGCACCTCGTCCATCGCCTCCTGCATGCTCTTTCCCTGTCCCATCAGATATCCGGCCTTACGGTTACGGCTGTGCACGCTGGCGCAAGTCACGATCAAGTCCCCGATGCCGGTCAGCCCGGAAAACGTCTGCAGGCTCCCGCCCATTTTCATGCCCAACCGGGCAATCTCCGCAATTCCCCGCGTAATCAAGGCCGCCTTCGTGTTATCACCATAGCCCATGCCGTCCGCGATGCCGGCCGCCAGCGCAATGACATTTTTCAGAGAGCCTCCCAGCTCGATTCCCAACACATCGGGGCTGGTGTATACCCGAAACACCCCGCTGTTAAACATCTCCTGCAAATATTCGGCCGTCGCCTTCTTCCGCGCGCCGATGACAACCGAGGTCGGCAGCTTCCTCCCAACCTCCTCCGCGTGGCTTGGCCCTGAAAGCACGGCCACCGTCGCACGCGGGATTTCCTGCTCAATCTGCTGTGAAAGCGTCATAAGCGTGTCCTCCTCGATACCCTTGGCCACGTCGACGATAATCTGGCCTTCTGCCACGTAAGGCGCCATTTTTCTTGCCGTCGCGCGGGTAAAGACGGACGGCACCGCCAGCACTAGAAAATCCTTTCCTGTCACCGCCGCCTCAAGGTCGCCCGTGATTACCATATCCTCGGAAAGCCTGACGTTTGGAAGCTTTTTTTCATGCTCCCGCTTTTCGTCAAGCATCCTCACTTCCTCCGCGTCAATCGACCAAATCGTCACCTGGTGTCCATTGTCATGAAGCAGTACGGAAAGGGCCGTGCCCCAGCTCCCCGCCCCGATAATACCTACCTTCGCCATAACGTCCTCCTTCACCCTTGTCACGTTTCCTTTTTCTTCGCCCTTACCGGGTTCTCCGTTCCGGCCAAAAGCCGCTTGATGTTTTCCTTGTGGCGTGCCCAGGCGAGCACGGCAATCAATCCCACCAAAATATATAGTTCCACCTCATAATGCCACGCCATGCCAAATCCTCCCATGCAGCCATAAAAAACCGTCTCAAGGAAGTACAAGGCTGCCGCCAGCAAAGAGCCCAGCGACACGTAACGGGTAAAGATGACCGCAATTAGAAACGCGCATAACGGAATCGGCACAAGACACGGAGATGTCAGCAATACCAGTGCCCCCATCACCGCCATTCCCTTCCCGCCCTTGAATTTCAAATAGAAAGGAAAATTATGCCCCAATGTCACGCCCATTCCCGTGTAGATTCCCAAAAGCGGCCCACATCCGCTGTCCCGATATAGGAAACGCATCAAAAGCACCGCCACGATACATTTTAACACGTCCCCGGCAAACGTGGCGGCTCCGGCCTTCCACCCCATCACGCGCACGGCGTTCGTCGAACCCGCGTTCCCACTTCCCTGCTTCCTGATGTCTATATGATTCAACTTTCCGACAATGTACCCCGTCTGGAAAAGGCCAAAGACGTATCCCACCACCAGACAAATGACTCGCTCCAAAACCATGTTACTGATCCTTCTCCTTTCGCTCCCTAATGAAAAATTTCAACGAAGTTCCCCGAAAACCAAATGCCTCTCGGATTTTATTTTCCAGATACCTCGTGTAGGAAAAATGCATCAAACGCTTGTCGTTGACAAAAATGACAAACGTCGGCGGCTTCACGGCCACCTGCGTGATATAATATAGCTTCAGCCGCCTGCCCTTGTCCGATGGCGGTTGTTGCATCGCCACCGCCTCCGTCATGATTTCGTTCAAAACACCCGTGGCGACGCGAAGCGTCTGGTTGGCAATCACCATGTCAATCATGTCGAACAGTTTCTTAAGCCGCTGCCCCGTCTTCGCCGACACGTACATGATTTCTGCATATGGCATAAAGGACAAAATCTGACGAATGTTGCCCTCGTACTCGCGCATCGTGCGGTCGTCCTTCTCAATCGCGTCCCACTTGTTGACCACGATGATAACGCCCTTGCCACGATCATGCGCGATGCCGGCAATCTTCGCGTCTTGTTCGGTCACGCCCTCGACCGCGTCAATGACCATCAGTACCACGTCGGCGCGCTCCACGGCCGTGACCGTGCGGATGATGCTGTAACGCTCCAGTTCCTCTTTGACCTTGCTCTTGCGGCGCAGTCCCGCCGTGTCGATGAACACGTATTCCCTGCCGTCATGCATGACGCTGGTGTCGATGGCGTCCCGCGTCGTCCCGGCAATGTCGGAAACGATGACCCGCTCCTCGCCCACCAGCTTGTTGATGATGGACGACTTGCCGACGTTCGGCTTGCCGACAATGGCCACCCGCGGCCGCTCGTCCTCCTCCTCGCCCGCGCTTCCCTCCGGGAAATGCGCGATTACCGCGTCCAATAGCTCACCCATTCCAAGACGCGAGGAGGCCGATATCGGAATCGGGTCGCCGATTCCCAAATTATAAAACTCGTACACGTCCGGCATCCATTTATCAAAGCTGTCCACCTTGTTGACCGTCAAGACGACCGGCTTGCAAGACCGCCGCAACATATCCGCCACCTTGGAATCCGCATCCACAAGTCCCTGCCGCACGTCGGTGATAAAAACAATCACGTCCGCCGTGTCAATGGCAATCTGCGCCTGATCACGCATCTGCGAAAGAATCACGTCCTTGCTGTCCGGCTCGATTCCCCCCGTGTCAATCAAGGTAAACTCCTTGTCAAGCCAAGTCACGTCCGCATAAATGCGGTCACGGGTCACGCCCGGCGTGTCCTTGACGATGGCGATTCGCTCGCCCGCCAATGCATTGAATAACGTGGATTTCCCGACATTCGGGCGTCCCACGATCGCTACTACTGGTTTACTCATCTATCCTACCTCTTTCCCCATACTCGCTTTTCACGAAACCATTGCTTCCAACAAGTCCCGTCCGCCTGATTTTACAACATGAACGCCGATTTGTAAAGCATTCTCCACGTCCGCGACGCTAAAATCGTCCAAAAAGACGTCCTCGTCCGCCTTCAGCATGTTGCAGGGAATCAACAAACGTTCCCCTAAAGACCGTCCCTTAAGCTGCGCCATCAAGTCCCGCGCGGTAATCAGGCCGGACACGGTAATCATTTCCCCGAAAAAATCATTGCGAATCGGGTACACGTGCACGCACGTTCGCGGAAACTTCTCCCGCATGAGCTTCGAGAGCCGCTCGATGTGCGGATAGGCCAGAAATCCCGTCGCCAAAGACAGTTCTCTCTCGTACGTGTCCCCTTCTACCTCCTTAAGTGCCTCCGCAAACTCGTCGTACAGAAGGCGCAACATGCCCACACCGTTTTCCAATTGCAAATAGCCGTCATATGTCTCCTCCGGCGGAAATTCTTCTCCCGCCAGGACATACCACTCGTCACTGGCATGAATAAAATGCAGGCCGCATTGCGGATACAATCTCTCCTGCCAGGAATGAATCGTCTCAAGAACCGCTTTCGCGTCCTCCTTCGTAAACGGTTCAAGCCTCTCAAGCCCTTCCCGGTACTTGCTAAGTCCTACCGGCACCACGGACACGCTGCGCAAATGCGGCAAATATTTAGTCAGTTCACGAATGCTGTATTCCAACTCCGCCCTATCGTTAATGCCCTTGCAAAGGACAATCTGACCATTCATCTCAATTCCCGCCTCGTAGAGGACGTCCACTTTTTTTAACGCCTCCCCTGCAAAGCGATTGTTAAGCATCCGGCAACGAAGTTCCGGGTTCATCGTCTGGAACGAAATGTTAATCGGCTCCATGTGATACTTGACGATTCGCCGTATGTCATGGTCGCCCATGTTGGTCAGCGTCACGTAGTTCCCCTGCAAAAAGGAAAGGCGCGAATCATCATCCTTGAAATACAAGGTATCGCGCATCCCCGGCGGCATCTGGTCAATGAAGCAGAAAATACATTTATTATGGCAGGATTTGTACTCGTCCATCAGGCCTTGCTCGAACTCAAGTCCCAGATCCTCCCATTCTTCCTTCTCGATTTCCAGCTCCCACCGCTCCCCGTTCGCTTTCTCAATAAGCAGCACGACCAGCTCGTCCGCAATATAGTAACGATAATCAAAAATATCCTCAATTTCATTTCCATTGATGGAAAGAAGCCTGTCCCCCGGTTCAATGCCCATCTCCCGCGCGATACTTCCCTCGTCCACGCTTTGTATGACGTGTATATGATTTTTCATGTTCATAGTTAAGTCACCTTATGATTCTTACCGCCTTCTTAAAAATCTGCCGCGCCAGACATGCCCGGCGCCTCCCGTCCCCCAACGGTTCTTGTATTTTAACATGATTCCCGTTTTTATTCAACCAGTTCATCCTTGTATTTCCAAATTGGACATGGTATAATATGAACACTTGGCGAGGTGTTTTCGAGCCTAGTGAGAATATATACCTGGCCACTTAGCGAGGTTTTCCACGAGCTTAGTGGACATGGTATAATCACTTTGATACATAGTTCTATCGAAACATAGGAGAATCAATATGTCAAACATCGAATTAATGGAACAACTGCTACCATACGCCCCTTTGAAGATTGCCGCCATGGAAAGCTGCATCGATCTTGGGCACAAAGTGGACGACTACATCATTTCTTTCCGCAAGGACAACGACAACGAGATTACAGACTCCCCCTTATATTCCAATTATCGTCCCGGCTCTTACCTTGTCGATTGCAGTTGCCCGCGCTTCGGAAGCGGCGAGGCCAAGGGGATTCTAAAAGAAAGCATCCGAGGCACCGACCTCTTCATCATGACCGACGTCTGCAACTACAGCCTGACTTACACGGTAAACGGACACGTAAACCACATGTCGCCCGACGACCATTATCAGGACTTGAAGCGAATCATCTCGGCGGCGACCGGCAAGGCGAAACGGATCAACGTCATCATGCCGTTCCTTTATGAGAGCCGCCAACATAAAAGAAGCAAGCGGGAATCCTTAGACTGCGCGCTTGCCTTAGAAGAGCTGCACGACATGGGCGTGGCCAACATCATGACCTTCGACGCGCACGACCCACGCGTACAAAACGCGATTCCCTTGAGCGGCTTTGATAATTTCCAGCCCCCCTATCAGTTCATGAAGGCACTGTTCCGCGCCGTCCCCGACCTGAAAGTGGACAAGGAGCACCTGATGATTATCAGTCCCGACGAGGGAGCCATGAACCGCGCCGTTTACTTTTCCAACATTCTTGGCGTGGACATGGGCATGTTTTATAAACGTCGCGACTACTCCACCATCGTGAACGGTAAAAATCCCATCGTCGCGCATGAGTTTTTAGGGGACGACGTGTCAGGCAAGGACGTCATCATCGTGGACGACATGATTTCATCCGGCGAAAGCATGCTCGACGTGGCCAGACAAGTGAAAGAACGACACGCGAACCGAGTCTTCGTCTGTACCACGTTTGGACTGTTCACGGATGGATTTGACAAGTTTGACGAATATTATGAAAAAGGATACATCAACAAGGTCATCACGACCAATTTGACATACTTGCCGGCCGTGGTCAACGAAAAGCCCTATTTCATCACCGCCGACATGAGCAAGTTTCTGGCACTGATTATTGATTCCTTGAACCACGACCTGACAATCGGAGCCGTGCTAAACCCGACGGACAAGATACACGCTCTGCTGGAGAAATATCTGAGGAAAAACGCGTTGCAAAACGAATAAGAGCAAAGAGTTTCGTTTGCGAAACTCTCGCGCCAAGTGTGGTCGCTTTAGCGACATGTTTCATCTCGCACTTGTGCGCATCCACCCGGAGGGTTTTATCATATAGGGAACGAAGTTTCCTATATGATAAACAAAAGCCTTGGGGAATGAATCTCCAAGGCTCCTATTTTCCGTTACGATGTCATTTATTGAAATGAATGAATCACTTTTTTCTTGAAATCTCACATAAAATACCTACACTTTTCCAAATAAAACCTTTGTTCTTCCTCAAAAAGTCGAATCAACTGAAACAGCTTCTTCTCCTCCCGATATTCTTTCAATGACTCCAAATACGCCTTTCTATTTGTGTCCTCAATCACAATCGGTATCATTCCATTTTTCAGGCATTCTCTAAAAAGAATCAGTCTACCGGTTCTACCATTCCCGTCTTGAAATGGATGAATGCTCTCGTATCTCGCATGAAATTCCGCCAAGACGCCAAGACTTCGCTCCTGTTCGAAATACCATTCCAAGAGTGTATTCATCTCTTGTTTCACATTTTCCGGTCTTACAGTTTGATACATTCCAATCATGTTCGGACGTTGCTTATAATCACCAATCGCATACCCATTTGCACGATCTTCAAATACTCCTGACTTTAATTCATAGTGGAATTCTTTTATCAGTTCCCCGGTCAACGGTTCATGTATTGTATCGAGCATTTTATTAAACATCAAAAAATGCCCGTTCATTTCCTCCACGTCTTTCGCCCTATAATAATCATCAGACTTGGGAAGTGTTCCATGATCAAACAATGAGGCTGTTTGCTCTTCTGTGAGCGTGCTCCCTTCAATCCTGTTTGAGTTATACGCAAGCAAACGCTGTGTATATGCATATACTCCAGATCGATCAAACTTTTCTCTTTCTATTTTGAATCTCTCCAGTAGAAAATCTAAAAACCCATTATTCATAGAATCACCCATGTTCACACCTCGTCTTTTCTTTGGATAAGCGGCACGCCGCTCATCCAAAGCCCCCTCACAAATCCGTCGTCACAGCATCGTGCTGATCTGTTTCGGTCGAAATCCCGCCTTTTCCAACTCGTCCAGTATCCGGTTCTTGTGCTCCGTCCCGAACGCCTCCATCGTGATTTTCAATTCCACCGCCGCATTTCGGTTGGTGCTGACAAACTGATTATGCTCCAGCTTGATGACGTTTCCCTTTTCCTCCGCGATGCAGGCCGCCACCCGTTGCAATTCGCCCGGCTTGTCCGGCAAAAGCACCGACACGGAGAAAATGCGGTCTCGACGAATCAATCCATGTTGCACCACGGAGGACATCGTAATCACGTCCATGTTTCCGCCGCTTAAGACGCAGACCACCTTTTTGCCCCTCAAGTCCATCTGCTTTAACGCCGCCACCGTCAGCATTCCCGAATTTTCCACCACCATCTTGTGATTTTCCACCAAGTCCAGAAAGACCCCGATCAACTCGTCATCGTCCACCAACAGCACGCTGTCCACGTTCTGCTGCACATATGGGAGCAACTTGTCGCCCACGGCCCGCACTGCCGTGCCATCGGCAATCGTGTTGGCAGATTCCAGTTCCACCACTTCCCCGGCGGCTAGGGCGGCGGACATGCTCGCGGCCTCTATCGGCTCCACGCCGACGACTTTGATTTTGGGATTCAGCATCTTGGCCAGCGTTGCCACGCCGGTCAACAATCCGCCGCCTCCGACCGGCACGAATATATAATCCACCGTCGGCAATTCCTGGATGATTTCCATGGCAATGGTTCCTTGTCCCGTCACGACATCCAAATCATTGAACGGATGAATAAACGTACAACCTCTTTCTTCTGCCAGCTGCAAGGCGTACCTGCAAGCCTCGTCATAGCCTTCGCCATACAAAATGACCTCCGCGCCGTAATTCTTGGTACGGTTCACCTTGATAAGCGGCGTGCCTTCCGGCATCACCACCGTTGCCTTGCAGCCAAACGCCCTTGCCGCGTAAGCCACACCCTGCGCATGGTTGCCGGCTGATGCCGCCACCAGCCCGCGTGCACGTTCCTCCTCAGTAAGCGTACTGATTTTATAATAGGCACCCCTTAGCTTGTACGCGCCCGTATGCTGCATATTCTCCGGCTTCAAATAGACCTTCGCCCCGGTCTGCTCGCTGAGGTAATTACTACGAATCAACTTCGTCTCGTTCGTCACTTTCTTTACGACTTCACTCGCCTCTTCAAACTTTTCCAACGTCAACGTTTCCATCTTCCATTCCTCCTCTTCCGCTTTATCCAATCAATCAAAATCCCCCATGGCCACTTTCAGCTCATCCAGGCTAAGCCAGCCTTTCCCTTCCTTGACAGCATCCTCCGCTTCCTGCAATTTCATTAAAAGTTTTCTCTCCGCCCTATCTTTTTCATAATCTTCGATATCAAGCACAACAAATCTTCCCCTGCCATTCTTAGTCAAAAACACTGGCTCTCCTACCTGACAATTTTTCAATACTTCATTATAATTTCTCAAATCGGATATAGGTAAAATATTAGGCATATTCATCCTCCTCTGCAATTTCTTATCTACCATATATTATACGTAAAAAACTGTAAAATTCAACTTAATATTTTACAGCTTCTTTATATCCACAAATGCAGCTACTGTCCAGCCCACGCTGACGCGACGCGGTGCCGAATTATAAACAAATGCAAAACAAAATATCTACTTTATCCCGTAAATCCCCATCTGCATATAACTATACCAAAATACATGGATTTTACGGAATTCCATCTCTTTCAGCAATTCCATATGCTGATTCACCGTCAACGGAAAATAATGAACCCCGCATCTGGCAGTATGCGCTTTTGCTTCTTCTTTCGTTTTACCATGTATTTGCTGATAGTTTTCCCACCTTAAAAGTTCGAACCTTTTGATTTCTTCATCTTCCGGGATTACATTTTCAAAGCAAATATAAATCCCTCCGTCCTTTAAGGCCCGGTACACGCATTTTGTTGCTTTTCTTCGTTCCTCTTCCCGCATATAATGGTGAGACAAGATTGCAGTAACTACGTCAAAGCAATTCGTAAATGGAATTGAAGCGGAATCCGCACAAAGATATTGTATGGAATTATCCTTCAATTTTTCTTTTGCCTGTTCAAGCATTCTTTCGGACGGGTCAACAAGTGTAAAATGGATATTGGGAAATCTTTGAAGAGCCAATTCTTCCAGATTTCCCGTTCCACATCCCAAATCTAACCATTTCACATGACCGAAATCACACTGTTCAACGATATCCAAGGTTTGATTATAAAACTCCTGATAATAAGGAATCGTATTATTTATCTTTTTGTCATATTCGTTCGCCGCCAAAGGCGTAATATTATCATTCATACTTCTTCCCAGTCTTCGGAATCATCCAAGTCCAGCTCGTCGAACTCGTCATCCCACTCGTCCACATCCATGTCGTCATCCGAGTCCTCTTCGTCCCACTCGCCATCCGCATCGTTATCCCATTCGTCTTCCGTCTCGTCCGCACCCGGCTCATCCTCCTCCCAGCCATCGTCATCCGGATCATCTTCTTCCGCATCCTCTTCCCGATAAAAGAGGGCGTTTACGAATTCGTCCGCGTCAAACTTCTGCAAATCCTCGAGTTTCTCGCCGACCCCGATATATTTCACCGGGATTCCAAGTTCCGCCTGAATCGCCACCGCGATGCCGCCCTTGGCCGTCCCGTCCATCTTCGTCAAAATCACGCCGGTAATCTCCGCCACCTCGTTAAATTCCCTGGCCTGCGCCAATGCATTCTGTCCGGTCGTCGCGTCCAAAACGACCAACGTCTCCCGATAAGCTTCCGGGTATTCCCGCTCGATGACACGGTTGATTTTCTTCAATTCTTCCATCAGATTCTTTTTATTGTGCAGACGGCCCGCCGTATCACAGAGCAAAATGTCCACATGCCTCGCCTTGGCGGCGGCAACCGCGTCAAACACCACCGCGGCCGGGTCTGCGCCCTCCTGACCGCCAATCATGTCCACCTGCGCCCGGTTCGCCCACTCCTTCAACTGCTCCCCGGCCGCCGCGCGAAACGTGTCTGCTGCGGCCAAAAGCACCTTTTTATGCCGCGCCCGAAATTTTCCGGCCAGCTTGCCAATCGTGGTCGTCTTGCCGACCCCGTTGACCCCGATCACAAAGACGACCGACTGCCTATCCTCGAATTCATAGGCCGTCTCTCCCACGTCCATCTGTTCCCGGATGCTGTCAATCAGAACCTGACGGCAGTCCGACGGCTTCTTAATGTGCTCCGCCTTTACCTTCTCTCTTAAATCATCCAGAATTTCCTCCGTCGTGTGCACTCCCAAGTCGCCCATGATAAGGACTTCCTCCAATTCATCATAAAAGTCCTCGTCAATCTCGGAAAACCCGAAGAAAATCCCGTCCATGCCGGACACGATGTTATCCCTCGTCTTCGTCAGGCCTGATACCAAACGTTTAAAAAAGCCTTGTTTTTCTTCTCCCAACGTCATTCACCTCCATCACTTTCAGCGTTCCCTTACTATTCGCGACTGCTTCGCCGCACATATGCCCCGCTGCTTGCTGCGGGGTAATTCACTTTTCCAACTCGTCCTCCAAAAGGTCGACCGACACCATCGTCGAAACCCCTTTCTCCTGCATGGTGATGCCATATAGCCGGTCGGCCGCCGTCATCGTCCCACGCCGGTGCGTAATGACGATGAACTGCGTGTGCGCCGTCAGCTTATGTAAATACTGTGCAAACCGCGTCACGTTACTGTCGTCCAATGCCGCCTCGATCTCGTCAAGCAGGCAGAACGGCGACGGCTTCAAGTTCTGAATGGCGAACAACAAGGAAATCGCGGTCAATGCCTTCTCTCCTCCGGAAAGCTGCATCATGTTCTGCAGCTTCTTTCCCGGCGGCTGGGCAATAATGCGGATTCCCGCCTCCAAAACGTCCTCGTCCTCCATCAGCTCAAGGGTTCCCTTCCCGCCCCCGAACAGTTGGCGGAACACGTTGTCATATTCCTTGGAAATCAAGGCGAACTGCTCGGTAAACTGCTTGCGCATCGCCGCGTCGAGTTCCTCGATAATCTTAATCAAAGTCGCCTCGGCCTCCACCAAATCGTCATGCTGGGTCTTCAAAAACTCATATCGTTCCGAAACGCTCTTGAATTCCTCAATGGCGTTGACGTTGACCGCGCCCAGTTTTTTAATCTCTGCTTTCAAAGCCTGAATCTGCCGCTTCATGTAAGAAAGATCCGTCAAATTCACATTGCGCAGTTCCATTGCCCGGCTGTAGGTCAATTCGTACTCTTCCCACATGTAATTGATCTGCTTGTCCGAAGCTTCCTCATAAGATTCCTTACGGCTGTTCAAACGGAAACATTCCTTGTCCAAATCTGACATGTGCTTCGACAATTCCTCTCGCTTCCCAAGGAAGGACTTGTGTTTCTGGTTCAATTCTTCCCGCTTGGCAACCTGATTTTTAATCTCCTGCTGAATCTCTGCAAACAATTCCTTCGAGTTCTCAATCGTGTCACGCAGTTCCTGGATTTCCCGCTCCTTCGCCTGAATCTCCCCGGAAGCGTTCCCCTTGCTTTCATCCAGTTCTTCCAATTCGCTCTCGAAACGGGCGATTTCCTCCGCGATTCGGTTCACGTTCTCCAAAATGAACGCGTCTTGTTGCTCAAGGCTCGCGCAGGAAAGGTGCGCCTCCTCCGAACGCTTCATCTGAATCGCTTCCTGCCCGCGCTCGGCCTCAAGTTCCGTCTGCAGACGTTCAATGTCCTCGTTCAGCTTTTGCTCCAATCGCTCGGAAGTCTCCAGTTCCATCTGAATGGACTCCTCGTTGTCCTGAATCTCCTTGATGCGGATTCCCAAATCCGCCTCTTCATTTTTATAACGTTGCTGGCGAAGTAAAAGTTCCTTCTGCCTGGACTGAATCTGTTCCACGTTCATCTTGGCGGTATTTTCCACCACGGAAGCCTTTCGCAATTCTTGTTGAATCTGGTCAATCCTTGCATATCCTTCTGCCCTGCGCTGCTTGGCCTCGTTGACCTCGGCCTCCATCGCCTCCATCTCGGACTTCAGCTGCAACGTGGTCTTTTCCAATTCCTCGATTTCCCTGCGCCGGCTCAACAAATTGCTGGAATTTTTGAACGCACCTCCGGTCATCGACCCACCAGGGCTTAACAAATCACCCTCCAACGTGACCAGACGCAACGACTGCCTATATTTTCTGGAAATGGCAATCCCGTGGTCAATGTGGTCTACCACGATGGTACGCCCCAGCAATTGGTCGGCAAGCCCCTGGAATCTGGGTTCCACACGCACGAGCTTGTTCGCCAGCCCGATCACGCCCGGCTCACGCAGCGCCCCCTCGTCACGCAGCACGCTTGCCCGCATGGCGGTCAGCGGCAAAAACGTCGCCCGCCCCAACTTGTTTTGTTTCAAATAGCCAATCATGTGCTTGGCCGTCTCCTCGTTGTCGGTGACGATGTTTTGAATGCTGCCGCCAAGTGCCGTCTCCACGGCGACCTCGTACTCCTTTTCCACCTTGATGATGTCGGCCACCACGCCCAAAAGTCCCGGTTCCCTATCCTTTTTAGCCATCACCTTGCGAATGCTGTTCCCGTAGCCATCATAACGCTCCGTGATGTTTTTCAGGGATTCCAAACGGGATTCCTCGCGGTGGTATGCGGTCTGTCCAATCCGCAAGTTCTCCTGCTTTGCCGCGATCTCCTGCTGATAAACGGCAATCCGTGACTCCGTCTCCTTAATCTGGCGCAAATAGCCATCAATCTCTTCCGTAATCTTCCGCAAATCCTCCTCGTAAGAGGAGAGCGCGCGGTTCTGTTGCTCGCCCTCGCTGGCGATTTCCAGGATTAATTTGCCAAGCTCCGCCTGACGGGTTCCAAACTGCTCCTTTGAAGTCGTAAAATGAGAAATCTTTTCCTTCATGGACACCCTATTATTCAAAATGTCCATGATCTCCTGCTTGCTCTCCTCCGTCCGCGCGGTTCGCGTGGCGATACGGCTCTGAATTTCAACCAACGCCTCATTTACCTGACGGTCGTTTTGTCTGGCTGCGGAAAGCTTCTGCCGCACCTCTTGTTGCTCCTCTTTCAGGCTCTTTTGCTGGTTTTCCCTGATTTCCAGCTCGGCATGGATGGAATTTAGACGGTTGTCATAATGCTCGTCATTCATCCGCACCGTGTTAATCTGCTCTTTCAGTACGTTAATCTGTCCCTCCAACTGTTGCTTTAAAAGCGTTGTCTCGTTCAACTGGCTCTTCGCCTTCTCGATGGAAAAGTCGATGCCGTCCACTTCCTCCTCGATGGCCTCGTATTCCTTTTTCATGTCCTCATAACGAACGTTCGCCTCGTCTAATTCCTTCGTCGCATTTTCCAAAAGTCCGTCGATTTCCCGGATTTGATCCTTGATGCGCTCCGTCTCCAACAAGAACATGTTTATGTCATATGTTTTTAGCTCTTCCTTCTTCTTCAAAAATTCGCGTGCCACTTCGGACTGCGTCTGCAACGGCCCGATCTGCTTCTCCAACTCGCCAAGAATGTCATCGACGCGGGTCAGGTTCTGCCGCTCTTCCTCCAACTTCTTCAGCGACATGTTCTTGCGCCGCTTAAATTTGACGATTCCGGCCGCCTCATCAAAAAGCTCGCGCCGCTCCTCGGGTTTTCCGCTTAAGATTTTGTCAATCTGCCCCTGCCCGATGATGGAGTACCCCTCTTTTCCGATACCGGTATCGTAAAACATTTCGTTGATGTCCTTCAAACGACAAGCCGCGCCATTGATCAAATATTCACTTTCCCCTGAGCGATACAGCTTCCTCGTCACCGTCACTTCCTCATAATCGACCGCCAGCTGGTGGTCGGCGTTATTCAGCGTAATTGCCACGGACGCGTAACTTAAAGGCTTACGATTCTCCGTCCCGGAAAAAATGACGTCCTGCATGGTGCCGCCCCGAAGCTGCTTGACCCGCTGCTCCCCCAAAACCCAGCGAACCGCGTCAGCGACGTTGCTCTTCCCACTCCCGTTTGGCCCGACGATGCCGGTAATGCCCTCGTGAAAATCAAATTTTATCTTGTTGGCAAAGGACTTGAACCCCTGCACCTCTATGCTCTTTAAATACATAATCGTAACCTCGTCTTACTTTTCCCCGCGTTCCTTCATCTGCAAAATCGCGTGATAGGCCGCCTGCTGTTGCGCCGTCTTCTTGCTCCTGCCGCGCCCGCTCCCCATGCGCCGCCCGCCCACGAAGACGTCCACATAAAACGCTTTTTCGTGCTCGGGTCCTTCCTCCTTCACCAATCGGTACGAAATTGCCTCGTTTTCCCCTGCCTGCACCATTTCCTGCAAAATGGTCTTACTATCGAAGAAGAGCTTCTTATCCTCCAAATCCAACAAAATATGCCGATGGATGAACTCTTTTGCACTAGTAAAACCACCGTCCAGATAAATCGCCCCTATGAGCGCCTCGCAGGCGTCCGAGATGACGGAATCCCTCTCACGGCCACCGCTCGTGTCCTCTCCCCTGCCCAAGATTAAATATTCTCCCAGATGAAGGTCGCGTGCACAAAGCGCCAGGGACGGCTCGCACACCATGCTGGCCCTCGTCTTCGTCAGCTCGCCCTCCGGCATCTGTGGGTTTTCCCGAAACAAAAACTCGCTGGACACCAACTCCAACACCGCGTCCCCCAAAAACTCCAACCGCTCGTTACATTCCGATTTTGGCAAATGCTTTTCATTAATATACGAACTGTGCCGCATCGCATGAATCAATAGTGAAAAATCTTTGAACTTGTAGCCAATTTCCTGCTCCAGCTCACGTAAATCCCTATTCATCGCTTCCTCCTTTTCATTTTCAAGGCCACGCGGCACCTTCCGTCACGCGTCGCCCGCCATCAAAGGAAAAAGCCCTGACGTACTTATGCACTGGCGGGCTTTTTCCACGAATCGTCTTTTGTGATTGTCAGACGTTCACTACCATTCACGGTCACTTCCATACATGAGTAAATGGTAATCCTCTTTTACAGATATTTCTCGATTGCATCATATGCGTCCTGGACTGTAGAAATCTTCATCAGTTCGTCATCGGCAATCGAAATCTGAAATTCGCTTTCAATCATCTCCACGATGGAAAGCACGTCGAGCGAATCCGCGCCCAAGTCTTCCACGAACCTCGTGTCCGGCGTGATTTCCTCAATGTCCACGTCCTCTTTCACTTCCGCAATGATTTTCAACAATTGTTCAAATTCCATGACCTTTCTTCCTTTCTTCTTTTCTTTGTAACCTTATGATTCCTCTTCCGCACTCTGCATCGCCGCACCGATTTGCCCGCAGATTTTCTGCTCGTTGAAAGTCGCGCACTGCACCATCGCGTTTTGCACTTCCTTCGCCGTGGCATTCCCATGCATCTTGACCACGAGGCCTTTGAGTCCCAGCATCGGTGCTCCGCCATACTCGCTGGCGTCGAACGCCTTCATCGTCTCCTTCATGGCCGGCTTCACCAACAACGCGCCAACCTTGCTGCGAAGCGACGTCAGCATCCCTTTTTTAAGCTCATGCACCAAGGTCGAACTGACACCCTCGTACAGCTTCAAAATCACGTTCCCGACGAACGCCTCACAGACCACCACGTCCACCTCGCCCTTCGGAATGTCCCTCGCCTCGACGCTACCGACAAAATGGATGTCCTTACATGCCTTCAACCGTGGAAACGTCTCCTTCACAAGCGCGTTTCCTTTTTCTTCCTCCGCGCCAATGTTGACGATGCCGACCGTCGGGTTCTTTTTACCGACGACCTGTTCCATGTATATTGACCCCATCCGCGCGAACTGCACCAAGTGGGACGCCCTCGCGTCCACGTTCGCCCCGCAGTCCACAAGCAGGGAAACGCCCTTCGCCGTCGGAATCAACGGGGCCAGCGGGGTTCTCTCCACGCCTTTTATTTTCCCGATCAAGACCTGGCCGCCTACTAAGACCGCGCCGGAATTTCCCGCGGACACCACCGCGTCCGCCCTTCCCTCGCGCACCAGCTTCATCGCCACCGCCATTGACGAGTCCTTCTTGTGGCGTATCGCGTAAACCGGCGGCTCCGCCATCTCGACGACCTCGCTCGCGTTTACCACCTCGATTTGCTCCTTTGGATAATCATATGCCGACAATTCCTTGTTTAACAATTCTTCCTTTCCCGTCAGCAAAATCCGTATCTCCTTATGCGCCTTGACCGCCTCTACTGCCCCTTTGACGATTTCGGACGGCGCGTTGTCGCCGCCCATGCCGTCTAGGGCAATCCTCGTAATCTCGGACATGATATCCCTCCCACTTACTATAAAAATCCCGGGCAACGGCAAAACGATGAACAAATCCCCCTATTCATTCGTTCCGACATTGGACGGTTTGCCCCTTCAATCCACCCCGTCAAACAATTGGTCAAACTTTCATTTTCCACCCATTTATATTTCACACTGTCACCAAAACCACATGGTAATCTCAAAATCGTTCTAAACTCAAAGAAACCAAGGAACTTGATTTTACCAGCCCCTTGATTTCTCTACGTCTTTTCATTAATCAACAGCAATGATTTCTTTTTTGTTGTAAGAGCCGCAAGCCTTACACACTCTGTGCGGCATCATGAGTTCTCCGCACTTGCTGCACTTTACAAGATTCGGAGCAGTCATTTTCCAGTTCGCCCTTCTCTTGTCTCTTCTCGCCTTGGAAGATTTATTCTTTGGACAGATTGACATAGGTTACACCTCCTTAAAATTCTTAAACAGATCACGGACAACTGACATTCTGGGGTCAAGATGCGTGTCCTCGCAATCGCAAGTACCCTCGTTTAGATTTTGACCACACACGTTACAAATGCCCTTACAGTCTTCCCTGCACAGAACTTTCGTCGGCCATCCTATAAGTATCTCGCTATAGAGCATTTTGTCCACGTCAAGATCATATCCGTCAATACAATCGGATTCATCGAATCCTTCTTTCAGCTCGCCCTCTGATGCCGCCAAATCGACCATCCTGGAAAAATCCAACACAAACTCCCGCTCCACGTCTGCAAGACAACGGTCACATGGAATCACGACGGAAAACCTCGTATCCGCATGAAGCTCCAACTCCCGCTCCTTGATGTGGGTAACGGTCACATGCACCGGCTCTTTTCGCACGATGGGATAACGCCCCGCCTTTAGGCGAACCTCGTCCATCTCCATCTGCACGGTCTCGTCCACCATCGTATGGCGTTCTGAAAGCACGTCTGATAGGTTGATTAACATCGCATTCACTCCTACTCACACTTTATCCATTATACCATGGAAAATGGGTTTGTCAAGCATTTTCACAGACTATTTTTCCGACTGTTTTTCCGACTATTTCTCCAACAACATCCCTGCTCTCTTTTGAACTTGCCTCTCTATGAGCGCAAGCCTGCCCCGCGGCAAATTATAACGTGGATGCTTCTTGAACTTAAAGTTCAACAAACGGCGTAATCCCTCGCGATGCCGAATCGTCAATACCTTCTTTGCCGTCCCGATAAAATCATCATACACGCAAGGCAGTAAAGTGTCTACGTAAGAAGAAAACGCCGCCTCGGACTCCAAATCATCGCGCCCCGCATAATTAAACAGTGCGTTTCCATGGTCGAATAACGGCGCGGGAGCGGCAATCTCGTTCGTCATGTTGTCCACGAGAAAACCAAAGTTTCCAAAATGCCGATCCGTGTTGCAAATCATCGCGTCCAAAACAATCATGTCATGCAACGCCCGCACGTACTCTTCGCCAAGCGTTTCATAAAAGGCATGCACGGCCTCCATCCCGCCCGTCGTCACGATTCTGCCGGCGGGTACAAAAGAATACTCTCTACTTGTAAACAACTCGCATGTGGAACAAAGCTCACCCTTCCATTTGGAAAGTCCATAGCCAATGGCATTCACGCCAAGCCTCTCTGCCACCTGGGCCGCATAATACTCCGAATATGGCTCGTTCCCCGCATTGGACGCGCCGCTCGTCCCGCCCTTGTACAACTTGATTATGCCGCCTTGCCGCCTCCAACATTTGGGGAGCATGCCGTTCGTCGTAAACTCCGGGCTGGAAGAAAGAGACGCACGAATACTGCTTCCATAACCGGTAAAGGCAATCAACGCAAGCACCTGGCTGAAACGATTCTCATATAGATTATATTTCGCAAAAGTACCGCCGAATCCTTCCTCCACTACCCAGTAACAATCATTTAAGGACAGCCCCTTCGACACCTTGATAATGTTCATCGGCCGATTAATGTTCAAACCACATTTACTTAAAAAATTGTGCACGTAGGCGCGGTTCTTTGGAATCGTCCTATGCATAAGCCACCTGGCCAAACGCTCTCCCGAAAGTCCGTCAACGGACAAACCTTCGTCCGCATATCTGTCATCTGACCCTCCCTGACCTGCAAGGCCTGAAATTTCAAGTTTCTCCCTTTTGTACTTGACGTCTGCCCCCTTTGCATGGATAGGCGCCAAGTCGAGTGGGAGCAGGTTCTTTTTTTCTTCATTACACCACAATATCTTAACTTTCGGCGTATTGCTGTCCTCCGTCGCAGAAAATCGAAGAAGCGGCGTGTCAAAATGTCTCAGCTCATAATTCATCCCTTCGGCCTCCTTCATGCCTAATTCCGTATAGCAACATCCCCGCCACCCGCTTTGGAACCTAAAAAGGCCAAAGCAAATAGCGGGGAACTCCTATTGTAAGCAAGCATGGCCGTTTGGCTCATCACTCATGGAAATGCAACCATTTCATCACAATAACGCGACCGTCTCCCTGGCAATCGCCAATTCTTCGTTCGTCGGCACGACAAGTACCTTCACCTTGGAATCCGGCGTGGAAATCATCACTTCCTCGCCCCTCTTCTTGTTCGCTTCCGCGTCCACTTCGATTCCCAAGTAACCGAGATAGCTTAACACGTCCGCGCGAACCGGGCCGGAATTCTCCCCGATGCCCGCCGTGAACACGATATTGTCCACGCCGTTCATGGCAGCCACATAGGAGCCGACATATTTTGCCACGCGATAGGCAAATACCTCCAGCGCAATCTTGGCCGGTACGTTTCCCTCTTCTGCAGCGGCATCCAGGTCACGGAAGTCGCTCGAGAGATTGTTTGACAATCCATACACGCCGGACTTCTTGTTCAGCATGTTCATAAGGCCTGCAATATCCAGATTTTCCTTCTTGGCAATGAATTCCAAAATCGCCGGGTCAATGTCACCGGAACGGGTTCCCATCACCAGACCTTCGAGCGGGGTCAGTCCCATGGAAGTGTCAACGGACTTTCCGTTCAATACTGCGGAAATACTGGATCCGTTGCCCAAGTGGCAGACAATCGTCTTCGTCTGGTCATACGGAACGCCGAGAATCTCCGCCGCCCTCTTTGACACGTAGCTGTGGCTGGTTCCGTGGAAGCCATAACGTCTTACTTTATACTTCTCATAATACTCATACGGAAGTCCGTACATATAAGCTTTCTCCGGCATCGTCTGGTGGAACGCCGTGTCAAATACCGCCACCATCGGCGTCCCCGGCATCAGCTTTTCGCATGCCGCCACGCCAATCAGGTTCGCCGGATTATGAAGCGGCGCCAAGTCATTGCACTCTTCTACCGCTTTCTTCACCTCGTCCGTGATGACTACGGAAGACGCGAACTTTTCGCCGCCATGTACGACACGATGTCCGACCGCGCCGATTTCATCCAGACTCTTCACCACGCCGGTCTTCTCGTTCGTCAACGCGTCGATGACGAACTGGATGGCCTCCGTGTGGGTCGGCATGGCCTTGTCGGACACTTCCTTCTCGCCGCCTGCCGGCTGATAGGTAAGCCGCCCGTCGATTCCGATACGCTCGCAAAGGCCTTTTGCCAAAACGGCCTCGCTGTCAGAATTGATTAACTGGAACTTCAAAGAAGAACTTCCGCAGTTGATTACTAATACATTCATTATAATATCCTCCTGAAAAATTATACAAGGCGTTCCAACTTTGGCCTTGTCTCCTGCCCTGCTACATTTATGCGTTCGCCGCCTGCACCGCCGTGATGGCAATCACGCCCTCAATATCCTCCGCGCTGCATCCACGGGAAAGGTCGTTGACCGGCGCCGCGATGCCCTGCGTAAGCGGGCCGTAGGCTTCTGCCTTGGCCAGTCTCTGCACCAACTTGTAGCCGATGTTTCCCGCATCCAAGTCCGGGAAGATCAATACGTTGGCATGTCCCGCCACCGGGCTGCCCGGTGCCTTGGATTCACCAACGGAAGGAACGATGGCCGCGTCAAGCTGCAGCTCTCCGTCCAATTTAAGCTCCGGCGCCATCTCCTTGGCAATCCTCGTCGCCTCGACCACCTTGTCCACGTCTGCGTGCTTCGCGCTGCCCTTCGTCGAATGGGAAAGCATCGCCACGATCGGCTCCTTGCCGGTCAACGCGCGGAAGGAATCTGCGGAGGAAATCGCGATATTGGCCAGTTTCTCCGGATCCGGGTTCTGCTCCAATCCTGAATCTCCAAAGATGAACGTGCCGTCCGCCCCCATGTCACAATCTGGTACGACCATCACGAAAAACGCGGAAACCAGCTTCGTGCCGGGCTTCGTCTTCAAAATCTGCAGACACGGGCGAAGCGTGTCCGCCGTGGAATGGCACGCGCCGGACACCATGCCGTCCGCGTCACCCATCTTCACCATCATCACGCCATAATACAAGTAATTGTTTAAAAGGAGTTCTCTCGCCTGCTCCTCGGTCATGCCTTTTTTCTGACGAAGCTCCACCAACTTCGCGATATACCCGTCCGTCTTCTCGCTGGTGGCCGGATCTACGACCGTGGCGCCGGAAATGTCATATCCCGCGCCCTTCTTTTCAATTTCCTCTTTGCTGCCTACCAGAATCAGCTTCGCGGTTCCCTCTTTGAGAACGGCCTCGGCCGCCTTGTACGTACGCTCGTCCTCCGTCTCCGGAAGCACGATTGTCTTGACATTTGCTTTTGCCCTTGCCTTGATTTCATCAATAAATCCCATGACTTGAAAATCCACCTTTCTTTTTCTTGTAAGACTTTAAATATGAATACTATAAAGCTTTTGACATCAGGGAAGCATATGCCCCCCTGACATCGTTTCGTCAGGCTCCCAAGAACCTTGCCAAACTGCTTCTATTATAACGCAAAGAAAATGTGGATACAAGGAATAGATTTTCATTTTTGGTATATTTTTCAATACAATGTGATTTCCATGGTCGTGAACAAAGAATCGCCTCGTTTTAATCCAGCCCGCATTTTTTATACGCCGCGACAAACAACGCCGCCGCGATTATGATGTTTGCCACAATCACGCACACGCCCTCGATGGGAAAGCCGTTCGCGAACGTCAAGCCACCGCCGAATGGCGAGCCTCCGTCAAACGGCATGTCGCCCGCGAACCCCGAAGTTCCGATTTGTCCCAACATCCTGCTGATTTGCTCGGAATAAATAAGCCGCGCCGCTTTCGCAATCGTCTCGTTAAACATTGACAACATGGGCAAAAACGAAACCAGCATCATGGCAGGTACGGAAACGGACGTGGCCATCATCTGCGTCCTGCTAAACGTTCCGATAACCGCCCCGATTACAAGCGACGTAAAAATCCCACTTGCCATAATTACCAGAAAAACGGCACGTTCCTGAAACTCATAGTCACCGGCGCCACAAATCACCATCATCCCAATCATGCAGGCGAACCAGACATAGCCTCCGATTCCCACAAAATATTCGTACGGCTTCACGTTTGACATCATCAGCACGCGAAGCGTGTGTTTCTCCCGCTCCTCGGACATGATGGCGGTCATGCTCGTAAGCGGCGCCATTCCCATGTACATCGTGCCAAACAAAATCACAAAATAATTCTTTGGCATCCCCTCGATTTTCATCGCATGATTCATAATCACCGTGAACACGGGGAACATGACAAACTGAATCAAAACGGTCTTGTTTTTCAGCGTGTCCTTTATCTGTTTCTTAAAAATCGCAACGATATTATGCATATAAATTCAATTCCTTTCCAGTTATTCTCGCGAACGACGAGTCGAGTCAACGTGCTTGTCGCAAGGCATAATCAAATGTTTCATGCGCCAAACCATACGGATCCTTAAGCGACCTTCCCGTAAGTTCGACAAAAACACTTTCCAGCGTCGGCTCGGTGGAATGGATGGACACGATTTTATCATTCTCCAGATATTCCTTTACCAATAGCGCGGATCCGCCTCCGTTTTCCAGCAAAACCTCCGCCCCGTCATTCAGCGTAACGCGAAGCTTGTTCTGATGATTGTATTTCCGGCAAATGTCTTTCGGACTTCCCAGTTCCAATATACTGCCCTTCCCAAGCAATGCCACGCGGTCACAAAGGCTTTCCGCCTCGAACATGTCGTGCGTCGTCAGGAAGATGGTGGTTCCTTTTCGCTTCTGCCCCATCAAAACGCGGTGAATTTCCTGCGTCGTGACCGGGTCAAGCCCGGAGGTCGGCTCGTCAAGGAACAAGATTCTGGCATGATTCATCAACGCCCTCGCCAGGGAAAGCCTGTTTTTCATTCCCTTGGAAAGCTTGCAAACCGCCGTGTTTTTTGCATCATATAACCCGATTTCTTTCAACATGTCGGCAATCTCGCCGCGCGGGACGCGGTAGATGTCAGCATAAAACGACAAATTGTCGTACACGGACAAACGGTCATATAAGCCGAAATCGTCCATCATCGCGCCAATTTCCCGACGCTCCCTCGCGCTTAATTCTCTCGTGTCCCGCCCCAAAATCCTTGCATTTCCCGCATCTTGCCGAAGCTGTCCCGTCAAAATCTTGATCAGCGTGGTCTTCCCCGCCCCGGACGGCCCCAAGAGGCCAAAGATTTCTCCCTCCTCCACTTGGAAATTAATAGTTTCCAGCACTTGCCTCTTTGCAAATTTATGGGAAACATGCTCCACCCTGATTGCAGGGCTTATCCTACCTTCATCCATCTTGCTTCTCCTCCCCTTCCTTTAACCTCCTTAAAGCTTCTTCCATCCGCTTGTTTTCCACCTTTTCCTTCACCGTCATCACGAAACAGCTTCCGACAAACGAGACTCCGAAACAAACCAAAAACATCGCCCACGCCTGCCACATATTTTTCGGAATCCAGCCAAACAAGGTAGCAAAAATTGCTATAATGACAATCACCGTGCTCAGCATGCATACCGTCCTAAGCCAAATCGCCATTTCCTTTATCAGCCAATCCGTGAAAAACAGAAACCTTGCCCCCACGACAAAAAACGAAACGGCTAAAAACTGAAAAGCCACCTCCGTCGGAACTCCGTCCCCCCCCAACGCGTACATGGTAGAAACCTCCCTGGCCGAATCCCCGAACAAGATACAAAAGACGTTTAACATCAACATTGCAAACCCGAATATAATCAGCACCTGTGCCAGATAATCAAAAACAGTTCCCCTCTCTTCCATTTATCGCACCCCCAATCTTTTCTTCAGCGCGTCCGCATACTGCCTTGACGCCATGATTTGTTCCCCGTTCGACATCGTGACGCGGATTTTCCGATTGACGTCCGCCCGCAAGGACAAGATATCTTGCAGATGAATCAAAAATGACTTGCTCACCCGAAAAAAGCCATATTCCTCCAATTGCCGTTCCAGCTCGTAAAGCGGAAACCCGGACTCGTAAACCTCATCGGAAGTATAGACAAAACACGTCCTATCCACGCTCTCGATATAAATAATCCGCGCGATGTCCAGCAAATACGTTTCGCCATCCTTTTTCACGGTTAACTGTTGGTTCATCATCCGCAACGTTGCCAGAATTTTCTCCACCTCGGGTGTCAGCTTTTTACAAGTAACGGCAATTTCCAAATCTCTTGCCGCCTCGTCAACCACGATTTCAATCTTCAATATTCCACCGCCCTTCCCTTGTTGGTGATAACGCTATGATAGCATAACCGTTCGCCGCCTGGCAATCACCCTAAACATAGGATGCCGGTTTCCACACATAAGATGCAAAAAAGGCAGACGATTTCTCGTCTACCTCCTGCCATTTTTCCGGTTTGGCCGCCCTCTCCTTTGCGTCCACCATCGCAAATATTGATAGAACAAAGAGTCCGGCTTGCCGGACTCTCGCGCCGGAGCGCGGCTGCGTTAGCAGCCATTTTCCTTAGGCGCGAAGTGCGCATCCCCCGGAGGGTTTTGTGTCATAGGGAACGAAGTTTCCTATGACACAAATAATCTTCCATCTTGGGAGCCTCCAAGAAACACCCTCCTCACAAGTGAAAGAACAGCGTCACCACCCGAAAATACACGAGCAACGAACAAGTGTCAAGTATGGTGGAAATCAGCGGAGCCGCCATAATGGCCGGATCCATCCCCAACCGCTTGGCAATCAGCGGCAGCGTGCAGCCGATGCTTTTGGCAATGCAGACAATCGCGATAATCGTGATGCCAAGTGCCACACAAAGCAACAAATTATGCCCGTACATCAGCCAGACACGGATACCATTTACCACGGCCAGCAAGGTTCCCACCACCAGGCCGATGCGAACCTCCTTAAAAATGACGCGTAAGATGTCTTTCATCTCGACCTCGCCGACCGCCAGTCCGCGAATAATCAATGTAGAACTCTGGGAACCGCTGTTGCCGCCCACGCCCATCAGCATCGGAATGAAAGTGGTGAGCACGGGCATCACCGCCATCGCGTCCTCATAATGCGCGAGCAACACCCCGCTGACGGTCGCCGAGAGCATCAAAAACAGAAGCCAGAAAATACGGTTCTTCGCATGCTGAAAGACCGAAGTGCCAAAATAAGACTCCTCATTGGGACTGACGCCGGCCATGATTTGGATATCCTCGGTCACCTCGTCCTGCAAGACGTACATGGCGTCATCCACCGTGACAATGCCGACCAGACAATTCTCATAATCAATGATAGGAATCGCCACCAGCCCGTACTTGCGAATCATCTTTGCCACCGTTTCTTGATCGTCAAGCGTCTTGGCCGATACCACGTTCTCTTCCATGATTTCCTCAATCAACCTCGACTCGCCCGCCGTCAGTAAATCCTTCACGTCAACGATGCCTATCAGCCGCCGCTTTTCCGTCACGTAGCAAGTATAAATCGTCTCCCGGTTAATGCCGACCTGGCGGATTTTCAAAATGGCATCCTCCACCGTCATCTCCTTGCGCAGGCTGATGTATTCCACGTTCATGATGCTGCCCGCGCTGTCCTCCGGATACTGCAAAAGCACGTTAATCTTGCGCCTCGTATCCTCGTCGGTGGCGCTAAGGAGACGGTCGACCACGTTGGCCGGCATCTCCTCCAAAACGTCCACGGCATCGTCAAGGTACATCTCGTCCATGACCTCTTCCAACTCGGAATCCGTCAGGGCGTTAATCAGGTATTCCCTCATGTCGCTGTTTAAGTCGGTGAACACGTCCGCCGCCTCTTCCTTGGCAAGCAGCCGAAACAAAAGCACGATTTGCTTTTTTTCGACCTCGGGTTCCTCCAGCAAGTCCACGATATCGACAGGGTGCATATTCTCTAATTTCTCTTTTAGTTCTTTAAACTTTCTCTCTTCGAGCAGTCCAATGATTTTTTCCGTTTCCATGACATGCACCCCTTTCTTTTTTTGATTCGGGCTTTTGACCTTACCGCCCTTTTATAGTATAATGTTTTCCAAAAAGATATACAAGGAGATTTTTATGAAAATTGTCGGATTGATTACAGAATATAATCCGTTCCACAACGGCCACCTATACCATGTCCAGGAGGCATTAAACGTGACGGGCGCGGATGCGGCCGTGGTCGCCATGAGCGGTGACTTTGTGCAGCGCGGCGCACCGGCCGTCATGTCCAAACGTCTGCGTGCCCGGATGGCTCTGGAGTGCGGCGTGGCGGCAGTGTTTGAACTGCCCGTCTGCTATGCCACGGGCAGTGCCGAGCTTTTTGCCCTTGGTGCCGTCTCGCTCTTGGACGCGCTGGGCACGGATATGCTCTGCTTCGGCAGTGAATGTGGGAATCTATCGGACTTGCAACGGCTTTCTGATATTTTGTATGAAGAGCCGGAAGAATATAAGCAGCTTTTAAAAACGCACATGAAAGAGGGGATTTCTTTTCCCGCCGCCAGACAGCGCGCCGTTTCTGATTATTTGACGGCCATGGACCGCCCCCGGCAAGACTCTTCCTTATTAAGCGAGCCAAACAATATATTGGCAATCGAGTACTTAAAAGCACTGAAAAAAACAAACAGCCGCATCGTGCCCTATACGATACGGCGGGTTTCTTCCGCTTACCATGATGACGCCTTGCGCCCCGAATACAGCTCCGCCTCGGCCATCCGCCGGACATTGGAGTGCGGCGAAGTGCCCGCCTTCACTCAGTTGGAAACCCAGGTACCATCTACCTGCCTGAAACTTTTAAAAGCGTCTTATCGTCGCGACTGTCCAGTCGTTGTTGACGATTTTTCACTTTTGCTAAAATATAAGCTTTTAAATACGATGGACGAAGACCTCGTTCTCTATCAGGATGTCTCACAAGAACTTACAAACCGCATCTGCAAAATGCAAAACGATTTTAGCAGCTACACGCAGTTTCGCGAACTGCTCATGACGCGCCAGCTCACACGGACAAGGGTTAGCCGCGCGCTTCTGCATGTTCTTCTAGACGTGAAAAAAGCAGACATAGAACATTATCTGGCAAAGGGTGGACATTATTATGCGCGATTGCTGGGATTTCGTAACGATTGCAATGACGTTGTCTCGGAGATTGCCAGGCGGACAACGCTTCCCCTGCTCACAAGTCCCGGAAAATGCGGCTCGTCACAATTTGATGGGCAACTTAAAAAAAATGCCCGCCAAATGCTGGATACGGACATTTTTGCCTCCAATTTGTATCATTCCGTTGTCACGGACAAATACAAAATACTGTATCGTAATGAATTATCACAAGGAATATTGAAAGTATAGGAAATAAATCACTCAAAAATGAAACCCCCAAGGCGGTTCTTTCCAGATAATTGCGATCAAATAAAATGCAACGCCGAAACACAGCACCGCTAACAGCACCGGAAAAACCGCCATCACCTTCCATTGCGACCCTTTCCAGATTTCCCATGCCGCTTTCAGTGAAATGATTGCCAACGCAACCGCGCCAAGTATCATGCCAAACAAAATAAAATAGGCCAGTCCCATAATTTATCATCCATTCCCATTTCTCTTACGCCGGGCATTGACGACTGATGACAACGCAGCCTTTGCCGGCGCAGACAAGTCAAATGTAAAGATTAATTCTTTAACAATTCCTAACTCTTTTTGAACAAGTAACCGCCAACGCGCCTTGTCCGATATGGCATGCCACGCTCAATGACAACGGTGCCGCCATGATTTCAAATTCCGGGAATTTCTCGTGTACTTCCTTGCGCCATTCTGCCGCTTCCTCTTCGTTTCCCGTATACGCCAGGCCAAGCACCATGTCCTCTGGCCGCAAATTAACAAAACGACCTTTCAAATCCGCCTCGATGGCATTTAGCATGGTCTTTTTAGCCGCCTTCCAACCACGCACCTTGGCAAACGCGTCCAGCTTTTCGCCCTGGATTTGCAACACCGGCTTCAGATTCAAGACCGTTCCCAAGGCGGCCGCGGCCGGGGTAATCCTGCCGCCCTTTTTCAAATATTTCAACGTGTCCACCGTAATGTAAATCGTGGACTCAAATTTCTCGGCCTCCAACACTTCCTTGATTTCTGCCGCCGACTTGCCCGCGTCGCGCAACACCATGGCATCCACGACGGACTGTTCCTGCGTCACGGAAATCCGCTGGTTGTTGACCACGCATACCTTCCCGTCAAAATCCTCCGACAAAGACATCGCGGTCTCGCAGGAACTGCTCAGCCCGCTTGACATCGGAATATGCACGATTTCGTCATATTCCTCCAAAAGCTTGTTCCACAAGTCAAGTACGTCGCCCGGGGACGGCTGCGAGGTGGAAATGTCCGCGTCCTCCTGCAAACGCTCGTAAAATTTCTCCTGCGTCAACGTGATATCCTCAAAAAACAATTCCTCGTTAATGTAAAACGGCATCGGAAGAACCGTGATGCCCATCTCCTTCGCCTTCGCCTGCGTGATACCACTGTTACTGTCCGTCACAATCGCTACTTTGCTCATCTCTTCTTACACTCCTATCTCCATTCTCAAATGTTCGTATATTGTTCCTGCCCCATGAGCCTGAACGGCATCCCTAGTTTTTAAAGCTATGAATCGGTGCGGGGATTCTCCCTTTTCGATTCACAAACGCCTCGCACCCGAATTCATTGACCGGAATAATCGGCGCGTACCCCAAAAGACCGCCAAACTCCGCCGTCTCGCCGACGTCCTTACCAATCACCGGAATCAGGCGCACCGCCGTCGTCTTCTGGTTCACCATGCCAATCGCCATCTCATCGGCGATGATGCCGGAAATCGTGCTCGCGCTCGTCCTCCCCGGAATCGCGATCATGTCCAGTCCCACGGAACATACGCACGTCATCGCCTCTAATTTTTCCAACGTCAACGCCCCAAGTTTCACCGCGTCAATCATACCTTGATCCTCGCTGACCGGAATGAACGCGCCGCTAAGTCCTCCAACGTAGGATGAGGCCATCACGCCGCCTTTTTTCACCTGGTCATTCAAAAGTGCCAACGCCGCCGTCGTGCCCGGCGCGCCCACGCGTTCAAGGCCGATTTCCTCCAAAATCTCGGCCACGCTGTCGCCCACGGCCGGTGTCGGGGCCAAGGACAAATCCACGATGCCAAACGGTATGTTAAGACGCTTCGAGGCTTCGCCCGCCACAAGCTGTCCCACGCGAGTGACCTTGAACGCAGTCTTCTTAATCGTCTCGCATAACTCCTCAAATCCTTGTCCGCGCACTTGTTCCAACGCTTTCTTGACCACGCCCGGACCGCTGACCCCGACGTTGATGACAGCGTCCGCCTCCGTCACGCCCAAGAACGCCCCCGCCATAAACGGGTTGTCATCCGGCGCGTTGCAAAAGATGACCAGCTTCGCGCAGCCCAGCGAGTCCTTGTCGGCCGTCGCCTCCGCCGTCGCCTTGACCATCTCGCCGCACAGCCGCACGGCATCCATGTTGATGCCCGTCCTCGTGGAACCCACGTTGACGGAACTACAGATACGCTCCGTCTCAGAGAGTGCCTGCGGAATGGAACGAATCAGGTTTTCGTCGCTTTTCGTCATGGACTTCGAGACCAGCGCGGAGTAACCGCCGATAAAATTGACCCCGACCTCCTTCGCCGCCTTGTCAAGCGTACGGGCAATCGTCACGTAATCCTCCGGACGTTTACACGCCGCCGCGCCAATTAACGCCACCGGAGTCACGGAAATCCGCTTATTGACAATTGGAATGCCAAATTCCCTCTCGATGTCCTGCCCGGTGGATACCAAGTCCTTGGCCGTCGTCACGATTTTCTCATATACGTTTTGATTCAGCTTGTTCAAATCCGAATCCATGCAATCCAAGAGACTGATGCCAAGCGTAATCGTACGCACGTCCAAATTTTCATGCGCAATCATCTCGTTCGTCTCTGATACTTCATATAAATTAATCATGATTCTTTTCCTTTCACTCATTTTTAAGGAAGTTCTTTTCGCTTCCACTCGACATTGTAACATCCACTCAACCAAGCTCGTCGAACGTTCTTTTCGCCAAATTCGGCTTTCGGTCACAGGCGATGCATTTTTTCAAAAATCTCTTCCCGTTGGCAACGGATGGTCACGCCGATTTCCGCCCCCAACACGTCCATCTCGTCGCAAATCACGCGAAAATCCTTCTCCATTCCTGACACGTCCACGATCATCATCATGTTAAAATAACCTTGGATAATCGTCTGGGAAATGTCCAGGATGTTTATCTCATTCTCCGCCAAATATGTACACACCCTGGCAATAATTCCCACGGTGTCCTTTCCCAACACGGTCACAATACATTTCTTCATTGCCTCATCCTCCTACGATTTCATACCTCTAAAATTTCCGACACCTCGTCGCGACTGGCCACGAACATATGTAAATCCTCGCCCCTGAACTCATTATCTCCCAATGTCACCTCAAGTTTCACCGTCTCATAAGCCAGACGGGCATAATTATTCTCCTTACTCAAATGTCCGAGGACGATATGTTTTAAACCATCATGCAGTATATCACAAAGTAGCCGTCCTGACAATTCATTTGACAAATGTCCTTGATTTCCCAAAATCCGCTGCTTGAGCGGATACGGGTAAGAACCGACCTCCAGCATATGTACGTCATGATTTGCTTCCAAAAGCAACGCGTCCAAATTTTTCAAGTGCTCCACGATGTAATCGTCATACATGCCCAAATCCGTCGCCACGGCCACCGCCCGCCGATTGCTTTCAAACCGATAACCGCACGGTTCGTTCGCGTCATGGGAAATGGCAAACGGCAAGACCTCGATTTCCCCGAGATTGAACGGCTTGTCCGTCTCAATCGGGTGCAAAAGCCCCGACGGCAGCTTTCCCAGTGTGCGGCAATTCTCAATCCCCTCTATCGTGCCCGCCGTGGCATAAATGGGAACCTCGTATTTTCTGCTAAACACGCCCAGCCCCTGAATGTGGTCGGAATGCTCGTGCGTCACTAAAATGCCGTCGAGCTCCTCCCCCTTGATTTCCAGGGCATGAAGCCCCTCCTCAACCCGCTTCCGGCTGATTCCCGTGTCCACCAGAAGATGCGTGTGGCCATCACCCACGTAAATACAATTGCCGCTGCTCCCGCTGGCAATACTGCACATTCTCATAACCTTTCTTCCTCACTTCTTTGTAATATAGCGGCAACCTGCCGCCTCGTCTCCTCGAACGTCCCGCCGTTGTCAATCACAACCTGGCAAGCCTGGTGAAACGTTCCCTCGTCCGGCTGCGATGCCATCATTCGGTCAATCCGCTCCCGCGTATATCCGCGCGAGGATGTCAGACGTTCGCGCCGCACCGCTTCTTTCGCATAAATGTACCACATCTCGTCACAGATTTGTTCATATCCATTCCCCGGCAACAACGCTGCCTCGATAACGTACAACGCCGCTTCCGCCTGCCTTTTTGAGGCAATGTCCGCCTCCACCCACCGTTTCACTTCCGGGTGGACGATGGCGTTGAGCGTCCGCAGTTTTTCCTCATCCGCAAATACTGCCGCCCCCAATTTCACCCGGTCAAGCTCGCCGTCCGCGCCAATCACTTCCTCGCCAAAACACTCCACGATTCGCCAAAAACATGGCTGACCGCTTTGCTCAAGCCGCCTCGCCACCTCGTCAAGCTGGACGACCACCGCGCCATATCCCTCTTCCAAAAGCTTCAACACCCGGCTTTTCCCGCTGCCGACCCCACCGGTGATTCCCAAAACCTTCATCCCAACATCCCGCCTTACGCCCTAATCGCGCCGTGCCGAACGCACACGCCATGCATCGCTCCATGTCACTTTGCCTCGTACCACGTATTTCCCACGTGCATGTCCACGATGAGCGGCACCTTCAAGTCGGCCGCCTTTTCCATCTGTTCCTTCAAAATGCTTTTGACTTCCTCCAGCTCCTCCTCATACGCCTCAATCAGCAGTTCGTCATGCACTTGCAAAATCAGCTTCGACCGCAGATTTCGCCTGGCCAATTCTTCGTCCACCCCGATCATGGCAATCTTGATGACGTCCGCCGCCGTCCCCTGGATCGGCGCGTTCATCGCCACCCGCTCGCCAAAGCTGCGTTGCATGAAATTGCTGGACTTCAACTCCGGCACCGGCCGCCTGCGTCCGTAAAGCGTTGACACGTACCCCTTTTCTTTCGCCTGCGCGACCGAATTCTCCAAAAATTCCTTGATGCCCGGATACGTCTGAAAATAATTCTCAATATACTGGGCGGCCTCCTTGCGCGTGATGCTCAAGTCCTGGCTTAAGCCAAACGAGCTGATTCCATACACGATACCAAAATTGACCGCCTTGGCATTTCTACGCTGCAAGTCCGTCACTTCGTCAAACGGCGTGTCGAACACTTGTGAGGCCGTCATGCGGTGAATGTCCTGCGCATTCTTGTACGCCGAAATCAATTGCTCGTCACCCGAACAATGCGCCAATATCCGCAGTTCAATCTGAGAATAATCCGCATCCACGAACACGCACCCTTCCTTTGCCACGAACACCTTGCGAATCAGCCGCCCCAGCTCCATGCGCACCGGAATATTCTGCAAGTTCGGCTCCGTACTGCTGATGCGCCCGGTCGCCGTAATCGTCTGATGGAACTTCCCATGGATGCGCCCATCCCTGCCGATAAAATTCGCCAGCCCGTCCGCATAGGTCGACTTTAACTTGGCCAGTTGCCGGTACTCCAAAATCTTCTCCACCACCGGGTAATCCGGAGCCAGCTTTTCTAGCACGTCCGCCGCAGTGGAATACCCGCTCTTCGTCTTCTTCCCGTTTTTCAGACCCATGTGCTCGAACAAGACGACCCCGAGCTGTTTCGGGGAATTGATGTTGAACGTCTCCCCCGCCAACTCGTAAATCTCCTTCTCCAATTCTCCAATTCGCCCGCCAAGCTGTTCGCCATATATTTTAAGGGCCTCGCCCTCAACCATCACGCCCTCTTTTTCCATGTCATGGAGAACGAAAAGAAGAGGCATCTCAATCTCCGTAAAGAGCCGCCCCATGCCACTCTCTTCCAACTTCTTCTCCAGTATGCCCGCCGCCGCGAACGCGGTATACGCCTCGTAACAGCCCCGCATATGCTCGTCAGCCTTTTCATCGATCACGAGCCCCAAATATTCCCTCGCCACGTCCTCGAACGTATAATCATTCTTCAGGGGATTCAAAAGGTAGGCTGCCACCGTGGCATCAAAACAATGCCCTTTCTCCACCTCCCCAAGCACCGGCAAATAGGTTTTCAAATCAAACATCACGAACCGGGATGCCTCGTTCGCCAGCTTGCGTATCTGTTCAAACAATGCATCCATATCCATGTCCATGTCGCACGGAATCGAATAAATCTTATCCTTCTCATACGCAATACAAATGCGCCCGTAACCGGACGGGTGGGCAAACAACGGTAAGACGTTTCCCGCCTCCTTGCAGATGGCCACCCCCACGACGGCAGCCTTCCCCGCCCCCGCAAACACTTTTTCTATCTCTTTTTTGTCCATCACTTCGGTAAAATGCTCCTCCACCGCGTTGGCCGTCGCTTCCACGTCAAAACGGCTTAGGAGGTTTTTAAACTGCAGCCGTTGGAAATAATCGTGCGCCTCTTTTGTATACATGTTCCCATGACGGGATTTCTCCAAGTCAAAGTCGACATCCGCATGGATGTCAATCGTCGCCAGCACCTTGCTTAACTTCGCCTGCTCCCAAAACTCCTGCAAGTTCTTGCTGGCCCTGGGCGGTTTGATTTCCGCCGCATGATCGTGCGCGTTTTCAATCGAACCGTACTCCTGGATAATCTTGGTGGCGGTCTTCTCCCCCACGCCGGGAACGCCCGGAATATTGTCCGAGGAATCGCCCATCAAGGCTTTCACGTCGATGAACTCCGTCGGGGTGACTCCCAACTTCTCCTTCACGTCCGCCGCCAGATAATCTTCCACCTCGGTACGCCCTTGTTTCGTTTTCGGAATCCGAATCTTGACGTGCTCCGTGGCCAACTGCAGCGTGTCACGGTCGCCGGAGATAATGGCCACGTCCATTCCTTTCTCCTCGCACAAGCGGGAAATCGTCCCTAGCAAGTCGTCCGCCTCCAAGCCCGCTTTCTCAATAATGGCAATGTCCATCGCCTGCAATACTTCCTTGATGACGGGCACTTGCTGACGTAATTCCTCCGCCATCGGTTTCCTGGTTCCCTTGTACTCGGCGTACATCTCGTGCCGAAATGTCGGCGCGTGCACGTCAAACGTCACCGTCAAGTACTGCGGCTTCTCCTCGTCCAGTATTTTAAACAAAATGTTCAAAAAACCGAAAATGGCGTTGGTGTGCAGCCCTTCCGCGTTCGTCAAGTCGGGAACGCCGTAAAACGCCCGATTCAAAATACTGTGTCCATCTATCAATACAATCTTTTCACGCATACCTTTGTCTCTCCTGCCATGATTTTACATCACTTAAAGAGTATACACTAAAAAAGGGCTTTTTAAAAGAACTTTTTTGTGTTATTGTAAAAGGGATCATTGAAAAATAAGAATAAAGATTCGAGGTGCATTTATATGGACGGAATTATTTTTGACGTGGATGGAACACTGTGGGACTCGACGGACTCCGTGGTCGAATCATGGAATCTCGCCATCCGTGAAAATTCAGACCTGGATTTCGTGGTAACGGATGAATTTTTATCCTCCCTCTTCGGGAAAACGATGGATGAAATCTGCAACCTTCTTTTTCCCTCGTTGGAAAAGGAAGAACGCCTGCGTCTGGGCGCGCTCTGTTTCGAATATGAGAACAAATATTTGGAGACGAAGCCCGGGAGGCTCTATCCCGGGGTCAGGGAAACCTTTGAACGACTGTCCCAAAAGACCAGGCTTTATATCGTCAGCAACTGCCAGTGCGGTTATGTCGAAGTGATGCTTAAGACCACCGGGCTTGGCAAATACGTGACGGACACGCTTTGCTTCGGGCAGACGCAAACCTCCAAGGGGAAAACGATTCGCACCTTGATGGAGAAGAACCACTTAAAGGACGTGTTTTACGTCGGGGACACGCAAGGCGATGCCGACGCCTGCAAGGAAGCCGGGATTCCCTTTGTTTTCGTTTCCTACGGATTTGGAAACGTTCCGGATGCAAAATGGAGCATTGATTCCATCACGGAATTGTAAACAGAATAAAAACACGAGAGAGGATTTACACCATGAACCGCAAAACGATTTACAAAACCATTTTTGAATATGCCTTCATCTCCTTCGCCATCCTTTTGCTGGATGTCGGCATTTATATATTCAAATTTCCCAATCATTTTTCCTTCGGCGGCGTGTCCGGCCTGGCCGTCATCCTAAACAAGCTTTCGGGCATCTCGCCAAGCCTTATCAACCTCGTCATCAACATGGTTCTTCTGGTGATTGGTTTTTTCGTGCTCGGCAGGGGCTTTGGCATCAAGACCACTTACGCCACGATACTCTCCTCCGTCATCCTAAGCATGATGGAGTCCGTCTATCCGCTCCCCTCGCCGCTCACCAACCAGCCTCTTCTCGAATTATTATACGCCATCGCGCTCCCCGCCGTCGCCTCCGCCATGCTGTTTTACGTGAGCGCGTCGAGCGGCGGCACGGACATCATCGCCATGATCTTTAAAAAATACTCCACGTTCGACATTGGCACGACGCTCCTTTTGACCGACGCCATTTTTGTCGTCATGTCATTCTGGGTTTTCGACATACGCACCGGCTTGTTTTCCGTCTGCGGGCTGGTCACTAAGTCCATTTTCGTCGACCACGCGCTCGACCAGATGAAGCTTAGCAAATATTTTACGATTATCTGTGACAATCCGGATCCCATCTGTGCCTTTATCCGGGACACGCTAAACCGCAGTGCCACGATTTACAACGCACAAGGCATTTATACCCACGAAGGAAAGACCATCATCTTATGCGCGCTCGATCCCAGGCAGTCGGTCATTTTGGAACGCTACATTCAGAATACACAGCCCACCGCCTTCATCATGGTGACCAAAAGCAACGAGACCATCGGCAAAGGATTCCCGCTGACGATGTGAAACGATTTCCCAAAAAGAGGACGGCCTTTGCCGTCCCCTTCAAGTAGCGATTCTGATTTTTCTCGCCCTGATTCCCCGAAGTCCTTTACCCTTCTTTCTTTATCTTGTTCAACGCGCCGTTTAGTTCCTTCACCATCTCCGGCCCGATTGCTTTTGCCACTTGCTTCAACATCATGTTTAACGGCTTCTTGTCCATCTGCCTTTGTATGGACTCAGGCAGCTCCACGCTCTGCGCTACCTCGCCGTAAGAACTTCTGGCCTTCGCCATGATTTTGCCAAGCAGTTCCGCCGCCTGCGGATTCTTCTTCAAATCCTCCATGGTGTCCATGATGGAATAATACCCTTCCCGAATCAATTCCTCCGGCTTATCGAACCAGTTGACGACCTCGCCGCCTTCCTTGACATAATCCGGGTTCGCCTTGTCCACCTTACGAATACGAATAGAGTCCGAAAGTTCCCCGCTCTTTGCCGTAATCTCATGCTCGCCGGAAATCTTCACCTCAAAATGGCACGCCTTGTCACATGCTTTCGTCTCCGTCTCCATGCCATCCACGTACAATGTCACCTGCGTCTGGTTGGAATATACCGTGACATCCGTCACTTCCTCCGCGCGATCCGCGTAACGCCTGCCGCACACATGCACGAACGGGTCATCCGACAGGTACGCCTTGTAAATGTAGAACGCGTCCTTCCTCGTCTTCCGGTCGAACGTCACTAGGCCCTTCTGATTCTGACCCGGCTTGCCGCCCTCGTCACGCCCGTCCGCGCCAAAATCATACATGTTCCAGCAATGCATCGCCCATATATACGGACGTTCGCTCCACATCCTCAGCAAATGCTCGTGATAAACGGCCTGATAATTTTCCGTCCAGTCACCCTTCTCCGGTTTCCCGCTCTGATATGCCGGATTTGCATCCGCGCCGTACTCGGACAAGCCCATCACGGCCTGCGGATGCGCGGCGTGAAAATCGTCAAACCATTCGTCGTTTTGCTCCTTCTCTCCCATGTACCATCCATAATATAAGTTGTAACTGCGAATATCCGACGCCATCACAAACGGATTGTTCGCATCCAGCATGAACGCGTGCGCCATCGTGGTCGGCCTTGTCTCGTCCAACTTATGGCAAAGGTCGTTCAAAATCTTGTGATTTTCGATAATTTCATCCGTCACCCCGCTGCCCGCGGTAATCTCGTTGGAAAGCCCCCAGCAGATGATGGACGGATGATTATAATTCTGGATGACCAGTTCCGTCATCTGGCTGACGGTATTCTCACGCCCGCCTTCCATGTGCGCAGTGATATAGGGAATCTCCGCCCACACGATCATGCCGGCCTTGTCGCATAAATCATAGAAGTACTGCGCGTGCTGGTAATGTGCCAGACGAATCGTGTTCGCGCCCATCTCCCGCATGATGGCAAGGTCTTCCTCATGCATTTCCTTCGTAATCGCATAACCCACGCCTTGTCTGTCCTGATGACGCGCGGCGCCGCACAGCCGGTACGGCCTGCCGTTCAAGTAGAATCCCTGCTCCGCGTCAAATCCAAGGAAACGGCAGCCAAACGCCGCCTCCACCGCGTCGCCATTCGCCGCCTCTTTTGCGCTTACGATTTCCGCTTTCGCCGTATAAAGGTACGGGTCGTTCACTCCATCCCACAAATGCGGGTTCTCCAATGTAAATACCGCCCTCGCCGCAGCGTCATTTACGTCCGCTTTCTGTGTCAGGCACACGTTTCCCTCCGCGTCTAAAATGGTAAACACAACCGCGTCCGCCGCGCCGCTCACCCATGCTTCCACGGTCACTTCCGCCGCGTGCTCCTTCACCGCCAAATCGGCTCCCCACCCGATGCCATGCATTTTCGGAGTCACCTTGAAGGCCGGTCCGCCATGGTAATCCAGGGCAAAATGCGCCTTGGGCACGGAAATCACTTTCACGTCACGGTAAATGCCGCCATAGAACGTAAAATCAGCCTTCTGCGGATAAACCGTCTCATTCTTGCTGTTGTCCACGGAGACCGCCAACACGTTTTCCTTTTGCAAGACATCCGTGATATTCACTCGAAACGTCGAATAGCCGCCCTCATGGCGCGCCAATTTCTGATCGTTTACATACACTTCCGCCGTCATCGCCACGCCCTCGAACTCCAACCATTGCTCGTCCGCCTGCGGCAAGTCCGCCTTGGAAAACTTCTTCACATACCAACAAGTACCACGATAATAGTCATTTCCGCCATCCTGCCCGTCCTTCGCGTTCCAGGTGTGCGGCAGCGTCACCGCCTTGCCCTTCTTAAGCACGGCGGAAATTCCCTCGTCCTTACGCAAAAATTTCCAATCGTCATTAAAACTCGTAACCTTTCGCATTACCCATACATCCTCACTTTCCAATATATATTAAACTCCGATTTAATATAATCATACCACATTCACATGACTTTGGTAGTCAATTTTTTGCCATAATGTTACTTTTTTTGTTATGTTTGTGAAAATGAAGTAGCCGCCTGATTTTCTTGAGTTCAAAAATCAAGCGGCCATTCCTCACGCGACCTTCGAATAGTCAATGATGGAAATTTCTTGCATGAGCCTCTTCGCCATTTCAACAATCCTTTCCAGACGCTGCACCACGTCGCCCGTATAAATAATCTCATTACACTCCGCACACTTATAACAAGGCACGTTTCGTACGATGACAAGACAATCTCCCAAATCTGTGACATCCGTCGTATATCCTTTTTCAGCAGTTGCACCACATTCCATACACAGCATGACTAACGCCCCTTCCTTGTTTTAAAATCTTCTTCCCACTTATTAGGGTCTGGATAATACGCAGTTATCAGATAAATATGCTCTTCGTCATTACTAACGACAATATGAATATAACCATCATTTACTACATGCCCAAGAATCAAACAACTTGGAAGTGGTTTGTCATCCTCATATTGCTTAATAATTTCGCCAGTTTCTATACCTCGCACCACATCATCAATGGTTATACCTCGCTCCACCAATCGCTCTTATGCATGTTTCGTCAAAGCTATGTTCTCGGGCTTATTCATCCGCCTTATAGTTTCAATATGAATCAAATTTCATCATCCCCCGCTTTTACTAACAACCATTCATGTATGTTCCTAAAACTTTCTATAAAAAGTATACATGATTGAATCATGTTCGTCAATGATGGAATTTCTTCCCAGACACGATTCCCCGGTCACAAAGAATGTCCTCGCCCGTCAGATACGAGTTACGTTCATCCACGCAGGTTTGAAACAAATAGGCAATCTCATCCGGGTCTCCCAGACGGTTGATGGCCGCATATTTCAAATAGGCAACCGCCTCCTCCTTTTCCGCATCTCCCATCGGCGTGTTAAAATTCCCGGGAGAAACGGACAAGACGCGAATCCCCTTTGAGCCATACAAATTCGCACATTTCTTTGCGTACCAGACGACAAAATTTTTCGAAGTCACGTACGCCATGCTCGAACGTAATTTTTTCGGGAAAAGATTCACCCGCGCCATCATTTTCTTGTAAAACTTGTCCTTATTCTCCACCGCGTACTTATAGGCTCCTTTTGGCATAACGGCTTCCGGTGCCATGTAAGCGGACATGGAAGACACGTCCAAAATACAGCCGCCCTCTCGCGCCGGAGCGCGGCTACGTTAGCAGCCATTTTCCTTAGGCGCGAAGTGCGCATCCCCCGGAGGGTTTTGTGTCATAGGGAACGAAGTTTCCTATGACACGAAAAAAGTCCCCCTCCCATAAAAAGGGAAGGGGAACCATGCCTTTACACCAACCATTCTTTAATGTCCATGCATGGCGGCTTAGCTCGTTGCTCGCGGAAATAAAAAACGGAAACACAAGTCGCACTTAAATATTTTTATTACTTATTCAATATAATACAATACGCCCAACGTACCGGGTCCGCAATGGCTTGATATCACTCCCCCGGCCCTCGTCTCCAATATTTCTTCAAATCTCCCGAGGGACTCCAGATCACTCCGTATCTCTTCCACGATTTGTACACCCACTCCGGAATGCGTAATGAATACCCGCTTTGCATCTGCCGTACGCAGTTCTTCCTCTAAATCCTTCACATAATTCTTCAACGCATGTTCCAGGCGCCCCCGATACTTCTTCCCCACTTCCATCTTGCCGTCAATCACTTTGATGCAGGGATGAAGCTTTAGCGTATTGGCCAGCAATGCCGTCGCCCCACTACACCGCCCTCCTCGTGCCAAATACGTCAATGTGTCAACCACGAAGCTCGCCCTCACCTTTGTTCTTGCCGCCTCGATTTCCTGCACGATTTTCTCCGCTTCCAGCCCTTGACCAGCCAGTTCGGCCGCACGTATGACTTGCAAGCCGATTCCGGTGGACAAATTCTGCGAATCTATCACGAACAGCCGCCCCTTGTCAAACGCTTCCCCTACAAGACGTGCCACATTGCAGGTCGAGCTCATATCCTCCGAGATACCAAAGAAAATGACATCCTCGTCGTCTTCCATGAAAGGGGTCAAAATTTCTTGTAATTTTTCAAACGGAACCGCGGCCGTCTTTGGTGTCTTTTTATGTTCGTCTGCCCATGTAAAAATCTGCTCAGGGCTCAATTCTTCCCGATCCAGATAACTTTCATCATCCAACACGATACAAAGTGGTGCCAACGTAATCCCATATCTCTCCAACAAGTCGTCCGACAAATCACAAGTGCTGTCTGATATAATCCTTACCTTTCCCTTCTCCATTTTCATGCCTCTCTTCTTAATTCTTAAATCTTTTAATCTTTAATTTTAAATCTTTAATTTTAAATCTTTAATCTAACAACGGTTTCTCGGCCGTTTACCAAGCTTTTGTCCCTGCCCATGGCTCACCAGCCGGTCAAATAAATCATAAATTATAGCATTTCCTCCAATATCAGACATTGGTATGCAGCCAGCGTCCGCTTTCCGCTCCAGACCTCTCTCGTCTCTATGTCCCGATACTCTTCCTCCAATTCAATTTCCACCTCATAGGCATTAAAATTTTGTACAAACCAGAGCGAACCGCCGGCCTCCGCCTTTTTCGCCAAACTCTCATCCGAACCCAATGGCTTTCGCTCCGACACCGTGACTCCGTAGGGCAACCTGGCTTTCAAACTGCACGTTACCTGCGCCTCCTCCGCCACGTCCTGACAAAATGCCCACAAAAACGCAATTTCATTTTCCGAAGCGATAAAATACGCACATCCCTCTCCATACTTATTTTTTGTCAATGCCGGATATCCCGCATAAAAGTCATTTTCATAAACGGAAAGCACTTCCGCGCTTTCTGCGTGAACCAAGGCGCAAAGACCCTTGATGACATAATTTTCCCCGTCATAAGACACCGTGTTTTTCACATGGGCGGGCTTTACGTCAATCTCCTCCGTGCGAATACCCAAAACCTCCCGAAGCGGATGACTTCCCAAGAAGCACAAATCCGTATCATCCACTTCCCCGCTCCAGTAAGTCGTCACATAAGTTCCGCCCCGCTCTACAAACCGCTTCACGTTTTTAATATAATCTCCGCGGTACATGTAATTCACCGGCGCTACCACGAGCCGATAATCGCTTAAATCATCTTCCATGTCAATGATGTCGACATCGATTCCCATTTCCCAGAACACCTTGTAATAATCCATCCAACGACTCCGGTAATCAAATGGTATCACGACGGCCTGCGCGTCATCCACCGCCCACCGGTTCTCCCAGTCGAAAACGATGGCAACCTTCGGCTGGTTGCAGGTCTTCACAACCTTGTCCGAAATCTGGGATAATCGTTCACCCAGGCGGCTGACATCCCGAAACACCCGTGTGTCCCCGCCGTTTTTATGATCCACGACCGCCCCGTGGTACTTTTCACTGCTTCCCCTGCTCTTCCGCCACTGGAAATACTGCACGCTGTTCGAGCCATGAGCAATGGCCTGCAACGAGGACAATTCATGCATGCCCGGACGTTTCAGCGTGTTTCTCGGCATCCAGTTGACCATCGAGGGCGCGCTTTCCATCAAAAGGTATGGCTGCTTTTTCAAACTGCGGGTCAATGTATGATTAAAAGAAGATGCGATCGCCATGTCCACGTCGCTTTCCTGCATGTGCCAGCACGGATAATTGTCCAATGACACCACGTCGAGTTCCTTTGCCCACTTAAAATAATCCAGCGTCGGGAACGCTCCCATCATGTTGGTCAATGCCGGAATCTCGCTATTTGTTCGAACCGCCTCCACTTCCGCCTTGCAAAAATCTAAAAGCCGCTCACTCGAAAACCGCCTCCAATCCAACTTCAATCCATGCATCGTATGTTCACCCAGCTCGGACGGACTATGAATCTGCTCCCAATCCGTGTAAATATTGCTCCAAAAGGAAGTCCACCACGCATGGTTCAACGCATCTAATGTCTGATAACGATTCTTTAACCACTCCCGAAAGGCCGCCTGGCAATAGGGACAATGGCAGTCCGAGGCTCGCCCGTCCCCTCCATATTCATTGGAAAGATGCCACGCAATCACGCCTGGATGGCGGCCAAACCTTGCGGAAAGCGCACGGTCTATCTCTCCCATCTTTTGCCGCATGATGGGGGAAGACGGACAGAAATTATGTCGCTGCCCGTGAAATCTGCGCTGCCCGTTTGGCTCCACCTTGCGCACTTCCTCATATTTTTGCGTCAGCCAATGCGGCATCGCCCCCGTGGGAGTCGCCAATATCGTATAAATCCCCTGCGCGTACAACCGGTCAATGGTCTTTTCCAGCCACTCAAAGTCAAACCTTCCCTCTTCCGGCTCCAACCGGCTCCAGGCAAACACGCCCAGCGTCACACAATTGACATTAGCCTTTTTCATCAATTCCACGTCTTCTTCCAAAACCTCCGGGTAGGATAGCCACTGATCTGGATTATAATCTCCGCCGTGCAACAATTTTTTCGGTAATATTTTTTTCGTTTGTTCCATCACTTACTCCTCCATAAAACCATATCCGTACGTCCCCGTATCAAACACGCTTCGCGCAACGTCCCCTATGAATCCGTCAAGGTATCATTTCTTATCATGAACCTGCCGACAATCCTGGCATACTCTTCTGCAGCGCACTCCTTCTCCGCACCCATTTTCATCCAATTCTGCAATGCATTGAAAACTCCGGCACAATGATAAGAAACAAAGCAGTTCGCCTCAAGAGGCGTAGGCCAAAGCTGATTGGCCATGGGACTCTCGGTCACTTTCTTTAAAATATCCCGCAACGCGATTTCCAGGTAATAACGATTGTCATTTTCAAAAAAATTTTTATAAATGTCGCCATTCTCATCCACGTGCTTTATGAGTGCCAGCATGACCTTCTCGCCCAGCTGACACCGGGAAACCGAATCCGACATCTCGCCGACATAGTCCGCCAGCCCCAGTTCCAACATCTTTTCCCACTCATACTCCGTCACCAGTTCATAAATGTCGTGATAATGGGAATAAAAAGTCGGCCTCGAAACTCGGGCTTCCTTGCATAGCTCCCGCACCGTAATCTTGTGCAAAGGCTTTCGCTTCATCAGCTGATATAAGGCTTCTTTCAGCATCCTTTCCGTTACCCGGCCACGTATGTCCTTATCCATCTTATCCCCTCCTGCCACATGTGTCAACACAAAAAACAAACTCGATATTCTCCCTTGTTCAACCGGTCACAAGCACTCACGTTTCTTTACATTATCAAAAATATGTAAAGTTATTTTACATATTATTGATTCTATCACTTGTTTGTCTAATTGTAAAGGATTACCATAACAAGGTAAACATATAACCGTTACTATATCATAGCAACCTAAACCAGAAAGGAGTATGACATGGATTTTTCAAGCGTAAAGGGCAAAGTGGTGATTGTAACCGGCGCAACGCGCGGAATCGGCGAGGCTACCGCCAAAATTTATGGGGAGCATGGCATGAAAGTCGTGTGTGCGGCAAGAAGTGAAGCACAAGGAGAGGCCGTTGCAAAATCAATCGTGGAAAACGGAGGCGAAGCCATCTTCGTAAAAGCCGACTGCGGCAAAAAAGAGGACATAAAGAGCCTGATTGCAAAAACACTCGAAACCTTTGGCCGTCTCGACGGAATCGTCAACAACGCAGGCATAGGGATGGGCGGAATCCCTCTTCATGAATATGAGGACGAAGACTATGATAAAATTTTTGACATTAACAGCAAAGGCGTCTTCATCGGTATGAAATATGCCGCAGAAGCAATTTTAAAATCCCACTCTGAGGGCGGCTTCATCATCAACGTCGCTTCCGTGGCGGGAATCATGGCTCAACGGGGACAAGCACTTTACACGGCCACCAAGCACGGCATCGTGGGAATGACAAAATCGGCCGCACTGGATTACGCCCCGTACAACATCACGGTCAACGCCATCTGTCCGGGTTATACCCAGACCAGCATTTTCGGCGACGCGCCTGACGCCGCTTTGGACATGTTTGCCAAAGACTGCCCGGCAGGACGCATGGGAAATCCCAATGAATGCGCCTATCTGGCCTTGTTTTTAGCCAGCGGCATGGCAAGGTACATAACGGGGGCGGCCATTCCGGTTGACGGTGCCTTAAGTGCCGGACACCAAAATGTAAGCACCTGGCGGCATCCTGAAATCGTGACGGGTGCCTCGCTTGGTTCCAACAGCACGATTGCCGCACTGGTGGAAAATGAAGCAAGCAGGGCCATCGTGGAAAAATACCTTCCCGGCTTCTCGTCCAACGCCCAGCTAAAGCAGGCATACGGAATGACGCTCAAGCAAATCGCGCCCATGTTCGGCCTGCCGGAAGGAACGTTAAACGAAATGCTAAACGAATTGGACAACATGTAGAGCAAAAAGCGATATTCAAATCAATAACGGGGCTGTCATTTTCCGACAGCCCCATTTCTTTCACGTCAAAGCCTGAAATGTAAAAATCACGATGCCCAATACCACCAGTACCACGCCCGTTGCCCGGTTCAATGTCTTCGGGGTCGCTTTATTGGCAAACCGCGCCGCGATTCTCGCCCACAGCAGCGTAAAGATGACACAAAGTATAAATACCGGCCAATTCGGCACCCCGTCAATGGCAAAATGGGATGCCGCCCCGGTAAATGCCGTAAACGTCATGATAAACACGCTCGTCCCGACCGCCGTCTTTAACTCGTAGCCAAGCACCGTTGTCAAAATCATCAGCATCATCATGCCGCCTCCCGCACCGACAAATCCACAGATAAATCCAATCATGACACCGCACAGGATGGACTGGACAATCCGCTTTTTCGCATCGACCGCCTGCATGGCCTCCTTCGTCGTCATCACGGGCTTGACGATAAACTTGATTCCCAAAATAAACGTCATGAACACCGAGAACCCGCCCATCGTCTGTGCTGGAACCAGGCTCGAAACATAGCTTCCCACCACGGTAAAGACAAGCACGCTGGCCATCATCACCAGTCCATTTTTTATGTCCAGGTTTTTATTTTTTCCATAGGTATAGGCCGAAACCGCGCTCGCCAGCACGTCCGAGGACAACGCGATGCCCACCGCTGCATACGGCTCCATCCCCAAAAACGTAATCAGCATCGGTGAAATCACCGCCGCCGCGCTCATCCCGGCAAAACCGGTGCCAAGCCCCGCGCCCATCCCGGCAAAAAACGTCACCAAAACCATCACCAAAATTTCCATTTCAAACAACCTCCTTTTCGCATACCCGCGTCACGTCTTTCACGTATCTGACGTTTGCTCCTCGTCCAACATGCTTTCCACGTTTTTACAAATCGCCGCCATCACTTCCCGCTGCTGCCGCAACGCCTCCTCGCCGATTCCCTGCGTCATGCGCATAAAAAAACGTCTCTGCGCCTCACGCCCTTGCTTGACCACGGGCTTCACCTTCTCCGTGCACAAAAGCCGCACCTTCCGGCGGTCGCCCGGCACGCCCTCGCGCACAAGATACCCCTCTTGCACCAGCCGCTCCACATGAAAGGACACGAGGTTCGGTTTCAAGTGCCGCACCTTTACGATGTCCCTCGCCGTCTGGTACTGTGGGTTATTCGCCAAAAACATCAAAATGTCAAAAGCCGTCTGATTTATTCCCAACTCCCGGCATACGGGTCTGCATAGCTTTTCATATGCAGACATGGAATTTTCAGCCAATTCCAAAATATTGGAAAATTCCTGAATCTCCATTCACCCTCCTCCTTTTTATCTATTTTTGTATAGTTCAATTTTGAACCTTTCTAAATTGTACTACTGCTTTTGTAATAAGTCAACAAAAAATTTATTGTAAAGAAGCGTATTTTTTTGTATAATTGAAATGTAGTAGAAGTAACCTATACTCTACCCTCTACCAAATAAAAAAAGAGAGGTGATAGTGTGCAAAACGATACAACACAAACACAAGAAATCATGGCAAAGCGTACTGCAAAAAACAGCGTGTTCCTAGATCTTTTTCAGAACAAACGCTATTTATTGGAATTGTACAAAACACTCCATCCAGAAGATAACGACGCAACAGAAGATTCACTGACTAATGTTACAATAGAAAATATATTGACTGACAATCTTTATAATGATTTAGGTTTCATTATTAATAATAAGTTGATGATACTTATAGAAGCACAGTCCACATGGACGATGAATATTTTGGTAAGAATTTTGCTGTATTTGGCACAAAGTTATCATGAGTATTTTCAGCGCACCAGCCAAAACTACTACAAAAGCAAAAAGGTGAAAATGCCGAGACCAGAACTTTATGTGATTTTCATAGGAAACAAAGGACGAAAGCCCGATAAGATATCCTTGTCCAAAGAATTTTTTAAAGACGCAGACATCGACCTTGAAATAAAAGCCACGGTTATCTATGAAAATGACAAAGACGATATCATAAACCAATACATTATTTTCTGCAAGGTTTTTAATGAACAAACAAGGCAACATGGAATGACACAAAAAGCGGTTATGGAAACGATTCGTATATGCAAAAGCAGGAACATTTTAAAAGAATATTTGGCACAACGAGAAAAGGAGGTCGTGACGATTATGATGAGCTTGTTTAACGAAAAAGAGATACTAAAAATGTATGTCAAAAGTGAACGGCATGACGCAGATAGGGAAACTGCCGAAAGAATGATCAAGGACGGAGAAATGTCACTTGAAAAAATCGCACGTTATATACCGTCTCTGTCAATGGAAGAATTGAAGGAAATCGAAGCAGAAGTCATGCAATTTGCATAATCGACAAACAAATTAACTAAAGTAAGAAGGTAAAGGCGCATGGAATAGCAAGATAAACCATGCGCCCCCTTATCATGATGATGCCAGGATTGCGGGAACACGAAGTGCGTAGCAATCCATGGACATCATGGGGCAAAATCTTATCATTTCAATGTCAATCTTTAAAAATCGAAAAGAACTCTTTACAAATCCCCCAAAAAGGCATATGATACTTTTACAAAACATTTTATAAAAGGAGATTGCATAGTGGACAAACTTGAAAAAAAGAGCATCACAAAATCCAAAATCCTAAACTACGTCATCAACAACAAGATCACTTCGAAAACCGAGCTTGCAAAGGAACTGGGCTTGAGCATGCCCACGGTTCTCACAAACGTAAACGAATTAATGGACAAAGGAGTCCTTGTTGAAACCGGAGAATATGAGTCCACGGGCGGACGAAAGGCGAAGAGCCTGGAAATCAACCCCTCCCACCGTTACGCAATGGGAATCGTGATTACGGCCAACCATGTCGGAATGGTCCTGGTCAATTTGAAATGTGAAATCGAAAAAGTAGAACGAACACGCCTTAAGTTCTCCACGGACATGTCATACTGCACCAAACTATCCCAAATGACAAAGCATTTTTTAAAAAACATGAAAAACCAGGGCAGGCTCCTCGGAATCGGCATCTCGATTCCAGGAATCATCAATCAAAAAGAAAATTTGATTATAAAGTCCCATGCCCTGCAAGTTGAAAATTTTAGCCTGAGCTTTTTAGAACAAGCCTTCCCATTTCCCGTTTATTTTGAAAATGACGCGAATGCCGCCATGTTGGCCGAAGACCTGCATCAATATCAGAACGCAATCTACCTTTCATTAAATAACACGCTGGGAGGCGCATTCTGCATTGACGGCCACCTATTCCCCGGCCAAAACCAAAAAGCGGGAGAATTTGGCCATATGATATTGGTTCCCAACGGGAAAACGTGCTACTGCGGCAAACACGGATGCGCGGATGCCTATTGTGCGGCGAGCGTCCTTACGGATGGAACGCAATATACTTTGGAACAATTCATGAAACAAGTGGAACAAAACGATCCTGCCGCCATGAACAAATGGGAGAAATACTTGAATGACCTTGCCATTCTCATATCAAATTTGCGAATGGCCTACGACATGGACATGATACTCGGCGGCGAAGTGGGAGGATACCTCTCGGACTACATGATTCCGTTGGGCGAAAAGGTACTGTCTTACAACGGCTTTGACCATGACATCCGGTATTTAAAAAATTGTTCTTACAAAAAAGAAGCGTCCGCGGTAGGGGCGGCAAAGCATTTCCTCTATGAATTCATAAAGAATATCTCGTGAGACATCCCGGAACGGAAACGCACAACGCGAAACCATTCCGGGATTTTGCATATATCCCCATTTATGATGTCAGCATACAGATACGTTTTCATCTATCCACCAATGCTATAAAACATGCACAAAAAACATTCTTTCTAGCCCAGAAAATTGTCAAAATCATTGTGCAATAAGTAGAATCTCCACATATGTCATTGACAAATGTCCTGACTTGCGCAATAATGCAATCACTTTAATAAAACATTTTATAAAACTCAATCCAAAAGGAGGGATAAAATCATGCTACAACAAATAATGACAAATCCGGGAGAAATCATTTTTAAGGAAGTGCCAATTCCAGAAATAACCGCAAATCAGGTCTTAGTCAAAATCATGAATATCGGCCTCTGCGGCTCTGATATTCATGTATATCACGGAAAGCATCCTTTTACAAAATATCCAGTAACCCAGGGACATGAAGTATCCGGCGAAATCACGAAAGTCGGAACGGACGTCGCCGGACTTTGCATCGGCCAGAAAGTGACCATCGAACCCCAAGTATATTGCGGACATTGCCATCCCTGCCGCCATGGGAAATACAATCTCTGCGAGGAATTAAAAGTCATGGGCTTCCAGACGACTGGTACGGCTTCCGAATACTTCGCGGTAGACGCGTCGAAAGTAACACCGCTCCCCCAGGAGATGTCCTACGAGGAAGGGGCGATGATTGAACCCTTGGCCGTCGCGGTTCACGGTGTAAAGCAGGTCGGCGACGTAAGCGGAATGAACATCGCGGTGCTCGGCGCGGGGCCAATCGGCAACCTTGTCGCACAGACGGCAAAGGGAATGGGCGCGGCAAAGGTCATGATTACGGATGTCAGCGACCTGCGCCTTGAAAAGGCCAAAGAATGCGGAATCGACATATGCGTAAACACCAGAAACGAGGATTTTGGGGAAGCGATGCTGAAGGCCTTCGGACCAGACAAGGCAGATGTCATTTACGATTGTGCCGGAAACAACATTACGATGGGGCAGGCAATCAAATATGCACGAAAAGGAAGCACGATCGTCCTCGTGGCCGTTTTCGCGGGCATGGCCGAGATTGACCTGGCGGTGGCAAATGACCACGAACTGGATATCAAAAGCACGATGATGTATCGACATGATGATTATGTGGATGCCATCCAACTGACAAACGATGGAAAAGTCCATTTGAAACCATTGATTTCAAAAACATTTGCATTTCAAGATTATTTGAAAGCTTACCAGTATATTGACGACAACCGTGAAACGACCATGAAAGTACTCATTCGCGTCCAGGAACACTGACGGTTTTGAGATAAAGAGTTTCGCTTGCGAAAATTCTGGTATTCAAGGAGGGTGTCATGAAAAACAATGAAACAAATGGAAAAGTACCATTCATCAGCAAGCTGGCATACGGTTTCGGAGATGTCGGATGCAATTTTAGCTGGATGTTCGTCAGTAACTTTCTGATGATATTTTATACGGATGTTTTCGGAATCAGCATGGCGGCAGTATCCGCATTAATGCTCTTCTCCCGATTCTGGGATGCCATCAACGATCCGATTGTCGGCAGTTTGACGGACAAAACAAATACACGTTGGGGACGCTATCGCCCATGGTTGCTCATCGCGGCACCAATCACCGCGCTCATTCTGGCCCTCACCTTTTGGGCTCACCCGGATTGGCCGGGCACCGCCAAAATCATATACATGGTCATTACCTATTGCCTATTGGTTCTTGGATATACGTGTGTAAACATTCCTTATGGAACACTTTGCGGGGCAATGACGCAGGATATCGATGAACGCGCAAAAATCAATACATCCCGTTCCGTCGCCGCAATGATCGCCATCGGAATCATCAACATCATAACGGTTCCGCTTATCAGTAAGCTGGGCAGCCATGGTGCGAAAGACGGCTATTTGTACGTGGCAATCATATATGGATGCATTTTTGCCGCCTGCCATTTCTTCTGTTTTGCCAAGACGAAGGAATCCGTGATTACGCCGGAAAAGGAAAAGATATCACTCAAGGTACAATTAAAGGCGGTATTACAAAACAGGCCCTACATATTGGCACTGATTGGGCAGGTACTGTTCGGCTTTACCTTATATGGAAGGAACGCGGACATTTTGTACTATTTCACCTACGTGGAAGGAGACGCGTCTTATTACACGACCTATTCCATGTGCATCATCATTCCGTCCATCATCGGAGCCGCATGTTTTCAGCCGGTATTTCGCAAGCTGAACAACAAGGGACGTACCGCGTCCGTCTTCGCGCTACTTACGGGGATTTCCATGCTTTGCCTTTTCTTCTTTAACGTGAGGGAAGCTCCCATCGAATTTTATGCGTTATCCGGAATCACGCAATTTTTCTTTTCCGGTTTTAACACCGCGATTTATGCGATTATCCCCGATTGTGTAGAATATGGGGAATGGAAGACGGGATTGCGAAATGACGGATTCCAATATGCATTTGTTTCCCTCGGGAACAAAGTCGGGATGGCGATCGGCACCGCCCTCCTCGCGGCATTACTCGGAAAATACGGGTATGTCGCCAATCAGGTACAAAATCCTGCGGTGCTTAGTGTCATGAGGCATTCCTTTACCACGATTCCCGGGATTTTGTGGATCGTGACGGCCATCGTATTATTTTTCTACCGCCTGAACAAAAAGCGGTACAATGAAATCGTGGAAGACTTAAAAAATGGAAAAAGAGGATGAAATATTATCATTTCATATTTCTCTAACACTTCTTCAACATTAAAAAAATAGTTCCATCCTATCCTAATGCATGGAAAGAGCAAACAGCCAATCGTTGCCGCCCGGTCTTTTATGCCTCGCGCGGCAACACATTCACAAAGTACACATTAGGAAGGATGGAACAATCATGAAAAATAACACAAACAACACCATTTACTTATTAACCGGAGCGGCAGGATTTTTGGGGAGCCATATCTGTGACACGCTTCTTGAAAGGGGCGACAGCGTGCGGGCACTCGTGCTACCGGGAGACAAATCCGTAAAATACATTCCAAAAGAAGTGGAAGTCGTGGAAGGCAACTTATGCGACGTAGACTCTCTGGAAACCTTTTTCACCATTCCCGACGGAAAGACGTCCATCGTCATCCATTGTGCGAGCATGGTAACGACCAACGCAGAATTCAACCAGAAACTGATGGATGTCAACGTCGGCGGCACGAAAAACATGATTGACAAATGCTTAGAACACAAGGAATGTGAAAAGATGGTCTATGTAAGCTCCACGGGAGCCATCCCGGAACAGCCAAAAGGCATAGCCATCAAGGAAGCGCCTCGTTTCACCCCGGTCAACGACATCGTACAGAGGGGATGCTACAGCCAATCCAAGGCCATCGCGACCCAGGAAGTATTGGATGCCTGCCAGACACGGGGGCTGAAAGCCTGCGTCGTACATCCCAGCGGCATCCTGGGTCCAAAGGATTATGCCATCGGTGAGACGACCGGTACCGTCATTAAAATCATGAACGGGCAGATGCCAGTCGGCATGGGCGGATCTTTTAACTTGTGCGACGTGCGCGATTTGGCGGACGGGTGCGTAAAAGCCGCCGACAAGGGCCGTATCGGAGAATGTTACATTCTCGGAAACAAAGAAGTGACGTTAAAAGAAGTATGCCAAATGCTGCACGATGCCAGCGGCTGTAAGATGCCTTTCTTTTACGTGCCAATCAAGATGGCTTACAAACTGGCGGCACAAATGGAGAAGAAAGCCGAAAAAAACGGGGAAAAACCAATGATGACCAATTTTGCCGTGTATAACCTGGACAGAAACAACCAGTTCGATTACTCCAAGGCGGAAAAGGAACTCGGCTACCATACAAGGCCGTACGCCGAGACGCTAAAGGATGAAGCCGAATGGCTGGTGGCGGGCGGGTACGTCAACGTCCCCAAAAGGGGAACGGGCACAAGACACCTGGAGGTATCCTTTTCCTGATTCAAAGTAAAAACCTATGACGTTTTCAAAAGGCCGTGGAATCCAATCACCGGCCTTTTTCCTTTTACCCTATTTACTCCTCTTCCTCCAGCACTTCACACAGCCTGCAAATTTCCTCCCCGTACTTTTCTTTTCCTTTCTTTAGCAAATACTGGTGCGCAGGAAAGGCCAACGACAAAATCACCATCCCCAGCACGCCGATTATAATTCCTAGAATCATAAGATCCATGGCAAGACACATGCTCATGCCGAGTCCAAGTATCAACGTCCCTCCCACTCCCAATGACAGAGAAACGACGAGCGCCGGTGTCTTGGCTCTTTCATCCAGTTTTCGCAACTGTTCCAGTTCGTCTACTTCTTTTCCATCTTTTTTCTGCTCATGCGCCGCATACTGGCTGCGGATACGCTCGATTTCCTGGCTACGCGTCTTATGCTCGCTCGCATTATAACGCATCTGGAATCCTTCTGACGTACCGTTTTGTCCATCCATGTTTTGTTCCATCATTGCCGCTTGCCTCCTCTATGCATGCCCTCGTATCTGTCCGAGCCATTTGGCACCTTCACCGTAAACGTCGTACCCTCCCCCACTTTGCTGTCCACGCAAATTTCCCCTTCCACAATGTCAATGACCCGCTTTACCATTGCCAGGCCAAGTCCGTTTCCTTCCTTCGCGTGGGATGTATCTCCCTGATAGAACTTGTCAAAAATATGCTTTCCCGTCGCACTGTCCATGCCACAACCACTATCTTGCACCATCACCGTTACCATCTTTCCTTCCTCTTCTTTTAATACAATCCGAAGCATCCCCTCGCTCGGCGTAAACTTAATGGCATTGGAAATCAGATTGCTCCATACGATTTCCAACAACCCTTCGTCTCCCTCCATCATAACGTCATCCACGTCAATGTCGATGTCCAGCTCCTTTTCACTCCACGCCCCTTCAAATGCCAGAAACACGTTTCGCAACTGCTCCCCGACGTTAAAATGCTCCCGCTCCGGATAAATGTTTTGCTTTTCCAGCTTGTTTAACTTAAGCATGTTTACGACAAGACCGTTCAGGCGTTTGGACGCGTTTACCAGAGTATCTAGATATTCTTTCCGCTCCTCGTCCGTCAGCTTCGCATTTTGTAACAAGCTGGCATGGTTTAAAATAATCGCCAGCGGCGTTTTCATCTCATGCGTCACATTTGCCACAAAGTCCGTCTTTAGCGTCTCCGTATTGGCCAACTCCCTCGACAATTCATTGATGCTGTCTATAATGTCGTCAAATTCATTGACTCGCCTCGTATAGGGCGGCTCAATCTGATAACCATACTCTCCGCGCGAAATATGGGAAAGTCCTTCCATGATACGCACAAGCGGAGCCTCTATCGTAAATCGCCGGCGCGTACCGTCAATGATACAGACCACCGCACTGACAAACACCACGTTGGCCGCAACCGCCAGAATGGCTCGCCAGTCATACAAATCATTTCCAAACGCGTACACGACCCGTCCATACAGCAAAAGATTCACCCCGCTCAAAAAGCACACGGACAAGAAAAAAATAAAATAACTGCTAAACGAAATCACTTTGCCGGGCTTCACTTCAGAGCCCTCTCCCCTACCGAGTTTTTCCTTCTTTTTATCCTCCATGCCCCTCTCCTTTTCGTACTCCGCCTTCAACCTCCTGCCCTTCTTTTCAGGCCGCCTGCTCATACACGATGATTCTTTTCCCAGGCCACCTACTCATGCACGATGGCCTTGTATCCGAGCCCATGCACGGTCACGATTTCAAATGCATCACAAGTTTTGAATTTGCTGCGCAGTTTGGTAATGTACACGTCCACGGTTCGCGGGTCGGACTCGCTGTCATATCCCCAGAACTCGTCCATCAAGGCAATCCTCGTAAACGTCTTCTTCGGATAGGAAAGCAGCTTGTGCAGTACATGGAATTCCCGAACGGTCATAGGCACCTGCTCTCCGTCCACATAAGCCGCCAGCTCGTCCGAATCCAGCACTACGTTTCCAATCGTCAGCTTCCGCTCACTTAGAATGTTCGCCCGCCGCAGAAGAGCCTGCACCCGCATCAAAAGCTCGTCAAACTCAATCGGCTTGACCATATAATCATCAATTCCAATCCGAAATCCCTTCTTCTTGGAAGAAATGTCATCCAACGCCGTCATAAAAAGAATCGGAATCTTTTCATCCAGCTTGCGCACCGCATCCGCAAATTCAAAGCCGTCCATCCCCGGCATCATGACGTCGGAAATAATCATGTCAATCATCTGTTCGGACATCACGTCCAGCGCCTCGTCTGCCTTCAGGCAGGGAACTGGGTCATAGCCATTGTCCCGCAAAAAACGGCAAACCGATTTGTTTAACTTTTCCTCATCCTCAACCACTAAAATTTTAATCATGCCGCACCTCTCTTAAAATTTTTATATTTTTGATGATTCCAGGGTCAAAAGGTCTTACGTTTCATGCTGCTTTTTAACCACCACATCTTTGATTTTTGGGATATCATAACACAGAATTGTTAGCGAAATGTTAAATGTCGCACCATTTCTTCCACTATTCAGATATTTTCCGGCTTTTCGGACATACTATTGCCTTGTAAACAACACAAAACATGTATCGCGTTTCAAAAATGACTTTTTACAACGACATTTTGGTAGCTCCGGTTCCAAACGCTACCTTCCCAGAAACGCCATACGGACAAAAAAGGAGGCAACAAACCATGGCTGATTTATCTATGCTGGACTTACAAAACCTGCGCCACCTAATCGGAGGCTACAACACGTCACACTGCAAGATGACGGAATACGCGTCCCAGGCGGAAGACCCGGAAGTCAAAAAATTCTTCCAAGAGGCGGCGGACTCCGCCATGAAAAACAAACAAGACTTGATGAAATTTTTATAGGAGGCGGCCACAATGACTGAGAAGACGATGGTATCTGACGCCTTGAACGGCGTGAACGGAGAATTAAAAATGTTCGGGGACATGATTCCCCAGACGGAGAACTCGGAACTGAAGCAATGCCTGAAACAAATGCGCACCAAGTGCGAGTCGGCACAAGAACGCATCTACCAGATTGCCAAGGAAAAACAATACTACACCCCGGCGCAAAAGGCCACACAAGAGGAAATCAACCACGTGAAATCCATCTTAAGCCAGCCGAAAATGTTCTAAAGGGCACGACAAGTCCGTTTACAAGGGACTACGCGCAGACCATGAAACGGGCTGCTGACAACAAACGACGCTATGCTCCCGGCAGGGTGGCATAGCGCCTGCAAGATACACAACCAAACCTTTGGCAATCGTTCCAACGTTTTCGGAAACGCCTGTCAACCGGCAGAGATGCCTGCACCGTTCTTTCTCCTACTTACTCCAGATACGGCCTGGATGGTGTCTCAGGATAACTCCCCATGGACACGAGCAGTCGTAATCCCGCATCCCGCGCGGTCAGCACGGCGTTTTTCACCGCACTGGCATCGCCGGTCACGGTCACGATGACCTCGTTCGAGTGACTGGTTTCGCGCGTGGGAGTCATATATTTGATAATCTCCACCGGGGACGACTTCACGGCCAAATCCGCCATCACAAGCCCGATGGCCGCAGGCGAGCCGCAGAAAAACCCAAACGGCTTGCCCAAGGGCGCGCCAAAAGCCATCTGCAACGCATGATCCGCATTTGCGGAATACGTAAATTCCAAATGGCCGGCCTCGCTGATATAAAGTTCGCCGGCATATTTTTCAGTATATTCCAAGGCAATTTCCACCGCCCTTCGCACGTCGGACACGTTATCACCACCGATGATGATGAAATTGCCATGGCCGCCCCATCCCTTGGTGTCACGGGGAAGCTCGATGGAAAGCACCTCCGTGTTCGTGGACTTCACGGCCTCGTCCACCGCATTAATCTGCCCGGCCGCGCCGGTGCGCGAGCTTAAAAGCCCAAGACTTTTACATGCACGTGGCAGGTTCATTTGCTTCAAGAGAGCCTCGGTGACTCCCGGAATCACCAGTCCGATGGTGTCAAGAACCGTCGTCCCGACAAACTCCGCCATGGAACAGTCCATGGAAATGGACTTGATATCGTGTACGTCTATCATGATGAAATCCTTTCTTCATTATCCCAGATAACCTTTTGTTTAAATACCATTATATACCTTGCATCCTTTTTCCTCAACCCTCTTCATAAAAAAACTCAAGTTATTATCTGTGTTAAGGTTACTTTTCCATCATTCAATCCTCCCCGACATGCTCCATCCCCTGCGCGATAATCGTCTTCACATGGTCGTCCGCCAACGAATAGAATATCGATTTTCCCTCTCTCCTGCTCTTGACCAGCTTGCTTTGTTTGAGGATGCGAAGCTGGTGCGAAATCGCCGACTGCGTCATATTAAGTGCTTCCGCCAAATCACACACGCACACTTCCGCCTCGAACAGCACGAACAAAATACGAATCCGCGTGGAATCCCCAAACACCTTGAACAATTCCGCCAAATCATACAATTCGTTTTCCGCCGGCATCGTCTCATTCACGAGCCTTACCAGATCCTCATGGACTTCCGTTGTCTCGCACACTTCCATCTCTTCCTGATACATGAACCTTTTCCACCTTTCTTAGACCTTTTCTATATTTTATTCTTCACATGAATTCGCAATCTGCACCGCATCCGTAACAGTTCAGACAAGTCTGAACTGTTACCCCATCCGTCTTCGCCACACACAATTTTAAAGCTTCTTCACGAACAACGCCCGCACGGCATTGAGCACGGCGATTACCATCACGCCCACGTCGGCAAAAATGGCAAGCCACATGTTTGCAATGCCGACGGCACCCAAAATCAGGCATATTATCTTGATGCCAATCGCAAAATAAATATTTTCGTATACGATGCGAATGCATTTTCTGGCGATGCCAATTGCCTTGGCAATCTTTACCGGATCGTCGTCCATCAGCACGATGTCGGCCGCCTCGATAGCCGCGTCGGAACCCAGCGCCCCCATGGCGATTCCAATGTCGGCGCGGGACAAGACGGGCGCATCGTTAATTCCGTCTCCCACGAATGCCAGCTTTTCGTTTGCCGCCTTCTCGTCGAGCAATTTCTCAACCATGGATACTTTGTCACCCGGGAGCAACTCGGCACGCACCTCGTCAATCCCCAGCTCCTTTGCCACTTGTTCGGCCACCCGCGCGGAGTCACCAGTCAACATCACGGTCTTTTTCACACCGGTCTGTTTCAATTTCGTGATTGCCTCCTTTGCATGCGGCTTAATCATGTCCGAAATCAAAATGTGTCCGGCATATTCGCCCTCCAAAGCCATGTGCACGACGGTTCCCACATGGTGGCACTCATGATACGCAACGCCTAACCGCCGCATCAGCTTCCCATTGCCTGCCGCCACCCGAATCCCGTCGACCGTCGCCAACACGCCTTCCCCACCGATTTCCTCCACGTCGGAAACCCTCGACTGATCCAACACCACATTTATGGCCTTGTCTGAAATCTTGCCCGCCTCATGCTTCGTCTTTGCAGTCACGGCCTTGTTCTCCTCCTGACTTGCACTTGCGTAAGCCCTCTGCAGACTCTTGCTAATCGGATGAGTGGAATAGCTTTCCGCCAACGCCGCATATTCCAAGAGCTTCCTCTCTTCCAGTTCGTTATGGTGCACCCCGCTTACCTCGAACACGCCCCGCGTCATTGTCCCCGTCTTATCAAACACCACATACTTCGCGGACGCAAGGGCCTCCAGATAATTCGACCCCTTGACCAGCACGCCCTGGCTGCTGGCTCCGCCAATCCCGGCGAAAAAGCTCAAGGGGATACTGATGACCAGCGCACACGGGCAACTGATGACGAGGAACGTAAGCGCCCGGTAAATCCATACGCCCCACTGCGCGTCCACGCCTAAAAACAACAGCCGCACGACGGGCGGCAAAACCGCCAATGCCAACGCGCCATAGCACACCGTCGGGGTATAGTATTTGGCAAACCTGCTGATAAAATTTTCAGACCGGGATTTTCTGGAACTCGCATTTTCCACCAGTTCCAAAATCTTCGACACCGTGGACTCCCCGAATTCCTTCGTCGTTCGCACCTTGATGACGCCATTCAAATTAATGCAGCCGCTGACCACCTCGTCACCACTCTTGACACTTCGCGGTACACTCTCACCGGTCAGCGCGCTGGTGTTAAGAGTCGTATTTCCTTCTACAATAATTCCGTCAATCGGCACCTTTTCACCAGGTTGCACGACGATTACCGTGCCAACCTCCACCTCGTCGGGATCTCGTCTTTCTAACTTGCCGTCCTGCTCCACGTTGGCATAATCCGGGCGAATGTCCATCAAATCGCTGATGTTGCGCCTGCTCTTTCCAACCGCATAGCTTTGGAACAACTCGCCAATCTGGTAGAACAGCATCACGGCCACGCCCTCCGTGTACTCACCCAAAATGATGGCTCCCACCGTCGCCACCGCCATCAGGAAATTCTCGTCAAACACCTGGCGGTTTAGAATGCCCTTCCCGGCCTTTTTCAAAATGTCATAACCAATCACCAAGTATGGTATCATGAACAATGCGAACCGAAGAACCCCTTCCACCGGCAGCAAGCTGAATCCGACCATCAGCACCGCCGCAATAAATATTCGAATCAAAACCTTTTTCTGCTTTTTATTCATCGTCTCATTTCCTCTCCGCTTCATTATTTCATATGAACAATTATTCATATGTTTAAACAAATTATAACACGCAAATCGGAAATGTCAATACTAAAATTTCAGTTCCGTCGCCAACGCCTGCATCTTCTGGTCAGCCTCCGCCATCAAGTCGGCACATTTCTTCAATTCCTGCTGCATCTCCTTCGTCAATACACGATCCTTTTTGTAACGGAGCTGGTGCTCGGTACTCGCCCAACAGTTCATGGCAATGGAGCGCAACTGGATTTCCACCGGAATTTGTTGCATCTGCTCGGAAAAGAACACGTCCACCAGAACAATCAGGTGAAGGCTTCGATAACCGTTTGGCTTAGGTTCCTTTATGTAATCCTTCATCGTCACCAGATTGATGTCTTTCTGCGACAAGATCATCCGGGCCACCTGGTACACGTCGGAAATGAACGGGCAGACCACCCGTATTCCCGCGATGTCGTATATATTGCCCATCATGGCGCTAATCGTCATTGGCAGCCCCTTCTTCTTCATCTTCTCGACGATGCTCCGTTCCGACTTCACCCTGCTTTTCACATTTTCAATCGGGTTTCGATCATTGCCATACTGGAACTCACGGTTCAATATCTCCAGCTTCGCCATAATCTGCTGCAATCCGGCCTCATAAAAGAACAACGCCTTGCGAAACTGTCTTTCCGTATCCAGATAATCATGAAGCTGTGGCAAAAGCCTGTCATCCTCCTCCGCGATTTCCTCATAAGCCAACTCGCCCACCGTTTCCCGAATTGTCACGTCAACTGTGTTTCTCACGTTTCATTACCTCGTATCCTCATAATAAATGTCGTCATCTGTAACAAAAGCGTGCACCTTTGATTCTCCCCATTGTCAAAACCATTTCGTCACGCAACCACAAATGCCAAAAACAAGTATACAAGATATTTGTTAAGAAAGTTCTTCTATTTTATAAAAGATGTGTAAAATCCGCATAGTATGTTACTTTTTGCGGGGTGGCCGCCCAAACATTCGTTCCCTGCCCTCACCCGTATTTACAACTCAAAAAACCTATGCTACGATTGCTTTGTAGTATACAAAACACATTCAAAAATCCAAACCATACGAGGAGGAACGCTTATGTTAGAACAACAAGACATGACAAATCTGGAAAGCATGATGAAACACATTGTGGACACATCCATCTGCGCCAGCGAGGAGCGCATGAAGGTTCACATCACAGACTCCATCTGCGCCAGCGAGGAGCGCATGAAGAGCCACGTCGCAGACTCCAT
>CAOKHZ010000025.1 GCA_948468385.1 uncultured Faecalicatena sp. | reverse complement strand
TTTAGTATTCCATTGGTAAATCTGAAATTAAATTTGCTATTGCCTATTGTCATGCGCAATATTCTTTTGAGGGCTGTTTTCTGTTTTGCAATATGTTTCCTGCTTTTTTATGTTTGCTATTTTTTGGTAGTATATACCATAAGTAAACAATATGTGGGAATTGCTAATTGCCTGACAAGCCGGTGAAGAAAAGACCTGCACATCTCTTTGATGGGAAGATATTCTGTGGACAGTGTGGCAGACGGTTTGGCAGGGCAGTCAGTGAAAGCAAAGACAGACACCTTTACTGGTACTGCAGGGCGAAAAGCCATCATGGGATAACCTGCGACAGCGTGAATTATCCGGATTCGGAGATAAAGGAAATCTTCTGCATGGTTATGGGGCTGGAAGCATTCGATGAAGGCTTTTTCACGGAAACTGTGGAGCGGATGGTGGTGCAGAAGACAGGGAGCATTGATTTCCATCTGAAGGACGGCACGGTTAAGACTTACGAAACATTGAAACTGCGGAGTAACAGGCATGAGAACACATCCACGGATGAATTTACTGGAAAAATCAGATGCGCCTCCTGCGGCAACCTTTACCACAGATACTGCTGTTATGGAAAATACACCTACTGGCGGTGCGGCGGAAAGTCAAAGGTCCGGACGGAATGCGGCGGGAGGGACTTCCAGGATTCCGACATCCGCAAGGTTTCCGCCTACATGATGGGCATGGAGGCATTTGACGGGGCTGCGTTCAGCGAAGCCGTAGACTATATCACAGCACTGGAGGATGGCAACCTGGAATTTCACTTTTATGACGGGAGGGCAGAGCGATGGCAAAGGTGATCACGATACCGGCTACACGGAGCAGATATACAGCGGCTCCGATCAACAGCAGAAAAAAGCGCTGGGTTGCAGGCTATGCCCGCGTCAGCACAGACCATGAAGAGCAGCAGACCAGCTACGAGGCGCAGGTGGATTATTACACGAGTTACATAAAAGGACGTGAGGATTGTGAGTTCGTTTCTGTATATACGGACGAAGGGATCAGCGCGACTTCCACGACAAAGCGCGACGGTTTTAACAAAATGGTGGCGGATGCTCTGGACGGCCGCATCGACCTCATCATCACGAAGTCGGTGAGCCGTTTTGCAAGGAACACGGTTGACAGCCTCACCACCATACGGAAGCTGAAGGAACACAAGGTGGAGTGCTATTTTGAAAAGGAGAACATCTGGACCTTTGACAGCAAGGGAGAACTGCTCCTGACCATCATGTCCTCGCTGGCGCAGGAGGAGAGCCGGAGCATCTCTGAGAACTGCACATGGGGGCAGAGGAAGCGTTTCGCTGACGGCAAGGTTACGGTGCCGTTCAAGCGGTTCCTGGGCTATGACCGGGGCGAGGATGGGAACCTCGTCATAAACGAAGAACAGGCGGCGGTCGTCCGGAGGATTTACGGGATGTTCCTGCAGGGGCGGTCCCCGTTCGCAATCGCAAAGGCGCTGACAGAGGAAGGCATCTTGACTCCGGGCGGCAAGAAAAACTGGTCGGGAAGCACGATCCGGAGCATCCTCACGAACGAAAAATACAAAGGGGATGCGCTCCTCCAGAAAGTGTACACGGTGGATTTCCTTTCCAAAAAGAAAAAGGTCAACGAGGGCGAGGTTCCGCAGTATTATGTGGAACACAACCACGATGCCATCATAGAACCTGCCGTATTCGAAGCGGTGCAGAAGCAGATGGCCGTCCGGCAGACGGGAACGAACCGGCAGAGCAGCGTGGGCATCTTCTCAAGCAAAATAAAATGCGGCGACTGCGGGAGCTGGTACGGCTCGAAGGTATGGCATTCCAACGATAAATACCGCCGGGTGATTTGGCAGTGCAACCACAAATTTGACGGCGGTGAGAAGTGCTGCACACCACATTTTGATGAGGAAACCATCAAGGGACTTTTCATAAAAGCGGTGAATATCCTGACCACGGAAAAGGATGAGATCGCCGCAAACTTCCAAGCCATTAAAGAGTAGCTTTTCAGTACGGGGGAGCTGGAAATGGAGCAGTCACAGCTTCAGGAAGAACTGAATGTGGTGGCGGAGCTGATACAGCAGTGCGTAAGTGAGAACGCCCATGTCGCCCTCGACCAGACGGAATACCAGACGAGGTATGATGGGCTGGCGGAACGGTTTGACCAGACGAAAGCAAGGCTGGATGAAGTGGGAAATGTTATCACAGAAAAACAGGCGAAAAAGGAGCAGATAGAAAGGTTTCTCGCCGAACTGGAACGGCAGGACGGAGTGGCCACAGAGTTTGATGAGAACCTCTGGTACAGCCTTGTTGATTTTGTCACAGTTTTTAATAAAGAGGATGTCCGTTTCACCTTTAAGGATGGGACGGAGATAAAAGTGTAAACATCCCCTGTGTCCGCAGGGGATGTTTGATGAAAATTGAAATTTGTAAAGATAGAAAAATCTATGAAATGGTTATTTACCATAATATGCGATAGTTATCGTGGAGATATTCAAAGAAAAAAATAGGGTCTATTGGTATACCAATTTCTGCCAATTGCAGATTCCTTTTATCATGTTCACTATTAAATTTCAATGTATCATTTGGAAGTATCTCTAATAATTTTTTGTACGCTTCAACATCAGAACGTTTTCTTGTTCGTTGACTGAAAGGATTAATAAGAAGTATACTACAATAATTTTCTAACTTCCAAGAATCAAAATCTTTGAAATATCGTATATGTCCTTCAACAATATTAGTCAGATAAATAACATCAACTTTATCGAAATCAGAATGTTTAATTTCTTTATTATTTTTGTCAAAAAATCTTCTTGTAAATTGCTCTGTAAATATTCCTGTACATGGATTGCATAGATATCCCCAATAATCGTTCATTTGATGTGATGTAACTGACAAGGCTAATACATTTATAGATTTTTCCTCAAGGGAGAATTTTTTTTGCCCTGATTTTAAATATTCTATAACTTTATTGTCATCTATTTTTGTTTGTTTAGATGCAGTATATTTTCCTTGTGAATTGGCAATTATTTTTTGAGCGAAGTCGCCAGTTACTTTTCCTAATTTTTCATCTTGTATTTCCTTTTTATCGAAGGCACGAAAAGGTATTGTAATGTTAAGAATGGATTCGTCTGTCTTTTTTATTTGATTAGGAGTTTTAATTTCGATGTTAAAACGGTATCCATCTTTAATTATTTGTATATCAACATCAGAATTATTATTCTCACTCTTTGTGTGTAATCGTTGATCGATTTCAAAATTATAATTCATTCTAATTGAATAGAGCCAGAACATCATTTCTGATAAACCTTGAAAACATTTGTCTCTATTATATGAGCCCAATAGCTGTAGTTTATTGCAAAACTTGTCTACACTCTTAGATGATGTAAGAATTCCACCTTTGCATAATAACGAGACATTATTCCAAAAAAGATTAAAGTATTCATCGGGCATATGCTCGATAATGATATGTTCATTTTGTTTCATTAATTGATTGTATATTTTATTTTTGATTTGTTCTTCAGTAATGATAAACACCTCTTTTCGCTTGAATTGTTATTAAAAAAACATTTCTCAAATTCTGTTTGATTGAGTCCGATTTGTTGAATATATAATACCACAATAATATGGATATTTCTACCATGTCATTCAACTATTACCGATTTGAACCCTCCCCCTACGGGGCAAAATCAAAAAGTATGCCAAAATCAAAATGTATAAGGCAAAATCGAATTGTATCAAAGACAGCGTTTACATAGACGACGGGTATTCTGGTACGAATTTCTAAAGACCGAGCTTCCAGAACATGATTAAGGACATTGAAAACGGACGGATAAACTGCGTAATTACAAAGGATTTGTCAAGACTGGGGAGGAATTATCTTGACTGCGGGCTGTATCTGGAAGTCTTTTTTCCCGAAAACAATGTGAGGTATATAGCGGTCAATGACGGCGTGGACACGCTCAATAAATCGGCGATGGACATCACCCCATTCCGCAATATCCTAAACGAAATGTATTCTGCCGATGTGTCGGTCAAGATAAAATCGGCGTACCGAGCGAGGTTTCAGCAGGGGAAATTCATGGGGACGTATGCACCCTATGGGTATATCAAAGACCCTGCCGACCACAACCATCTGCTGATTGACGATAAGGTGGCGCACGTTGTAAGGGAGATATTTGACCTTGCATTGGCGGGAAACGGACTTGGAAAAATCCGCAAGCACATCAACAGCCAGCACGTTTTACGCCCTGCCGCTTATGCGGCGGAGCAGGGGGCGGCAGGCTATGAGAGATACTTTGAGGATAACGAGGAAAACCGTTATATTTGGAGCGAAAATAGTGTGAGAAGTATTCTAAGAAGCCCGATATATGCGGGAAACCTTGCAGGCTACAAGCGGATTGCCGCCAACATGAAAAGCAAGAAACGCCCCTCTAAGCTGCCCGAAGAATGGGAAGTGATACCAGACACCCATGAGGGGATAGTCACGCAGGAGGAATTTGATACTGTCCAACAGCTTATGACAAGCCGCAGGCGGGAACAGAACGCAGGGGGATTTGAGAATATTTTTGCAGGCGTAATCAAATGTGCGGACTGCGGATATGCTCTGCGGGCTATGAGCGCAAACAGGAGGAAACGCCCCGATATTATCGACTGCATACAATACACCAGTATTAATTATGGCAGGTATGGCAATGTCATGTGTACCGCACACAGCATTGAAGCGAGGGACTTATTTAACGCTGTCCTTGCCGACATCAACCGCTTTGCGGATATGGCGGTGAATGACGAGCGGGCGGTGAGGGCGATTGAAAAGCGGCTCACGGAAACAGACCAGAGCAAGGCAAAGGCAATGGAGAAAGAACAAAAGAAGCTGAACAAACGCCTTGCGGAGCTTGACAGGCTGTTTTCCTCTCTCTATGAGGATAAGGTCATGGAGCGTATCACCGAGCGGAATTTTGAGATGATGTCGGGGAAATACCAGAAAGAACAGCTTGAAATCGAAGCAAGACTGAAAGAAGTAACGGAAACGCTCACAGACAGTTATTAGAAATCGCAAGGAATCCGTGATTTCCTCTCCTTTATCCGCAATTACCAAGGCTTAAAGGAACTGTCCGCAAAAAATGACCGACTGATGTTGGACAAATACCAGATTGGCTTAATTTATGACGTGGTATCATGTTACAAATTTAATTCATACATGGAAAAGAGCGGGATGTCGGCGAGGTCTCTTTTTAAATCAACGTCGCCGACATAAGTAAATCCGCATTTTTCATATAATTTTCTGGCGGGTACGTTGTCGGGCACGACATCCAGACGTAACGCCTTGTAAGCATGTCTTTTCGCATAAGCGATGCAAAATTCTACAATCTTTTTCCCGATACCGGTGCCTTGAAGTGAGGGAGCGATAGCCAGGGCGTGGCAAACCATATAGTCCCCCAGGGACAACGAATTGCTCCATACGGCATTTTCGTATGCACCTTGTGGGTCGTCGTTCAAGACAAAGGCACCGACTATTTCGTTGTTTTCAAGGCATACGAATTGACATCCTTTCTCGGTCATTTCTCTGACGGAACCTTCGGACGGATAAACCTTGTAAGTCCACTTCGGATAGTTGACGTGGTCGTCAAGATGTTTTACCACGCAGTCATAAAAATTTCCCACGGTTGGGATGTCTTTTGGAGTACATAATCTAATTATCATGTTGGAAATCTCCTTCTCTTACTTATTTTAAATAATGTTGATAAAATCATACCTGATTTTTTGGCCGGAATCAAGAAAAACTGAATCACAAATCCAATTATATCGTGCACAGTTTTGTGAGAGGTGAGCTAATTTTTACCCTTTTGAGCAAATTAGCATCTGTTTCGCCGCGAAAAAATAATTTATACTTTTCTGAGATGAAAAAAGAGAGAGGTGTGTGTGAATGGAAAAAGGAGTAACGAGCGGCGTATTTCAGGTGGGAATCATGGTCAGTGACATTGACGAATGTCTGCGGCTGTTTTGTGACACGTTGGGGATGAAGGTGGTATTTGACGCGAGGAATCAGATTCAGCCGGCCAGCGGGCTGTCGGGCAACGACCATCAGCTGATGCATTGTTTGATGCTGCATGGGGAGGGCGGCATCGATTTGGAAATCCACCAGTACGTGGATCCTCCGGCAAAGCCGTGTCCGCCGATGAACCACAATGATTTGGGTTCCATGCATTTCATGCTGCGGGTGGACGACATTTGCGCGGTGGCGGAAAAGGTACAGAAGCTGGGGTATGAGCTGATGAATCCGGTGGTGGAGAGCAAGACGTTAAAGGGATTTAAGTTCACCTATTTCCGTGGGCCGGATGGGGTCATGATTGAATTGCACGAAGGCGGGGAAGTGCGTATGCCGGAGGAGAAAAAATGAGTATTAAAAAAGCATTTGACTTGACGGGACGCGTGGCACTGATAACTGGCGGCGGTTCTGGTATCGGAAAGGGGTGCGCCCTCGTATTGGCCGAGGCCGGTGCCAGCGTGGTAATCGTAGGCCGAAGACTTTCGAAGCTTGAGGAAGCGCGTCAAGAAATCGAAATGGCGGGGGGCACTTGTGAATGCTTTCCGGCCGACCTGACGATGGAAGAAAATTGCAAGGCAATGGCCGATTTTTGCGTGGAGCGCTTTGGGCGGCTTGACATTTTGATTAACAGTGCTGGCGGCAGGGGGGCGCATGGAAAGTTGGAGGAGGAATTTGCCACGGAAAATCTTCGTGAGACGATGGCGATGGATTTCGATTCTACTTTTATGGCCATCAAATATGCCTATCCGCAGTGTGAGAAGCATGGAGTCGGCAGTATCATCAACATTGCGTCGCTGGCGGCACTGCGAGCCAGCGGGCCAATCGTTTACAGCGCGGCCAAGGGAGCCATTCGCAGCGTTTCCCGCACGTTGGCAAAACGCCTTGGGGACAGACATGTCCGTGTCAACACGATTTATCCGGGTTTCATCGTGACGGAGATGACGGAGCGGATTCATGAAATGCCGGAGCAGGAGGCGAAGATGCGGGCGGACTCCGTGTTAGGGCTTTTGGGAGAGGTGGACGACATCGCGTATTGTGCCTTGTATCTGGCATCGGACGCGGCACGGTTCGTGACAGGGCAGGACTTCGTCGTGGATGGCGGGGCGATGTGCTTTTAGCGCACGGTTTCGCAGCTGTTTGGGCGGCCACCCCGTGAAAAGTAACCATATTCCAGTGGCGGATTTTTTTTCGTTTTGCGAACGCTTGCTTATTCGGCGGACTTGACATATAATGAGTGTGTTACGATTTGATGGAAGCGGGAGGAAGAATATGGAATCTGTAAAATATTACGACATTGGTTTAAATTTGTTTTGCAAACAGTTTCCAGAGCCTGAGAAAATCATAAACGATGCGAAAGCTGACGGCGTGTGCTGCATTTTGACCGGGACGGACATGAAAGAGAATCGAAAAATAAATGAGTTCGTGAAAACACATGACGCGTTCGGAACGGCCGGAATCCATCCGCATAATGCGGATCGTGCCAGACAAGAGGATTTTCGGTTGATTGAACAGATTTTGTCCGAGAATGACAAGATGGTCGCCGTGGGAGAATGCGGCCTGGATTATGACCGGATGTTTTCGACGAAGGAGAATCAAATTCGCTGTCTGGAAAAGCATATCGTGTTGGCAGAAAAACTGGACATGCCATTGTTTCTTCATGAGCGCAGCGCGGCCGATGATTTTATAAAGCGGTTCAAAAGCCATCCGGATGTCTGTAAAAAATCCGTCGTGCATTGCTTTACGGGAAATAAGGGGACGTTGGACAAATACCTTTCCATGGGCTTTTCAATCGGCATCACGGGATGGATTTGCGACGACCGCCGCGCGAAGGAACTGCGGGACGCGGTGCGCATCATCCCATTGGAGCGGATTCTGGTGGAGACGGACGCGCCGTATCTGACGCCGAAAAATGTCCCGGGACTTGATAGGACGAACGTCCCGCAAAATATTAAGTACGTCATACGGGATTTGGCGAAATATATGAAAGTGTCGGAGGCGGAGTTGACAGAACACGCGAAGAAAAACACGGAAAGAATTTTTCGGATATAGAAAATATTTTAATCATGACATATAGGTGTCGCATTTCTGTGATAGACTTATAGTGAACGACAAAATAATTTGTCGTTCACTATAATAATGGTATAGAAATCATGGAAACAAGGAGAAGGATCATGGCATCGAAATTGGAATTTGTAGAATTTGTCGTCGACCAGCTACATGAGGCGGGAACCATCACTTATAAGAAAATGTTCGGGGAATACGGCGTGTATTGTAACGGGAAGATTTTCGGAGTAATCTGTGACGACCAGCTTTTTGTCAAGATTACTGAGGCCGGACGGAAGATTTGCCCTGACTTGACGCAGGCACCGCCATACGAGGGGGCCAAAAATTATTTTCTCTTCGAGGACGTGGAGAATAAGGAAATGCTGACGAAGTTTGTGGTGGCGACGTATCAGGAGCTTCCCGAGCCGAAGCCGAAAAAGAGGGCAAAAAAAGGCTAAAGGCAAATAGAACTCCCGGCCGATTAACATGGTGGTTGGCCGGGAAAATATTATTAAACGGGATGACTTCAAATCTCAAAATTTTCGATTATATTTCCTTATGTGCGCGGTCAATGCCTTTTGCCACCGCGTCACTATCCATTGCCCACAGTGATTCGAGGAGTTGTCTCGAGTGTTCTATGGAATGAATTACTTCATGCCAGTTTGTCGTGCTGATTGCATTTACATATTCTTGAGAAACCTCTTTATTTGGAATCGCCACGGTTTCTTGCGCACTATTGAATGTTAAGTATCCAAGGTGTACCAAAAGCGTTAAAATATCATCTTTCGTTGCAAAGGTAGTCATGTCATTCTCGAAGGTTCCTATGTTGATGTGGATTTCTTCCTTTGCCAGCATTTTGACAACGGCATCTTTTAATCCGTCCATGTCCATCTGGATGTAAATTTTAAGCGCCTCATATGTCTCGGTCTGATTCCAATATGTCCCATATTTGTGTCGAAGCATTGCCTCCACCACAGATTTAGGATTATATATGGAATGGCATATCTCGTTTTCTTCCGTATGGGTAATTAACTGATAGCCGTCATACCAGACTCTTGCTTCCTCGAAATTCATTTTATGCGTTGCGCAGAGTTCTTTCACTTCGTTTTCGGTAAATCCAAAATATTCAGCAAAATCACCGGAATCCGTCATGGAGTATTCGGTAAACATATTTAATGCAGAATGCGAACCATATTTTTTGATTGGAAGAATACCGGCCATGTAAGCCAGTGCGACATAGTCCTTGTCTTTCAGCCATGCGCGCAAAAAATCAAGATACTTTTTCTGTGCCTCTTTGTCTTGCTGATATTCACGGAAAAGGCAATCCCATTCATCAATTAGAATGACAAAGGGTTGATTCGTATAGGAAAAAATATCCTGCATTACGAACGCTAACCGATTTCCATCTACATAATCGGGATACTTTCGTCTTAAATCGGCAATGATTCGTGCTTGGAGTATGCAAAGCATTTCTTCTATATCGTCGGTTGCACTGAGAAATTCCTGCATATTGACTTTGATGACATCATATTGGTTCAAATGCGCTTGGTATGATTTTGCATGGCTGATTTTTAAATTTTCAAACAAATCGGAGGAGGAGATGTCATGGCCATAGTATGCGGCCAGCATATCCATCGCCATTGACTTCCCGAAACGTCTTGGGCGGCTGACACATAGGAATTTCTGCCTTGTATTTAGAACATTGTTTGTTTTTTCGATAAGCGCGGTCTTGTCTACATATATTGCAGAATTTAAGCTTTCGCAGAAACCTTTATTCCCGCGAGCAACGAGCCAAAGTCATGCTTGTATGACCTTGGCGACTGCCGCGAGGGTGAAATACCCCACAGCTTGCTGTGGGGTATTTCACTGCCCGGATTTAAATAAATGCCCATAATGTCTTTACCTCCTATTTTTCTCCGCCATGTCACTTATTATAACGGTAAGGAAGGAAAAAAGCAACATTTCAGAAGTGTTTTGGAAAGGAATGTAGTGTCAAGGTTTCGTGAAAAAACACAAGGTCATAGTTGACAAGGAACCCAAAATAGGATACGATGCTTGGAACAAGGGTAGCGTCGGGTGTACATTGACGCCAATATCAAAATAGAGAATAGAAAGTTGAAAGGGTTATGAGTACGGTCAAGGATTTTACAAAGGGTAGCCCAGCCAAGGGCATCATGTTTTTTGCGTTGCCGCTGATGCTGGGGAATTTATTTCAGCAATTATATACAATGGTGGACACCATCATTGTTGGTCAAGGGGTCGGTGTAAACGCGCTGGCCTCTCTTGGTGCTGCAGATTGGTTTAACTGGATGGTGCTGGGACTCATGACGGGACTGACGCAGGGGTTCGGGATTCTTTTTTCACAATTATACGGTGCAGGGGACATTGCGAGATTGAAGAAGGCGCTGGGGGACGCGTGCGTTATCGTTTTGGCGGCAATCATTTTGTTGACCATGATGGCGGAGCTTGCCATAACCCCCATATTGCATGTGTTAAACACGCCGGTGGACGTTTATGACGGCGCGGTATTGTATTTGCGGATTCTGTTTGCCGGAATTCCCATCAGCCTGCTTTATAATTTCGTGTCGGCCATGCTCCGTTCGTTGGGGGACGGAAAGACGCCGCTTTATGCCATGGTGTGCGCGTCTTGTGTAAATATCGGCCTGGACAGTCTGTTCGTATTGGGATTGAAATGGGGGATTGCCGGAGCGGCGGGCGCGACGATTATCGCCCAGGCGGTGTCGCTTTTATATTGCGTGCGGGTGATTCGGAAGATTTCCATTTTGCATATACAAAAAGAGGACTTGCAACCGGATAAAAGGATGGTTTTGAAGTTGTTGGGACTCGGACTTCCGATTATGTTCCAGAATACGATTATCAGCGTGGGCGGCATGGTAGTCCAATACGTGATAAATGGGTTCGGAGTGCTGTTCGTGGCGGGATTTACGGCGACCAACAAATTGTACGGGATTTTGGAGGTGGCGGCGATTTCTTACGGATTTTCCGTGACGACGTACGTGGCGCAAAATTACGGTGCGGGCGATTATGGACGGATTCGAAAAGGGATTCGGTCGGGAGTCGGACTTGCAGTTGTCACGTCGTGCGTCATTTCTGCCTTTATGGCGATTTGCGGAAGGTTCATTTTATCACTATTTATTTCCGCACCCGAGCCGGAGGCCGGAATGGTGTTGGGAATTGCGTGGCATTATTTGCAGATCATGAGTGTCTTTCTGTCGGTGTTGTATTTGCTATATGTATATCGCGCGGCATTACAAGGTCTGGGAAATACGTTGATTCCCATGATATCCGGTGGCGTGGAGCTTGTCATGCGTGTTGGTGCGGTTATGATATTGCCTCATTTTATGGGCGAGGAAGGCTTGTTTTGGGCCGAGGTGTTGGCATGGGCAGGGGCGGCGGTGATACTGGGAATCGCGTATTATGTGGAAATGCATAGAAAGGAGCAGGCACGCAGAAAAAAAGGGCGGGAATAGGTGGAGGTTTAAAATCCCTTGCCAATCAATAGGACGGTTGGCGGGGGAAAATCAAATTTGTTGCGGGCTTTGGCATGTCTGATTTCCATCGTGGTGAAACCGATTCATGATTTGGAAAAGAACCGCGTGCCTTTGATTATGCAGCAGAAGGTGGTGGCAGAGCCGTTTTTGTTTAATTCCATATCGGAGGGTGAACCGACGGAGTTTCGTGTCTTTTTTCGAACGAATGAGCATGAATATCGTTATTACCTTGCCGTTTTAAAAGGAGAAATAACTGCAGAGACTTTGGATAGAAAAAGAATCGAGGGAAAACTGGAGCACATTTTCTATCGTTTCTTGCCATCAATTATAATATACCGATAATCGCAGAGGTGCAGGGGTGGTTTGAATCTTGCATCATTCGTAGTTATGCAAATCCCATTGCGGAGATGCAAATTATGGTTTCGGAGGATGCCGAATTCAAAGATCAGATTCACATGGCAGCGAGATTTATTCTCTTTATGAAATCAGACGGGAAGATAACGAAAGGGTTAATAGCACGGCGGCCTTTGACAAGCAGTATATGGAAGGGCGGTATGGCGCGGATCTGTATTTGCGGAATATGATGAGCGAAAGCGAATGGGGGATGATGGGTGTATGAGTTGGTAGAAAAGTTGAAGTCATTTTTGTTGGAGGAGTGATTCGGATGGGCTGTCGCATTGATGATTTGGTGTGACAGCCCATCTACTCTTTAGGAAAATATTTAGTAAACTATAGAATATGTAACAATGGGATTGAGTTCTGTACCGGTTACCCTTGCCCGCTAATCCGTGGTATCAGTAGGGTCAAAATGTGTTTTGACAGAAACGCCATGTGTTCATTAGGAAAGGCTCCCCGGCATGCCGTTTGTTTGTGGAACGGCTGGTAACGATACGTGTAGCCATTGCTTTGTTGCACGGCCGCCAACTTACAAAATGAAGGCGGCATGTCGGGACATTGTCCTATGAATGTCATGCAAAGCTTTTGAAGTCGAACAGCATGTTCATGTCGCAGTCCAGAATGTGGCAGCAGGCATATAAAAAGGACACGGTGGGATTTTGCGTCCCCTTTTCTATCCTGTTATAAGAATAGATGGAAACGTCAACGCCATTTGTTTGGAGCTTTGCGACCATGTCGGTTTGTCTGATGTTCATAGACTTGCGTAGCTTTGCGATGTTCTTGCCGATGTCTATGTTATTTACCTGAATGACTCTGTCAATACTGGCTTCGTTCTTCATGGTACTACACCTCCGTAGTCGTTTTTTCGTAACAGTTTGGCCTTGGCCGAACTGCCACGTTTTTGCACCCATTACGACCAATGGGCAAGAATTTATATTTTCTGGGCGGGATTACTGCGTGTGACGTGTATGTTGCTGCACGTAACGTGCAGGCAATTCTGTGCATCATTTTATAGTTATTTGTGCAAAAATAATTGCACGAGAATGCAATTAATGGTATAATGTCCAAAAGGAACGAAGACATGCGGATAGGGAAGCGTCGTTCCGTATATTAGAAACAAGGCAGATGTTTTATCGCAAAGGAAAATTTGAATTTGGAGGAACGGGAAGATGAAGAAAAAATTGATCTTTGGCGCGGCGGCCGCCCTTGTCGTGGTGCTTGTCCTGGCAGGGCTGGTCTTTTTAGTGCGGGACACGGCCGGCAAAGAGGGGGAAATTAAGGAGCTGGAGGCAAAGATAGAGGAGATGGAGCGAAAACAGATTGCGACGGATTCCATCCGGGAGGAGATAAAGCAGATTTCCAAATACTCCGCTTATGAGTTTAGTTATACTTCCATCTTATGTTTTTCGGATCAAAACAAGCTTTTGGGAATTAAGATTCCGCTGACGGGGAGCAAGTTCATCGCCACGCTTGATGGAAAGATAAACATTGGCATAGATGGCGAAAAGATACAGTTTACGGAAACGAAGGATTCCGAAGGAAGGGTCACGGAAGTCACGCTCATGGTTCCGCATTCGGAGATTCTGGACAACTACACGATTACCGATTCATTGGAAATATATGACGAGAAGAGTAACATTTTCAATCCGGTCAAGGTGGAGGATTATAATAATTTGAGGGCCGAGGCCGAGAAAAAGGAAGCAGAGAAGGTGCAGGGAAGTGATGTTTTGCAGAAATCAGATGAATCCGTCAAATATTTGCTTATGTCACATTTCCAGGCTGTGTACGGGGATGGCGTGGAAATAAGGTATGAATATTTGGAAGAAACGGAATAAGAAGCGCGAGAAGTGATATGTTGCTAAAATGACCGCGCTTGGTGCAAGAGTCCGGCAAGCAGGACTCTTTTTTCTGTTGATAAATTTCGTGTGAAGAGGTATACCAGAAGAGGTTGAAGGAAAAACTAACCAAAATATCTTATAGCGACGGAGTTCGGGGGGGCAGAGGCGATGAAGTATTATTTTATGGATATGGGGCTTAGAAATTCCCGAATTAATTTCAGACAAATGGAAGTGACGCGCTCCATGGAAAATGTAATCTATAATGAACTTAAAATGAGAGGCTTTCACGTTGACGTGGGAAATCTTACCGTTGTGGAAAGCAAGAATGGCAAGCCCGTAAAGAAACAGCTGGAAGTTGACTTTATTTGCAATAAAGGTTCTAAAAAGTATTACATTCAGTCAGCATACATGCTTGGTACGAAGGAGAAGATGGCACAAGAAATCAAGCCGTTTTTGAAAATTAAGGATTCATTTAAGAAAATCGTGGTCACGTTGGATACGCCCAAACCATTTTATACAGAGGAGGGCATCTTGATGATGAATGTATACGATTTTTTGTTGAATCCGAATTCGTTGGAATTATAGTGAACCATTTTTGCGAGTCTCAAGGCCATGCTTTTCACGGGGCAATGCGACGATAAAGGTGCTTCCTTCCCCGACATGGCTTTCCACGGTGACGTTTCCATGGTGAAGTTCCACGATTTTTTTGACGAGGGACAGTCCGAGTCCGTTTCCCTCGGATGCGTGCGAAGGGTCGCCCTGATAAAATTTATCAAAAATGCAATGGCAGGTGTTTTCATCCATTCCCGGGCCGTAATCTTTTAACGTGGCATTGACAGACTCATCATCGCCTGATAGGGACAATGTGATTTCGCCGTTGACGGGAGAAAACTTAATGGCGTTATCAAGAAGGTTTACCCAGACTTGTTTGAGTAATGGTTCGTTACCGTTTACTTGGATTTCCTCTAAATCAAAGTTGAAGGAGATGTTCTTTTCATTCCATTTGCTTTCAAGCAAAACGACACATTCACGGAGCTGCTCTGCGAGGTTGAACGTGGAGAAGCCCGTTAAAAGTGACATGCTTTCTACTTTTGACAGATTCAGAACGTTCGTGGAGAGCGTGACGAGCCTGTCGGATTCTTCGATGATGATGTCTAAATATTCGGTTTGTTCGGCGGGAGTGAGGTCTCCCTTTTTCAACAATTTGGCAAAGCCAAGGATGGAAACGATGGGCGTTTTAAATTCATGTGAGAAATTATTAATAAAGTCAGAGCGAAGCATTTCGATTCCGGCAAGTTCTTCCGTCATTTGGTTAAAACAAGAGGAAAGCTCCCTAAATTCTTGTGGATGTTCAATATATATCTTGGTCTGGAAATCGCCTTTGGAAACGGCATGGATTGCTTTTATCAACGTGTGAATCGGCCGCAGGGGAAGATGGCCGATGCACAAGGTGAGAATCGTGCCGCATAATATACTAATGATGCCGGTTTGAATCAAAAATGGTAATAGGGAGGTTCCCGGTGGCGAGAGGAGGATTCCCCTTTTGGAAAGAAACATGATGATGGAGTTGCTGATAACCATGTTCAGGGCGAGGAGTATAAAGATAATCCCCGTGCTGATGAATATGAGATTGGTTGGGAAAATGGATTTCTTTTTCATAACGTGACCTCCTGATTATTTTTGGTACCCTGCGTTGGCTTGGATGTAAATGGAAACTCCTCCTTGATTTGGGCCTTGTATCCCAGACCGCGAATCGTGACGATGGAGAAATCAGGGCAGTTTTCGAAACGGTTTCGCAGGCGGTTGACATGTACGCTCACCGTGGCATCCGTGGAGTCGGAGGACGGCCCCCATATATCCTCCATCAATTGTATCCGCGTGAAAATCTGGTTGGGATAGGACAAAAGTTTGTATAACAAATAAAATTCCTTTTGCGGAAGTATTTGCTCGTCGGAACCGGTTTTTACGGATAGTGCATCGTAGTTCAAGGTGGTATTACCTACCGTGAGTCTGTGCTCTGACACGATTTTGGAACGACGGAGAAGTGCCTTGATACGTAAAAGCAATTCTTCCTCGTCGACGGGCTTCGTCATGTAGTCATCCGTACCGGAGAGGAAGCCCCTTTTGACATCGCGAGGCAGTTGTTTGGCGGATAACATGAGGATGGGAATGTTATTGTTACAATCTCTTAATAATTCTGAAAAGGCATACCCGTCCATTTCGGGCATCATGACATCCAGAATCATTAGGTCTATTTTTGATTCGTCCATAATCTTGAGAGCCATTTTTGCAGAATCCGCGACAAAAGCCTTGTATCCGGCAGAAGAAAGGAGCGCGCGTAGAAAACGCCGGGTATTCTTATCATCATCCACGATTAATAATTGAAACATTTAAACACCTCCAAAAGTAAATGTAAATGGATTATACCACGAAAAGACGACGAAATTTAAAAATTCACACTTCGTTTGCAGATTTTTCACATAATGCCTTGCAGAGTTTAAATTCAGTTTAGAAATAATATTTATGATAAATAAAAAATACGTTAGGAAAGGTGAAATGATTACTATGCCATTATCCGAAATTAGAAAGTCAGAGTTTACGATGCTAAAGGACTGGCAGCACACGTTAAATATGCAGATACGATTGGCGATGCAAATGCATGACGCGCAGACGCAGGAAGAACTGGAAAGGCAATTGGCGAAAGTGATGGAGCAGATGAAACATATAAACTGTTGAAGGGAGACATTGGGACAAAGCATATTATGTCTTGGCACCAGCTATGGGAGATGGACTTCCCCTAATCGCTCAAGCCCCACGGTTTCTTTCACATTTTTTTCACAAAATGTGTATCATGGGTTTATGTTCAGTTTATGAAAGAAGTTTAAGATGAAGAAGGATATGGAGTAAGAGAACCTTATATATTATTTGCATTCAACAGGAAGGATTTTTTGAAATGAGCATAAGTGTATATGCAATGAATTATAACAATGTTTCCCTGCAGGGAAAAGAAAATGGAACAAAATCTTTGACACAGACATCGGAAGACGTAAAGAAGGCCGAGATTCAGCAAAGCGCAGACAACATCCGCTTGACGAAGGGAGACATTCGTGAAGACGGTACGGTATCGTTGGTTCAGCGTCGGCAGGGGACGGAAGCCTATCGTCAGATTAGTGCGGGTGAGGATGGCAATCTGTTTCAGACGGAATCGATAGGAAGACGGTTGCATTCAGGAAATGTTCAGTTAGACGAGGTCGAGATTAGCGAGGAAGGAAGACTCGCAAACGCTAAAATGACGCGGCAAGAGAGCAACGTTAATTTGGAAAATACAGAAAGCCAATTGCCGGAGTACTCGGTTTCAGAAGCGGGATATGAGGCAGAAGACCTCTCGGAATATACGGATGCAGAGTTGAAACAGATGTATTATCAAGGAGAGATTACACGTGAGGAATATGAGAATGAGACAGGGGATTCCATCGAATAAGTGGTACAAAAATCCTATGTTAGGAGTGAAATAAAATCGGCGGGAGGCCCATGCGAAGCATTTCCCGGTACATGAATGCTTCGTTTTCCGTCGTGTGTTTGCAAGGGTCGCCGCCGCTGCCGCCGTAGACGTATCCGTAAGGCCGTCCGCAGCCATAATATTCCATGGCGACCTGGCGTGAATATTCCGCCGCTGCCGCGCTGGCCTTGTAGCACATCGTGGGTTCGCGCTTGGAACCAAACATAAACTCGGATCCCATGTTGGTTTCCACGAAATAGGCCCCGTTTTGAAGGCAGAACGCGATTTTGTCATCTTCCCCGGTCTTGTCTATAGAAGAAAAAAGCCCTTTTCTGATAGATGAATTTCAGGTAAAATAAAAAGAGGCTTTTTATACTGGCGCAAATGAGCGCCTTGGAATGGAGGCGGACTTATGGAATTTCGAAATACGGAGGTGCGGTTCGCAAATCTGGCCACGTTATTATATGTGGGGTGTGAGTTGGCGGTTTGGTGTTTCGACAAGGACGGAAAGCTGTATTATACGACGAGTGCCTACGGCAAGGAACTGGGAACGTTTCTGGAGATTGGTGGCTGCAAGGAGTATGCCATGACGAAAGGGGTTGAGTATGACAAGCCGTTTGTCATGAGTGACGCGCTGGGGATGATTTGGGTGGGCGAATATGTTGAGGTAACGGAAAATACAGGGAGGGTTCTTGTCTTGATGGGGCCGATGTTTCACATGGAAACCTCCCAGCAGGCCATTCGGGAGCGGATGAAGGAACAAGATATTTCCCTGCCCTTAAGAAATATAGGACGGCAGATTTTGTCGCGTATTCCGGTATTGTCCATACCGGTCATGAACCAGTATATCCGGATGTTTCATTTTTCGGCCACGGGGCAGATTATTTGTCCCGATGAGTATATTTATCAGTCGGCTTTGGAAGTGGATTCGTTTGCCGGGGCTTCCAGTTCTGGTTTTCAGGAAAAAAATCCTCTGGACTATGAGAATTCATATGCGAGAGAACAATTGATTTTACAATGCGTCAGGGAGGGAAACCTGGCATATGAAAATATAGTGGGCGGTAATTACTTGCAAAGAGTTCCAGAGAATTATATGACGGGAGATTCCCTGCGGGAGGCAAAGGATATTTTGATTATTTTTACCTCACAATGCTGCCGGGCGGCAATCGAGGGGAAATTGTCTGTCAAAATGGCAAAAGAAATGGAGCGTCATTTTATTCATGAAATAGAAAAATGCAGAAAGATTACTCAGCTGTCCGGGCTGCGTCGCCAGATTATGGACAAATACATTTCCCGAGTTCATGAGATAGAGCTTGCATCCGAACTTTCTCGGCCGATTCGCCTTTGCTGCGACTACGTGAACGCACATTTCATGGAACCGATAACGCTTTCGGACATTGCCCGGGAGGTGGGATATACGGAATATTATTTGACAAGGAAATTTCAAAAGGAAATGGGGCGGCAATTGGGGGACTATATTCGGAAAATAAGGCTAAATTATGCAAAAATATTGCTCGTCAGTTCGGAGAAGAGCATTCAGGAAATTAGTGAATGGTGCCAGTTCGGGTCACGGAATTACTTTACCCGCATGTTCAAGGCCGAGGAAGGGGTAAGTCCCAGAGAATATAGGGAAAATTATTTTTCTTGTAATTCGAGAGGACGGGCTTCTTGCAATATCACTGCATATCAAGTAACTGTTAAGTAAAAATGACTGAATTATTTGTTGAGATTAAGTTCAAAGCCTGCGATAATAAAAACAGAAAATGAGAAGTGTTCTACACTCATGGGGCGTGCAGTCTTGCAAAAAATGACAGGAATTAGAATTTGAATTTTAGAAAGAGGATTTAGGTGATGAGACAATACGAGACATTTGAATTAACATTTTCCGGCGTGGCACCGTAAGGCGGCGAGGCGCAGGTGAATTTGGAAGCAGTGTTTACTAACGGGGAGACGAAGGTTTGCGTGAAAGGCTTTTATGCGGGAAATGATACATATAAGGTTCGTTTTTACCCGGAGCTGGCGGGAACCTGGCAGTGGCAGGTGAGCGGCGTGGCAGAGGCTTCGGGCGAAGAAGAGTGTCTGGTGGCAGAGGGGGAGCGGCTTTTGCAAAATGGCAAGTGGCATGTCGGGCGCGGCATCGTGCGCGCGGACGGTTTGCATTTTAAATATGCCGACGGCAGCAGTTACAAGCCGTTCGGAACGACGATTTACGCGTTGGTGCACCAAGAGAAGAAATTGATTGACCAGACGATGGAGACGCTTAGGACGGCTCCGTTTAACAAGGAGCGTTTTTGTACGTTCCCCAAGCATTATGATTACAACCACAATGCTCCGGAGTATTTCGAATCACAGTGGTGGTATGACTTTGCGAAATTCATCGCGGAAAACGACCCGTACCATCACTTGTTGAGTAACCATAATTGCCTTCCTTATTGGGATTTTGCCGAGGAACATACGACGCATTGTTGCATCCAGGATGTTTGTGTGAAAAGGGTGCCGCGGCTACAAAAGGAGTTTGGAAAACCCGTCATATTTGATGAATGCTGCTATGAGGGAGACTTGCAGTATCCGTGGGGCAACATTTCCGCCGCCGAGATGACGGAGCGATTTTGGACGGCGGTTACGCTGGGCGGATATTGTACGCATGGCGAAGTGTTTGAAAACGAGGAGGAGATTCTTTGGTGGGCGAAGGGCGGAACTTTAAAAGGGGAAAGCCCGGCGAGAATTGAATTTTTGCGTTCCATCGTGGAGGAACTACCGGGAAATTTAGAAGCGGCCATGGGACAAATGTCGTCCATGTCGTATCAGCAGGCGAAAGAGATGGCGGCAAATCCGGAGGCGCTCAAACAACTTCCGGTTATCGTTCAAGGAATCGTCAAGCTGCCGGAAAGTCAGTTTGATACCTTTATCGAGCGTCACGGCGACATGACGGGCCACTGCGGGGAGGAAGCGTATTTGCGTTATTTCGGCAGGGCGTGCAATGGCAGGGGGATTTTGAATTTGCCGGAAGGCGGCAGCTATGAAGTGGAAGTCATTGACACTTGGGAAATGACACGCACCAAGGTAAAGAGCGGTGTAAATGGCAAGGTGGAGGTGAAACTCCCGGGCAAGGAAGGCATGGCGATACTGGCAAGGAAAATCGGGTAAAGAATTCCATATAAAAATATGCGACACAAGGGTTGCAATTCAGTAGCGCGCCAGCGCGGACTGAACGGATAACACAAAAGGCACGGTATATACCGTGCCTTTTAAATAGCTTTTTTATGGCGTTGCGTTATTTGTGGGAAGAGGATATAATATATGCGGTGAAGCATGCGAAACAAAAATAAGAGGAGGTACTTGGTAAGTCATGAAAAAACATATTTCCTTATGTCTGGTATTTATTGTGGTCCTGACATTGATGGCGGGATGTAGGGGCGCGGCGGGAGAGCCAATGCAGGAAGGGGGGCCGGACATTTCCGGGCCGGAAGAAGATTCGAATGCCTTTTCGTATTCGGATGAAGAATTGTGCGAGATGGCAGTGAAGTATTACGTAAAAAGTACGGGTGAGGCTGAGCCACTGGCCGCCGCCGAGGAGGATGCAGACGGAGAAACTGTGACGATTCAGTTGTATTACAATTTGGGCGACCATAATTCCACTTGTGCGTGGTACCAGGTTGCCCGCCGGACCGGGATTGGAAAGGATGTAAATTCCGGCGAGGTGATAGATTTGAGTGAGTTTGACACAAAGGATACGCGTGAATGATTCCCGCGAGCAACGAGCGAAACGGAGTGTTGACCTGAAAAATGGCGATTCTCGTTTTGTGTCGTGTACTTTTTCCAGCCAAGACGTTATGATGATTTGCGAAAGGAGGGCGCGGATAAATGGATCAAAAGAAAATCGGGACATTTTTAAAGGAACTCCGCAAGGAGAAACAACTGACGCAGGAACAACTGGCGGAGATGCTTGGCGTGACGAACCGGAGCATTTCGAGATGGGAGAACGGTATCAACATGCCAGACTTTGACGTGGTCATTGAGTTGGCAAATTATTATGATGTCTGCATTGAAGAAATATTGGATGGAGAAAGGAAAAAAGAGGAAATGATTGACAAGGAAGAGGAACGGACGCTATTAAAGGCGGTGGATTATGCGAACGAGGATAAGGTAACGTTCTCAAGAAGATTGTGTGCGCTGTTTGTGGTGGCAATTTTTGCGTTTATCGTATATGGGGTGATTGAAATGCAGGGACTGGCCTCGACGGGCATTTATGAAAAAATTGCCAACGTCTCGCTGGGATTTGTGTTTGGCATGCTGCTGGTCGGTGCGCTGTTCACGAGCCGCTATGGGGAGAAGGTTCGGGCGTTTAAGCGGAAGCTGTTGCGTAAGACGGTATGACGGACGGTTACTATTCATGGATGATATATGGAGGGCGAGAATGATGGGAAAGGGAAATACGACGATGTGCAAGGTCATAAGCACCATGTTGTTTGTGGCGGGAATCGTTTTTTGATTGTGGCTTTCCTGGGCCATGAGAGCGGGTACTCGACGGCCGCGGCATGTTTTGCGGCTAGGGCGTGCATGGACGTGAGGCGAAGGAAAGAATCGGAAGAATGAATTGGAAGAAGACGTTAAGTGAAAAATCGTAACGGTTCAGCCAGGGCGGAACAGTTTTACCCGCATGTTTCGGATGCGGGAGGGTGCAATACTCACGGCAGATTTTATCGGCCGTGAGTATAATATTATGTAAAATATCCTTTAAAATAGTAACGGACATGTGTTTACTAAAAGAGAAGGAGGATTTTACAAATGATAAGAAATGTCTATGGGTACATCCGCGTATCCACGAAGGAACAGAATGAGGATCGGCAATGGCTCTCCATGAGGGAGTACGGCGTGCCGGAGGAAAACGTGTACGTGGATAGGCAGTCGGGGAAGGATTTTGATAGGCCGGGCTATCGGCAGGTGCTGGAAGTGCTGAGTGAAAACGACATTTTGGTCATCAAAAGCATCGACCGGCTGGGGCGGCATTTTGACGAACTTCTGGAACAGTGGAGAGTCATTACGGTGGAGAAGAAGGCGGGCATCATCGTTCTGGACTTGCCGATTTTGAATGTGGGGTTGGAAAACGACCTTCTCGGGAAGGTGGTGGCGCAGCTCATGCTCACGCTCATGTCATACATGGCGGAGACGGAACGCACCAATATTCGGCAGCGGCAGGCGGAGGGCATCGCGGCGGCCAGGCTCAAGGGAGTTCATCTGGGGAGGAAGCCAAAGGAAATTCCAGAGGAGTTTGAAAGCGTGAAGATATTGTGGGAGGCGGGAACGTGCACGACCACGGCCGCGGCTAAACGATTGGGCGTGGATTCTCACACCTTTAAAAAGTGGGTCGCGGCGGATAAATAGAGGTAGGATACGGCGCGGGAAATGCGGCAAATTCTATGAGATGACTTTTTCGGCCGATCGGCGTTGTGATCGGCCGAAAAAGCTCCTTGATCGTCCAAGCTCGTTGCGAAGGCACGTAGTATGGGTTTCATAAATATATTTGCGCCTCTTTGGGCATTAAAAGGTGTTTTTTAGTTTGCTTTTCCATATTGTTTTAAATAAAGAATTGCCTTTTCCAGGGAAATTCCAACCTTGTCTTGCAGCCTCTTCAAAATCGTCAAATCATCAAGGCCGTCTTCCTGCCCCATTTCAATAATCATTTGGGCTTTTCCTTGGCTGATGCCCTGGCTGATGCCCTGACTGATGCCCTGACTGATGCCTTGATCAATGCCTTGTTTAATTCCCCGACGTATCAATTTTTCGGATTCTGTTTCAATTACGGTTCCACCCATGATGCTCACCAACCTTTCTTCGTTATGATTTCCGTTCGTGATGTGTGTGATAATCGTATTCACGAAGCCCATCAAGTCTACCAACTCGTCGTCTGACAACGTTCCCCTTTTGTGCAGGTGAATCATTTCGTCCCGGAAATATTCTAAATCTTTCACGGCATCGTTAATCTTGTTCCCGAATGCCAGTTCCTTTTCGTACCTTGCAATGTAAAACGGAATATATGGAAACAATTGTTTTTCGACGATGTTCTCTTTTGTAAGATTCTCCAGAATTACGTTTGTTGATTCATAATTTACCGCCTGGCCATCTGGAAAGGTGAAGGTAATCGTCGTTTTTTCGGGCGTCCTTTCCGTTCTCTTGACATAGATTACAGAGAATCGGGGCATCGGAATTGTCGCGTGGCCAATGTCCCATGTCGCAAACTGCCTCGCGACGATAAAGGCGTATTCGGCAATTCGTATTGCCATGGAGCCGTCGTCATAACTCTGGCATTCCAGGAGATAGACTTCGCTTTCAATTTTGATGAGGAAGTCGGAAATTTGTTCTTCATTGTTTTGAACACGTTGTCGTAATCTGGTGTCTTTTTCTGCATGTTACGTTCCTTTCGTTTTTATATAAATACCATAGCATTTTGAGAATCGAAATGCAACTTGTTTTTTGTTGATTCGAGCTACATTGACGAAGTCATGTCTGGCGAAAGTTCTTTAAAACGAGAGGGAGGTGGTTAGATTCAAAGTGTACAACTTCATCAATTAATGGGAAAAAGTGGAAAAAAGTATACCTTTTTCTTTGTCGTGGAGGAAGAGGTGCACTTTTTTTATTTATGACATAAATAACAGAATATGCCCAAAATCCAGCTATAAAACGAGCTTCTTTTGGACAAGTTTAACAAAAAGGGTCTCGAAAGACCTCTAAATTATATTATCACATTTGTTCTTTTTTGACAATCGTCTTCCGGGAAAAAGGTATACCTTTTTCCGAAGTGTGAAGTGAAAGGCGAGCGCAAGGAGTGGGGACATGGATCAGCCAGACGTATTACGGGTTCGGATGTTTGGAAATTTTCAAATGCACTATAATGGAAAGCCATTGACGGGGGAAAGAATCAGGGACACGCATTTTACAAGTTTGATGCAAATGCTTTTGCATAACGTCATGGACGGCGTGGGCAGGGATACTTTGGAAGAAGTGCTGTTTGGGGACAGGGACGTGGAGAATCGCCACCAGGCGCTGCAGACGATTGTTTATAAGTCAAAGCGGAAGCTAAAGAGCATGGGGCTCCCGGACGTAAATTATATCAGGCTGGAGAAGGGAGTCTATCATTGGACGCCTCTGATTCCGATAAGCGAGGACGCTAGGGTTTTTGACGAGTTATGCGTCAGGGCGGCGGACGAAGAGGACGAGGAAGAACGGTTAAATCTTTATCGGGAAGCTTGCTACACATATCAGGGGGAGTTTCTTTCAGATTATGCCGGAGTCTTGTGGGCGGGAGCCGAGGCAAGACGCTATCGAAACATGTTTTGTGAGTGCGTGGAGTCGGCGGCTTTTATATTAAGGAAGAAAGAGGATTGGATTCAACTGGAAGAGCTTGGAAAGTATGCGACAAAAATCTCCCCGTTTTCCGACTGGGAGTGCCTGACCATGGAGGCGTTGGTGGAGAGCGGAAGATACGAGGAGGCGGCTCGCCTTTATGCGGAGACGGTGGATGAATATATCATGGAGAGGGGAGTGCGCCCGTCGGCAAAAATTTCCGAAACAATGGATAAGCTGGGAGATCGCATGAGGCATGCCTACGGGGTGATTGACCAAATACAGCGGGACTTGTCCGAGGACTCAGGAGAGGTTCAGGGTGGATATCGGTGTACTTACCCGGTATTTAAGGGGATTTATCACATTATCGGGAGGATGATGGAGCGGGGCGGCCAAAGTGTTTATCTTATGCTGTGCACCTTGGTGGACGGCAAGGGGAATCCCATGAAGGAGGGGGAGAAGTTGGAGTCGTTGTCCGAACGGTTGGGCGAGGCGATTCAGTGTTCCGTGCGGCACGGGGACATTATCAACCAATATGGAAGCGGGCAGTTTTTGGTTTTGTTGGTCAATACGACCCGCGAAAACTGCGGCGTGATTGAAAAACGCATCAGCAGGAATTTTACCATTGGCAGGGAGCGCACGGGGATTGAATACCGAGTAAATAGCGTGATTTGCGAAGCGTGAAATAATCTGAAAAATGGAAAAAACGCATTTTTTCATGGAATGGATAGTTAAGGGGATAGTCTTGGGCTGTTAAGATAAGTGTCATGAAGAGCCCACTTTATGGAAAGGGCATGGTGTATATGGCGGGGTCAGGACGTTATATAGGGACAATAAATGGAATCATGTTATGCGTGGACGGAAATGACAAAGGGAGCCCTCAAGGCCGCTTGTACCACGCGTTTAATAGGAAAGGGATTCCCTTTTGCGGATATGAGCAAGTCATACGGACGGCGGAGGAGTTGTTTAACGCCTTGGGGTTTCCGCATCGGGACACGAGTGTCAGGGACATACACGGGCGCACGTATGACGTAAAAAAGAAGGAAGGGATGACAAGGGTCATGGAAGACGAAGAATTGTTGGAAAAACATGGAGACATGGGAACATTTGTCATCCGCGTTTCACATAGGCAGCATAGCAGCTGGCAGGGACGGGTCACTTATCTTGACGAAGACAAGACGGTATATTTCAGGTCGGTGTTGGAGCTGATTAAGATTATTGACGGTACGCTTGACGAGGCGGGAAGGATGAACGGGGCAGACGAACCGTCGAGACGATTGGATGGATGAAACGGCGGACGAGGAAAGGCAGGGGCGACATGGCGGAGAAAGAATTGCGCAGGCTGAAGCGCAGGGAACTTTTGCAAATGCTCATCGTGCAGTGTGAGGAAACGGAGAGGTTGCAACAAGAACTGGACGAGACGAGCGCGCGGCTTGCGGTGCTGGAAGAAAGCTACGAGCGCTTGAAGGTAAAACTGAACGTGAAGGACGAACGTCTGAACCAGAAGGACGCGGCAATTGCGGAACTTAACGGCACGATTGAGGAGATGCGCACGACGAAGCTTATTGAATTGAACGAGGCGGGTTCCATCGCCGAGGCGGCACTTCGGCTTAATGGGATATTCGAGGTGGCGCAGCGTAGCGCGGAGCAGTACCTGCTGAACGTGAAGCGATTGTGCGGGGAGGCGACGGCGGCCGCGATGGCCGGGGAACGTCAGGCTTCTGACGGAGCCGATTGGAAGCCGAATCGCGAGGCCGACCGACGGTCAGACATTCTTGACGTGTCGCAGGCATACGCAAGGCGTAAGAACGTGATGCTTTTGTCCCAGGAGAAGGCTTGTATTGTACAGGACGTAAGTCCGGGGGCTGAGGAGGCGCCAAACGACATGCCGTTGGCATCCTCGGGGGGCGTACATGGATAACGAGAATCAGGAGAAGCAAGAGAACAAGATAAAGATTCCTCCCGTGGAGCTTCTTAAGGCGGAACTTGAAAGAGTGGAATCCAAAAGGGACTTTCGAAAGGCCTTGAGAGGAGTTGCCGGGGCACTCATCGTGGCGGCCGCCATGGCGGCATTGCTGGTGACAAGGTTTTTCATGTTGCTGGAGGTCAACGGCTCGAGCATGATGCCGACGATGAGAAACGGGGAAATCGTGTTTCTCTATCAGACGAAGACGGTCGAGGCCGGAGACGTCATTGGGTTTTATTATGGGGGAGAGATACTCCTAAAGCGCGTGATAGGATGCGCGGGAGATTATATAGAGATAGACCAGGAAGGAAATGTATATGTCAACGGCGAGTTGCTTGACGAACCATATGTAACCGAGAAAAATCTTGGCAAGTGTAATCAGGAGTTTCCTTACGAGGTGCCCGAGAACATGGTATTCGTGCTTGGAGATAATCGCACGGAGTCCGTAGACAGCCGTGTCAGGGCCATCGGATGCGTGGAACGAAGCCAGATTGTCGGCAAGGTGGTATGGAGGATATGGCCGTTGGATCGTATAGAAGTCATGCACTAAGAAGGTGAGAAGATGCAAAAACTTGTGAAAGAATATTTAAATGAGTTGAATAGGCGGCAGAGAAAGCGTAGGAAGGCAAATATCGCCGTGATGCTTCTGGTGGTAATCGTGTTTGGTGGCGTCGTGGGAATATTGACGCAGTACGGGGTAGCCATGACCGAAGAGGCAAAATGCGGAATGGAAGAGCATCAACATGTGGAAGAGTGTTATCAGGACGTGTTGATTTGCGGCCGGGAGGAAAGCGAAGGGCATCAACATGTGGAAGAATGCCACCAGACGGAAAACGTGTTGGTATGCGGCCAGGAAGAGCATGAAGGGCATGCGCATGTGGAGGAATGCTATCAGGAGGACGGCACTCTCGTTTGTGGCATGGAAGAGTCCGAAGGACACCAGCACGGGGAGGCCTGCTACGAGTCGAGAAGCAACCTTGTCTGCGGCATGGAAGAGTCCGAGGAGCATGCACACACGGTTGACTGCCACGAGAGACAGCTCGTATGCGGAAAGGAAGAGCACGCGCACACAGAAGTTTGCCGGATTGATCTAAGCGCGGACGTGGAGGACGCGTCCAAGTGGGACGCACAGTACGCGAACGTTTCCTGGTCGGGCAACTGGGGCGAGGATTTGGCAACGGCCGCACAGAAGCAGCTTGGATACAAGGAAAGCATGAACAATTATCAGATTGCGGAGAATGGAAGCCACAAGGGTTACACCCGCTATGGTCAATTCATGGGTGACGTGTATGCTGATTGGGATGCGGCGTTCGTAAACTTCTGCCTTCATTATGCAAGGTTGGCGAATACGGGAATGTTTACAAATGAGAAAGATTCCGGCAGTTGGCACGGGAGAATTGCAAACGGGGCAAATGCCGGATATTTGATAACGGCGGACGGATACGAGCCGAAGGTAGGCGACATCGTGTTCTTTCATCGTAGCGGCGAAGAAACAAGTACGCAGATGGGCATTGTTTCTTCTTATGATAATGGAAGCAATGAAATCAAGGTCATCGAGGGAAACAGTGGCAATGAGGTAAGAGAAAATAGGTACGCCGCAAACGACGGCCACATCTTCGCATATTTGAAGGTGACAGAGATGGAGCGGGCGTATAAACATATCGGCGAGGACGCGGTTGGAACGGAAAGCACGGAGCCGGGCGAGGATGCGAATGAAAATCCGGGAACGGAAGGTGCGGACGGCGTGAATCCGGAAGTCGAGGACGCGGACGGCGAGGATAGTACGAATTCGGGAGTCGAGGACACGGACGGCGAGGAAAATGCGGATTCAAGTGACGAGGACGGAGAGAACGTGGAACTTGGAACCGAGAACAAAGAAGCGGGAACGGAGAATGGTGACTTAGAAGCCGAGGGCGGTAATGACATGAATGCGGAAGAAGAGGAAGAGATTCCGGCCGCCGTGGTGGAAGAACTGGAGAAATCTCCGGCATACGAGGCATCCTACGAAGACGACATGGGAACCATCCATGTGGCGGCGGGCGCAGGTACCATTCCTGAGGGAGCTGAATTGTCCGTCAAGAAGATAGAGCCGGTCATGACGACGGCGGACTTGAACGACGAAGAGGTGGTCGATGCTCGGGAAATCAACGACCAATACGAACTTACGGCCAAGAAACTGTTGGAGGAAAGCAAGAAAAATAACACGACGCTGGAAGGATTTCTCGCGTATGACATCAGTTTCCTGGTGGACGGCGTGGAAGTGGAGCCAAACGGACCGGTAAAGGTGACGATGGACTTCAACGAGGCCGTGAAGCCGGAGGGCGTGTCGGAAAACGCGACCGTGGCCGTGAACCACTTGAAAGAAGACGCGACCGCCGAGGACGGGGTCGTGGTGGAAGATTTGACCGAAAAGGCGGCGACCACGATAACGACGAAAGAGGAAGAAGTCGCGGTGGAGAAAGTGGAACTGGTGACGGGGAGCTTTTCGACGTTTGTGATTAGTTGGCAACTTGGCGGCTACCCATTTGGAACTTTGTCGGTTGAGTGTGTGGATCAGAATGGAAACGTAATAGAGGGTTTGGAACTACTGGAGGAGGACGTTTCTCTTGCGTTTCAAGAAGGTAAAGAATGGGACTTATGGGATTTGATAGGGGTAGCGGAGATTACAAAAAATGGTATTACGTATACGCCACAAGAGATACAACTTGGATTAAGAAATAGTGAGGAAGAGTGGTCAGGGGATGAGGTCAGAAAGGTTGAGGCCAAAGAAGGTTCATATCATTTTTACGCGTCAGATGGTAGTGAAGCGCAAGTAATATCTTATTTTGAATTTGGCGACAATTATTGTTTACATGTGGTATTTGAGGCTCCCGAGACTGGCACTTTGGGAATAAATATTGTTGACAATATTATGAAAGAGGGGAGGCTGGAAGCGAGCTTGAATTTGCCGGAAGATTTGCAGGAGATATATGAGCAGGCTCGAGAAGATGGCAAAGCGATTAAATATGTATGGCTTAAAAGTGTAAATAATGGTGAGTTTGTGCAAAGTAAGCCAAAGCAGTATGATAATGGTCAATATAATGTTGATGAAACTGTCGATGAAAATATTGCCGAAAATGCCAATGAAAGAGGCGGATGGGTGAATGTGGCATTGGATGGCGGAGCCTTAAATGATACACAAAGAACAGTAACGTATAAGGTAGAATTGTGGATTGGGGAAGAGCCGGTTGCTATATCAAAGCCATTTGAAATAACATACTATAGCGAAGTGCAGAATGGTAGTTTTGAGAAGCCAGTTGTAGAGAATAAAAATGCATCTGATCCACCGTATATGCAAAAAAACCAAAATGAAATTGAGGGTTGGAAAACCACTTCAGTGGCAGGGGAAATTGAAATAGCTTGGTCAAGAAATGGTTATATCAATAGTCAATATTATGGTAGGGATTCTGGATGGACTACTGTCCATGCCGATGAAGGAGAGCAGTTTGCTGAGCTAAATGCAGAAGGAGTAGGGGCACTTTATCAGGATGTGCTTTCTATAAGGGGAACGGTGTTACATTACTCTTTCGCCCATAGGGCGCGCCCTATGAGTAACAATGCGAAAGATCACATGTATCTGCTTATTGTTCCCACATGGGTTGCCGAGAAGGGGATTCCTAGTAATGAGAGGGCATCTAATGATTATACTGTTGAAATTGATACGTTAACTGAGGTGGAATGGTTAAAGAGGCATAAAAATGATGTTGATGCCAATGGTAACTTGCTTTATCCAGACGTATATGTACAGGATTACGTGGCGGGACCAAGAGAGTGGGTGACACATACTGGAGATTATATGCCGGAGTACAATTTGAACAGATTCTTCTTTGTGTCGGCAGAAGAGTATACTCCGACAATGGGAAATTTTATTGATGATGTTCATTTTAGTCAGTACTTGCCGGCACCCGAAAAGGGAAAATTTAGCTTCCGCATTAATAAAACGATTGTAGGACTAGATGATGCAGCTGTAGAGCAGTTGAAAACAAAATTGGAGTTTGAAATTACAATGATAGATAAATCATCAGGCAAACCAATCGATATAGCTGAAATACCAGCAACATTAAAAGCAACCGATGAAAGAATGAAGTGGGAGAAAAGTGGTTTCGACGGAAGTTGGTTTGGCATAGCGACGTTTGACAACATTGAGATAGGAGAAAACACTTACACGATTTCCGTTACGGAAAAGAATGCGGATATGGATTCCTATCAGTTGGATACTAGCGTGACGGTAATTACTTCAAAAGAGGAAACGGTATCGGACGATGGCCAGTCAACTGTCGGGACAATGGGAACGGTTGACGTAAGTGAAAATGTTAGTAGAGGATTACGCTTTACGAATGCTTATAGCCAAAATATCAACTATGCGTGGGAAGTGGTGAAATGTAGCTCGAGTGATCCCACAAAGAAGGTTGACGGTGCGGTGTTTGCACTGAAAAAGGGTGAGGAAACGGTGGCAACGGGTACTTCTCGAGAAGAGGATGGTATTGTCGAGTGGACATGGGCGGATGGGATGGATGAGACTAAGTTGGATGGAGAATACATCTTGTCAGAAACGAGCGCACCTGGAGGGTATGTTGCGACCACGGAAACGATGACACTGACGTTTAAGGGTGGAAAGTTAGAACCTATTTCGAATCCAAGTGAGGGTAGCCATATAAATGTCACATTGGATCAGGCGAATTACAAATACACCATCCTTGTCAAGAATGACGTGGAGTTTTATGAACTCCCAAGTACGGGAGGCGCGGGTATTTACTTGTATATGTTCGGTGGCGTGCTGCTAATGGCGGCCGCGGCACTGATAACATATAGAAATAAACGTAGGGAGGTGCTGAGAAGTTAGAGAATGAAACTACTTTTTGGCGGTCCCTGCACCGCGCAGAAGAGGATGCAAGATAAGCATCGGAAACTCTGTGACAGACACATGTAAATAAAGTGTCAAAATCAAAAAAGGAAAAGGAGAAGAAAGATGAAAAAATTTAAAAAGATTTTTGCAGTGATGTTATCACTCGCAATGGTACTGGGAATGTCATTGACGACGTTCGCGGCAGAGAAAGCGGCTGCGAATACGGCTGACGACAAGGGTACTATTACGGTAAGCGGAATTACGAAAGAAGATGGCATATCAGTGCAATATTACCAGATTGTTGAGGCGAAATATGACGCGACTACTGGCAAATTCACAAAGTATGAAGTAGTTGATGCCTATAAAAACATTATTCCAAGCCTTACGGAAGTTGATGGTGAGATTACTTTTACGGAATCACAGTTAGGACAGATTCAAGCAATGGTTTCTGGAACGACTGGAGCAACAATGTCACCGGTGGGTGATGATTATGTTGCAAATAATGTTGCCGTTGGTTCCTATTTGGTAGTTGTTAAAAATGCGGAAGAGAAAATCTATAGTCCGGTAGTGGTTTCTGTTAAGTATAAGAGTGATAATGGAAGCTATGTTGTTGATGGTAGTGTAGACGTTGCGGCAGTAGCAGATGGAAATGCTTGGATAAAGGTTACGAACACACCAACAATTGAGAAGAAGGTTAATGGTGGGGCAGCAAATACGGCCAATATTGGCGATAAGCTTGATTTCGAAATTTCTGTACCTAGCATTCCGTATTATGGCGGGGCGGAGCCGGTATTTAATGTAGCCGATACTCTGAAGGGACTTGAATATGTACCCGATAGCATTAGAGTACAAGTTAAAAATGGTAGCTCTGATTGGGTGGATTTGGATGCAAGTTTGTATACGCATACGCCTGCTGACAATACAGTGAATGTTGATTTTGTGAAAACGAATTCTGATGGTACAAAGAATTACACGTTAAAAGATTACCAGGGCCAGGCATTGCGTATTACGTATAAGGCCGAGGTTACGAATGATGCTCTTATAAATCAAGATCCTAAGACGAATAACGCTGTTTTGAATTACACGAAGGATTCCACAAAGGAAGGGTCAGATGATAGTGATGACTCTACGACAAAGACTTACACTTTTGACATCAGTGGTAATCTTGCACCGAATTTGTTGCAAAAAATTGGTGTAGGGGATGATGCAAATGGATTGGGAGGAGCAGAATTCACGATTACCAATGCAGACGGAACGGCTTACACGACTAATCCTGCCCTACCAGGAGGAAAAGTAATTTCTGATCCAGATGGTAAGTTGTATATTAAAGGTTTGGCGGCAGGAACGTACTATATAGAAGAGACAAAGGCTCCAGACGGTTATTCTATCAATCCAAACAAATATGAGATTGTGATTGAGGCAAATATGAATGCCGCAAAAGATGCTTTGGAATCTTGGAGCATTACGATTAATGGGAAGAAGACTGCAGAGGGTGAAACGGAGACTACGACGGCAGAATTTACTGTGGCACAAGACATGGCGGTAAATGATAGTCATTTTGCCATTCCGAACACCAAGCTTTCTGGTCTTCCGTCCACTGGTGGTATTGGTACGACCATCTTCACCATTGGCGGATGTGCCATCATGATTATTGCAGCAGGATTGTTCTTCGCCAGCCGCAGAAAATCTGCCAAATAATCAGGGCTTACGACATACAAGAGGAAAAGGGTCACGGTTCGCTTAAATGATTGGGGAATGCCAACGAGATGGCGAGCTGAAAACAAACTTGAAAAGTACATGAATTTTTCTCCCGGGGCGGGGTGTCCCGGGAGAGCCGACAAGGCGAGACGGGTGCGTATACCAGGGTAAGGCCAATGGGACAAAACGGGCACGTTCACTAGAGAGAACCAACAAGAAAGACGAGGATACAACTACAAGGAGAGTCCGGATGAGTAAGAAAACGAGTAAAATTTTCATAATGATTTTATTTTTAGCCGGATTGTCCTTGCTGCTGTATCCGCTCGTGGCCAATCAATGGAACAACTATAGGCAAGGCCAGTTGATTAGCGATTACGAGCAGACGGTGGCCGAGTTGGAATCCCAGGGCACGGTGGATTACGAGATGGAGCGGAATCAGGCATTTGCTTACAATAACGCACTTCTTCCCAGTATCCTTCCCGATTCGTTTGCCGTCGCGAGTGCCTCCGGGGAGGACGAAACGTACATGTCCTGCCTGAATATTGGTGGGGATGGCATCATGGGTACGATTGAGATTCCCAAGATTAAGATTACGCTTCCCGTCTTTCACACGACGGACGAGGAAGTTTTGGAAAAGGCGGCGGGGCATTTGGAAGGAAGTTCGCTTCCGGTAGGCGGGGAGAGTACCCATTGCGTGATATCCGCCCATAGGGGATTGCCGAGCGCGTCATTGTTTACGGATTTGGATAAGATGAAAGAGGGCGATCATTTCCTTTTGCACGTTTTGGATGACACGCTTTGTTACGAGGTGGATAAGATTTCGGTGGTCGAGCCGGAGGAAACGGATACATTGGCGGTCGAAGACGGAATGGATTTGGTGACGCTCCTTACTTGTACGCCATATGGGGTGAACAGCCAGCGGCTTTTGGTTCGGGGGCATCGGGTTCCGTACGACCCTGAGCAAGTTTTGGACGAAAGTATTCCTTTGAGTGACATGAGCCTTCATACGAATTATTTGCTATGGGTGGTCGTTGGATTGGCGGTCACGGCAGCATTTTGCTTCTTGCTATATAAACAAGATCGGAAAATGCGAATGGCGGCGCGGAGGGCGCAAGCCGGGCAAAGCGTCGAGGCGCAAGGTGCGGAGGGTAAGCAGGCCGAACAAGGCGGTGAGGCGCGAAGCGTGGAGGACGCACAAGCCGGGCAAGGCACCAATCCAGAAATTGGCTTAGAAACCAGTCCGGCCGAGGGGGAGCCGCCAGTCGGGCGGGATGTCGGAAAGTCACGGGGGGACGCGTGATGAGGAAGAAATTACCCACGATTCTCTTTGCCCTACTGTTTGTGGTCGGTTTCGGCATTTTGATTTATCCCACCGTTGCCGACCAATGGAACACGTACCGTCAGTCACAGCTTATCTCCAATTATGACGAGGTCGTAAGCCAGATGACCGAGGAAAACTTTGACGAGGCGTGGGCGGCGGCCAGGGGTTACAATCAGACGTTTGAGCGAAACAGTCTTTTGACGGACGTGTTTGGCATTGACAAGGCGGACGATGTCAAGGAAACGGAGTATTGGCAGTTACTCAACGTGGCCGGGGACGGCGTCATGGGCTATCTAACAATACCGAAAATCAACATCAAGTTGGCGATTTACCATGGGACGGACGATGACGTGCTCCAGACAGGAGTCGGGCATTTGAACGGGACGAAGCTTCCGGTGGGAGGCGAGGGAAACCACAGCGTCTTGTCGGCGCATCGGGGACTTCCCAGTGCGAAGCTATTTACCGACATTGACCAGCTTGAGCGTGGTGATCGGTTCTATTTACACATTTTAGACGAGGATATGGCGTACGAAGTCGACCGGGTGATTCCGATGATTGACAAGGATGACTTCGACGCGTTGGAGGAGGCCTTGCAGGTCGAGCCGGGGCAGGATTACGTGACATTGTTCACATGTACGCCCTACGGGGTGAACAGTCACCGCCTGCTGGTGCGCGGGCATCGGGTTCCTTATGACGGGGAACTTGAGAGCACGCCGGTTGAGTCCATGGTGCAGGCCATTCAGAATTATTATATGTTGTATTTGCTGCTCGGCCTTGGCGTGACGAGCCTTGTGATATTGATTATGAGAAGTTATTTTTCACGGAGGCGAGTCACGGGTACGGGGAAGAAGAAATGAATCGGAGGTGTAGACGTTGAAAATGAGAGAGCGTTTAAAAAAGAGATATGTGTTGGCACTGGCGTTTGCCTTGTTGGCGTTGCCATGTCTGGTTCGGATGCAGTCGAGGGCGGCAATCGCGATTGACACGGCAAAGACGGATTGCAGCATCACGGTGTCCGTGGCGGGAAACGATTTCCAGGAGGATTTCAATCAGATGAGCATTCCTGTGTCGCTGTACAAGGTGGCGGACGTGGACGCGACGGGCGAGTTTACGCCGATCGGCGAGTTTTCCGGGATGGATTTTAGCGGGATTGGCAACGCGACCACGGCGGATGAATGGATGGGTCTGGCAAGTGAGGCGTATTCTTTCGTGGAAAATGCCGAGGCGGTTGGAAACGTTGACATTTCACTGGAAGAAGGAAGTGTCGGCGTGGCGGAGGCCACGTTTGATAATCTGGAGACGGGAATGTACCTCGTGGTGCCTCAGGAGACGTTCAATCCGGATTATACCGTGAAGTACGTATTCACTCCTTATTTGACGGCATTGCCGAGCAGCGCGTACACGACGACAGGCGTGGGAAGCGACGATTGGGATTATGAGACGGAAATCGGGCTGAAAGCCGAAGCCGAGCAACAATATGGACGGCTTGAAATTACCAAGAGGCTGTTAAATTATAATGAGTCGCTCGGGCGCGCCACGTTCGTGTTTGAGGTCGAGGGGCGCGACGAGGATGGCAACGTGGTATATAGCAACGTGATTAGCAGTACGCACGCGGGAGCGGGAACCGAGACGGTGACGCTCGACAGGATCCCGGCGGGACTTAACGTGACGGTGACGGAAATTTATTCCGGTGCCAGTTATACGACGGTCGGCGCGGACGCGGAGACGGTGTTAATCGTGTCGGACGAGGGAGTAGAGGCCACGGCGGGAACGCCGGAAGCTTTGTCTTCGGCGGCGGTGACGTTCACGAACCAGTACGGGGGCGGCAATCGCGGCGGCTATGGCGTGACGAATCATTTTGAATCGGACGGCGAGAACGGGTGGAACTGGGAGAATCCCACGAATCCGGTACAATAGGAAGGAGCGGCGGCAAGGATGAAGGATTTTAAGAAGTTTGGCAAATTGGCCGTGATGTCGGCCGCGGCCCTTGGCATGACGGCGGCGTTGACGATAGAGGGTGCCACGGCGTATTTTACCACTTATGTGTCCGCGGGCGGCAGCCAGGTCGTGAGCCTGGGAGCCGAGACGGAGATTCACGAGGAGGTAAGCAACATGACGAAGCACATTTCTCTTGAAAATGCTTCGGCGACAAATGATTGCTTTGTCAGGGTAAAGGTGTTTTGCGGCGGCGAACTTGCCATCAATTATACGCAGGCCGACGGCGGTTCGAACTGGTATCAGGGCGAGGATGATTATTGGTACTATCGTCCGATACTCGCGGCAGGGGCGACGACCACGGTGTTGGACGCACAGATTGTCCTGCCGGAAGGATTTGACAAGGACAATTTCAACGTGGTGGTCATTCAGGAATGTACCCCGGTCGTGTATGACGCGTCGGGGAACGCCGTGGCGGATTGGACGACGACATATTCGGATTACCAGTCGCGCATGACGGGGCAGATGGATTTTTATGGCGCGAGTACGTTCGAAGAACGGACGAAGGGTCTGGATTATCAAGTGAACGCGGCAGGAGAGGGGGCTGAAATCGCATGAGAAAGAAAAGGAAGGCCTCCAAAAGCAGGTACGTGACGTATGGCTTGATGGCGTTGGCGGCGGTGCTGTTATTGGGAAGTGGCATTGGGAGCACGCGCGCGGCGCTGACGTATTATAGTGAAAACTACACGGCGGAAATTACGGTTTCCCAGATTGGCGTAAGCCTGGTGGAAAATGGAGAGGTGGTTAGCAGCCGTGACTATGACAACAGCGAGTGGCAAGTCAAAACCAACCAGGAGGACGGTTTCACGAGCGGCGCGTTGCTTAAAAACATGTTGGGCGAAGGTGAAAAGCTGGCTCTTAACAAAACGTATGAGGAAAATTTGACCGTCAGAAACAGCGGAAGCATCGACGAGTACGTGCGGGTGCGAATTTATCGGTATTGGATGAAGGACGGGAAGAAAGTGACGACATTGTCGCCGGATTTGATTGACCTAAACTTCGTAAACGAAGGGCAATGGGTGAAGAACCCGGACGATGCCGGCGTGAGCGGTAAGGAATGCGTGGAGCTTTATTACAAGGGGATTTTACCATCCGGTGCCGAGTCGGCGGCTTTCGTGGACTCCATTCGCATAGACGGACGGGTGGCCACCGAGGCGAAAGTGGAGACGAAGGGAAACACGATTACTACCACTTACAAATATGATGGTGTGGAGTTCCATGTGGACGTAGAGGTGGACGCAGTGCAGACGCACAATGCGCAGGACGCAATTAAGAGCGCGTGGGGCGTGGACGCGTCCGCGCTTGGAATTTTGTAAGGGGGCGGCGATAGGATGAGGAAAAGAGTTTTAGGCTTTGGTTTGGCGGCATTTCTGGTAGTCGCGTCCTCCGTGACGGCAATGGCCGAGGATCGGCAGGGCGCCGAAGGATGGCAGGTTCGGTTTGACGGTCAGGCGATGGAGAGTAATTTCACGTCGGGCAACATGGCGGACGAGATTAACCTGATGCAACCTGGAGATTCCGTCGAGCTTACCATTACTTTGAAAAATGACCACGACGGTCAGGCTGATTGGTATATGAAGAACGAGGTGCTAAGCACCTTGGAGGATGCCGGCGAAGCGGCGGGCGGCGCGTATGATTATCTTTTGACGTACACGGACACGGCGGGCGAGACGACGACGCTGTATTCAAGTGAGAAGTTTGGCGGCGATGGAAGGATTAACGGCGTTGGGCTTCATGGGGCGACCACTTCGCTTGATGACTATTTTTATCTTGATCGGATGGGCGAGGGCGACGAGGGTGTCGTGAAGTTGAAGGTGGCTTTGGACGGCGAGACGCTGGTCAATGATTATCAGAATACATTTGCCAGATTACAGATGGATTTTGCCACGGAAATGGTGCAAGGCGGAATCGGTACGCCGGCCGGACCAGGAGGCAATACGCCGGGAGGCGGTTCGGGAAATCCGAACGGCGGCACGCCTGGTGAGCCGGGAAGCCCGAACGGGAACACGCCGGGAGGCGGAGAGGTCGTAAAAACAGGCGACCAGACCACGTTCATGGCGAGCATGGCAGGAATGCTGGTGGCAGGGCTCGTTATCATGGCGGTGGTCGTCGTGAGGCTGCGTCGGGAGCACAAAGGCGTGGGCGAAGGCGTGAGTGCGGGTAAAGCCGTGGACATCGTGAGCGTGAGTGCGGGCGAGGGCGCGGACGCGGGTGCGCAATCAAGGCCGCAGACGAGAAAAAGGAGGCGAAAGTAGTATGAGGTGCTTAAAAAAAGTACAATTAAGTCTTCTGATTTTGTCCATGTTAATCGCGCTGCTTCCGCAGACGGCGTTTGCGGAGGAGGAAGAGTATACTTATACGGTAAGGCTTTATGCCGGGAACCAGGGAACTTTGACCGGAGAAGGCATCAGCGTTCCGGCCGGCGCGAGCGTCACTTACGGCGAGGAGCGAATCGTAATCAGCGGGTTGAAATATGGCGACCTCGTGTATATTGTTTATCAGGACGCGGTGACGGTGACGGATGAAAGGTATTATGCGAGAGGAGTCAGACGTTCGGGAAGAGACAATTCGGAAGCGACGGAGTCCTCCTTCTTGGTGGCAAGTGACAGGGATTATGTAATCGCCTATGGTGTCAAGGGCGACATGGTGGCATATACCGTGAACTATCTGGACGCGGATGGCAACAGCCTTTTGCCGAGTGACACGTATTATGGCTCGGCGGGCGAGCGGCAATATGTGTCGGCGCGCTATGTGGACGGGTATCAGCCGCAGGCGCTTAACATGGTGAAGACTTTGTCGACGAACGAGGCGGAGAACGTGTTTGACTTTCAGTACACGCCGGTGCAGACTGGCGGCGTGGCCGGCGGTGAAACCGGAAACGAAACCGGCGGAGCGGGTGACGCCGGAACGACCGGTGGGGCGGGTGATGCCGGAACGACCGGTGGTGCCGGAGCGGCCGCTGGAACGGATGGCGGAGTAACCGGCGGAGCGGATGCGGGCGTGGCCGAGGGGCCGATTGGCGAGGGCGCGGGAATACCGTTGCCGGACGCGGCCGAAGGCGAGCCGGAAGTGATTGGCGGAGATTTGACGGCGGTTCCGGATGAAGACGTTCCTCAGAACCTGCAGGACTTGGACGAAGACGACGTACCGCTTGAAAATAAGAAATTGCAGGAGTCTTCCGGGAAGATGGTAGGCTATATGCCGTTTTATATCGCGATTGGTGTCATTGCGGTGGCAGCGTTGATCGTGATGGCGTTGCTTCTCAGGAAGAAAAGGCTTGCGGGTATCACGCCGGCGAAACGTCAAGGTAAAAAGACGACGGAAGAGTCGGATGATGAGAAGTAGCCATGGCGAGAAGAGACGAGGCAAAGAAAAGTGCCGCGAGGGAACGCGATGTGAATGAGCGAGTCACGCGGAGGAAAAAGAAGAAAAGGGGTAACGTACCCGGCAGAATCTGCAGCGTGACGGGGATGGCGATGATTGTCATCGTCATCCTCCTATGCTCCCTTCTGGTTCTGCCGGGGGTTTTTGGTTTTCGTATGTATAACGTCTTAAGCGGCAGCATGGAGCCGGCGATACCGGTCGGCAGTTTGTTGTATGTCCGAGAGGGAAAGGCAGAGGACGTGCAGGAAGAAGAGGTCATTGCGTTTTATAGTTCGCTGGAGGATGGGGGAATCATTACCCATCGGGTCGTGAAAAACAACGTGGTGTCCGGCACGTTTCGCACGAAAGGTGATGCCAATGAAAAGGAGGATCCCACACCGGTACCTTATGAGAATTACATTGGACGGGTGGCACTTTCCGTTCCCTATGTCGGAAAGCTGCTCACAATCATGACGTCACTTTACGGGAAAATTGCCGCGGCATGCGTTGTCATGCTGGGATTGGTGCTCAACCTGCTTGGGACGAGTCTGCAAAACCGATGAACAAGGATTTGCCAGGAATCACCGTGCCGCTCGGCAAAGCCGCCAAAGCTACTTTTCACGGGGGGCCGCCCAAACAGTCGGGAAACCGTGCGCCAAAATCAGAATGTCCAAATTAAAAAATTATTGGTTGTCATTTTCGGCCTTATGTGCTAGTATAAGCACAAAGTATATTCTCCTGCCATAGCACAAAAGGAGGGGAATGAATGGGAATGAAAAAAGAATGCACAACATCATGAAGGACGAGGATTTGTGATGTTGTCGAGGGGTTCGCATTGGATTGTGACGCGGAGAAGCTCGTAAAATATTTAGAAGTTAATAGGTAACTAATGGTATTGCCGTCTTGTGTATTTCACGGGGCGGCTATTTTTTAGGAGGAATTTACCATGGAGAAGATGAGTTGGAATGAAAAGCTGGAGTCGTATTTGATTTTTTTGGAGAGGGAGGAGCGAAGCGTCGCCACGCGGAAGCAGTATCGAAGGGAGACGGAGCGTTTCTTGGAATTTCTTGGTGAAAGAATGGCGACGAAGGAGTTGTTGCTCGAGTACAAGGCGGGGTTGGAAGAAGAGTACCAGCCCGTCAGCGTCAATACCAAGTTGGCGGCCGTCAATAGTTTCCTTTCTTTCATCGGTCGTGCGGACTTGCGTTTGAAATTTTTGCGCATCCAGCAAAAGGTGTATTGTTCCGCCGACAAGGAATTGACGAAGGAAGAATACATGTGCCTTATAAAGACGGCGGAGGAAAAGGAGGATTTTCGGTTGTCGCTTTTGATTCAGACGCTTTGTAGTATCGGAATCCGGGTGTCGGAATTGAAGTTCATTACTGTGGAGGGGGTGGAAGAAGGGGAAATCACCATTTGTTTAAAAGGGAAGACGCGGGTCATCCTGATTCCGGAAAAGCTTCGTAAGATATTGAGAAAATATGTGAGAAGAAAAAAGTTGGATTCGGGTTCCATTTTCGTCACCCGAAGCGGCAAGCCGATGGATCGCAGCAATATCTGGAAAATGTTGAAGTCTCTTTGCCGGGCGGCGGGAATCTGCGCCCAGAAGGTATTTCCACATAATCTGCGTCATTTGTTTGCGAGGACGTTTTATGAACAAGAAAAGGACATCGCCAAGTTGGCAGATCTTATGGGACACAGTAGCATTGACACTACGAGAATATACACGATTTCTTCCGGCAAGGAACATCGGCAGTGCATGGAAGCGCTGGGCCTGGTGATAGGCGGTTGCCCGAAAGAGGCATGCCTTACCACATAATCGGCCTTATGTGGTATTTGAGGCATCTCCTTTCCAAAAAGTAATTTGTCAAGGTAAAAAATAGTTGAAAGGAGGGAAAAATCGAAAAAAATATTGACTTAAAGAAACCTTCCTTGTCAAAAACCATGAAAGGTCTTTTTGATGTGAATCAAAAAATCGGCAAATACAACAAAAAGTCGAAAATTTGTGAAATTTTAATCACATTTTATTGACAAAGAAAATATACTGCATTAATATATAGGCATGAATTGGCATGTTATGTGACCCATAACCGCCTTTATTACTCTCAAAATACCACATAAGGCCGATTATGTGGTATTTTGCGTACAGGATAACGGGATGGCGTATGTTGGATTCGCATTGTAGTCGGCCAAAATGATGAATAAGATGACTGACGGGTCGTTGGAGAGTGGCGGAGCCGAAGAATGAGAAGAGGCGATGGAGGCCGGCGGCAAGACGAGGCGGGTGTCAGGGGAAGAAAGAAGGCGGTAATTTGACGGACAAGGAATTGCGCAGGCTGAATCGCAGGGAGCTTCTTCAGATGCTTATCGTGCAGTGCGAGGAGGCAGAGCGATTGCAAAAGGAAGCCGACGTGGCAAATGCGCGCTTGAAGGAGCTGGAGGAAAGTTACGAACGTTTGAAAATAAAGCTGAACGTGAAAGACGAGCGTTTGAACCAGAAAGACGCGAAGATTATGGAGCTTAACGGCACCATTGAAAAGTTGCAGTTGGCGAAGGTCGGTGAAATGAAAGAGAACGGCTCTTTTGCCGAGGCGGCGTTGTTACTCGACGGACTTTTCAAGGCGGTACAGAAAAATGCGGAATCCCGTCTGGCGAATGCGCAAAATGGCATGGAGCCGTATCTGGCGGGATTACAAGAAGATGCGGAGGCGAATCTGGTGGATTTGGTAGAAGGTTTTATGCTGTCGGACGCTCCGGGTGACGGACATGGATAAAAAGAGGGTGGAAATTCCTTCCTTGGATCTTCTTCGGGCGGAACTTGCAAGGGTTGAGGCTGAGAGGGAATTTCGAAGGACGATGCTGACGATAGCCGGCATACTGACCGTGGCGGCCGCCATAGCGGCATTGATGGTAACGAGGCTGTTCATGATATTGGAGGTCAACGGCTCGAGCATGAGGCCGACGCTGGAAGAAAAGGAAATCATCTTTCTTTATCAGACGAAGTCGGTCGAGGTAGGGGACGTGATTGGCTTTTACTATGGGGGCGAGGTGCTCTTAAAGCGCGTGATAGGGAACGCGGGAGATTATATAGAGATTGACCAGGAGGGGAACGTATATGTCAACGGCGACATGATTGACGAGCCATATTTGGAGGAAAAGGACTTTGGAAAATGCAATTTAGAATTTCCCTATCAGGTACCGGAGGGAATGATTTTCGTACTGGGTGACAATCGGGTGGAGTCCGTTGACAGTCGAATGAGGGCCATCGGATGCGTGGAAAGGAGCCAGATTGTCGGAAAAATCGTATGCCGGGTGTGGCCGCTTGGCCGTTTGGAGATTTTGTAGTAAAAATCGCGTGATGGGAATTACGCAACGAGAATCGCGTGGCAAAAGCCATGTGGTGCGGGTTATGCAATAAAGATCGCGTAGTGGGTTCGCGTGTGAAGATTATGCACTAAGAGGGTGAGAAGATGCAAAAACTTGTGAAGGAATATTTGAATGAGTTGAATAGACGACACAAGAAGCGCAGAAGAATGGAAGTCGCCGTGGCACTTCTTGTGGTCATCGTTGCCAGTAGCGTCGTGGGAATTTTGACGCAGTATGGGTTTGCCATGACGGGGCAGGCGAAATGCGGACACGAGGAGCATGTGCATGGTGAAGAATGCTATCAGGACGTTCTGGTCTGCGGCCAGGAGGAAGGCGCGAAGCATCAACATTCCGAGAGCTGTTACCAGCCGTCGAGGACGTTGTCCTGCGGGCAGGAGGAGCGCGAGGGCCACGGGCACGGTGACGGTTGCTACCGGTCGGAGACGAAGTTGGTCTGCGGGCAGGAAGAGGGCGAGGAACATCAACATACGGATGAATGCTATCAGACGGAAAACGTGCTCGTTTGCGGGCAGGAAGAAACCGAGGGCCATCAGCATTCGGACGACTGTTTCCAGACGGAAAACGTGCTCGTTTGCGGACAAAACGAGGGGGATGGGCATTCTCATACGGAAAGCTGCCGTGAGCGACAGCTGGCGTGCGAAAAGGAAGAACACGTGCACACGGATTTGTGCTGGATTGACGTGAACGCGGACGTGGAGGACGCGTTCGTCTGGGACGCACAATACTCGAACGTGCAGTGGAAGGACGTGTGGGGCGAAGACTTGGTGACGGCCGCGCAGAAGCAGCTTGGTTACAAAGAGAGCGTTGAAAACTATCAGATAACGGAGGACGGAAGCCATAAGGGATACACCCGTTACGGGCAGTACGCGGGGGATGTCTATGTCAATTGGGACGCGGCGTTCGTGAATTTCTGTCTCCATTATGCGGGATTGGAAGAGTCCGGCATGTTCTTGAGCGAGACGGATACCGCCAAGTGGCACGAGCGTTTCGTTCTTGAAAAGGATAACGGATACTTGACGGTTGCGGAAGGGTATGAGCCGCAGGCCGGGGACATCGTGTTTTTCGAAAGACAAGGGGAAGAGACTGCCAAGCAGATGGGCATCGTTTCTTCTTATAATAAGGAAAGAAATGAAACCAAGGTCATCGAGGGCAATAGCGCGAACGAGGTGAAGGAAAACACATATGCCGCGAACGATGAGCATATTTTCGCGTACCTGAAAACGACGGAGATGGAGCGGGCATATAAACATGTCGACGAAATGACGGGGCGGGAAAGTGAAGGTTCGGATGTCGAAGGTGGCAAAAATGCGTCCGAAGCCGGAACGGAAGACGGTGAAAATGGAATTGAGCCGGGAACGGAGGATGGCGAGAACGCACCCGAAGCGGATGGCGGGGAAGTTGTGGAGAAATCCGGCAAGGACGGCGTGGAAGAGCCGGTGGTGGAATTGTCAACGGACGTGGGTGATACCACAATTACGTTGAGCGGTTTGGCAAGTTCTTTTGAGGAAGGGAAGGAATATAGCATCCAGGCGGAGTTAATCGTGGCCAGTGAACAGAAGGTCAGCGCGCAATCGGCTAGCGGCGAGGCGACCGAAACCGAAGACGGAGAAAGTGCGCCCAGTGACGAGAGGGCCGTGGCCATCGAGGAAGCCGTCACGAAAATAGCGGAGGAGAAGGAAAAGGAGGTCAGCAGTTACCAGGCATTCGACATCAAGCTGATGGTTGACGGCGAGGAAGTACAGCCGTTGGGGCCGGTCTCCGTGAAGTTCTCCAGCCGCGAGGTGGCGAAAGCCGTCGAGGACGAGGCGACCGAGGTGGGCGTCATCCACGTTGATGAAAACAGCGGCGTGGCGACGGACATGGGGGCGACCGCCACGGAAGAGAAGGACGTGGTGATAGAGACGGAACACTTTTCGGTGTACGTGTACGTGAATTTGGAGAATCTTTCTGGAAACATCACGTTGACAGTACAGCACTGGGGAGAGAATATCGAGACGATAGATGGCACGGCAGATGCTGTGACAGGTGCAGATACGGCGTATGACCCGGAAAATGGTAGAGTTAAAACAACGACGGAGAATTGCGAAATATATTCCCAAGATGAGATTACGATTCCGAATGAATATTATTGTAAGGTCGAGGAATTGAGTAAGATTTGTAAAGCGTATAGTGAAGAGGAAGATGCACATTATGAATTAACAAAAATTTGGATTGCCACCAATACGAAATGTTTGAGCGGTTCAGAAGATGAAAAAAAGACTTGGCTGGAGGACGGTACTAAGCAACCTATGTATCTGTCATATGATGTCAAATCAAGTGGTGCCAGTACGACTTCAACAGAAAGCTTGGCAATTCAGGAGGTAAAACTGACGGCGGATACGGTGATACGTTTTTGGTACGAGCCGAAGCAATATGAAAACGTACAATTTGAGGACGTCCCCGTGCAGTTTTTTGACTATGACATTAGTGCCTCAAAACCGAATGGGAATCAGTTGGGCGATACAAATGAAAAGGGAATTAATAGTCCAAGTAACTATCCGGAGGGGACTACGAAACCTAAATTGCAAGTGGGTCAGGCCACTTCCGGGAATGGGAGTCAATATGTTGAAAACGCGAGTATTAATGGCAAGTTTTTGAATAAAGGAAATGGTGGCTCGGGAGTTGCACAAGGGTTTGTTAAGAGCGAATTACAAGGCGGGGCTAATGGAACGTTACAGTTTAATGATGGAATTGCGGCTCCTAAAAATTTGTTTGCCGTTGGAGAAGATACTTCAATAGGGGTTGGTTCAACGGCTTGTGAAGGTTATAGTCTTCGATTTAAACAAAATGGTGACACGTATACTTTGGCATCCGTATATAAAAATGGAAACGTAGTACCCGGAATGGAGGATTTGACAACATTTAAACCGTTCGAAGGATGGGCACCGTCAGGGCAGCCTAAGCCAGTAAGATATTCCAATTTCTTTTGGCCATTAGATGGCGAGGATGGTATGGATCCTAAGATGGGCGCGAGGAATGGTCAGTATATTTATAAGAAATGGATGGCAGATACAAATACTTATCATTCATCTTATAATACGCCTGAAAATGATGAGAAAAATGGGACGGAACACAACTGGTTTTTTGGGATGACGTATACCATTAATTTTAAAGTGGGTGACTATACGGGGCCAATGGAATACTATTTCCGAGGAGATGATGATTTCTGGTTATTTGTTGACGGGAAATTAGTCGTTGATATTGGTGGAATCCATAGTGCGATAGGACATTCCGTTGATTTGCGGGATTGGATGCAAAAGAATGGAATGTTAAATGACCCTGCTGCGACACATACGATGAAGATATTTTATATGGAGCGAGGCGGTACGGGGTCATGTTGTTACATGCAGTTTACGTTACCAAAATCGGAGCCCGTTTCAGTTACCACCCCGCCAACTACGACGTATAGCGTGGAAAAGAAATGGGATGACCAGGATAATCCGTTCAGGCCGGAAAAAGTTGTCATTCGGCTTTTACAAAAGGCTGGAGCGGATGGTGATGACAAGAGAACGGCGATGGTAGCGGAGCTGTCGGAGGAGAATGGTTGGCGTCATGAGTGGAAGGGACTCCCGGTACACAGTGGTGCCAATGGTGTAGAGTATACGTATAGTTACAGCGTGGAGGAAATCAGCCTTCCTGATGGATATGAACCGATACTGGAGAATGGCGTATTGACGAATAAGTTAAAGCCAATCAGCGTCGAGGTGGAAAAGGAGTGGCAAAATGAAGGTGCCGGGGGCGCGGAGTTCCGACCATCGGAGGTAAAGTTGGCATTATATGCTGACGGAGAGCCCTATCCATGTACTGATGAAAATGGAAATCCAATATATAGGACGGTCACGCTAAGCGAAGCCAATGGCTGGAAGGCGGCGTTTGACAATCTTCCGCAGTATCGTTATGAATGGCCTCCTAAAGTGGAAGGGCAGGAAGAAAACTATAATGCGAATGCCATAGAAATCGTATATAGTGTGCGGGAGTTGGATGCCGAAGGCCACCCGGTTGAAGATGGCCAAACGGGAACTTTCCCATCTGCCCAGTACAAGGTTCAATATACGGCAAGGACAAGTGAAAATGCCGGAGCAACCGAACGGAATGGGGTGTATAAGGATACGCTGGTCGTGACAAATACATTGCTTACGGATTTCAGAATCGTGAAGGTGGGTAGTGGTGAAAGTACGGAACAAAGTAATCCTTTAAAAGGAGCAAAATTTCTACTGACACCATGTGATCCGTATGGGACGCCAGTGGCCGGAGCAGTGTCGGATACGTTTATTTCTGATGATAAGGGCTTGTTGATGAATGCAAAGACGGCCGAAGAATTAAAGCTTGAAGCAGGCACGTATTTGCTAAAAGAGGTAGAGTCACCAGTCGGTTACGCGTTGAGCACCATGGAATGGATGGTGACGATTGGTGAAGATGACAAAGCTACGGTGGCGGTAAGAGACGGGGAGACAGGAGAGTTTGTTTCCAAGGAAGCGGATGCCTATGAGGGTGAAAATGGAGATGTGTTGTGTGTCTACTATTTCAAAAACGAGGTCGTTTACGAACTTCCGTCCACGGGCGGAACTGGAATTTATTGGTATATGTTTGGCGGCGTGCTGCTGATGTCGGCCGCGGCGCTGATAGCATATAGAAATAAACATAAGGGGGGTGCTGAAAAGTTAAGGATTTAGAAATTTCTTTTTGGCAGCCTGTCATGGCACAGAAAGAATACATGAGGTACATAGGAAAAACTGTGCAAAAGGCGTGCGTGAACAATGTGTTAAAAAAATAAGAGGAGAAGGAGAAGAAAGATGAAAAAATTCAAAAAATTTTTTGCAGTGATGTTGTCGCTGGCATTGGTACTGGGAATGGCGGTGACGGTATCGGCGGCCGGTACAAAACCGGTGCCGGAAGATTCAAAAAAGGTGGAGATTACAAACGTGGAGGCGGGTGCGACATTTGACGCATACCAGATTATCGACGCAACGTATAATGACAGCGGCTTCACCGGATATGTGTGGGCGGCGGGAACTCCCAACGCAGGGGAGAAAGTGACGTTTGATACAGAAGGAAACGTGGTAGGCCTGACAAGTGAAGTGATTACTGCTTTGGCCGCCAATCCGGCCAGCTTGGATAAAAAAGAGGGATTCGATCCCAGAGATGCTGAAAATGGGAAATTGACCGCCGGTACGTGGATGGTCTTGGTGACGCCGCCAAAGACTGACGCGGTCAAGACGTATAACCCGATGGTTGTCAGTGTTTTTTACACGGTGGAAGGCAGTGGCAGTAATAATACGCTTGCAACGGACACGTTGGATGCCAGTGAAAATTGGACATTGGAAACAACCGACGCATTTGCCAAGTCGAGCGAGATAACGGTTGATAAGTCTTTGGAGAAGCCGGAGTTTGACACGGAAGTGAAAGTGGGAGACACTGTTTCGTTTACGATTTCAAGTACGATTCCATCCTATGATCCGAGCTATTATACAAATCCAACTTTCAAAATTACTGACACGATTGTGAATGGTTTGAAATATAGCACGGAGCCGGTTGTGACAATTGGAACGGGAGAGGATATAGAGACACTGACAAAAGGTACAGAGTACACCTCGGATTATGATGCTGAGCATGACACGTTTACAATTGCATTTAAGCCGGAGTATATTTCGAGTCTTGCAAGTGCCACGGTGGAAGAACGTGCAGTTACCATAAAGTATAGTGTGGAAATTACGGACGACGCGGTTAAGATGGTGGGTGAAAATAAAGCCACGTTGGAGTATTCACGCACACCGAACGAAACGACCACGAAAGAAGACAAGGAGCAGGTGTTTACATTTGCCCTGAATGGCGTGTTCGGAAAAATCGGTGATGACGGTAAAGCGCTGCCTGGTGCGACGTTTACCTTATATGAGGAAGTTGCTGAAGCGGGTGAGAATACTACGGAGATAAAATGGAGTGAAGAAAATAGCGTATACGCAACTGAATTTGACCATATCGTAACGAAAGAGGATGGCAAGATTGACTTTAAGGGGCTGGACGGTGATAAAACATATTACCTGATGGAGACAGCGGCACCTGACGGATATTCGATTAATGATACAATTTACAAGATTGAGATTGCTTTAACGGATCCTGGCGACGAGTATAACGGAGAGGATGTTACTTATACGATAACGGTCACGAAAAACAAGCTGAACGAAGGCGATGAGGAAGAGGATTTGACCAAGACGTATACGGTTACCATTAATGGAACAGATAAGAAGGGTGATTCTTCAGTCAACGTAGGCGAGTTTGGAAATGCGGCGTCCGGAGATAAAATTAACATACCAAACACCAAGCTTTCCGGTCTTCCGTCCACTGGTGGTATCGGTACGACTATCTTTACCATTGGTGGTTGCGCCATCATGATTATCGCGGCCGGTTTGTTCTTCGCGAGCCGTAGAAAATCCTCCAAGGATGTTTCGAAGGAATGATGTGTATTGGCCGTTGAGAAGCATTGTTTATGAAACGGCGGGGTGCTTTTGCTAAAGATTGAAAAAGAAAAGCGCGAGACATTCCTCGGGGCATGATGCCCCGAGGTTTAAAAGAAGAATGTGAACTTGTGCGGGAAGGGCTAATATCCTCTGCCGCAGGAATATGCGTACAAGGTAATGATGGGAACGCAGGTACAGCCACAAGGAGAGTCTGGATGAGTAAGAAAGCGAGTAAAATTTTCATAGTGATTTTATTTTTAGCCGGGTTGTCCTTGCTGTTGTATCCGCTCGTGGCAAATCAATGGAATAATTATCGGCAGGGTCAGTTGATTAGTAATTATGAGCAGACGGTGGCCGACATGGAGGCACAGGGCACGATTGATTACGAGGCGGAATGGGCGCAGGCAGAAAGCTACAATGATGCCCTCCTTCCCAGCATCCTTCCCGACTCGTTTGCCGTCGCGCAGGCGAGCGAGGAAGACGAACGTTACATGTCCTGCTTAAACATTGGCGGGGACGGCATCATGGGGACGATTGAGATTCCCAAGATTAAGATTACGCTTCCCATTTTCCACACGACGGACGAGGACGTATTGGAAAAGGCGGCGGGACATTTGGAAGGGAGTTCCCTTCCGGCGGGAGGGAAAGATACCCACGCGGTCATCTCCGCGCACCGGGGCTTGCCGAGCGCGGCACTGTTCACGGATTTGGACAAATTGGAAAAAGGAGATCATTTTCTCCTGCATATTTTAGATGACATCTTGTGTTACGAGGTGGATCAGATTATGGTGGTCGAGCCGGAGGAGACGCAATGCTTGTCCGTGGAGGAGGGCGAGGATTTGGTCACGCTCCTTACGTGTACGCCTTATGGGGTGAACAGCCACCGCCTTTTGGTGCGGGGACATCGGGTGCCGTATGAGCCGGAAGTGGTCATGAACGAGAGCGTTCCGCTTGGCAACATGAGCCTTCATACCAATTATTTGTTATGGGTGGTCATCGGTCTGGCGGTGACGGGCGCGTTTTGTTTCGTGTTATATCGAAGGGATAGGAAAATGCGGATGAAGCAGAAATCTGAAGCGGCAAAAGAAAAGGCGAAGGCTGACTCGGAAGAGGGGAAAGCAGATTCCGAGGGGACAAAGGCCGAACCAGATGGGTCGCGGGAGGAAGGAGCATGAAAAAGAAATTGTCCACAATTTTGTTCGGACTGTTATTTTTGGCGGGCTTCGGCATTTTGATTTATCCGACCGTGGCCGACCAGTGGAACAAGTACCGGCAGTCGCAGCTCATTTCTAATTATGACGAGGTCGTGAGCCAGATGACTGAGGAAAACTTTGAAGAGGAATGGGCGGCAGCCAGATATTACAATCAGACATTTGAGCAGAACAGCATTTTGACGGACGTGTTTGGCATCGATCATTCCGATGACATAAAGAACACGGAGTACTGGAAAGTGCTCAACGTGGGTGGGGACGGGGTCATGGGCTACGTCACGATTCCGAAGATTAACGTCAAGCTGGCCATTTACCACGGGACGGATGAGGAAGTGCTGCAGACGGGTGTCGGGCACCTGAACGGGACGAAGCTTCCGGTGGGGGGCGAGGGAAACCACACGGTGCTCTCGGCGCATAGGGGGCTTCCCAGCGCGAAGCTGTTTACAGACATTGACCAGCTCGGGCGGGGCGATCGCTTTTACGTGCACGTTTTGAACGAGGACATGGCGTACGAGGTGGACCAGGTACTTCCCATGGTTGACAAGGATGATTTTGACGCGTTGGAAGCGGCTTTGCAGGTGGAGCCGGGGCAGGATTACGTGACGTTGTTCACCTGCACGCCTTACGGGGTGAACAGCCACCGATTGTTGGTGCGGGGGCACCGCGTCCCTTATGACGGGGAGCTGGAAACCACGCCGACGGAGTCCATGGTGCAGGCCATTCAGAATTATTATATGCTGTATCTGTTGCTTGGACTTGGCGTGACGATACTCGTAATATTGATTATGAGGAAAGCCACGGGAGTAAAGAAGAAGGAATAAAAAAGTAGCGATAGGCGGGGCGTTCACATGAAGCCTGTGTGAAACTCCGAGAAGTTTTCATTGTAAATGCTCATGGCAAGAGGTGAGGATGTTGAAAATAAGAGGGATAGATAAGAACAAGACGGCAGGATGCAAAAAAGGGTGCGTGTTGGCACTGGCATTATTTTTGACGACGTTGCCGTGTCTGGCTTACATGCGGACGTGGGCGGCGGTTGCGATTGACACAAAAAAAACGGACTGCCAAATCACGGTGTCCGTGGAGGGCAGTGACGATCAAGAAGATTTTGACAAGATGAGCATCCCAGTGTCGCTATACAAGGTGGCGGACGTGGATGCCACGGGTGCGTTTACGGCCGTCGGCGTGTTTTCCGGCATCGACTTTGGCAGGGTAAATGACAAGACGACGGCCGACGAATGGATGGGGATGGCCGAGGAGGCGATGAGCCGTCTGAGGATTGGCGAGGAGAACGGTGCCGAGGCGGTGGCCACGATTCAAATCGAGAAGGCGGCGGGAAGTATCGGTGCGGCCAAGGGCGTTTTTGAAAACCTGGAGACGGGAATGTACCTGGTGGTACCGCAGGCCACTTATAATGCGGATTATAGCGTGAAGTATGTGTTCGCCCCGTATTTGACGGCGTTGCCAAGTAGCGAGTACGCGTTGTCCGGCGCGGGAAGTGACAATTGGGATTATGACACGGTAATCGGACTGAAGGCCGAGGGCGAGCCGCAGTTTGGAAAGCTTGCAATTACGAAGACGTTGATGAATTTTAACGAGTCGCTTGGGCAGGCAACGTTCGTGTTCCGAATCGAGGGGCGTGACGAGACGGACACCGTGGTGTACAGCGACGTGGTCGGCATCACGTTTGGGCAGGCGGGCAGCGAGACGGTGACGGTGGAAGGAATCCCGGCAGGACTCACCGTCACGGTGACGGAGGTTTATTCCGGCGCCAGTTATACGATTGTCGGATCGGACACGGAGTCCGTGCTGATATGGTCCGACGTGGCGGTGGAGGCCACGGCGGGAACCCAAGAAGCGGTAGAACAAGCGGCGGTGAGCTTTACGAACCGTTATGACGGGGGCAACCGCGGCGGTTATGGCGTGACGAACCATTTTGAGTCGGACGGTGACAACGGGTGGATTTGGGAGAATCCCACCGAGTGACGCGGTTTCGCGCAACAAGCCGGATTTGGGATAAATCCACAGGATGACAAGGATTTCATGTGTTGAATTGGAGAAAGAATTAGGAAGGAGCGGCGGCAGGGATGATGGATTGGAAAAGATATGGGAAATTGGCCGTGATGTCGGCCGCGGCCCTCGGCATGACGGCCGTGTTGACAATAGAGGGCGCACAAGCGTATTTCACGACGTACGTGTCCGCGGGCGGCAGCCAGGTCGTGAATTTGGGGGCGGAGACAGAGATTCATGAGGGATTGAGCAACATGACGAAACATATTTCCGTTGAAAATGCTTCGGCGGTCAATGATTGTTTTGTCAGGGTGAAGGTGTTTTATGGCGGCGAGCTTGCCATTGAATATGCGGAACCTGATGGCGGCCAAAACTGGTATCCGGGTGATGGCGGGTATTGGTATTATCGGCCAATACTTGCGGCGGGGGCGACGAGCACGGTGTTGGACGCGAAAATCGTTTTGCCGGAAGGGTTTGACAAAGACAATTTCAACGTGGTCGTCATTCAGGAATGTACTCCGGTCGTGTATGACGCGTCGGGGAATGCCACTGCCGACTGGACGACGGTTTATTCGGAGTATCAGGAGACGGGCGGCCAGAGAGAGGGGGCTGACAACTGATGAGACGGACGGGTAGGAAGAAAAAGTCCTCGAATGGAAAATATGTGACGTACGTTTTGATGGCGTTGGCGGTGTTGTTATTGATGGGGAGCACGATTGGCAGCACGCGGGCGGCATTGACATATTATAGTGAAAATTACACGGCCGAAATCACGGTCTCGCAGATTGGCGTGAGCCTGTTGGAGAATGGCGAGGTAGTCAGCAGCCGTGATTATGACAATAGCGAATGGAAAGTGAGCACCAATCAGGGCGGAGAATCCACGAGCGGGGTGTTGCTTCGAAGCATGCTTGGCGAGGGAGAGAAGCTGGCGTTGAACAAAAGTTATGACGAGGTTTTGACCGTCAAAAACAGCGGGAGCATTGATGAGTACGTGCGGGTGCGGATTTATCGGTATTGGATGAAGGATGGAAAAAAGGTGACGACGCTTTCACCGAGCCTGATTGACTTGCATTTCGTGAACGAGGGACAATGGGTGAAAAATCCCGATGACGTCGGCACGGGTGAAAGGGAGTGCGTGGAGCTTTATTACAAGGGAATTCTACCTTCCGGCGCGGAGTCGGCGGCGTTTGTGGATTCCGTCCGGATAGACGGGAGTGTGGCGGCCGAGGCCAGGGTGGAAACGAATGGGAGCACGATTACCACTATTTATAAATATGACGGCGTGGAATTCCATGTGGACGTGGAGGTGGACGCGGTGCAGACGCACAACGCGCAGGACGCGATTCGCAGCGCGTGGGGCGTGGATGCTTCGGCTCTGGGAATTTTGTAAGGGGGAATGAAGGGCGATGAAGAGAGAAAGGATTGGATTATGCCGGTCGGGCACATTTTTGACCAGGGGGCTTTTGGCCGGTGCGTTTTCGGCCAGGGGCTTTTTGGCAATCGCGTTTTTGGCATCGATGATTTTGACTGCAACGGCCTCAACGACGGCGTTGGCCGAAGACCGGCAAGGCGCGGCCGGATGGCAGGTTCTTTTTGACGGCAAAGCGATGGAAACGAATTTTACGTCGGGCAACATGGCCGACGAGGTGAATCTGATGCAGCCGGGGGATTCGGTGGAGCTTGTCATTACGTTGAAGAATGATTATGACGGCCAGGCGGACTGGTATATGAAGAACGAGGTGTTAAATTCCCTGGAGGATGCCGGTGACGCGGCGGGTGGCGCGTATGACTACTTGTTGACGTACACGGACGCGGCGGGCGAGACGACGACGCTGTATTCGAGTGAGAAGTTTGGTGGCGAGGGCAGGTTTAATGGTGTTGGACTTCATGGGGCGACCACGTCGCTTGACGATTATTTTTATCTCGATCGGATGGGGAACGGAGACGAGGGCATCGTCAAGCTGAAGGTAGCTTTGGACGGCGAGACGTTGGTCAATGATTATCAGAACACGTTTGCCAGGCTGCAGATGGATTTTGCCACGGAGGCACTTCCCTCTTTGCCGGGAACGCCGGACAATCCGGGCGGCAACCCGCCGGGAAACCCGGGGACTCCGGGAACGCCGGGAAATCCCGGACAAGGCGACCCGCCGGGGGGCGACGTCGTGAAGACGGGCGACCAGACCACGTTCATGGCGAGCATGATTGGGATGCTTGTGGCGGGGTTGGTCATCATGATCGTGGTCGTCGTGAGAGTGCGTCGTGAACGTTCGGAAGTGGCGGATGAAAGTACGGCCGCAAGTTACACAAAGAGAAGTGCGGGCGAGGAAGAGTCGGAGGCGCGGACTGGAAAAGGGAGGCATAGATAGCATGAGGTGCTGGAAAAAGACGCTTGGAAGGGCGCAGGTGAGTATTCTGGTTTTGTCCGTGCTGGTCGTGATGCTTTCCCGGACGGCGTTTGCGGCAGAGGAGCAATATACCTATACGGTAAGGTTATATGCCGGAAATCAGGGCGTGTTGACGGGGGAGGGAATCGAGGCACCGGTTGGAGCCGATGTCACTTTCGACGGGGATCGAATCATAATCAGCGGTTTGAAATATGGTGACATCGTGTATATCGTTTACCAGGATGCCGTGACGGTGACGGACGAGAGGTATTATGCGAGGGGCGTGCGTAGGTCCGGACGAGACAATTCGGAAGCGACGGAGTCCTCGTTCGCGGTGGCGAGTGACCGGGATTACGTAATCGCTTATGGGGTCAAGGGAGACATGGTGGCTTATACGGTAAATTACGTGGATGTGAACGGCCGCGGCCTTTTGTCGAGCGACACGTATTATGGCGCGGTCGGGGAGCGCCAATATGTATCGGCGCGCTACGTGGACGGTTATCAGCCGCAGGCGCTTAACATGGTAAAGACCTTGTCCGCAAACGAAGTAGAGAACGTGTTTGATTTCCAATATACGCCGGTGCAAACTGGCAGCGCGCCGGGTGGAACGACTGGCGGCGATGCGAACGGTGGCGGCGTGACTGGCGGCGCGGCTGACGGAGATGGAGTAGGCGGTGGCACCACCGGAGGGGCAGGAAACGGCGGTGCGGCTGACGGAACGGGAGTTGGCGGTGACGGTGTGGCCGACGGAGCGGGTGCGGGCGTGGCACCAGAAGGCCCGATTGGCGAGGGACAGGGAATACCGTTGCCGGATATGGCCGAGGGCGTGCCGGATGTGATTGGCGGGGATTTGACGGCGGTGCCTGACGAGGAGGTTCCGCAGAACCTGCAGGATTTGGATGACGAGGACGTTCCGCTTGAGAACAAGAGATTACAAGAGTCTTCCGGAAGGATGATGGGCTATATGCCATTTTATATTATGATCGGGGTCATAGCGGTAGCGGCATTAATCGTGATGGCGGTGCTTCTTCGGAAGAAGAAGGGCGTGTTGGTCACGCAGACGAAGCAACGGACGAAAAAAACGACGGACGAATCGGATGACGAAAAAGAATTATGACGGGAAAAAGAGAAGATATAAAAAATGACGTGCAAAGAAGTGGCGTGCCAAAGAGTGACGTGCAGAGGCACGACGCGCAAAAGCGTGGCACGAGGAAGAAAAAGAAAGGCAACGTACTTGGCGGGATTTGTAGCGTGACGGGGACGGCGATGATTGTCATCGTCATCCTCTTGTGTTCGCTTTTGGTTTTACCGGGAGTATTTGGCTTTCACATGTACAACGTCTTAAGCGGCAGCATGGAACCGGCGATACCGGTGGGCAGTTTGCTGTACGTGCAGGGCGGCCGGCCGGAGGACGTGGCGGAGGACGATGTCATCGCGTTTTATAGTTCGCCAAAAGACGGGGGAATCATTACTCACCGGGTCGTGAAAAATAACGTGGTGTCCGGCACGTTTCACACGAAGGGTGATGCCAACGACGAGGAGGATCCCACGCCGGTCTCATATGAGAACTACATTGGGCGGGTGGCGCTTTCCGTTCCCTATGTCGGAAAGCTGCTCACGATCATGACGTCGCTTTACGGGAAAATTGCCGCGGCCTGCATCGTCGTGTTGGGGCTGGTGCTCAACCTGCTTGGGACGAGAGGAGAAAGGTAATTATGGAGAGGAAAGAAGAGTTCCGTTCAGTGCTGTTTGGAGGATATCATAAGGGCGAGGTTCGTGAATATATTGAGGCCTTGAAAAAGGAACTTGATGAGGCCAGGGGCTTGTACCAGAAGGAGAGTGCCGAGACGATTCAGCGGCTGAAGGAATGTGAGGAGTACAAGCGGGAGCAGGAGGAGCAGATTTCAAAGCTTCAGAAAGAGCTTGCGCAGGCGAAAATAGAGGCTCAGGAACAAGCACGAGTCTTGGAGCAGACGAGGGAGGAACTGCGGCGGCAAGGCGAGCAAAGAGAAAAGGCCTTGTTGGATTACCGAATGGCCACGAAAGTATTAGAGGACGTGGGCAGGGACGCGGACTTGATTAGGGCAGAGGCGCGCGAGGAAGGGAATAAAATTATCGCGGCCGCCGTCGTTGAGGCGGAGACGCGGAAAAACGTGATTGTGAACCGGATTGAAGCGGAATTGGAAGAAAAGGCGATTCAGTTGGACACGGCGAAGAATAGGATTATGCAATACATGAAGGAGGTCAACGACGCACAACAAGGATTGCATGACGTTTATGACAAGATGAGCCGCATGGTCGAGGGCATGCCGCTCCGTTTGGAGGAATTTTGGGACGGGGAGGAGTATAGGGCGCTTGAAGAGTGGGTGAAAGGAATGGAAGAAGAGGAGAAAAATATCGCCGCCCCTACGCAATAGGGACGGCGATTTACTATCGGCGAGGATGGGGCGCGGGTCATGAAGGATAGCGTTCCCGGAGGGTCTCGCGGATGATTTTTTCGCAAAGGTCGCCGTATTCGATGCCGACGGCCTTGGCCTCTTTTGGTAACAAGCTGGCCTCGGTCATGCCGGGCAGCGTATTGACCTCAAGGCAGTAAAGGTTTTCGTTTTCATCCATAAGGAAATCCGCCCGCGCGTATACGCCAAGTTTGAGGGCGTGGAAAGCACGAAGCGTCTGTTCCTGCATGCGGGAGGTGACCTCCTGGCTGATGTCGGCCGGGCAGACTTCCAAGGTGGCGTCGGCCTGGTACTTGCAGGCATAGTCGAAAAACTCGCCCTTGGGAATCATTTCAATCGGCGGCAGGATGAAATCGCCGACGATGCCGCAGGAAAATTCACGTCCCTTGATGTATTGTTCTATAACTAATTCATCCTCGTAACGGAAGGATTGTTCGAGGGCTTCCTCGTATTCTTCGGTCGTGTTCGCGATATAAACTCCGATGGAGGAACCACCGCAACACGGCTTTACCACGACCGGCAACGAAAGTCCCAAATCGTCTAAGGATTTTTTGAGCTTATTTTTATGAATGCAAACGCCGGCCGGCGTGATCACGCCCGATTCCTGGAAAATCTGCCTGCTGATGCCTTTGTGCATGGCAACGGCGCAGCCGAGGGAGCCAGAGCCCGTGTAGCGGATGCCAAGCAGGTCGAATGCTGCCTGTAGCTTGCCGTTTTCGCCTTCGCCGCCGTGGAGGCCCAAGAAGGTGATGTCTGCCATCCGGCACAGTTCAATCACGTTGGGACCAAAGAAACAGTCTAGGTCACCCGCGCGGGAGGCCTTGACCGCCTCGAGGTCGGGTTCCTCCGTGCGGATATCAAATGCGGCATCGAGGCCGTGTCCGGGAAGGGTGAATACCTCTTCCAGTTTGTCTTTGTCATAAGGAAAGCCCATGAAAACGTCCAATAGAAAAACGTCATGTCCCTTGGCCAGCAATGTCTTACATATACCGGCACCGGAGACGAGGGACACGTCGCGCTCCGTGCTAAGTCCCCCTGCTAAAACTATAATTTTCATAAATGATACTCCTCTCCATCCACTTGAAAATTAAAAGCCATTTTCAGGCGAATTTGCCATTTACACATCTTATTCCATTTTACGGTTTTGTGAAAAAATTGCAAGAGTTATTTCGTAGAAAATACGTCGTGCTATATTTAAAAAGCAGGAAAATTATACAAAAAAGTAGGATACCCGTTACAATTCGGGCCGCGTTGGCGCGGGCGGCACAAGTCATGCTTTCCGTGCAGTTCTCCAATCTTTGGATATAGCTGTCGCATAGGGAAAAGGAGATTTCCGGACTTATCCCGCCCCGAATGGCGGCGCGGCTGCAATATCCCGCAGCTTGCCGCGGAGTATTTCACTCCAAAAATCTCTCCCGCATTCTGGCAATCTTGTCCTCGCCCATGCCCAGTGCTTTCTCGAGGAAGGTCTCAAAGTCACCATGTGTCTTTTCCACCGTCTGATAAATGCCGTTCAAGTATTCTTCTTTCGCGGCGTGTATCGCTTGTACCACTTTCTCCAATTTTGCCGCTTCCTCATCGCTGGTAATATGATGTTGTGCCTTAATACTTACAAACATCTGGTCGCTCTCCGTTTTCAGGCATTCGTTGGTAAACAAATAATCCTCCATGACATCCTCGCGGCTCACGCCCAGGCATTCTTGTACTAACACTGCGCCAAATCCGGCGCGATCTTTTCCGCCCACACAATGCCACAGCGTCGCCCCGGACTCGTTTTCCAGTATGAGATTCAAAAACCTTGCATACTGGGCAATGGCATGTTCATCCATCACAAATAGCTGATATACTTTCACCATGTATTCTATCATAAGTCCCGGATTCTCCCCGATTCCGGCAAACATTTCTTCTTGTGAAAGAATCTGCTTGTCTGCCGCTTCCTCCCGGGTGATTCCCTGCATCATATCTGTCAAAATCGGCATATGTACGTAGCCCGCCCCGGCAATCTGCGGATCCGGCTTCTCTTTTTTCTCCTGCGCCGTCCGCAAGTCCAGTATCTGCGTAACCCCGTAGCTGCGCAATGTTTCTATATCCGCCTCCGTCGCCGCATATAACTGCCCGCTACGAATCAGGCAATTTTTCTTGATCGTGTGCCCATCTGCCGTCTTCATTCCTCCTAAATCCCTCGTGTTGTAAAGCTTCTGCAGTCTCATTCTCTTACTTTTCATCTTTCGCCATCCTCCTATCTCGTTTTCAAATAGTATATCTAGTTTTTTACCATTCGTCAATGATTCGATCGTCAGAACCGAAAAGTAACGGAGAAGAAAATATTGACATGTTTTAGCTTATTTGCGATAATTATGCTACGCATTAAAAAAAGGGGATGTAGGGACATGGTAAACTATGTTTTGAATTATTTGGATCAGTTAAACTTCGCGTCTATTCTCATTCGTATTTTTATGGCGACCATTGCCGGAAGCCTGATTGGATTGAATAGGGCGAAAATCGGGCAGCCGGCGGGCATGCGGACCCATATATTGGTCTGCGTCGGCGCGGCGGTGGTAATGCTGACGGGTCAATACATATATGAGCGTTATGGGATGGGGGATCCTACCCGTTTGGGCGCGCAGGTAGTTAGCGGTATTGGATTTTTAGGGGCGGGCAGCATCCTCTCCGACAAGGAAAAGGTAAGGGGATTGACCACGGCGGCCGGATTGTGGGCTTCAGCTTGTATTGGATTGGCGGTGGGAGCCGGTTTTTACTTTGTGGCGGTTGTCGCGACAATGGTGGAGATGGTTGTATTGACCTGGGTGAAAGGCTGGGAACAAAAATTGATGCCGGAAAACGTACAGTTTCATTTGTACATGGAAACGAGGACGACGACGGCCACGGAAACCGTCATGCGAAAACTAGAGAAAATGGGGTTGAAAATTGACGGGGTTTCCGTGGCAAAAAAGAAAAAGAGTGAGTTTCAAAAGGTGGTGCTTTCCGTGCACAATATGGGAAAGAATAAAAAAGAAGAAGTGTTACGCGTACTGGGAAACATGGAGGAAGTCAGATGCGTAAAGTATACGACGGAAACCTAGAGCAAAATGTGGGCTTAACGAGTGCGGATCATGCTGGTACCGTGCGTTTTTCTGGCTAATCGGCGCGATGACAACTTTGGGAGAATGAAAAATGACGTACAATAAAATTAGCTAAAACAAGGAGGTTTTCAAATGGAAAAGAAGCAAGCGGTGAATCCGTATCTGCCGCCAGAAGCCTATATCCCGGACGGCGAGCCGCTTTTGGCACAAGGGACATATCCGGCCATGATTGCCTGCAACTTAACGAACGGGGCGATGCCGCACACGCCACCGCAGAAAATCGAGGAGTGCATTCCGTATATTACGAGCAAGAATGGCGAGCACTTCATTGCGGATATAGGAAATGGCACCCACATCGGGTATAAATATTTCCATTTTGACAAGGACGTGATGCTGGAACTTTTGGTGCGCGGCGAGGGGCAGGGAAGCTTCAAGGTATTCGCGGATGGGGAATGTGTGGGCACGGTTCTGGTCGCCGCGTCGGACGAGTGGAGGACGACGGGCACCATGCTGCATGTTTCGGGAGACAAGGCATTGTACCTGCAATATGAAGGAACCGGGCTTACGCAGTTGAAGAAAATTCGATTTTCGTAATGTGAGGAAACGAGGTGAAAAGGTGGTTGCAATCAGGAAATATCAGGAAAAGGATCGGGAGCGTGTCGAGCGGGTTTGTGCTGGGACGGCATCCGGTCCGCTGTCGGGCGACATGATGAAACGGGTGCTCTGGACGGTATTTTGCCATTATTATATTGAGCAGGAGCCGCAAAATTGTTTCGTGGCGGTAAACGACCAGGACGAGGCGGTGGGATACGTCTTGTGTGCCGTGGATTTTGCAACGTGGGAGAAGAATTTTACGGAACTGTACGTGAAAAAGAGTAAAAACCCCGTGACGAAGATGTTAGGAAAAGGCACCATTAACGGCTTACGGGCGTTTGCCGGGCAGTATCCGGCACATTTGCACATTGACATTGATGAAAATTACCAGCGGCAGGGGCTGGGAACGAAGCTGATAGACGCGCTACGGACGCATTTGGTGGAAATGAACGTGCCGGGGTTGATGCTTTCGGTGGGAAGCGACAATGAAAACGGGCAGAAGTTTTATCAGAAGTATGGTTTTACGGTGCTTGAAAAAAGGAAGCAGGATATTTTGATGGGAATGAAGTTGGCGGAAGGGGCACGTTAGTTTGTGCAGAGCCCGCCAGGGAATGCGGAGTACGTTCGCATGAAGGCCTCTAAGGGACAAGTGCTGAGCACTCATGGCAAATGGAGGAAAGAATAATAAGAAAGAATTTTTGGAAGAAAATTGCGGCCGTGGCACGGATGGCGGCCATGGTGATGACGTTGTTGGCAGGTTGCGGCGACGGCGGTTCGGAGAGCGAGAATTTCAACACGATGATTGGAACCGGGGATTATCCGGAAATCATTGACATGTCGGTCGCCACGGATAGTCCGCAGACAATGTATGAAAACGGGATTTTGATGGACATTACGCAGTACGTGGAAGACTATATGCCGAATTACCGGGCGTTTTTGGATAAGAACCCGGAACTGAAGCCGTTCGTGCAGTTCAGGACGAGGATGGGAACGTGCATTATTATGCGATTTACAATTTGCGGGACGGTGTCATCGACCCGTGGGCGGGTTACAGCTACCGCAGGGACTGGGTCGTAAAATATGCAAAGCCGACGGAGTACGCGTGGGACTGGGATGATGCCGACGTGCAGAAAAACGGTCATAAGAATTTTTTCTATAAGTTGGTTGATTATCTTAAAATAGTAATAATGCTCAAGGTATTAGAAATGAGAGCTATAACCCATATAAATATAACTACAAGAATTTCCTTTGCTTTTTCGACAGCTGTTAATCCACTTCCCTCTGGCAAAAGAAACATACTGGTAATCGTTAGTAAAGAAGTTATCCCCATAATGATAAACATAGTATTTTCAAATTTCTTTTCCTTTGCTTCTATCTCTTCCAGTGTATACACAATGTTATCTTCAGCTGCTCCTTTATAATCTTCTTCATTCAATTTTTCTCCTATTAGAATTTCATTAATACTGATTTGATATATATCACTCAATAGCTTCAAACATTCAATTGGTGGCATATATTTTCCTGTTTCCCATCTTGAAACAGTCTTATTTGTTACACCTACCTTTTCACCTAACTGCTCTTGTGTCAAGTTATTTTGTTTTCGGAGTTCCTTTAAGAACGCACCAATTTTTTGAACATCCATTCATAATACCTCCTTGTTTAATACATAACATTATATAAAAACTCTATTTCTAAAATCTACCCCACAAATAGCGAAATTCAAGGAAATCAGCATTTACCCATAAATAGAGATAGCTAAAGCTGAATATATTCACTTCAAGAATTACTATATATCTACACTCATTTGTAAGCAATTTCTCCATTTACAATCTCCATTGCACAAGCCCTTATATTATTCATTCTTCCTATCCATTCTAAAGCACTTTCTTCCTTTAGGCGTTCTGTTATGCCCTATGCCTGTTTCAGATAGTCCAAGTGCCGCTGTCCCCATGTGCCTATGGGCTGTTCTTCTTCGGTGGATACAGTTAAGCACGGTATTAAGTAATCGCCTTGCCGCTCGTATCTGCCGCCCAGTTTCTCAAATAATGATTTAGCCATTGTCTGTTACCTCCACATTCTTTTTTATTTTGAATGTCCGCAAAATCCGTCCTACATCTGTTGGATAGTTGGAATAGGTGACTTAGAAAATATCCATTATTCAAGGGT
>CAOKHZ010000024.1 GCA_948468385.1 uncultured Faecalicatena sp. | reverse complement strand
TTTGTCAGCATAGCTGACTTGTGCGCCGCCGCAAGAACGCCGGTGGCGTTCTTGATTTGCCACTCTGTATAACATGATGCCGATTGTGCGTTGCCATTTTTTGTGAGTCACCGCCTAAAGCTCCGCAAAACCGTGTGCAAATTGCAATGGATCATTTATAGGATTGAGAGGAATTACAAAATGAAACAAAGGAAGCTTTTTCAAGACAAAGAATTTTACAACAAGCTATGGAAGCTGACGCTGCCGATTGCCCTGCAGAGCCTGATGCTGGCGTCGGTGGCGGCGGCCGACGCGATTATGCTCGGGCGTGTGGAGCAAAATGCCATGTCCGCGGTTTCCCTTGCCACCCAGATTCAGTTTATCCAGAACATGGTACTGGCGACGATCGTGTCCGGCATCGTGATTTTGGGGGCGCAGTACTGGGGGAAAGGGGACAAGCGGACGTTAAACGACATTTTCAGCATGAGCTTGAGGCTGAGCGGAATCGTGAGTCTTTTGTTTTTCGTGGGATGTTTCTTCTTTCCGCGGTATTTGATGCTGATTTTTACCGATGAGGAGGTTTTGATCGAGCTTGGTATTCATTATTTGAGGATTGCGGCCTGGTCGTATTTATTGACGGGGATTTCCCAGTGTTATCTGGCAATCATGAAGGTCAGCGACCACGCTTCGCAGACTGCGAAGATTAGTACGGGAGCCGTGTTGATTAATATCGTCTTGAACGCGGTGTTTATTTTCGGGTTGCTTGGCGTTCCTGCCATGGGCGTGCAAGGGGCGGCCGTGGCCACCTTGATTTCCCGGATTATCGAGCTTGTCTGGGCGATTGTTTCTTCTTATAAGAAGGATTATGTTCGTCCGGACTGGAGTCGCTTTTTCCATCGGAACAAGTTGCTGGCAAAAGATTTTCGCAAATGCACGTTGCCGATTCTGGGGGCATCGCTGGCATGGGGCGTGGGATTTACTTCTTATTCCGCATTTATGGGGCATCTGGGGACGGATGCCACCGCGGCCAACTCGGTGGCGGCCGTGGTGCGGGATCTGGTTTGCTGCGCGTGTAACGGCCTGGCCAGCGGAGGCGGCATTTTGGTGGGAAATGAGCTGGGAGCGGGCAATCTGGAAAAAGGGAAATTGTATGGGGACCGCATGGTAAAGATTGCATTTTTGACCGGGCTTGCTTCCACGGGAGTCATGTTGCTCCTAACCCCGCTTATCATGTACTTTGTGAAGCTGACCGACGGGGCTCAAGCGTATTTGCTGGGCATGATGTTGATTATGTCGTTCTATATGATTGGACGGGCGGTAAACACGATTATCATCAATGGGATCTTCGCGGCGGGCGGGGACACGATGTTCGACATGTACAGCCTCGTGGTCGTCATGTGGTGTCTTGCGATTCCGCTGGCCGCCGCCGGAACCTTTTTCTTGAATTGGCCGGTGCTGGTGGTGTATGCCTGCACTTGCCTGGACGAGGTGGGCAAAATTCCGTGGGTGATGATTCACTATCGGAAGCATAAATGGGTGAAGGACTTGACGCGGTAGCCCTTCTCGTATTTATAGTGGACGACAAGATAATTTGTCGTCCACTATAACCCTGCCGGGGGATGACCATCCATTACGATGGCCGTCCTCCGTTTTTTTGTGCACACGGGACAGAAAGGTATATGCTGCTTACGCGGCTTGTCCCGGCGCGACGAGTAGGGGAAAATCTCCCCTACTTGATTTTACCCGCCGAATTCTCCCGCCGCCATCAGGCAGTGGTGCCCGAGCCGTTCCAGACGGTTGGAAAATTCCGCTGCCGAAATGCCCCGGTCGTTTTCCACCCAATCCAAAATCAGGCTCATGGAGCCGGAAAAGACAAAGTCAAATAAAAAGTCCAAATGCCGCCGGTCATAGGCGGGGAATTCTTTCTGCCATTCGTCCAAAAGCCCTTCCCGGATCATGTCTTTGATATTTTGCACGAAATAAGGATTTCCGTTACTACCCATGATGACTCGGCAGATTTCCTTGTTTCTGGCGATGCAGCCAAAAAGGTCGGCCATAATGTTGACGTTGCGTTCACTGTGCCAGTAATCTTCAAAAATTGCCTGATTTTCCTTTAGGAACTGGTGCTGGATGTCATTTAACAGTTCCTCCGGGGAAGTGTAGTGCAGGTAAAAGGTGCCGCGGTTTAATCCGGCGGTGTCGCAGATTTCCTTGACGGTGACTTTGCCAATCGGCGTGTCCTTTAAAAGTGCCAGCAGACTGTTTCTGAGTACCATCTTCGTGTACTGTACCCTGGTGTCTTCATTTTTCATGGGGAAATCCTTCTTTCATAAAATAAATAGTAGTTTGATTGCAAGCTTTTTCAACATTTTTCATAAATGTGTTCAGTAACTGTCAAAAGAAAAAGTATTGCGTATTGTATTTTCATTTTGTTTCCATCATAATACAAGTAGCAAAATAAATCAACACGATGTACATAAAAAAATATGGTGTATAGGAGGTGGAGTCGCCGCATGTGGCGACGAAAAAAGAAATGAAATATGCAGAGGCGGTAAAAAATTATCAAAACAATCAAAATGACGAGGAGTTGCATCGTCAGGCGGAAGGGCTTACTTCGGAGATGACGCTGAAGGAAAAAATTTTCATGCTTTCGGGACATCCTTTGGCGCAGATTCAAAAAGACATGATTAAGACGGGAAGAAATTATAACGTGCATGCATTGCCGGGAGGCGGCTGTAAGCGTCTGGGGATTCCGCCGGTTTTATTTACTGACGGGCCGCGCGGCGTCGTCATGGGAAATTCGACTTGCTTTCCGTCTAGTATGGCGCGGGCCTCGAGCTTTGACCCGTCGCTTGAGTACCGTGTCGGCAAGGCCATCGCGGACGAGGCCATCGCCCAGGGGGCAAACTTGTTTGCCGGGGTCTGCATCAATCTGGTGCGCAATCCCCGTTGGGGACGCACGCAGGAAAGCTACGGGGAGGATTCGTTCCTTCTGGGAGAATTTGGAAAGGCCTTGACCGTCGCGGTGCAGGAGGAGGGCATGATTGCCTGCGTGAAGCACTTTGCCCTGAACAGCATGGAGGATTTGCGGTTTTATGTGGACGTGCATATTGACGATAGGGCGTTGCATGAAGTTTATCTGCCGCATTTCAAGAAATGCGTGGATGCCGGGGCGCAATGCATGATGGGGGCTTACAACCGCTATGAGGAGTTCCATTGCTGCGAGAGCAAAAAGTTGTTGACCGACATTTTGCGGAAGCAATGGGGATTCGACGGCTTTGTGATGAGTGACTTCGTGTGGGGCGTATATGATGCCGAGCACAGTCTGCGGGCCGGGCTTGATTTGGAAATGATGTTTACCATGAAGTATACGGAAGGAAACATTAAGAAATGTTTGCAAAAGGGTTTGCTAAATGAGGAGCACATCGACCGCGCGGTGCAAAATATTTTAAAGGCGTTGATTCGCCAGGAACCAAACATCAAGCCGCGTCCGATGGGCGTGGTAGGGTGTAAGAAGCATCGGGAGCTTGCCAGGGAGGCGGCGGAAAAGGGCATGGTTTTATTGGAAAACAACGGGATTTTGCCGTTGGCACTTGATACGTCCCTCGTGGTGTGCGGCTCTTATGCGGACGTGGCCAATACTGGCGACCATGGTTCGAGCCGCGTGTATGACAAGCAGGTGGTTACGCCTTATCAGGGGTTGAAGCAGGCGTTTTCTAAGACGACCCTGGCCGGATGCAGCAATACGGCCAACCCGAAGAAGGATGCCGCGCCGGTGGAAATTGCCGCCGCCATAAAAGCCAGGGGCGACGTGGCCGTCGTCTGTGTCGGATTTGATTATAAGAGCGAGGGCGAGTATTTTGCCAACATGAATTATAAATTGACCGAAAAACCGAAAAACGGAGGAGGAGACCGCTTAAGCCTTCGCCTTGCAAAAGAAGAGGTGGAATTGATCAAGGGTCTGAAGCAGGCGGGGAAGAAAGTTGTCGTCGTGCTTTATTCCGGCTGTGCGATTTTGGTGGACGAGTGGAAGGAATATGCGGACGCGATTGTGATGCAGTACTATGCCGGATGCGAGGGCGGCAATGCATTGGCGAACCTGCTTTCCGGAAAGGTGAACTTTAGTGGAAAGCTGCCGTTTTCCGTGGCGCGGGAGGAAGCGGATTATCCGTCATTTAAATACATCGGCGAGAAACCTTACGAGATAGAGTACGGGTATTACCACGGCTATACCTTGTTGGACAAGGAGAAGAAAACCCCCGCCTATCCGTTTGGCTACGGACTTAGCTATACTAGCTTCCAATTGGAAAATACGACGGTGGAGAAAACAAAAGAGGGCATCGTGGTTCGGCTTTTGGTGGAAAATGTCGGGGCGATGGCCGGTGCGGAAGTGGTGCAGGCCTATGTCGGCAGCAAGGGCGCGGCAAATGGCGAAGACCGGCCGGTGAAGCTGCTCAAGGGTTTTTCCCGGGTCGAGTTGGAACCGGGAGAAAAGAAAGAAGTCGCCATCACGATTCCAAAGGACGAACTGCGGTTTTATTATAATGGCGAGTGGGTGACGGATTCGGCCTACACGGTCTATGTCGGGACGGACTGCCGCCGGGCGATGGAATATGCCCATGAAATCATAATGTAGGGGTGCGAGAGGGAATCCCGAAATTTTCGGAGGCATTTGTCCACATGGGGTGGATGAACTCTCGGTAGCACCTTCGATGATTTTGAAAATCAGAAAAGAGGTCAGAGAATCGAATACTGAGAATTGAATACTTCAAAATAGATGGATGTCATTTTTTCGTCCCGTTACGGTTTGTGACCCAAGTGGCCGCGAATTGTAACGGGATGTTGTAATTGTCGGCAAATTGTGCTATATTATGACTCATAAAAAAGTAGTGAATTACATAAATATCAATATTTATATTGTGGAAAGGATGGAAAAGATGGGAAAAGTCAGGTTAAATGAAGATGCGGAAATCGTGGCAACCGTAAAGAAGGGATTGGAGGAAAAAGGCGGGTATTGCCCTTGCCGTGTCGGCAAAAGCGAGGACATCAAATGCATTTGCAAGGAGTTCAAGGAACAGATTGCAGACCCGGAGTTTGAAGGGTACTGCCATTGCATGTTGTATTATAAGGAGAAGTGAGGCTAGTGTACTGACACGTTCATATTAAGCAAAACCACTTGCCTATTTGCGACATCGAACCGCGTTGGATTCAATCGACGATGCCACCGCATCGCCTCTTTCATCCGCCTTGTCGATGCACAAATATGCAGCGCGGTTTTATCAAAAATCAACGTGTCAGTACACTGGTGTAATGTACCGTTGATTTTATGAATTTGATAGAAAAAAGTGACGATATTTTCCTACTATACTGAGGAGAATGGGTTTATGAGCAAAGAGAAGGGCAAGAACAAGAAAATGGAACAATTACAGCGTAAAAGTATTAATGAAAGGCAGAGAAGGAAGACCATCGTTTACGGGGTATGCGGCGGAATCATTATCGCGGCGATTCTCGTCGTCACGACCTTGTGGGTATCCGGTGGCGCGCGAAGAGGCACCGACGAGGCGGTAAACCGGGTCAGTGAATTTTATCTGGAGGAGTTGGCCGGGAGAAGGGCGCAGGTGGTGTACGAGGATTTGAAAAATAACTTTGCCCATATGGAGAATGCGCTTGGAATATTGGAGGATTCGGATTTGGAATCCCAAGAGACGTTGCAAAGCTTTCTTAAAAAGGTTAAAACGCTTTACGGCGTGGACGAGTTCGCGTTGGTGGATGAAAATGACATGGTTTATACGGCAAACGGCGTGGTTTTGGGACGTGAGGAATATGGGAACGATTACGATTTCCTTTTTGGGGAGTTGGCGGAGCCCGTGATTCGTACGCCAAACTTTCAAGGGGAGAGGAAGCAGATGGTTTTGGCGAGCCCGGCGGAAGGGATTTTCTTTCAGGGAACGCGGGTAAGGACATGCTTTATCCGGATTAACATTGATGAAATGTTAAGCTACCTGACGTTGCAGACCAGTGACAATGAAACCTATTGTAATTTGTATTATCGTGACGGGGAGAGTCTGACAAATGACGAGTTTGGCCATCTCGTGGAGGGAGGCAATCTCCTTTCGGCTCTTTCGCAGGCTCAGTTTGACAACGGCTTTGAGTTTGAAATGCTGAAAGATGACTTTGAAAACGGCAGGTCGGGGCAGACTTCTTTTCATCATCACGGCGTTCGGGAGGAACTTAGCTACATTCCGGTGGAAGGGACGGACTGGATGTTGACGATTTTGATACGGGACAGCGTCATCAACGAGCAGATTAGCTCCATCAGTTCCGAAATGATGAGTCGCGGCGTGGTTCAGGTTCTGGTTACGATGCTCACGATGTTAGGGGTGTTTTTGGCGTTGATTTACCAGTCGAGGAAGAACGCGGGAGTCCTTTTGAAGCAGGAAAAGGAGAACGGGGATAGGATTCGCTCCGCCTATGCCCAGATTGAGCGGGAGCAGACGGCCATGGAAAATATCCATGCCACGATGGGATCCGGTCTCTGGAGCATGGAGTTTGACAAGAACGCGAGGATGATTTCCTGCATCTGGTCCGATGTGTTTCGAGACATGTTGGGGTATCAAGGCGAAGATGAGTTTCCCAATAAGTTGGAATCGTGGTCGGACTTATTACATACGGACGACAAGGATCACGTCATGAAGGAATACTGGGACACCGTGCTGGATTATAGCGGGGAGAAGACATATGACGTGGAGTATCGCCTTCTGACCCGAAATGCCGGATGGCGGTGGTTTCATGCGGCGGGCAGGTTGTCCAGACGCGAGGACGGCTCGCCAATCACGTTTGTGGGCCTTTTTGTCGACATTGACGATGAGAAGAAGATGGAGCTACAGTTGGAGCAGCAGCAGAAGGATCTTCAGGATGCCTTGGCGGAAGCGCAGCATGCCAATCGGGCGAAGACCACGTTCCTCAACAACATGTCCCATGACATCAGGACCCCGATGAACGCCATCATAGGATTTACGTCCCTTGCCGCCGCGCATATTGACAATACGAAGCAAGTCCAGGAGTACTTGTCAAAAATTACCACGTCAAGCAATCATTTGCTTAGCCTGATTAACGACGTTCTGGACATGAGCCGCATCGAGAGCGGGAAGATGAAAATTGAGGAAAAGGAAACGTCACTTCCTGAAATCATGCATGATTTGAAGACCATCGTGCAGGCGGATATCGCTTCGAAGCGCTTGGAATTTTTTATTGACACCGCCGACGTGGTAAATGAACACGTCTTATGTGACAAGCTGAGGTTGAACCAGGTATTGCTCAATTTGTTGAGCAACGCCATGAAGTTTACGAAGCCCGGCGGCATCGTGAGCGTACGCATCCTGCAGAAGGGGAACTCGTCAGGGGGCCTGGCATCCTATGAATTCCGGGTGAAGGATACCGGAATCGGGATGAGCAAGGAGTTCGTGGAACATGTCTTTGAGCCCTTTGAGCGCGAGAGGACGAGCACGATTAGCGGGATTCAGGGAACGGGGCTGGGGATGGCCATTACCAAGAACATCGTGGACATGATGGGCGGCACGATTTCCGTCGAAAGTGAAGAGGGGAAGGGCACGACGTTTACGGTCTCCTTACAGTTAAAAACTTGTTCAGGATCGGTAAGGCAGGAGGCCATTCCGGAGCTTAAGGGACTTAGGGCGCTTGTCGTCGATGACGATTTCAACACTTGTTCCAGCGTGACCAAGATGCTTTCCACCATCGGCATGCGGCCGGACTGGACGACATCCGGGAAAGAGGCGGTGCTTCGAGCAAGGCTTGCCACGGAGCAAAATGACGAGTATGCCGCGTATATCATAGACTGGCTGATGCCGGACATGAACGGGGTCGAGGTCGTGCGGCGCATTCGCGGGATTATCGGAAACGAGAAGCCCATCATCATCCTGACCGCGTATGACTGGTCGGACATTGAGGAAGAGGCAAGAAAGGCGGGCGTTACGGCGTTTTGTTCCAAACCGATTTTCTTGTCGGAACTTAGGGACATCCTGGAGTCGCCGTTTGCGGTCGAGGAGGTAAAGGATGACGCTTCCGAGGAAAATACTTGTTTTGATGGAAAGAAGATTCTTCTGGTGGAGGACAACGAACTGAACCAGGAAATAGCCGTGGAAATCTTGCAGGAGGCGGGATTTTTCATTGACGTGGCGGAAGACGGCGTGGTCGCGGTGGACAAGGTGAAAAAGGCCGAGCCTGGCCAATATGATTTGATTTTGATGGACATCCAGATGCCGATCATGGACGGGTACGAGGCCACGAGACAGATTCGGGCGATGGAGGGGTCGAATCTGGCGGGCATTCCCATCATCGCGATGACGGCCAACGCGTTTGACGAGGATAGAAAGGCGGCACGCGATGCCGGAATGGACGGGCATATCGCGAAGCCCATTGACATTCCGAAGCTGATGGAGCTTTTGATGGAAGTTTTACAAAGAACCTGATTTACAAAGAATCTGTTTTACGGTAAACATGTTTGGGCGCGTGGGTCGTTTTGTGACCCGCGCGCCCAAAAGCTTTGCAAGATTGTTTCGCCTTTTGCTTTAGTCAAATGGCTTTTTCAAAATATTAGGACTTTTCGTTACTATTCAATAGGTATGTCCCGACCACCAACAATGCGGGGAAGAGAATTGCCGTCAAAATCCCCTTTTTCAAATCATCGGCCGTGATGCCGGAAATGAAGCCCACAAGCGTGGGACCGCCGGAGCATCCCAGGTCTCCTGCCAGGGCCAACAGCGCGAACATGGCCGTCCCGCCGTTTTTGATGAGCGCGGATGCCTTGCTAAAGCTTCCCGGCCACATGATTCCCACGGACAGTCCGCAGACCGCGCAGCCCACGAGTGAGAGGAAGGGGGACGGGGACAAGGAAATGCAAAGGTATGACGCGATGCAAAGAATCCCGCTTCCCACCATGAATTTGTCCAGGTCAATCTTGTCGCCGAATTTCCCGTAAAATGCTCTTGCGCTTCCCATCAAAACGGCAAATGCCATCGGCCCCGCGAGGTCTCCCAATGTCTTGCTGATGCCCAGTCCCCGTTCGGCAAACGTCGACGCCCACTGACTCACGGCTTGTTCGCTCGCGCCCGCGCACAGCATCATCAGCATGAGAACCCAGAATACCTTGCTTTTGCACAAGTCAAGCATCGTCATTCCCGTCTCGCCGTCTTCCACGAGCGGAGCCATCGGAGTCTTGGCAAAGATGAAGGCATTGGCGACGGGGACGATGACCCAGATGCAAGTCAGGATTTTCCAGTTTTCAATGCCGAACACGCTGAAAAACAACGTGGAGCAAAGCACGACCGCCACATGCCCCCAACAGTAGAAGGAGTGCAGAAGGCTCATGGCCTTTTCCTTGTTTTTCGTCGGGCAGCTTTCCACGATGGGGCTGACCAGCACTTCCAGAAGCCCGCCCCCGAGGGCATAGATCATGACGGAAATCAAAAGCCCGGCGTAGGCGCTCGGCAAAATTTCCGGCAATATGGCCAACCCCAGAAGTCCGAGCGCGGAAAAAACATGGGCAATCAGGATGGAGGCACGGTAGCCGATTTTGTCCACGAAGCTTGCCGACAAGAGGTCTACCAATAACTGGATTCCGAAATTGAAGGTGATAAGTATCGTGATTTGGCTAAGCGGGATGCGGTACGTGCTCTCGAAGGTCAAGAACAAGAGCGGGACAAAGTTGTTGATGATTGCTTGTACGATATAACCTACGAAACAAGCGTAAATGGTTTTCTGATATTTCTTATCCATGACGAATCTTCCTTTCATTTTTGTGTATCTGACGTTAATGTTTCGCCCGCGCTAGCGCGGCGCTGAATTGTAACCATCTGACGAATAGTATAGCACCAAATAAAATTTATGCAATTGAAATTTTGTACTTACCCATGGTACAATAGCCTGGAAGTATGAACGGAGAAGAGGGATTTTGATGAAATTGATTCATTGTGCGGACTTGCATTTGGATTCTAAGATGAGCGCGAACCTGGACAAGGAACGCGCGAAAGAGCGAAGGGGAGAGATTTTGCACACGTTTGAGCGGATGGTTTCATATGCCGTGGAACATGGCGTGGAGGGCATCTTGATTGCGGGGGACTTGTTTGACACGAAGAACATTTCCGCCACGGCTAAAAACACGGTGTTGCTTGGTGTCACGAGCCATCCCCAAATTACGTTTTATTATTTGAGAGGGAACCATGACAATGACAATTTCCTATCGGAACTTGCGGAAGTTCCCTCCAATTTGAAATTGTTTGGTTCGAGGTGGACGACGTACGAGGAGGACGGTGGCCATATTGTCATTTCGGGTCTTGAGTTGTCGGCGGAGAACGCAAATTTTGCATACACGTCACTCGTGCTGGATTCGCGCAAATTTAACATCGTGATGCTTCACGGGCAGGAATCGCAAGGGGCGGCGCGGGACAAGGCGGAAGTAATCAACCTAAAAGCATTGCGGAACAAGGGAATTGATTATTTGGCGCTGGGGCATGTCCATGCCTACAAGCAGGAACGGCTGGACGCGCGGGGGACGTACTGCTATGCGGGGTGTCTTGAGGGGCGTGGCTTTGACGAATGCGGCGAGCATGGGTTCGTGGTGCTTGACATTGAGACGGGAAAACAAGCGTCGGCCATGGGGGAGCTTTCTGGTTCGTCGGATGCGTCGGCCATGCCTTTCCGTTTGCCTCGATGCTCCTATGAGTTCGTTCCGTTTGCCCGGCGGAAATTGTACGAAGTCCACGTGGACGTGACGGACTGCATGGCGACGACGGAGATGGCGGCGAGGGCAGGGGAAGAACTTGCTCGTGTGGGATGCAAGACGGAGGACCTCGTGAAAATCGTGCTGGAAGGAATGCTTGACGTGGAGTGCGAGAAAGATTTGGCGTACTTTTTGTCCGTGTTCCGGTCACGGTTTTATTTTGTGAAGGTATATGACGAGACGACGTTGAAAATCAACATGGAGGATTACATGCTTGACGAGTCGTTAAAAGGCGAGTACGTGCGGCAGGTGATGGCGGACGAAGCCCTCTCGGACGAAGAGCGAAAAATCATCGTTCGCTATGGTTTGCAGGCGATTGCGGGGGAGGAGGTGCAGTAGTCATGAAATTAATATCTTGCCATGTTGAAAACTTTGGAAAGCTTCATGATTATTCCCTGGAATTTTGTGACGGGGCAAACATGATTTGCGAGGAGAACGGTTGGGGGAAGAGCACGTTCGCGGCATTCGTGCGTGCCATGTTTTATGGACTCGAGGGGGAACGAAAAAGGAGCGTCGTGGAAAACGAACGCAAGCGGTACAAGCCGTGGCAGGGTGGTGTCTTTGGCGGACAACTGGTGTTTGAAATCCATGGGAAGGAATATCAGGTTTCGCGGATTTTCAAGGACAAGGAGGCGAACGACGAGTTCGAGCTGCGCGACGCGCGGACGAATTTGCCATCCGACGCGTACGGCAAGAAGATCGGGGAGGAGATTTTCAAGATTAATCGGGAATCTTTCATGCGGACGGTTTTTATCGGGCAAAATGAATGTGAAACGTCGTCCACTGACGACATCAACGCGAAGCTTGGCAATTTTGCGGACAATGCCAATGACTTGAACCGTTACGAGGCGGCGAACGCGAGGCTGACGGAGATTGTAAATGCGTTGACCCCGTCCCGCGTTTCCGGCTCCATTGCCAAAAGGCGGGAAGAAATAGCCAGGTGCGAGCGCGTCATGCAAGGCGGCAAGGGGATTTTTGAGAGCATTGACAAATATCAGAATCATCTTCGCGCGGAGGAAGAATTGCTGGAATCCTTGAAGGTTCGGATGAGGGAGGCAGGCGAGGAACAGACGCGCGTGTCTAAGAGGCAGGCAGTGCTGGCCAGAAAATCAGAGTGGGAGCGGCTAAAAGGGGAAGTCGTGGAAAAAAGGCTGGAATGCGAGGAGAGACGCCGGGTTTTTCCAAAGGAAGTTCCGTCCATGGAAGACGTAAAGCATAAAATCAAGGAATGCGGCGAAATGGAAAAAGCCTACGAGCGGGTGCAAATACATCAATTGTCTGAGGCGGAAAGGGTGGAACTTTCAGCATTGGATACGGTATTTGCAGAGGGCGCGCCTACAAATGAGGAACGAAACGGGCGGATGGAGCAAGAGCGCATCTCTTCCGTCATGAAAAAATGGAGCGAGCGTAATTCCAGGAAAAAAGCATTGCCCTCCAATAAGGCGGCTTTCGCGGCCTTGAAAGTGTCCGTGGAGGCATCAATGAACACGTCAATGAAGACGTCGATGGAGACATCCGGGGCGGCAGGAAAATCGGCGAACGCAGACAAGGTCAAGAGGTCGTCATTATGGATTGCGGGAATCGTGCTTGCCATAATCGGCATCATCGTGGCGGTGGCGGGTCACACGGCGGCAGGAATTTGTGCCGTCATCGTGGGCGTGGGACTTTTCCTTGTCGGAATGGCAAGCGGAAGAAACGGTGCAAAGGCGGCAGACGGCGGGGAGGTCGCGAAGCCATCGGGTGGCGAAGAAAGCACGAAGACGTTAAAAACACAAGCGGATCTGGAACTTGAAAATTTGCAAAGGACGATAGAGGAGGACGAGGCATTTATTGCCAAGTCAGATAAGGAAGTGTCCGATTATCTTGAGGCGCACGGCAAGGCGTTCGAGGAAGAACTGGTATCTGACAGCTTGCAGGAAATCATGGAAGAGGCCTACGCATTTAAAATTAAAGCGGAGAAGTACGTTGTCTTGAAAGAAAAGCAGGCAAATTTGGAAAAGGCGATGATGGAATTTAAAACCGTTGGCAGCGCGGTTGCCACGTTTTTGGATCGGTGCGGGTATGTACCGTCCCAGAGGCCGTCCATGCAGCTTGAAGAAATTCGGGATTTGGCACAGCGTTATCAGATTGCAGAAAAGGCATTGCGAGATGCAAACGCACGGTTAGGACGGTTCGAGGCGGAGAACGACGTGGCGGAGTTGGTCGAAATGCAGGCGGATGAGTCATTACCATCATTGGAAGAATTAAACCAACGGATACAAGCGCTGAATGACGAAATGGAGAAGACGCACCATTCCATCAATGAGTACCATAACACATTGGAAAGCCTGCAAAGGGAGTATGACGAGTGGGAAGAATGCGGCACCAGGCTGGTGGAGTTGAAAGAACGGCAAGCGGCGGAGCAGAAGAAATATGATTACGTCTTCAAGGCGCGTTTAAAATTGGGACTGGCCAAGGAGGCCATGACGGCAAAATATGCGGCTCCCATTTTGCATGGGTTTGGGAAATATTACGAGATGATTTCCGGCGGAGCGGCAGACCATTTTCATGTTGACGCGAACACGACAGTCACGGTGGACGAGTTTGGCAAACAGCGGGATACCATTTCCTTGAGTTCGGGATATCGCGACCTCGTCGGGATTTGCCTTAGGATGGCGCTTGTGGAGGCCATGTACAAGGAGGAGGCACCGTTTCTGGTCATGGACGACCCGTTTGCCAATTTGGATGACGGGAAAGTTGCCGCCGGAACGGAATTCGTGCAAAAACTGGCACAAAGATATCAGGTCATCTATTTCACGTGCAGCAAGGCGAGGAAGTGAGAAAAATAACGTAGGGCGGAGAAACAAGGGAGGAATGCAGGATGTTTGAAAATGGCCCCACGATAATAGCGATTTTGCTTACCGCATTAGGGGCGGTAGGATTGCCGATAGCGATTTTGCCTATTTTTATTGAGGTAAAACCGAACCAAAAGAAGCATGTCTCTGTTAAAGAAATGATTTGTATACTTGGGTTCTTGGCAGTGCTGGTTCTTGGCATCGTGAATCTATATGCTGTGTTTAATACCGGCAATGGGAATAACGATGGACGAGGCGACAATATACGGATGGAGGGGAATCAAGAGTCTGACGAACAAGATGGTGAAGATGCCGCCAAGCAGGATGAGGGTGGTGAAAACGCGGATCTTTCTCAAGAAGAAGTGCTTATCAAACAAAATTCTGATTTGGTTCAGCAGTTGAAGGCCGAATATTCAGACATGGATACGAAAGTTATTGAGAGCGAAAGCGGTAGTGTATGGTTCAATATTTACGAGAGGGCCGGCTACATATTTGAAGATTTGAAGAAAACCGGGGAAAGCTATGAATTATGTGGCGAGCAAATTTCCTCTGCCAAGGTAGTAATTCTGGATTATGCCAGCGATGAAATAATTTTCACCCTGACTTCCAGTGAAGGAAGCGTCGTGCGTTATTCGCCTGGAAATCAAAATACGTTTTACTGTGTTGTCTTTCACGATGATTATAATGTTTATGTTACACGTCCGTTCCAAGTGGTTAACGGGAGTAATTATGGCACGATTTCAATTTCTTTAGAAAAGAAAGATAGCCAGTATACGCCGTTGTTTCAACTTCGATTACAAATGCGAGATTCGGGCACGGATGGAAAATATATCAATGTTCCATCTGATTATGATGCTTGTTTTTCATGCAAGAAGAAGGTAAAAGATGATAAAATAGGCATGAGTTATATAGGTGGAACGTCTGAATCCGGGATACTATCTTGGGGCGATGAAACGTATTTCAGTTTAAACACCGACTATGTAATAGACGTTTACCTTCGGCGTGTGTCCGATAATATAGAATCAACGAACCAGGTATTTGACGGTTCTATTACAAATTCTAACCAGATAGATCTGTACTTTGAATTTGACAACATTGATTGACGTTACATTTATTGACGGCGTGTGTGGTTTGTTACATTTTGAGCCGCGCCAATCAGCATGTCTGACTGGCGCAAAGAAGAATGGCAAAGTAGCGTTAGTCGTGTCCGTGGCAATTGCCGTCATGTCCGTGGCAGCCGCTCTCGTGCCCGTGGCAACCGCCGTCATGGTGGTGTTCGCCGTGGTGGCTGCACGTCGCGTTTGGATTGAAGTCCAGGTTGCCGGCCAAAAGTGCCTCCACGGCCGTGTCGGCATCACCGGAAACGCCGCCGTAAAGCTTGATGCCGGCTGCCGCCAGCGCGTTTTGCGCCCCGCCGCCGATGCCGCCGCAAATCAGGGCATCCACGTGCAGGTCGCCGAGTACCCCGGCCAACGCGCCGTGGCCCCTCCCGTCGGTTCCGACGACCGTGGAAGAGACGATTTTGCCATCTTCGACATCGTAGACCTTAAATTGTTCCGTGTGTCCGAAATGTTGAAAAATGTTTCCGTTTTCATAAGTGACTGCAATTTTCATAATCAGATCTCCTTTCCAGTGCTGGTACTTAGTAGTATACGAGTATTTTGGGAAGATGTCAAATATATGATGGAGGAGTGTAGGAATGGGATTTTCAGATTGTTTTCCCGTTTGGGATAAACTGGACGGTGCTTGGAAAAGGACGCTGTTAAACAGCGTGACGCTGCGCACGGTGAAGAAAGGATGCCTTGTCCATGACGGCAGTGCGGAGTGCATGGGGCTTTTACTGGTGAAAACGGGAAGGTTGCGGGCGTACATTTTATCGGAGGAAGGGCGGGAAATTACGCTTTACCGTCTGTTTGACCGGGACATGTGCTTGCTTTCTGCTTCCTGCGTCATGCGCAGCCTCCAGTTTACGGTGACCATAGAGGCGGAAAAGGATACAAAAGTCTGGATTATTCCTGCCGAGGTTTACAAACGGCTGATGGAACGGTCCGCCCCCGTGGCGAATTATACGAACGAGGTGATGGCTTCCAGATTCACGGAAGTCATGTGGCTGATGGAGCAAGTCATGTGGAAAAGCTTTGACAAACGGCTGGCCGCGTTCCTTTTGGAGGAAATCGCCTTAGAAGGGACGAATTGTCTGGAAATCACGCATGAAGCCATCGGTAACCACCTCGGCACCGCCCGGGAGGTGGTTACCAGGATGCTTCGCTATTTTCAGGAAGAAGGCATGGTCCGCCTCGCCAGAAAGACGGTGGAAGTGGTAGACGAGGCGGGACTTCAAAGCCTCTGTGACGCATGATTACCGATCCATGCCGCAGGGGTAGGTGCTTTCAACCAGGCGGCGGTCATGTGTGACCGCGTCGTAAAAGCGGAAACCACCGGAAAAATTGTAGCAGTCAAATCCGTTCCCGGCCAAGATGCGGGCGGCGACGTAACTTCGCAGGCCGCTCTGGCACATTACGTAGACCGGCTTGCCGGGATCAATTTCGCCGAGGCGTTCGCGCAGTTCGTCCACGGGAATGTTACGAAAGCCTTTGACGTGTCCGCGCCCGTATTCAAAGACGGTGCGTACGTCTAACAATGTCACGCTGCCGTCCGTGGGAAGATTGTAAACGTCCTCCAAGTGGAATTGCTTCAGGATTCCCTTGGATAGGTTGTCAATCATAAATCCCGCCATGTTTACCGGATCCTTGGCCGAGGAGTACGGCGGGGCGTAGGCGAGGTCCAAATCCTTGAGTCTTGTGGCAGAAAGCCCGGCGCAGATGGCGGTCGCCAAGACGTCGATGCGTTTGTCCACGCCCTCGTACCCGATGATTTGGGCGCCGAGCAGCCGATAGGTTTCCTTTTCAAAAACCACCTTCATGGTCATTACCTTGCCGCCCGGATAGTACCCGGCGTGGCTTAAAGGGGAAAGGACCACCTTGTCCGCATCGATGCCCGCTTTTTTTGCGATGGTTTCGTTGATGCCGGTGGCGGCCGCGGTCATGCCGAATACCTTGATGACGGAACTTCCCAGAGAACCCGGATAACGGCTGTCCCCACCGCAGACGTTGTCGGCGGCGATGCGCCCTTGCTTGTTGGCAGGACCCGCCAGGGAGATCAGGGCATCATTGCCGGTCACGTAATGTTTTACTTGCACCGCGTCGCCCACGGCGTAAATGTCGGGCGCGGAGGTTTCCATCCGGTCGTTGACAATGATGCCGTCCTTGATGCCAAGTTCTAATCCGGCCTCCTTGGCGAGGCGCGTGTCCGGGGTGACGCCGATGGCCAGTACCACCATGTCGGCGTGAAGCGGTTCGTCGTCCTTTAAAAGTACGTCCACGCCGTCTTCTGTCCGGGCGAAGCCCTCGACGGTGTGGCCTAAGGCCAGCTTTACGCCATGCCTTCGCATTTCGCCGTGGATGAAGGCGGCCATGTCCGGATCGAAGGGGGTCATCAATTGCTTCGGCCGTTGGACGATGGTGACTTCCATACCCATGTCGCGCAAGTTCTCGGCCAATTCCAGGCCGATGAAGCCTCCTCCCGCCAGCACGGCGGATTTTGGATGTTTCGTTTCGACATATTCCTTGATGCGAAACGTGTCTTCCACGGTGCGCAGCGTAAACAGTTTTTCAAGCCCCACGCCGGGAATCCTCGGCTGGGTGGGTTTGGCGCCGGGGGAAAGGATTAACTTGTCATAATTTTCCTCGAATTCTTCGCCGCTTTCCAGATTTTTGACGGAAACGGTCTTTTTGTACGGATGGATGGCGGTGACTTCATGTTTTACCTTCATAATCACTCGAAAACGGGAGAAAAAGCTCTCCGGGGTCTGCAGCGTCAGTTCTTCGGGGTCTTTGATGACCCCGCCGATATAGTAGGGGAGGCCGCAGTTGGCATAGGACACGTAGCCGGAACGCTCGAAGACGATGATTTGGGCTTGTTCGTCTAGCCTGCGGATTCGGGCGGCCGCCGTGGCACCGCCCGCCACCCCGCCTATGATTACAATTTTCATGTCATGCTCCTTTCTGCCGCGTATGGCGGCGTACGATATTCTTATTATGGCGGATATTTTTCTCTTTTTCCGTGACATTGTCACCAAACCGATTGTCGCCTAACGGCGACATCACCATGAATAAAAAGCGGGATTGTATTTTATTTAAAACATACTAAAAAAGTAGGAAAAAGACTTGTTATTTTTTTGACAAGATGTTATACTTTGTCCGTCACAGAAAAGAGCAGATAAGAGGAGGAAATCAAATGGCAAATTTTGAGCAGTGGGATGGATTTGCGGGAAGAAACTGGAGGGATTCCGTGGACGTACGGGCGTTCATCCAGGACAATTACACGATGTATGACGGAGACGAGTCTTTCCTGGCAGGGCCTACAGAGGCGACGGACAAGCTGTGGGGCAAGCTGCAGGAACTGCAAAAGGAAGAGCGTGCGAAGGGCGGCGTATTGGACATGGAGACGGAAGTCGTTTCCGGTCTGACCGCGTACGGCCCGGGATATATTGACGAGGAAATGAAGGACTTGGAGAAGGTCGTCGGATTACAGACGGACAAGCCGTTAAAGAGGGCGTTCATGCCGTATGGCGGCATCAGCATGGCGGAGAAGGCATGCACCACGTATGGCTACCAGCCAAGCGAGAAGCTACACGAGATTTTTACCAAATATCACAAGACGCACAACCAGGGCGTGTTCGACATTTACACTCCGGAGATGAAGAAAGCGCGCCACAACAAGATTATCACGGGGCTTCCGGACACGTACGGCCGTGGGCGTATTGTCGGCGATTACCGCCGGGTGGCGTTGTATGGTATTGATTTCCTGATTTCCAAAAAGCAGTATGATTTTGAACGTTATGCAAGACATGGCATGAAGGGAACGGACTTCCGCCTGCGCGAGGAAGTCGCGGACCAGATTCGGGCTTTGGGCGAGATGAAGGAGATGGCGGCCGTTTATGGATACGATATTTCCGTGCCGGCGAAGGACGCGAGGGAAGCGGTTCAGTGGCTGTACTTTGGATATTTGGCGGCGATTAAGACGCAGAACGGGGCGGCGATGAGCGTCGGCCGTGTGTCCACGTTCCTTGACATTTATATTGAAAGAGATTTGAAGAACGGGAAGCTTACGGAGGTCGAGGCGCAGGAGCTGATTGACCATTTGGTAATGAAATTCAGGATGGTAAAATTTGCCAGGGTTCCGTCCTACAACGAGTTGTTTTCCGGCGACCCGGTATGGGCGACGCTGGAGATGGGCGGAATCGGCATGGACGGGCGTTCCATGGTCACGAAGAATGACTACCGTTTCCTGCACACGCTCGAGAACATGGGACCGTCACCGGAGCCGAACCTGACCGTTTTGTACTCCCCGGCACTGCCGGAGACGTTTAAGAGGTATTCGTCCCTCGTGTCGGTCAAGACCAGTTCCGTCCAGTATGAAAATGACGACGTGATGCGCCCGATTTGGGGCGACGATTACAGCATTTGCTGCTGCGTGTCCGCCACCCAGACCGGAAAAGAAATCCAGTTCTTCGGTGCGCGCGCGAACCTGGCAAAGTGCCTTTTGTACGCCATCAACGGCGGAGTCGACGTAAAGACGAAGCAGCAGGTGGGACCGGCCTTTCGTCCGATTACGTCCGAATACCTGGATTACGACGAAGTGATGGAGCGTTATGACGACATGATGGAATGGCTGTCCAAGCTGTACGTGGACACCCTGAACATGATTCATTACATGCATGACAAATATAATTACGAGGCGGCCGAAATGGCGTTGATCGACACTGACGTGAGACGTACGTTCGCGACCGGTATCGCGGGCTTCTCGCACGTGGTGGACTCCTTAAGCGCCATCAAGTACGCGAAGGTCAAGGTCATCCGTGACGAGCAGGGGCTGGCCGTGGACTTTGAGACCGAGGGTGAGTTCCCGAGATATGGTAACGATGACGACCGCGCGGACGACATTGCCATCTGGCTGTTAAAGACGTTCATGCACAAGCTGAGCAAGTGCCACACGTATCGGGATTCCGAACCGACGACCTCGATTCTGACAATTACGTCCAACGTGGTTTACGGCAAGGCGACAGGTTCCCTGCCGGATGGAAGAAAAGCGGGCGAGCCGCTCTCCCCGGGGGCGAATCCGTCTTACGGCGCGGAGATGAACGGCCTTTTGGCATCATTAAACTCCGTGGCCAAGCTGCCATACGAACTGGCCTTGGACGGCATTTCCAACACCCAGACCATCAGCCCGGGCGCGTTGGGACACGACGACGAGGAGCGGGCAAACAACTTGTTCCATGTGATGGACGGGTATTTCAAAAAGGGCGCGCATCATTTGAACGTCAACGTGTTTGGTACGGAAAAACTGATTGACGCGATGGAACACCCGGAGAAGCCGGAATACGCGAACTTTACGATTCGCGTGTCGGGATACGCGGTGAAGTTCATCGACCTGACGAAGGAGCAGCAGATGGACGTGATCGCGCGGACGTGCCATAAAGAAATGTAGTTACGGTTCAACCCCGAGCCAGTCACTACGCTGACTGGCTCGGAGGATGCACGTAAATCTGGCCGATGCATCACCCGCTTTGCCGAAGGCAAATTGAAAATGCGGGTGATGCCCGTTACAATACAGTCCGCGCCTACGCGGTGCTGAATTGTTACGAATGGTAATAAGTGGTGTCGTTTGTGGACATGATGGATTATGAAAGAAGAAGCAAGCTGACACGAGAAGAAGTGAGGAATTCGGTTTTTCCGGATTCCTCATTTGAAATAAGTGCCTAAATCCTACTGGCTTTAGACGGCGGGTTAAGGTAGTTGAAAGTTATGGATAGGAAATAAACGGAGGTGGAAACATGGCGGGAGAAACAAAGGGGTATATCCATTCCTTGGAGAGTTTCGGCTCGGTGGACGGGCCGGGCGTGCGGTATCTGATTTTTCTTTCGGGATGCACGATGCGCTGTCAGTTCTGCCACAATCCCGACACTTGGGAGCGGACGGCGGGATGTGTTTACACGGCGGACGAGCTGCTTTCGAAGGCGCTTCGGTTTCAAGAATATTGGGGTGAGGAGGGCGGCATCACCGTCAGCGGGGGCGAGCCGCTTTTACAGATGGACTTCCTGATTGAATTCCTTCAAAAGGCCAAGGCGAAGGGCGTGCACACGACGATCGACACCAGCGGGAGTCCGTTTACGAGAAAGGAACCGTTTTTGGGCAAGTTCCAAGAGCTGATGAAGTTCACGGATCTGCTTTTGTTGGACATCAAGCAGATGGACGAGGAAAAACACTGCCTGCTTACGGGAAGAACCAATCAAAATATTTTGGACATGGCCAGGTACTTGTCCGAGACGGGGAAGCCGGTCTGGATTCGCCACGTGCTGGTACCGGGGCGAAGCGATTTTGACGAGGACTTGCAAAAGCTTTATGCATTTATTCAAACCCTTCACAACGTGGAGCGGGTGGAAGTGCTGCCTTACCACACGTTGGGCGCGTATAAGTGGAAGGAACTGGGGTACGAGTACCCGTTGGAGGGCGTGGAACCGCCAAGCGGCGAGCGGATACAAAACGCGAACCGAATCCTGCATACGGGAAAATAGGAAGTCGCCATCCGCATCGTTTTGAGAATAAAATAGGGGGAACTTGTGAAAAATGTTATACTGCGGGACAGAAACGTTTGCCTCGCGGTATATATGGACATGCACAACCGCATGGGGAATTTTGCCGCTTCGCGGCTGCGGTTGGCGCCATGTGCATGATGATGAGTATTTGGCGGAAAGGAAGTTCCATCTATGAACGATCAGAACATGACAAAGCAGGAAAGAAAAAACGAGTCCGTCTGGCAGCAGTCGATTTATGCCTTGGCGCGCCCGATATTGCCAGGTAACATGACGGTTGACGTGGCGGTCATAGGGGGCGGCCTGACGGGGATTTTGACGGCATATTTTTTACAGCAGAGCGGAAGGGAGTGCATCGTGCTGGAAGCGGATTCGGTCGGAGGCGGGCAGACCGCCCGCACGACGGCAAAAATCACGTCCCAGCACAACCTGATATATCATAAATTATGCCAGACGGTGGGAAAGGAACGAGCCCGTCAGTATGCGAAAGCCAACGAAAAGGCGATTCGCAGATATGAGATTTTGATTGAAAAGTATGGGATTTCGTGCGGGTTGCGAAAATGCGACGCGTATCTATATGCCACGGGCGGCGGCAGGGATGACCGGCTTCTGCGCGAAGAATGCCGTGCGGCCAAGGAACTTGGACTTCCCGCAGAACTGACGACCAAGACGGAGCTTCCATTCGAGGTGTCGCAGGCCTTGTGTTTTCACAATCAGGCATGTTTTCATCCGTTAAAGTTTTTGTATGCGATGGCGGAGAAAGTGACGGTTTATGAACGGACGAAAGTGCTGCGGGTCGTGCCAATGAGCCGGGAGGGAGGGCGCTTGCATGCCAACGCGGTCATCACTGACCATGGCACCGTGCGGGCGAACCAGGTGGTGTTTGCTTGCCATTATCCGTTTGTCAATCGTCCGGGCTACTATTTTTTGCGCATGCACCAGGAGCGGAGCTACGTGCTGGGACTTCAGGGGACGGCGTATCAAGGCGACAACCAGATGAAAAACGTGTATTTGGGAACTGACAAAGATGCATTATCCTTCCGTGGTGCGGGAGACATATTGTTGTTGGGCGGGGGAAACCACCGTACCGGGGAAAACGTGGGCAACCAGTATGAATACTTGATGAGGCAGGCGGACAAGTATTGGCCGGAATGCAAGGAGGTGGCAAGGTGGTCGGCGCAGGACTGCATGACCTTGGACAAAATTCCCTATGTCGGCAAATTTTGTGGAAAATTGGTCGGGAAGCCGGATTCGGACACGGATACGTGGTACGTGGCGACCGGCTATGGAAAGTGGGGAATGACTACGTCCATGGCGGCGGCACTCTTGCTTACGGATTTGTTAAACGGACGGGAAAATGCAGCCGAGGACGTGTATTCCCCACGGCGGAAAACGATTATCGCCTCGGCGAAGACGTTTGCCACGGAAGGAAAATACGCAACCGTCAACATTTTGAAAGAAAAATGGGGAAAAACGGAAAAGGGGGCGTTCCAAGACGAGGTGAAATTGATGCGTCCCGGCGAATGCAAGGTGCTTAAGAAGGAGGGGGAAAAGCTGGGCGTATACAAGGATGAAAAGGAAAACGTATATGTCGTGTCTGTGAAATGTCCGCATCTGGGATGTCTTCTTTCATGGAACGCGGATGAAAAGAGTTGGGATTGCCCGTGCCACGGTTCTCGCTTTTCCTACAAAGGGGAATTGCTCGACGGCCCGGCACAGACAAAGAACGCGGGCGTATGCGCGTTGCGATGAGTGTGGTTATTTTTCACGGGTATGGGAAATTTTGTTGGTCGGGATTGATTATGATAAAAAGACAAGGGAGCACCAGTGCGTGGTGGAATCCCTTGTCTTCGAGAGGGGAGAATCTCTTTGTTATCAGTGATGTCCATGATGGCCGCCATTCCGATGGTGGCCGTAGCCGCCGTTCCCATTACAGTAACCGTAGCCGCCGTTCCCATTACAGTAACCGTAGCCATCGTTTCCACTATAGTAACCATAGCCATCGTCCTCGCCGCCGTAGTAGCCATAATCGTCATTTTCCCCATGGTAGCCATAGTCGGCATATCTTTGTCTGGCACGATCTCTGTAGGTTTCGCAGTATGAGAGATAATCACATATCCCGTCCCCGTCCTCGTCAATAAAATGGCAAGCAAGGTCACAGTAGCCGCATGCCCGGTTGCTGTTGGATGCCGTCGGGACTTTGTCATTTGCAGGTCCGGTTGCAAAAACACTTATGGTTCCCGTTGAAAATGCCAAGATGGTTGTCGCGATAATCGCCACGGTGATTTTTCGTTTCATTTTGAAATTCCTCCATAAAAATAAGGTATAAAATAGAGTGTTAAAATAAAGCGTATAAATAAGGCGTAAAGTAAGGTGCGTCCATTCTTGCAAGCAAGAATCGAAGCGCGGATTCATCACGGGTATTTTACTTATCATTATACAGTATGATTTGCAATTGTCAATCCATTCAATAAAAATAAAAATATGCGGTTACATGAGTGGACTGGAAGTTTTTACAATCCGCAATGCGCTCGTACACCGGTGCTAACGCTTTTGGTTCATTACGCGCCGCAAAAATACCATGGAGAGCAGACAGACAAGCAGCTCGCTCACCGGCATCGTCAGCCAGATTCCGTTTAGCCCGAGCAGTTTGGCGAGCAAAAAGGCGGCCGGAATGACGACCACGATGCCGCGTCCGATGGAAATCGCAAAAGCCTGCCTGGGACGGGCAATGGAGCTTAGGAAAGCGGCCGTGATAATGTTGATTCCGATAAAAGGCAAGGCCGTGAAATAAAGGCGCATCCCGGTTTCGGCAATGCTTTGCAAATCCGGGCTTTGCTCTTTATTGAACAGTGCCACGATGGGGGCGTTTGCAAAATACATCAGCGCATAGGACAAGACCGCCAAAATCAAGGCCAAAACCAGAGCGTAACGCAGAATCTGCCGGATGGCGGCAAGGTTCTTTTTACCAAAGTTTTGGCTGGTCAGCGGCTGGATGCCTTGGGAGATGCCGTTAAAAATGGATGTCAGCACAAGCGCGATATTGGCCACTACGCCATAAGCGGCCACTCCGGTATTGCCACTAATGCGTAAAATCAACAAGTTAAACACAAGCATCACGAGGCCGGAGGAAACCTCCACGACCAGCGAGGAGGAGCCGAGCGAGCAAATGTCCGCGACGCTTTTGAGCGAGGGCCGGATTAGATGAAAATGGAATTTGTTTTTCCTTTTCATGAAATGCATGGACAATACTAGCATGCTGACAAGCGGCGAGGCGGCGGTCGCCAGGGCGGCACCTTGCATGCCGAGGCCGAACGGGAAAATCAGTACGTAATCCATGACGACGTTGAAAATGCTGCCGGCGAGCATCCCGGCCATGGAAAGCTGTGGCGCGCCGTCGTTTCGCACGAAACAAATCAGTAGGTTGTTGCACATGAAAAACGGCGTGAATATCAACAAAATCCGCAGATATCCGACGGTCAGTCCCAAGGTGTTTTTGTCGGCGCCTAGCAGGATGGCAAGCGGCTCTGCTTGTGTCAGTCCCAAAATGGTAAAAATGGATGCAAAAAATAGTACGAGATAGACGGCTTGTGAGAATATCTCCTGCCGCCATGTTTCATTGCCCAATCCCAACGCCAGTGAATAACGGGTGGCTCCGCCCATGCCGATCATCAGTCCGATGCCGTGAAAAAGGCTGTAGACCGGGATGGCCAGGTTCAAGGCGGTCAGCCCGTCGGGGCCGACGCCGCGGGCGATAAAAAACGTGTCGGCCAAGATGTAAAAGGAAATGCCGAGCATCCCCACGATGTTCATAAACACGTATCTGGCAAATGTCTTCGTCAGGTCTTTCATTGTGAAACTTCCTTTCTATGGTGGTCGTCGTTTATGATGAAGTTGTCCGCCGCTCGTCCGTTTCGGTCGTTGTTCGTGGAAATAAAAACATCCGGTTCTTGCTCTTCAAAGGCCTAACGAGCAAGAAGCGAATGTGGATAAGTCACCTGCCCGGCGGCAGATGAAAGCATGCGCTATATAATTATTTGCATAAAAACTAAAGGACAGTCTATCATACTTGTGACGGAAAATCAACATTTTTAATGAATATCTTTTGAAAAAATGGGGTGTACAACATTGCAATAATGTCGTACAATGATAAAAGGCGCGCCCGGCACGGTTTTGTCTGGCGGGCAAAAAACATAGTCGCAATTTACATTCATGCCAACGGGCAGAAGGCGACCAAATTAAGTCTTGAGAAACGGGGAGATAAGGATGAACAAGAAAGACGTATTGGAAATCCGCAAGCAGTTCAGTCCGGCGAATTGTGCCATTACGCGAATCTGTGGCTGTTACGTGGATCATGAGAAAAGCAAGAGGCTTCAGTCGAGGGAGGCGTTTCTCTCCCTGCCGGAGGAAGAGGCGTTCAAATACTTTGACATTTTCAAGAAGACGCTCTCCGGCACGATGGGGCGCAACATGCTTGACCTGGAATTCCCGCTGGACGCGGAGATGCCGGGCGGGGAGCAGGAGTTTTTGTTGAAGCTGCGCGACAGCAAGCTGGAGGATGACGCGTTGCTTGACGAGTTTTATGACAAAATCATCGAGAACTACATATTTGCTGAAAACTATTATATCGTGTTGATTCATGCCATGTATGACATTCCCGGCAAGGCTTCCGATGGCATGATGATGGAGGATGCCTCGGACAACGTGTACGAATTTCTCCTATGCAGTATTTGTCCGGTCGCATTGTCCAAGGCGGGGTTATATTACAACGCGGAAGACAATCGTATCGAGGATCGCAATCGCGACTGGCTGGTGGACGTGCCCTCGAAAGGATTCCTCTTTCCGGCATTTAACGACCGCAGCATGGATTTGCATAGTGTGCTTTATTATACGAAGAAGTCGGAAGACTTGCAGCCGGACTTGATTGCCAACGTCCTGGGAGCCGCGCAACCGATGTCGGCCGACACGCAGAAGGAAACGTTCCAGATGTTAATCGAGGATACGTTGGGCGAGAACGCGGATTACGAGACCGTGCGCAGCATCCATGACACGCTGAATGACTTGATTGAAGAGCACAAAGAGGAGCCGGAGCCGTTGACGCTTGGACAGACGGACATGAAAAAGGTATTCGAGCAAAGCGGCGTGCCGACGGAGAACATGGAATTTTTCGACCGCAGCTTCGAGGAAAACGCGGGAGAAAAGTCAAGGCTTCTGGCGGCGAACATTGCCGAGACGAAGAAGTTCAATATCGAGACGCCGGACATCGTGATCAAGGTCAACCCGGATCGCACGGATTTGATTGAGACGAGGGTGATTGACGGCAGGCAGTGCCTGGTCATCGCCGTGGACGACCACATCGAGGTCAACGGGGTGAACGTGCGGACGATGAAGGTGCCGGGACAAGAGACGCAAGAATTAAGCGAAATCGGTTGAAAAACGGTGCCAAGACAGAGACGCGGAATTTAAATGAAATCCGATAAAAATAGTGCCGGGATGCGAACGAGACAACGTGCGGCCGCACCCCGGTACTATGGTGTCAATGTACAGATGGCAACATGCCTTACCCCATGTGATTGGCGAGCGTCTTTCCAATCGCTTCGATTTTTTCCCCGCATGCCTTAAAAAACATTTGATATGCTTCGCAGAAGTAGTTCCGATATAGGCCGCTTGCTTCCACGTAGTCGCGGTTTCTCTGGCAGCCGCCGCGGCAAAGGCGGTAGTGCGGGCAGGCGGCGCATGCGGAATCGAGTTTTTGCGAGCGTTCAATAAAGCCGATTTCCCTGCGCTTTTCATCAATCGCGTCGAGGCGGTCGGTATTAAAATTTCCCAAACGATATTCATCTAACATGTAGAAATCGCAAGGGTAGACGCTGCCGTCGGCTTCCACGACGGTCTGAAGGCCGCATGTTCCGCGTTGGTCGCAGGATTCGGCCATGTACCCGGCGGCCAGCCCGACATAATTTTCAAACTGGCGGATATAAGGCTGGCACCCCGTCTGCAAATCCGCATGCCAGAGTTTGAATAAGTCAATCAAAAATTGTCCGTAAACCTCGGGCGTCAGGGAGTGGGGAGTTTGACCGTGTCCCTCGCCAATGGGGTCTAAGCAGGCGATGTATTGCTGGTAATTCCAACCGCGTTCCTTGTATGTTTCGTAGACCTCTTTTACATGCTTGGCAATCAGTGGGGTGACGACGGTCAGGATGTTATAATCTACCCCGTACTCATCCATTAATTTTGCCGAGCGGGCAACGCGTTCGAAGGTGCCTTCCCCGGATCTGGCGTGCCGCATCGAGTCATGGATGGCGCGGTTTCCGTCTACGGACAATCCGATTAAAAAGCGGTTCTCCTTGAAAAAGCGGCACCAATCCTCGTCTATTGCATATCCGTTAGTCTGCAGGGCATTATGCACCTGGATGTTGTTTTTATTATATTGCTTCTGGTAGGCAATCGCCTGCCTGAAAAAGTCCAGTCCCCTAAGGGTGGGTTCCCCGCCCTGGTAAGCATAGCTAATCATATGTTCCGAGCGCAGCATCGTCTTGCGGATGACGTTTTTTAAAGTTTGTTCGCTCATGAAGCCATAGGACGGTTGCGTTCGTTTTTCCGCCTCGTCACAATAAAAGCAATAGTCGCAGGACATGTTGCAAAGGCTGGAAGATGGTTTCATAAGCACGCTGAGTGCCGGCATGGCAAAGTCTCCTTTCATGTTCTGTCATCGGTTCGCCACCATTTCGGCAGCGTCAGTCTTGCAGACAATTATAACCGACGTTACAGGATTTATCAATAAATCTTTTTGGCTCGTGTGATACCGGTCTATCGTGTGAATCGGTAAATATTGTAAATATTGATGCAGATGATCAAGGCCATCAGCCCGATGAACAACTTGTCCACGGTCTTGTCCTTGATTTTTTTATTCGCGGTATGTCCGACGATTCCCCCGGCAATTCCCCCGGCCACCATCAGTACAAGGTGGTAAATTTGAAAATCCGGCACGCTTTTTGCCACGAGCGAGGATATGAGGCTCGTAATTTGTGAAAAGAATATGATGTAAAGTGAATTTTCAGCGGCCACCTTGGTCGGCATTGAGAAAAAGAAAAACAGCACGACCAGGTTGACGGGTCCTCCGCCGATGCCTAAAAATGACGACATGACACCAAGCAAAAGGCCGATACATGCACATGCGGCGGCATTGGTGACGTGGAGCGTATTGATTTTTTCCTTGTAAATCGTATAAATCAAGGTGCCGGCCGTGATGACTAACAAGCAGGCCGCTTGTATGGCACCGACCCGGTCTTTGTTTGGGCTAAGGATGGAAACGTAAGAAAACATCCATTTCCCGACGATTCCCCCGATTGCCGCGCCCAGCGCCAGCGGAAGGCTGGTACGAGCCTCGACGTGTGATTCGCCGCCGAGTTTGCCCTTGATGACGGAATAAGTGGCCATGGACAGTACCGTGCAACCGGACAGAAAGCTGATGGCCGTCACGTCCATGACGTGGAACGCGTCCAGTACGGGCTTGATGATGACGCCGCCGCCGATGCCGCAGACGCTGCCGAGTATCGATGCAAAAAAGCAGATTAGTAACAATAAAATCGTAATCCCCATGTTTGTTTCCCCTTGTTGACATGCATGTAGTTTGGTTACTATTCACGGGGCCGTGCGCTTGCCGCACGGCCACCGTCCGTTAAAGTGATGGCGGCAATGGGCATCCAGCCTATTGCCGCAGGCAATTTTAAATGGCTGGATGCCGTTACAATCCGCGGCCGATTAGGCCGTGAATTGTAACTGTGGTTTGTATTTTTGTAAATTTATTATAAGTCTGGAATGGACATAAAACAATTGTTATGTTATTATAGAATGCATAATAAAAATGTTATGAAAAGCGCATTTGGAGGAAGATGACATGACGTTGAAACATCTGCAAATATTTTCCACGGTTTGCCGTGTGGGAAGTGTCACGAAGGCGGCGGAGGAATTAAACATGGCGCAGCCGGCGGCCAGCCACGCCATTCGTGAATTAGAAAGTTATTATCAGGCAAAACTGTTCGAGCGGATGAATCGGCGGCTTTATATCACGGACGCGGGGGAAAGGCTGCGACATTATAGCGATGCCATTTTGGCACAGGCCGACGAGGCGAGGAACGTGCTGCGCGACATGGACGCGGTGACACGGATACACATTGGGGCGAACATGTCTTTTGGCATTGGCGGCTTGCCAGGGCTGTTGGACGGGTTTTGCCAGGAACACCCCGACGTTCCGGTGTACGCGGTCATACAAAACTCCAGCCAGATTGAAGATAAATTGTTGAAAAACAGTCTTGATTTCGGGCTGATGGACGCGCCGGCAAATTCGGAACTGCTCATCAGCAAGATGATTGGATGGGACAAGATGGTGGCACTTTGTGGCGTGGGATTGGAGAAAGAAAACAAAGCCGTCAGCATCGCTGACATTCTGACGCTCCCCCTTTTGCTGAGGGAGCCGGGAAGCGGCGTGCGCAGACAAGTGGACGAGTTATTGGCGCGTGAACATGTCAAGCCCCACGTCGTCATGGAAAGCGTCAGCATTTTAAGCTTGATAGAAATGTGCGAGCGGGGATTCGGGATTTTGTTTCTCCCGGAAACGGTGGCATTGCCGTATGTAGCGCAGAAGCGTCTGCGAAAAATTGACGTGTCGGACGCGGAAATGAAGCGGGAATATTTTCTGGTGTACCATCGTGCCAAATTTCACACGAAGAGCATGCGCAAATTTCAGGAATATGTGATGAAGCAGTTGCAATTTGCGGATGCTTGAAAATAGGAAAACAGTTGGAAAATATTTTGATTGTATTAAACGGCTTTTTGCGGTATCATGGGGATAATCGTTTCAAGGAAATGGATGAAGTGATGTTGGGACTAAGATGTCGGGGTTGAAATATTGGAATAAAATTAGGAAAGAATGATTGTCGGAGGAATTGAAGGATGGCAGAGCGTAAGAAGGGAAAGACATTGTATTTGGAGTGCAGGGCGGGAATCAGCGGGGACATGTTCGTCGCCTCGCTCATCGACCTGGGGGCGAGCCAGGAGGCATTAAGAAAAGGCCTTGAAAGTCTGGGAGTAGACGGTTTTGACATCGCGATTACAAGGGTGAAAAAGTCAGGGCTTGATGCCTGCGATTTTGACGTGGTCTTGGATGCGTCGCATGAGAACCACGACCATGACATGGAATATTTACATGGGAGCGAGGCGGAAGGGGGAAGCCATGAGCATGGGCATGAACCTGATGGCCATGGCTATGAGCATACCCATGAACATGGGCATATCCATGAGCACGATCACGAACATGGGCATACCCGCGAGCATGGGCATAATCACGGTCATGAGCACGACCACGTACATGGGCACGGCCATGAGCACTCCCATGTGCATCGCGGGCTGCCGGAGGTTTATGCCATTATCGAGGGGGCGAACATCACGCGGCGGGCGAAGGATGTTTCCCGTCATATTTTTGAGGTGCTTGCCGAGGCGGAGAGCAAGGCGCATGGAGTTCCGATTGATCAGGTGCACTTTCACGAGGTGGGGGCGGTGGATTCCATTGCCGACGTGATTGCCGCCGGGATTTGCCTGGACGATTTGGACGTTGACGAGGTAATCGTGCCGGAGTTGTGGGAAGGTACGGGAACGGTGCGTTGCCGGCATGGCATTTTGCCGGTTCCCGTGCCGGCGGTGGCAAATATCGTGGCGGCCAATCGGATAAAGCTTCATGTCACGGACGTGCAGGGGGAATTGGTCACGCCGACCGGGGCGGCCATCGTGGCGGCCATTCGTACAAGTGACGTGCTGCCGGAACGGTTCCTGGTTGAGAAAATCGGACTGGGCGCGGGAAAGCGGGAATATAAGACGGCGGGAATCGTGCGGGCGATGTTGATTGATGCAGAGTAAAAACCGAAAAAGTTACAATTCACGGCCTAACCGGCCGTGGACAGTAACCCGAAGAGAGCGTTTGGACAAAAATCATGGTATAAAGAGGATGGAAGTGGCCGGAGAAAAGAGGAAGGAAAGAGAGGACATAATGAGCGCGAATACACGGACGATACAAAGCGAGCGTACCAAAAAGTTGATTTTGTCCGCCTTGTTTTTGGCGGCAGGAATCATACTGCCCTTTATCACGATGCAAATACCTGCGATTGGCAACATGCTTTGCCCCATGCACATTCCGGTGCTTTTATGTGGATTTGTCTGCGGCGGCCCATATGGGCTCGTAGTCGGTCTCATGACCCCTCTGGTGCGAAGCATGCTGACGGGATTTCCGACATTGTACCCGACCGCGCTTTCCATGGCGGTGGAGTTGGCGGTTTACGGCGGCCTGACCGGGATGCTGTATCCAAAAGTCGTGGGCAAGGCAAAGGAGATTTTTGGAATTTACGTGGTTTTGCTCGTCTCCATGCTGAGCGGGCGCGTCGTTTGGGGCGTGGCTTCCGTGATTTTATATCGAATCGTGGGAAATGTTTTTACATGGCAGATTTTTGCGGCGCAGGCGTTTGTCAACGCGATACCGGGCATCGCCTTGCAGCTTGTTTTGATACCGGTCATCGTGCGGCGATTGCAAAAAGCGAGCGGACTACATGTCGGTTGACGGCGACGCGGCAGATGGCGATGTCGTCTGTTCGGCCGGCTTGATTGAGAACGAGTCAGTGCACTGGTGAGGAATGGAGTGTTTTTATGGAATTGAAAGCATCTTGCATCCGGCGGTTTGAGCCCGCGCTTGACGCGGTCGGCCGGTTGGCAAAGAAATTGGAAAATGGCATGCGGGCGGAACCGGTTTTGGTGGCCATTGATGGCCGGTGCGGCGGCGGAAAGACGACCTTGGGAGAATACTTGCGGAAGCATTTTGAATGTAATGTATTTCATATGGATGATTTTTACCTGCAGCCGCATCAGCGAACCGGGGAGCGGCTTCGCGAGGTGGGCGGCAACGTTGATTATGAGCGCTTTTTGACGGAAGTGTTGGTGCCGTTAAAAAAATGCCAGGACGTGCGTTACCGGCGGTTTTGCTGCCGTACGTGGGAAATGGAGCCGGAACGCGTGGTTTCATATTGTCCGCTCAATGTCATAGAAGGTTCTTATAGCCTGCATCCCTATTTTGGCGATATGTATGATTTGCGAATCTTTATGGACATTGATGAAAAAAGCCAGTTGGAGAATATTTTACATCGGAATGGGGAAGAGAAGCTGGAGGAATTTAAGAGGCTGTGGATTCCAAAGGAGGAGGCATATTTTGAGAAATTCCAGGTGGAAAAAGAGAGCCTTATCATTCAGTGGAGACATCCGCAGGATGTGTGAAATAAGAGTAAAGTGCATGAAATAAGAGTAAAGTGCATGAAATGAAAGTGAAGTGCATGGAGTAAAGGTGAAGTGCATGGAACAAAGGCAAAATATGTGAAATAAGGGGAAAATAAATAGCATGCAATGGAAAACTGAGTCGCCTTATCGCTTTACTGTTATGTGCTCCGGATGACAATAAAATGTTTTGAAGAATGATTAAAGGCGAAAAACATGCAATTATAAAGAAAAAATACATTGCATGCAATGGAAAACGGTTCTGGAAAGGAGAAAGTCATGGGAACGAAAAAAATTGTAAAGATGACATTTTCATGCGAGCGGGACGGGCTGACGATTCGCGGAACACAGTATCGGCCGGCCTGGGGAAACGATTTCCCGATTGCCATCGTAAGCCACGGGTTCATGGCAAACCAGCAGTCGGTCGTCCATTATGCGAAGCGATTGGCAAAATGGGGCTTCGCGGCATTTTGTTTTGACTTTAACGGCGGCTGCATCAAGGGTAAGAGCGATGGCAAGACGACAGACATGTCGGTGCTGACGGAGAAGGAGGACTTGAAGGCGGTGATTGCCTATGCGCGGTCGCTGGATTATGTGGATCAAAAGCGCCTGGTGCTGATGGGGTGCAGTCAGGGTGGGTTCGTTTCCGCGTTGACGGCGGCGGAATTGCAAGACCAGGTAAGCGAATTGATTCTGTTTTATCCGGCGCTTTGCATCCCGGACGATGCCCGCAAGGGACATATGATGTTTGCCAAGTTTGACCCGCAGAATATCCCCCAAGTCGTACCTTGCGGACCGATGAAGCTGGGAAAAGTGTATCCGCAGGCGGTAATGGAGATGGATCCGTTCAAGGAAATCAGCACATACAGAGGGCCGGTGCTGCTCGTGCATGGCACGGCGGACAAAATCGTGGATGCCGCTTATGCCAAACGGGCACGGGAAGCCTATGAAGAAAAGCAATGCACGTTGCAGATGATTGAGGGGGGCACGCATGGATTTAAAAAGAAAGCAGACAATGCGGCCATGTTCGGGATGAAACAATTTCTGCAGGGAAAGAGGGAAGTGCTTACGGTGGACGTGCATTTGACGGGGCGTCAAATGTTGGAGAAGGGATGGGGCAACACCGTGTCCTTGTCATTTGAAGGGATTTGTGACGGCCCGTATTTCAAAGGGACGATTTTGCCGGGAGCGGCGGACGTACAGCGTCGAAACGGATTGAAGGCGGTAGAATTTACGGCCGATTACCAACTGGCCGGAAAAGATTATACCGGCGCGAATTGCAAGGTACACGTCGTCAACCGATTTGATGGAAAAAGATGGGTGCCGAGGGTGACGACCGACAGCGCGGCGCTTGAATTCTTGAATCACGCCAAATGCGAGGCGTTTTTGGAGCAGAGGAAACAAGGGCCGGTCGTGAGGATATATGCGCGTATGCCGCATTAAAGAGTGGTTGGCGGTAATGTTTATTTCAAAAAACTCCCTCGTAACAGATTTTTCTTATGGCACATACTAAGAATGTCATAATCAGACAAAAACAAGTATTGGTTAAAGAAAAGTATGTACGAAAGGAGTTTTTATTATGCATCAGGAACATTTGGCAATCGCGTCCGTGTCGGTGCAGAGCTGGGGCGCGATATATGAGCCGCAAAAAGCATTGCTTATCGGTACGATTTTTCAAGATTTGAACCTTCCATTTTATTTGGCTGAAGATGACGTGCAGTCGTCCCATGGCGTTGCCGCTTGTATCAAGAGCGGAAAAATGTTTGGCGGGGAGAAAAGCATTGGTCAGCCGCTGGGGCAGACGACGGACGTTCCAACAAAAATGCCGGGAGGGGATCCGTCGCAAACGCCAGAAAAAAGTCCTTCACAAACGCCGGGGAAGGTGACGGAAATTCCAATCCGTGAACCGGGAAAATTGGACGAGGTGCCCTTGAATACGCCGGGAAAATCACAAGAACAAGAAAAAAGGGAAACCTTGTTATGTCAGATCTATGCGGTAAGCTTCGCGCTGGACGACCTTCGGCTCTATATGGACACGCATCCCAAGGATAAAAGCTGTTTGAAGCTTTTAAAGGATGCCGTCAGGACGAGAAGGGAGCTTATGAAAGATTTTGCAGACCAGTTTTATCCGTTGACGATGGACTGTATGGCGGACATCTATGAAAAAAATCCGGCATCGGAGTGCTATTGCTGGGAGAAAGGGCCTTTGCCCTGGGAAGGAGCGTGCGTGTAAATGTGGCTTTATGAAAAGAGATTGCAGTATCCGGTGAAAATCACCAAGACCTGCCCGAAGACGGCGCAGCTCATCATCAGCCAGTACGGCGGGCCGGACGGGGAATTGTCGGCCTCCATGCGGTATCTGTCACAGCGGTATTCCATGCCGGTCAAGTCGGTCGGCGGATTGCTTACGGACATCGGCACCGAGGAACTTGGACATCTGGAAATCATTTGCGCGATGGTTTATCAACTGACGAAAAATCTCACGCCCGAGCAGGTGAAGACAGCCGGATTCGACGCGTATTATATCGACCATACGACGGCGTTGTGGCCGCAAGCGGCGGCGGGCGTGCCATTTACCTCGCTGGAATTCCAATCCAAAGGGGACGCGGTCTGCGATTTGACGGAGAATTTGGCCGCCGAGCAGAAGGCGCGCGTCGTGTATGAAAATCTTTTGCGCGTCATAGACGACCCGGAGGTGCGTGAGCCGCTAAAATTCCTGCGCTCGCGGGAAATCGTGCATTTCCAGCGGTTCGGCGAGGCGTTGGAAAAGACGAAGGAAAAACTGGACTCCCGCAATTTCTACTATTTTAACGCCGAATTCGACAAGGAGATGGCGAAAAAGCAAGGAATTGCCGCAGGTGATTTTTAAACGGCTGGATAAATTTTATTGAATGGTACGTAATGGCCGCCGAAGATGCTTTGTATAGTAAGCGGCCAGTACCTCGGGAGCCTCTTTCATGCCTTCTTGAATCCAACATTCAATTACACCAAGGCAGCCATAGATGACGTAATAGCAATTCCACATTTTTTGATGTTGTTTTGCTTTGTCAGAAGAAAGCTTTCTTTCGGCTTCAAAAACCGCTTTGTCCAATATGGTTGATACAATGGATTTTAACACGTCACTTTCAAAGTTCGGAGATGAGATCATAGTATATAAATCTGCATGCTGCTGCATTTCCTGGAACTGGTGGGTTAATGCGGCCTGCATGTCCGTGGTTCCCTGGATGTTCAAGAGATCTTTGGTACGTTCCAGACATCCTTGTTCTATTTGCTCTTTCCAGTCAGGCATATCCTTGTAATATTTGTAAAATGTAGTTCGGTTTATCTCGGCCCGTTTGCAGACTTCGGTGATGCTGATGCTGTGGAAGGGTTTTTCTTGTACAAGTGCGGAAATACTGTCTCGTATTACCATCTTTGAGTAACGTGCCCTGGAGTCTAAGCCCATGATGATCCCTCTCTTTTTTAATACAATTTATCGTGCTTTTGTTTGTTTGCCGACAAAAAAAGAGAAACTGTCGGTGAACGGACAAATACAAGATAATTGATGATTGTTTCAAATGTAAAACAAGACTATTATAACATCAGGTTATAAAAACGGCAACAAATATATGTTTGTTATTATGTGATTGTGGATTATCGGGAGAAGTCTTTAAAGCTTTTCCAGGTTTCCAAATAAATTTAAAGAAGGAGTGTTTTACATGAAAAAGTGGAACAAGAGGGCAGTGCCGATGCTATTGTCGATGATAATGGCGTTGGCATTATTGCCCGTCACCGCGCATGCCGCGGAGGTTGATTCAAAGGAAAATCCAGAACTGGCCGCGGCGGCAGAGAGACTGGCTGCCGCTCAAGAAAATTATGATTATTGGGTAGGCTGCAAAGAGAGCGTTGACCAAGGCGTGGAAGAGGCCAAGGCGGAGATCGCTTATTGGGAGGAACAAGTGAAAGCCTCCGAGGCGGAGCGCAAGGCGGCACAAGAACAGATGCGCGTGTATGCGGCTGAGAAGCGGAAACTGCAGCAGAAGGTAAGAGCGCTTAATTCCAGTGTGTCTTCCTTGACACGGGAATTGAACAAGAAGCAGCTTAGCCAGCAAGAGATGGAACGTTATGAAGTTCTTACCGCCCAGCTGGCAGAGTTGGAGCGGATGATTGCTGAAAATCCAGATGCTGTTGAGGAGATTGCCGCATTGTCATCCGAAGTAAAAGCAAATAGTGCCGAACTGTCCAAGTTGATGGGGAAGAAAGTGGCGGCTGATGCAATCACTCAGCAATTGGCAGATTGCCAGACCCAGTTGGCTCAGGCTCAGGCAGAATTGGATGCGGTCGTAGAAGCGGAGAGTGCATTGCGCACTGCTGCAACCGACAAGGCAAATGAAGTCAAACAAGGACTCGCCAGTGCAAAAGGCAAACTCAAGGAATTGGGTAATTATAAGACAATCCAGCAAAATGTCTGGAACGCAAAGCTTGAATTGATTGCCGCACAGGCGGCTTATGACGCATTGCAGTAGCACAAAGTGCGCAACAATCCGTGGGCGTCATGGGGGCAAAATACTTTTTGACCCCAGCATCAATAAATTTATATAATGACAGAAAAAGAGAAGGTTTCCCATGTTGCCTTCTCTTTTTTTGTCATTAAGAGGGGATTGGAAGGAGGAGCCGCAGCTGTTTGGGCACCATCTTGTGAAAAGCAACAATGTTTTGACCTTGGCATGCATTTTGTGCTATGATACAAACTAAGAATATATTTATATGAAAAAGGAGAATCCTATGCCAGTTCAATTAGTGCGAAATGATATTACAAAAATCCATTGTGACGCGATTGTCAATGCGGCGAATTCCTCATTGCTCGGCGGGGGCGGCGTGGATGGTGCCATACATAGGGCCGCTGGTCGGGAACTTTTGAAGGAATGCATGACACTTGGCGGTTGCAAAACGGGGCAGGCGAAGGTAACTGGCGGGTACAAGTTGCCATGCCGTTACGTGATTCATACGGTCGGTCCCAAATGGCGGGGCGGAAATGACGGGGAGCGGCAACTTTTGGAAAGCTGTTATCGGGAATCCTTGCGCCTGGCAGAAGAAAAAGGCTGCGAGTCGGTCGCGTTTCCTCTGATTTCGTCGGGCATTTACGGCTACCCGAAAGACCAGGCCTTGCGGGTGGCGATGGATGTCATCAGCGAATTCGTGATGGAACATGACATGCTCGTGTACCTTGTCATGTTCGACAAGGCATCGTGCCAAATTGGGGAAAAGTTATTTTCCGATATTCAAGCCTATATCGATGACAATTACGTCGCGCTCCACACGGATGTGAATTACGAAATGATGCGTGAGGTGCAGGAAAGTCAATTGTTTTGGACGGAAGACGAGGCGTCGTGGAAAGGCCAACAGTCTGAGATGGAAAATGATGAGTCGATGATTCCCAGGCCGGCGGCGATGTTCTCTTGCCCCGTACAACGGCAGGAGGAAGAGGAAGCACAACAAGATTCCTCATTTAGGGTGATGGAGAAAAAGTCCTCGGCATCGGGATTTCAACGGCTAAAGCAACGGAAAGAGCCGGATGAGGAAACATTTGATTTTGTGCCGATGGCCGCACCCAGTCTGGAGGAACTCGTAAATCAGGTCGATGAGAGTTTCTCACAAATGCTGCTCCGAAAAATCGATGAAAAAGAAATGACAGATGTACAGTGCTACAAGAAGGCCAACATTGACCGTAAGCTATTCTCCAAAATCCGCAAGGACGTGCATTACAAGCCAAGCAAGACGACGGCAATTGCCTTTGCCATCGCGCTGGAGCTTCCGCTTGAGGAGACGAAGGACATGCTGATGAAGGCCGGGTTCGCGCTGTCGCATAGCAATAAATTTGACATTATCATCGAGTATTTTATAAAGAAGCAAAACTATAACATATTCGAAATAAACGAGGCACTGTTCGCGTTCGACCAGAGCCTGCTGGGGTAGGGGAGATGGATTGTAATGAGTCGATAACAGTCTGTTTCCGCAACGCAAAATAAAGGCGGCTGTAAAAGTCAACTCCGAGCATTTTGTCAAGTTTTCTAGGCTGACAATAAAAATCTAAAAAATTGCTGTTTTGTGGTTTTTTGTTTAAACAATATGTCGGAGGGGGCAATGTTTTTTGCTCCTTCCGAACATAAGGATACGATATGTTTTACTCTGTACGGTTTATAACCAGTATCTTAGACATTCTTATATTTATCAATTTTTAACAGAATTTGATACAATTGTTCTTGTTCGGCCACGCTCTTGGTAGATAAAAACTCATAACACTCCAAAGGAATGTCGCGGGCAGAATCGTCTGTGTTGGTCAATTTTTCAAAAAGCTTGGAAAGCGGCACATCCAATGCGATTGCAATCTTTTCGATACTTTCAATCGTGGCGTTCTTTTCGCCTCGCTCGACTTGGCCGATGTAGGTCGGGTGGCATCCGGAAAGCTCGGCAAGCTTTTCTTGGCTAAGCTTGTGTTGTGTTCGATAGTTGCGAATTCGTTGCCCGACGGACTTGGTGATTTCACGCATGATTACTCCTCCTCGTTTCCATTTGGTATAGTCTATAAATATTGAAAAATATATTCCATAGACTATTGATACATATAGAGCGATAATATATACTATAAACACTATTTTATATATAATTAATAATTATAGTATTTAAATGGAAGAGATGGGAAGAGTTGACGGCTTATAAAAAACGGATGCGTAAGCATCCGTCAAAGTATCGATTTATTTCGTAGAGTATGCCACTCCACGAAAGTGATTTTGGACAAAATTCCATTTTATCCACAACTACTATACACATTTTCAGTTGCTTTGTCAATATAATGTGGTCAAATTGCATTTCGAATTGTATAAAAACGTCAAAAATGCTCTGTTTCTTCTATTGAAGACTGTCCAATCGCCGTCAGCCGTCATCGTGGTGAAAAACTTAAGGAGGTGCGGTTTTATGCCAAGGAGAGGAGAAAACATATATAAGAGGAAGGACGGTCGATGGGAAGGCCGTTATGTGAAAGAACGGATTCAAGGAAAAATTAAATATGGATATGTTTTTGCCAAGACGTATAGAGAAGTAAAGGATAAATTATTGGTCAGCAAACATCCTGAAGGCATCGTGGTTGAGGAACAGTCCTCAAGTCAATCACCGGTGCAAGATAATCTTTTTTCAGACGTTGCAAGGGATTGGTTTTCTTCCAGGAAGTCCTCGTGGAAACATTCCAGTGTCGTAAAGTATGGCAATATCGTGGATTTATATTTGCTACCAGAGTTTTCTAATCAGGCGATTATGGAAATCACGAGGGACGAGGTTATCCAGTTCGGTGGAAAACTGTTGTCTAATGGTGGCAGAAATGGAGAAGGATTATCGCCAAAGACGGTGGCGGGTGTTATTTCGGTATTAAAAAATGTACTTGAGTATGCGTCCCTGACGCAAGGAGTTACGGTAGCAAATCTTAAGGACATTTCTATCAGGCAGCCTCAAAAGCAAATGAGGATTTTGAGCCGAGCAGAACAACAGAGGCTGAGTGACTACTTGCGTGGCAATTTGAATCCTTGTAATTTAGGCATCCTCGTATGCTTATACACGGGGCTTCGCATAGGAGAGATTTGCGCCATGAAATGGGAGGACATTTCATTTGCCGAGCAATATTTATACGTCCATCGGACAATGCAAAGGCTTCAAATAAAAGAAGGAAAGGGAGATGGGGAAGCGAAGACGTCCGTGGTGATTTCCACGCCGAAGAGTGATTGTTCCGTTCGAAAAGTGCCAATACCAGAGGAAGTTTTTGTATTGTTAAAGGAATCGAGGCAAGCGGGAAACAAGTTTCTTTTGACCGGCATGGAGTGCGCGTATGTGGAACCGCGTACAATGCAGAATCGTTTTAAAGCCGTGGCAGACAAGTGTCATATTGCCAATGTGAATTTTCATGCACTTCGACATACGTTTGCAACCCGATGCGTAGAAGTTGGATTTGACATGAAAAGTCTTAGCGAAATACTCGGCCACGCGACGGTAAATATTACGTTAAATCGTTATGTTCATCCTTCGATGGAACTGAAACAGAAGAACATGAACATGCTGTCGGAGCTATTCGCCGTCAAATAAGCCGTCAAAAACACCGTGATTTTCAAAAAGTGTAGAAAATCACGGTGTTTTCGTGGAGTGGCATACTCTACGAAAATTGTGGGCTACCAGCGGGCATGTGTAATTACATTAGGAGCTTTTAGAAATGATGAGAGTGAGAATTAAGAAAAAAGAGTTTGAACTGGTTGCAAAAGTGAGGGTTCCATTAAAATGTACCATCAATACAAACCAGTATGATGTGTTAGAAAAAAATATTCATATGGGCTATTTCAAGTTGCAGGACATTAAGGGTCGTAAGCTTGAATTTAGAAGCCCGATTGGGACTAGCCTTTATAAAAGAATGAAAGCTCCTATATCACAGTATGATTTCTTCTATATTATAGAACGGATTGTCGATTTTATACAGAAGATTGAGGAGTTTGGACTATCATATGCCAATCTTGTTTTGGATTTGAGGAGCATTTTTTACAATGAGACGACCAGGGAATTGAATATGATATATTTGCCTATAGTACCACTATATGACAATGTTGATAGGATGGCTATTGTGAACCAAATTGTCTATTCGGCAGTTTCCATGGAAGGGATGGATTATATACCATCTTTTAATTATTTTCTTAAAAATTTAGGAGAATTTGACGCGGAAAAAATTAAGAGTTATATCTGCAATGTGGCTCAGGATGTTATGAATGATATTAAGAAAATGGAATCAAAAAATTTGACTGCTGTAAATGAAATGCTTCAAAACCAAGAGGATGAATTAACAGATATGACGCAAGGGGATGAACTGACGGAAATTTCAAATGATGAGAATGAGGGAGAAAATACGGAAGAAAAGACGGATTGGTATGAAGACGTGCAAATACCAATATGCCCCACGTTGATGAGAAAATTTACCGGAGAAGTAGTAAGGATAGATAAATCGGTATTTCGACTGGGAAAAGAGGAGGGGTGTGCAAATTATACAATAAGAGACAATATGCTGATTAGTAATGAACATGCAGATATTATATGTAGGGAAGGTAGGTATTATGTTTTGGATCTTCATTCTAAAAATAGGACTTGCATAAATGATAGAGTGGTTTCCTCGGAAGAAGAGGCGGAGATATGTAATGGAGACACATTAAAACTTGCAAATGAAGAGTTTATATTTCAAATGTGAAGATAAAAGAGAAAAGTTCTGAGTGGCGTTCTTGTGGACATTAAGATGGTTAATGAAAGGTCTCAACGGTAACAGGAAGGTAAGTTATGCGATATGTTACGGTAACGGAATCGAATATTGGAATCGAAAAAAGGACGAATCAAGACAGTGTCTTGGTTAAGCATGCAATATATGGAAATGAAGAAATTGTGATGGCGATTGTATGCGATGGAATGGGTGGTTTGTCTAAAGGTGAGTTGGCAAGTGCGACAGTTGTTCGTGAATTTGACGATTGGTTTACAAAAGAACTCCATCGTGAATTGAAAGTGTTTGATGCAGATATTGTTGGAAACAAATGGATATTGTTGCTTAAAAGATTGAATGTAAGAATTCAGGAGTATGGGAAAGAACATGGAGAAAAGTTAGGAACGACTTTTACGGGAGTATTATTTGTAAATAATCAGCTTGTGGCCGTTCATGTGGGAGACACCCGGCTTTATTACATAGATAATCTGGTAGAACAAATGACGGAGGACCATACATTTGTGGCGCGGGAAGTCCTTAGTGGCAGACTTACGCTTGAGCAAGCAAGGACGGATAAGCGTCGTCATACGCTTTTGCAATGTGTGGGAGCGTCGAAAATGATAGAGCCCCAAATTATTTGTGAAGAGGTAAAGCAAGGAATATACATGCTTTGTTCAGATGGTTTTCGAAATAGGCTGACAGAAAAAGAAGTGCTGGACATGTTTGGCGAAAGAAAAATGGAAGATGAAAATCAGATAAAAAGTTACATCCGGCAATTGGTAGAATTGACCCGTAAGCGAGGAGAGAAAGACGACATATCGGTAATTTTGATAAAAGTCAATGGCGAAAAACGTTTTATTTGGAAAGATAAAGGGCGTTTTAATGGAAGGTTATCTTGTGATAGTAGAAGATATCAAGTTTTAGGTGTTTGCTTTTTGATTACCAGTATTGTCATGCTGATATTGGGGTTACTATATGTGTGAAATAAAAGAAATATCTCAAAGATGTGAAAGAAGGAAGAAAAAATGAGTTGGCCGATAAATGAACTTTTATTTTATGGAGGCGTGATTGTTGCAGGGATTTCTATTGTGGCGGCAATCGTATGCTTCTGTATATCAAAGGTGCGTTCTGTAACATTAAACGCACAGTTAGACGCGGAGTATGGGGAAGCACAGAGTAAAAACACTCGAAATAGAGACATGGGTAGGCAAAAGTGAAAGTGGGGAAAAGGAGTTTTTGAATATGGGCGGCTCTATTATGCTTTTCGTTATGTCTGGAATATGTTTTGTTATGGCAATAATAATGTTCGTAGTTGCTTTTATATATGGAAAGCGAAATTATGGTGTAAATACTAGGGAATTGTGGGTATTGAAAAGTAAAATGATAATTCATACAGAAGAACAAATTGGTGAATATTTTCAAACTATGGGGATGCATGGCGAATAATCAGATTTTAATTTGAAATTCCTTATGATAAGGAGTGGGCGTAAGATGAATGGTTTGGTTGAAACGGGATTTATAAAAGAAATGAAATGCGGGGATAATTTTGCATTTGTGCTAGACGAGGATACTATGTTGGCACCAATAGAATACAAGGTGTTGCAAGGGCAGGCGGATGGAAATTTTATCAAATGCATGAAGTTACGTTACAATGGAAAAACACAGCTTTACTATTTGGCAAACGGGATGACATCGTTTGGGAGTCTCATTTCATCGCTTGATTCAGAAATGTTTTTGGCGATAGTTGCTAATTTGTTCATGAATATTGCTGCAGTGAAGCATAATGGTTTTTTGTCTTGTCAAAACATTGATATTTCGTTTGAACACGTGTTTGTGGATTTGAGTAAGTGTACAACCAGTTTGGTATATCTTCCGCTTGGAAGGAAGCTTTACAAAGATGTTCCCTCTTTTGACAACGAATTAAGAGCCGGTTTGGTTAGAGTGATTCAGAATTCATCGCTGCTCACGGGTTCGAAAATAGAGAGATTAAAAAGGGATTTGTCAAATGGAAGAATGTCGTTGGAAGATGTTTTGGTTGGAATAAAAAATACGAGTGATTGGATGGAGTCGAATGAAAAATTGAATCAAGAAGGTACGTTTCTTGGAAGCATGAAATTGCTGGCGATGAATACGCCCGTTCCACTTGAAATTGTTATCACGAAAGATGAATTCATTCTTGGCAGGAAAGAAGAATGGGTGGATGCCGTTGTTTCCAGCAGTAAACAGATAAGTCGGAAACACTGTGAGATAATGAGAAAAGGAAATGTCTTTGAGGTTCTGGATTTAAGTAGTGTGGGAACTTATGTAAACGGCATTCGCTTGGATGCCAAAAAGCCGAAAGAGTTGAAAGATGGGGACATAATCCGAATGGCATATCTTGAATTTAAGGTGGTTATAAGCTAGGGAGGTGGTAGAGATGGTAAAACCAAGAGTCGTAATTGCAGATACCGATATTAGCTATATCCTTTCCCTACAACGTAAATTCATTGAGGCGTGTTTTGAAAAAATTGATTTGGAAGTGATAAGCGACCAAAACTATTATGAGAAATTATTTGGTTTGTTGGAAAAGGATGAGGTTCAATGCGGTTCTCCTCAAAAGGCCGACGTGCTCATTGTGTCGGAAGAACTTTATGACGCATCCATACATCGTCATGATATCGGAACAGTGTTTGTAATGACGGAGCAAGATGGAGGGGGGCGAAGTGGTAATTCGGATGTTATTTCAATATTTAAGTATACCAATGTAGAGAATATTTTTAATTTGATTACTGGACGATGTCCGGGGCTGATAGATGGTTCAGGAGCGGTACATAAAACAACAAAGGTGCTTTTGGTGTGTTCGGCAAGTGGAGGCGTGGGCAAGACGACAGTTGCACTTGGTATTAGTGCTTGTTTGAATGCGGAGTCCAAGCGGGTTTTGTATTTGAATGCAGAACGATTGCAATCTTTTCAAACGGTACTTTTTAATTCCAGTCCAATTACGTCGCCCGACCTATATGCAAGATTGGTGGATGCGACGGAAAACGTGTATTCGGAAATCAAGCATTTTATAAGAAGTGAAGGATTTTATTATATTCCACCATTTAAAGCGGCATTAATGTCTTTGGAAATTCCCTATTCCGTGTATGGAGATATTGTGGTATCTACAAAATGGACTCAAGAATATGATTACATTATTGTCGATACTGATACGGTGTTTGATGAGGAAAAGATAAGGTTGTTTGATATTGCGGACAAAGTGATTATCGTGACCAAGCAAAGCAAAATGTCTGCTTATGCGACGAAAATGCTTATCGCTAATATAAATGAGGCAAATAGTGATAAATATATGTATGTTTGTAATGATTTTATGGAAAATGAAACGAATTATTTGATATCGCCAGATGTCATCAATAATTTTACTGTTTCCTACTATATTGAACATATGCCGTATCATGAACAATTAGCGGTGAGTGATTTGGCGCGGGAAAAAGATCTGCAGCAAGTGGCATTTTTGTTACTTTAAGAAAAAAGGAAATGAGTGCTATCAAGAAATGACATGCGAGGTGTGGTTATGCCGGAAATGATAGGGACGACATATGAAATCATAAAGAAAATAGGCGCTGGCGGGGGCGGAAACGTTTTTCTGGCGAATCATTTGCGCCTGAATAAAAAGGTGATTTTGAAGGCGGACAAGCGGAAAATCACCGCGCGCCCGGAACTTTTGCGGCGCGAGGTGGACACGTTGAAAAACCTAAGCCATCCATACATTCCCCAAGTGTATGACTTTTTTGTGGAGGGCGATGTCGTTTACACGGTCATGGATTATATCGAGGGCGAAAGTCTGGACAAGCCGTTAAAACGCGGGGAGCGGTTTTCGCAGCCACAAGTGATAAAGTGGGCGATACAGTTGTTGGAAGCCCTTTGCTATTTACATAGTCCGATTCATGGAGAGCCGCCGAAGGGATACATGCACAGCGACATTAAACCGGCGAACCTGATGAAAACCAGGGATGGAAATATCTGCCTGATAGATTTTAACATTGCCTTGGCACTGGGCGAGGAGAACGTGGTCGGTCGCAGCGCGGGGTATGCTTCGCCGGAACATTATGGACTGGACTATTCGGTTGTGGGCGGCATGATGACGGATACGAAATCCGAGGAGGCGACGGCGACCGATACGGAGACGATGTCGATGCAAACGGCGACGCAGACGATGATGGAGGTGCACTCATCGAGCACGTCTTTAACATCGCCATCAAGCACGTCTTTGCCACTGTCACCGAGTATGTCTTCGCGTGCGTCTTTCAGTAGGTCGTCCGGTCTGTCGATACGGAGAATTGTTCCCGATGCGCGTTCGGACATTTATAGTACGGGAGCGACGCTTTACCATTTGCTCAGCGGGAAACGACCGGCCAAGCATGCGAAGGACGTGGTTCCGTTGTCGAAAGAGGAATTTAGCCCGCAAATCGTGGAAATCATTTCCAAGGCGATGAACCCGAATCCGAACTTGCGCTACCAGTCTGCAGAGGAAATGTTGGAAGCGTTTTCTCGTTTGCATGAAAAAGATCCGCGAACGAGGCGTTTCAAAAGAAATAACCGAATTGCGTACACGGTGATTGGCGTGTGTTTCGCGCTGGGTGTGGCATCCTCGTTTGTCGGATTGAAGCGGATTCAGGTGTTGGAAAGCCGGTTGAAGCTGGTCGAGTATTCGCAGAATGCGCTGACGGGCGGCGATAGGCAGGAGGCGCTAAAGCTTGCCATGGAAACCATGCCGGAACAAAGCGGGCCGCTTACCCCGGCGTATATTCCACAATCGCAGAAAGCGTTGACGGACGCACTCGGGGTATATGACCTGGCCGATGGTTTTAAGAGATACAAGGCAGTGGAGCTGCCAAGCAATCCGCTCATGATGCGCATCGCTCCGGACGGGAAAACGGCTGCTTGTGTGTATGAAGGATTTGTGGCGGTATTTGACACGGAAACGGCGGAAATCGTGACCACGTTTCCTGCGGAAACATCGGCGTTGGCCGAGGTTCGGTATTTAGATAATGACAGAATTGTCTATGCGGGCAGGGATGGAATTGTGGTTTATGATGTTGCGAAGAGGAAGGAAATCTGGTCTGGACGACCTGCCACGGCGATTGCCGTTTCGCAAGATGGAAAGACCGTGGCGGCCATATATAAGGAAGAAATGTTCGCGACCGTGTATGACACGAATGATGGCCGGATAAAATGCGAGGTGGATTTTGCGGGGAAGCACCAGGGCGTGGTGGAAAATGACGGATTCGCAAATCCGAATGACAACTTGCTGGCGTTGAACGAAGATGGAACCTTGTTGGCCGTGAGCTTCCAGGATGGAACGTTGCAAATATTTGACTTGACAGATTCGCAAAATGCGGGTGTAAGCGCAGTGGATGCGAGTTTGGAGATTTTGGATCAAACATCAGGCTATACGAATTTTGACGGTGGATTTTACGGAAAATATTTTGCGTTTTCGGCGGGCGTGAACCGGGCGGCGATGCGGAAGGATTCGTCCGACTTGTCGGGAACGGAATCGGGGATGGAACAAGCGGACTTGGAAGGCCGGGTGTCAGAGAGAGCAAAAAAGTGCATCGTGTCGGTGGTTGACACCGAGGCGAGGAGGCAAGTGGGCGGCTTCGAATCGGACGGGTATTGCAAGGTGACGACGGACGAGAATGGAATTTATTTGCAGCGAAATAACGTACTGGTAAAAATGGATCCGCTCACGGGGGAGCAAGAGCCGTTGGTTGATATGACGGGTGACATTCGAAGCTTTGACACGGATGGCGTGAACACGGTGGCCGTGACCGCGGACAAGTTACTGTTCTTTGATGAAAATGCAAGGTTGACGGGAAGCTTCGAGGAAGACGGAACGGGTGAATTCGTGCAGACGGCGAATGGAGTGGCGATAAGCGGCAGTTTGAATTCACCGGTGATTAAGATTTTAAGATATGAGAGTCAGGCAGAGACGGAGGTGTTTCGCTATGACGCATCGTATGAACATGCCGAGGCAAGGGTGAGCGGGGATGAAAAGTCGGCGATGTTGTTTTCGTATCGGGGCTTTCGTATTTGCGAAGACAATGGAACGGTGATTGCCGAGGCGGAAATTCCAGATGCAGGGCAGGTTTATGACCAACAGTATGTCAGGGATGATGAGGGCGAGCGACTTGAGGTGACATACAATGATGGGACGGTTTTGGCTTATGACGGACAAAGCGGGGAACTGGTTTCTGAATCGTCGGGCGAGAAACCGAAAACGGACGCGGATGAGGAATACTTCACGGACGCATATAGAATCGTCGCCCCGATTCATGGAACGCCGACGGTATATGACAGAGAGTCGGGCAAGTTGGTGTGTGAGCTGGAAAAAGATGCCTATTTGACATATGTAACGGAGGTCGGCGACTACATTGTCACGCAATATGCGGCCACGGATGGAAGTTATTATGGGATTTTGTTGAATGAAAAGTGCGAGGTGTTGGCCGAGTTGCCGTATTTGAGCGACGTGGTGGGGAAGAACCTATATTTTGACTATCCAACGGGAAACGTGCGGAAAACGCATGTTCATGATGTGGAAGAGCTGATGGAGATGGCGAAGGAAGAGGAGAAAACGTAAAAGGTTTGAGGTGCGGTGTTGTGCAAATGTAAATGCTGGTGAGGTAAAGAAAGTGAGGAGAAAAAAGATGAAGCGAGTAAGAAGGATGTTGGCGATGATGCTGGCAGTGGTGATGGTGGTTGGCACACAAACCATCATCGCGTTGGCAGATGAGGAAGCAGGGGCGATGGAGGCGGCTGCTAGGGAAGAACCTAGTGAAACGGCTGTGAATGCAGGTTCGGGAGGTCTGAAAAATATTTTGGAAAATGCGGAGCAGGAGAATGCGGACGCGGAATCGGATATGGTTGAGACGTATGCGGCAGGAGACGTGGTGGAATCGGGAAGTTGTGGAGAAAATTTGACATATAAATTGACCGAAGACGGAACACTGACGATATCGGGAAGCGGAGAGATGTATGATGTTTTTTCAGGAGGACATACGGCACTTTCTGGGATAGAAGATTTGATTAAAACTGTGATAATTGAAGAGGGGATGACTAGAATAGGGGAAGCTGCCTTTTCTGATTGCATTAATTTGACGGAAGTTCGAATACCCAATAGTGTAACCATTATAACGAATGGTGCGTTTTACGGTTGCAGCAGTTTGGAGACAATTGAGATTCCCAATAGCGTGACGGGATTTGGATCTTATGTGTTTGGCGATTGTAGTAATTTGAAAAATATAAAGATATCGGAAAACATGACGGAAATAAGTGACGGAACATTTTATGGATGCGGAAATTTAATCAAAATTGAAATACCAAATAAAGTAACGACGATAGGGAACAATGCGTTTGAAGGCTGTGAACGTTTGGTGGAAATAAATATTCCGAAAGGTGTGTTGGGAATAGGACATTATGCGTTTAGGGATTGTACGAGTTTAAGGAATATCGAAATACCAGAAATAGTATGGACAATAGGAATTGGTGCATTTGAAAATTGTAGAAGCTTGATAGAAGTAAAGTTACCTCAAAAGATAGATGAAATAAGTTCATATATGTTTACGGGTTGCAATAGTTTAAGGAGTGTCGAAATACCAGGAAGTGTAGAGATGATAGGAGCTTATGCATTTGAAAATTGTAGAAGCTTGATAAAAATCAGATTACCTCAAAATGTGACTGAAATAGGTTTATATGCGTTTGTGGGTTGCGATAGTTTGATGGAAATAAAAATATCGTCATTATTGAAAAATCTAATAAGAAGTGGAGCGTTTAATAATTGTTCGGCATTGAAATCTATATATTTTGAGGGAGCTGCGCCTAGGTTCGTTAAGGATTTGCATACGGATTTGGAGGAATGGTTTAGCGGGGTGACAGCTACAGTTTATTATCCTTATGAGTATTATGCGAATGGTGAGTTGGGCTGGACGGATGATATCATGCAGAACTATGGTGGCAAACTTACTTGGCGGCCGTGGAATCTTTATATTGTAGAAGAAGCCACGGATAGAGTTTATGTGAAGGGAAGTTCTACGGGCGCAATGATTAAGTGCACCGAAGAATTAGGAAAGTTTATTAGCGTTGAGGTGGATAATGTGGCTGTGGGATCATCATATTATAATGTGATGGAGGGATCTACGATATTGACCTTTTTATCGGCATATTTGGACACGCTTTCCGTTGGCAACCATGTGGTAACGTTGAATTACACCTATGGTTCGATTGACACAATGTTGACTATAATTGATGACAAAAAGGATATAACAGATACGGAGAATGCTGTCACGCCAGAAACACCGGGAGTGACGGTAGGTGAAGATGGAACGAATACGCCGGGTAATGTGGGTAGTTTATTAAATAGTACATCAAATATGGCTCAAAATGCCACGATGCAAGAAGTACCTAAGACGGGCGATAATACATGGGCGGCAGTTTGGATGTCGGCGACGATGATTGCTGGATGTGGCTGGTTTGCATTGGTGTGTACAATGAGGGGAAGAAAGAGAGGAAAAAGAGGATGAAACGAATAAAAAGAGTACTAGCGATGATGCTGGCAGTGGTAATGATAGTTGCAATACAGTCTGTCGTGGTATTGGCAGATGAGGAAATGAATGTCGTAGAAAAAGAATTGGGTGTGGGAGAAGAGACGGCTAAAGCAGAGGAAAATGTAGTTGTAGGCAATATAGAACAAGGATTAAATTTAGAAAATGCAGAAACATATATAGAAAATATTGAGCAAGAGAACAAAGAAGAAAATGTAAATGTTGAATCGAACATGATTGAGACATATGCGGAAGGAGACGTGATCTCATCGGGAAATTGTGGGGAAGGTCTGATGACTGATTATACGACTTGGCCATATACATTCAAGTGTATGGATAATCTGACTTATGTGTTAACATCAGATGGAACACTTACTATTTCTGGAAGTGGATTAATGAATGCGGGGTGGTATTGGACAGAGTGGCGTACACCGTTTGATTATCTTAAGGATCAAATAAAGAAAGTAGTGATTGAAGAGGGCGCAACTACAATAGGAAGATGGGTATTTTCCGATTGTATCTATTTAACGGAGGTTATAATACCAAATAGTGTAACGGGCATAGGTGACGAGGCGTTTAAAGGTTGTAGTAGTTTGGAGAAAATTGAAATTCCGAATAGTGTGACGGGATGGGGAGATGAGGTATTTGCTGATTGTGGCAATTTGCGTGAAATAAAAATGTCGGAAAATATAACAGAGATACAACAAGGAGTGTTTAAAGGCTGTAGTAGTTTGGAGCAAATAGGGATACCGGATAAAGTGACATCGATAGGTTTCAATGCTTTTGAAGGTTGTGAAAAGTTAACAGAAATAGATATTCCAGATGGAGTAGCTTATATTGGAAACGGGGCATTTAAAGGTTGTCGTAGTTTGACAAAAGTCGTTATTCCGACGAATGACGTGGAGAAGTGGATTGACTGTGATACTTTTGAATCTTGTTCAAATCTTTCGACGATAATAATTCCAGCCTCTATAACTAGAATAAATGGTGGTGCTTTTGCGAATTGTTCTTCTCTTAAGACGATTTACTTCGAGGGTGATATGCCGGAGTTTAGCAGTGAACGATACAGTGGTAACGAATCGCTGGAAGCATTTACCAATGTAACGGCAAATGTATACTATCCAGGAGATAATGCTACTTACACTGCTGATAATATGTTGAATTATGGTGGTAAGTTGACTTGGATTGCTCAGAAATCAAAAGTGGATGAATTAGCGATTGTCCTTGAGGTGACGGATAGGGTTTATTATATCGGTAGTGGTGGAAATGCAACTATTAAATGTACTGGTGAGTTAAAAGATTTTGTTAACGTTGCCGTGGACGGACAACTTGTAGATCCATCTTGCTATACCGTGTCGGAGGGTTCTACCGTTTTGACATTTTTGTCCGCGTATCTGGATACTCTTTCTATTGGTGACCATGTGGTGACATTGAATTATACCTATGGTTCGATTGACACAGTATTGACAGTGTTAGATAGAAGTACGAATGATACAAACGGTGGTGATGGTTCGAATGGTATGAATGGTGGTAATGCAGGAGATGAAAATAATGGTGGAAATATAGGAAATGTGAATAATGGAAATAGTGTGAATAAAAACGGTACAAATGGAGCACCGAAAACGGGAGACTCGACGTCGCTTGGAATATTATGGACACTCTGTGTACTATCAGCCATTAGTGTCTTGGCATTTATGATGAGAAGAAAATTCTGTTTGAAATGATGTGAGGGAAGAAGCCATGGACAGAGATAAAGCAATCGTTATTTTTAATGTCATAAAGCAAAACATATCGGATGATTTAGAAATTCCTTTGGATATCTCGGCGAATGAGCTTGTGGAGGCATTGAATATCGCATATAAACTAGGGATTGACACGGGTGATATTAAAAACTGTTACCTTAAGACGGAAAATCCAATCGCATTATTAAAGGGAAACAAATCATTGGCCGAGTTTGGTTTGAGGAACGGTAGCGTGATTAATTATACGGAGTAGGAGAAAACGTGATGGGCGACAGATACAAAATCATTCTTTCAAATAACAAGAATTTATATAAGGAAATTGAGCTTGCACCAGATGTTTTGCAAGTTAAGGTGGGAACTGGTTTGGATTGTGACGTGCGCTTATATAAGGAAATGTTTTTTGGACAGATTGAATTGCTTTTCGTAAAAAACAAATCCAAGTGGATGGTTCAGTGTTCGGACAACCTTTATTTTGCAGTAGGGGATGTAAGAAAGCTGATGACCAAAAATCTGGTTCATGGTGATATTTTGGAAGTGAAGTATCAGGATACGGATACCATTGCGTTTTCATTTGATTTTTTAATTGATTTTGATAATGGGAAGAACTACGATAGGATTATTGACGTTGCAGGGAAAAACACGGTAAGTATGGGCTTTGACGAGACAAATGATATCATAGTAAAGAGTCCGTATGTCCAAAATGATGCCATTATGTTGGAGCGGAAAGATGACGGATTCGTGTTACGGATAAAGCAAACGTCCTATGGCGTATATGTCAATGGAAAAAAGGCGAAGGACGGGGATGGCATTAAGAATATGGATTTCTTGTCCATGTCGGATTATTTCTTTTACTATAAAGAAAGTAAATTGTGGACGGAAATTCGTTCGGATATGAGAATAAAAGGACTTGGCTATGAGGATAAGCCGACACCCAATTCCTATCCAAAGTTTCGACGCAGTACACGCATCAGAACTGTCATAAATGACGAGAAAATTGAGATTTTGGATCCACCGGCAAATCCGCAGAAACCAAAGAATAACATTTTTATAAGATTGTTGCCGTCACTTGGAATGCTCGTGGCGGCAGGGGTGATGGCCTATTTTGGCGGTATGATGATTGTCATGTCGGCAGTATCCGGTGTGATGGCTATTTTTACCACGGTTATGAGTATTCGAGAGGGGAATAAGGATTATAAAGTAAGTACGGCAGAGCGTATTGAAAAATATAACACATATATAGAAAAGAAAAAACAGGAGATTCAGCAATTCCGTAATCAGGAACATGATGAATTGGAAGAAATTTTTGTATCCCAGGATGTGGAAAGGCAATATTTTAAGACATTTTCGCCGAAATTGTTTGAACGTACCCCGGAGGATGAAGACTATTTGTGCGTCCGCTTGGGGAGTGGAGATGTCATGTCCAAAAGAGTAGTTGATTATAAAAAACAAGAAAAACTGGAAATAGAAGATGGACTTCAGCAGATTCCAGAGCAGCTTTGTGAAGAATTTAAGAATGTGCATAATGCTCCAGTTGTGTGTGATTTTAAAGAGATTAATGCGTTAGGCGTGGTCGGAGCCTTGGAATATCGGTATGAGTTTTTGAAAAGTATGGTTGTTGATATTGTCGCGAGACAATATTTTTCCGATGTCAAAATGATTTTTGTCGCAGAAGATAAACAAAAAGAGCAAGTTCAGTGTTTTCGTTTTTTGCCGTATGTGTATAATGACATAATTGGTGTCAGGAATATTGTTTGTGATGATGAGAGCAAGAATTTGATATTTGAATATCTCTATAAAGAACTTACTATCAGAGAGCAGAATAAGAATTATGGATACAATATAGTAGTATTTTGTTATGACGAATATGGTTTTAAAAGTCATCCTATTTCCAAATTTGTTGATAAGGCAAAAGAACTTGGCGTTACGTTTGTGTTTTTTGGAAATGAAACGTCGGATATTCCTCAAGGATGTGATTATGTTGTTTCTATCAAGGACGGAAAGAACGCGTTGTTAGTTAATGCATTAAACAAAAGTGAAACCACGGAGTTTGTCTATTCGAGTTTTGACGCTCTGCAGATGGAAAAGATTGTCCAACTTTTGGCACCGGTTTGTACGGAAGAAATTTCATTAGAAGGAACGCTCACAAAGAATATTTCAATGTTTGAATTGTTACATATTCTCGCGGTTGACGACATTGATTTGAAAAGCCGATGGGAAACGTCACAAGTTTTTAAATCAATGGCCGCCCCAATTGGAGTTTCAAAAACGGGTATCGTGTCATTGGATTTACATGACAAGGCTCATGGTCCGCATGGTTTGGTTGCGGGAACGACTGGATCTGGGAAGTCGGAAATTTTGCAAACGTATATATTGGCAATGGCTACGTTGTACCATCCGTATGAAGTTGGATTTGTGATCATTGATTTTAAAGGTGGGGGGATGGTAAATCAGTTTAAGAATCTTCCTCATCTTCTTGGAGCAATTACAGATATTGACGGGAAAGAGATTAATCGATCGTTAAAGTCTATCAGGGCGGAACAAGAAAAACGAAAACGCTTGTTTGCCGAGGCGGACGTGAACCATATTGACAAATATATCAGAAAGTATAAGACGGGAGAGGTGAGGATTCCTTTACCACATTTGATTGTTATTGTAGATGAGTTTGCCGAGTTGAGAGCAGAACAACCAGAATTTATGAAGGAACTTATTTCGGCCGCACGTGTTGGCCGAAGCCTGGGCGTGCATTTGATTCTCGCAACACAGAAGCCGTCAGGACAAGTTGATGATCAGATATGGAGTAATTCTCGTTTCAAGTTATGCTTGAAAGTCCAGGACCAACAAGATAGTAACGAAGTGATAAAATCGCCCCTTGCTGCTGAAATCAAAGAACCGGGACGTGCGTATTTGCAGGTTGGAAACAATGAGATTTTTGAATTGTTTCAGTCGGCTTATAGTGGAGCACCTGAAAAAATAGATGATTCCAAGATAAACGAATTTATGATTAGTAAGTTTATGGGGACAGGTAAGCGTGTGTCGATTTATTCGCAAAAGAAGAAGGGCGGGGATGGAAGCACGACACAATTGGATGCAATCGTTGAGTATGTTACGAATTATTGTCGTAAAATCGGTTTGGTCAAGCTACCAGACATATGTTTGCCGTCCTTGGCTAAATGCATAGATTTTGATTTACAAAAAAAGTCGATGTCCAATTTGGTAGGGTATTATGCGGAGATAGGAGTTTATGATGATCCTGACAGTCAGTATCAGGGTGTTTATTCCATAGATATTGGCAGTAATAATTTGATGATTATAGGTTCGTCACAGATGGGAAAGACAAATATATTACAAAGCATTATTCGTAGTTTGTCTATGAAGTACACGCCCGAAGAGGTGGTTGTTTATGTTATTGATTTCGCATCTATGACATTGAAAAATTTTGAAAAACTAAACCATGTTGGCGGTGTTGTATGTCCTTCAGAGGATGAGAAGTTAAAAAATCTTTTTAAATTGTTATATGTGGAAATCAAGGGAAGAAAAGAAAAATTGGCTTCAGTTGGAGTAAGTTCTTTTTCCGCATACAAGGAGGCGGGGGAGAAAGATTTACCATTAATTGTTCTACTGATTGATAATTTGACAGCATTGAAAGAACTTTATTTTCAAGATGATGATGAATTGTTAAATTTGTGTAGGGAGGGACTGACCGTTGGCATAAGCGTAATCATTGCTAATGCACAAACGGCGGGAATCGGTTATAAATATCTCTCTAATTTTTCTGAAAAGATGGCGTTGTTTTGTAATGATTCGACGGAGTATGGTTCTTTGTTTGAACATTGTAGGGAACGAATTGATGGTATTCCGGGACGGTGCATTATAGAACTTGAAAAAAGATATTATGAGTGTCAAGCATATTTAGCATTTCATGGAGAAAAGGAAATTGACAGGGTGCGTGAGATTAAAGCATTTGTATCTAAGATAAATGATGCAAATAAGTGTATGATGGCAAAAAGGATTCCAATAATCCCGCAATCTCTTACCAAGGACTATGTGATAGAGCAATTTGGAAGTTATATGACAGAAGAGTTTTCTGTTGTTGTAGGCTTGGATTATGCGACAGTTACACCCTATGTTATAGATTTTTCTTCTATAGGATTGCTGGCTATTGCGGGGCGAGAAAATGCAGGTAGACATAATTGGGTTAAATGTTCTATTGATATGCTTGAAACTATGCATTCAGGGAAAATTAAAGTATATGTAGTGGATGGTATTGGTAAAAGGCTTACCTCGTTAAAAAATCGTGACAATGTATCTGAATATAGCTTGATTGCAGAGAGCGCGGTTGCCTATATTAAAGAAATAGAAATGCAATTGAAAGAACGTTATGATGCACTTGTGGCAGGGAACGAGGATGTATTGGATGAAGCGCAACTTCTTATGCTGGTGCTAGACAATCAGGATGCCATGGTTTCAATTTGTAGTAGCACGGAAGGACTTGCCGCATATAAGAACATTGTAGGTAGATATAAAAACATGAAGGTCTGCATCATTACGTTTATTGAGAATGTGAATATCCCATACAGTGCGCCAGATATGTTAAAAGATATTCGCGACCAACACAATTTCATGTATTTTGATGATATGAGCAATATGAAGATATTTGATGTGCCGTTGACAATGATGAGGAATTATAAAAAACCTATTGAGATGGGAGATGGGTATTATGTCAAAGACAATGAGTGCGTAAAACTTAAAACACCAATTTATATATGAAAGATGGGGATGAAATGACTAAAGTGGAGATTGAAAATGAAATAGGAAGATTGTGGATGCAATTAAATCAATATTATTCAAAAAGAAAGGAATGTACAAAAAAGCGAGATGAATTAGAAGAAATCATTAATAAATTGCATGAGAAGGCACAAGAAATTGAGACGGGAATACAGCAGACTCTTACAACAATCAAAGCAAGGGTAGACATGCTCAATAGGAAAAGTAAATTTAAAGTTCGATATGTGGAAAATGCAAAGAGGATTCTTTATAATTCAAACTCTTCCAATGCGATTGAAAGAGTACGTGGAGCAGAGAGAAATGCAAAGAAAAGATATTTGGAACTGGATGGAACTATTAATTACTATAATCGTAAGATATATGCGACGGAAAGGGAAATTTATTTTCTTAAACAGCAATTAGAACAGATGGGAGAATGATGATGGGAAGTCAAGAAATTAATGTAGTGAATTCGAAACTAGAAAAATATAATAAGGATTTGCGGAAACTTTCTTCTGATTGGGGTGCTGTTCCAAAGATGAGTTTGAAAGTGATATCCAAAAGCGAAGGTAGGACTGTTGAAAGTGTAAAGAGTTGTTTGAAAAAAACAAGAAATGTATCAGCATCGATGGAATTGTTAATAGAAAATACTATACTTTTTGTTGATATGGCAAAATTGAAATTTAAAGAAGCAGATGAAGTTGCATCCAAAAGTTTGGATTCTATAGCGAAAATCAGATGATTTTAGTAGGAGGTGGGGAGAATTTGTACGGTTATGATTTGATTGTAAAGGATGAAGAATTTGAGTCTGTGGGCAAAGAACTGAGTTCGTTTGGCGACAATCTGGAAGATACTATAGAAAAATATAGGTCAATTATAGAGCATATTAGTGCGAGTGCACTTGTGTCTGGTGAAGTACATGAGGCTCTTTTGTTATATTCTGATTATATTATGAAATTACGCATTATTTCGAGGAGGATTGGTGAAAAGTTTACCAGATTAGTCAGCAATTATATTACAGAAATAGAAAATGCAGATGATTATCTTTATGATGCTGGAATCTCTAATATTGCAAGGGATTTTTCAGATAAAGAATATGAACATTTACAACGATGCTTAGACGACCCGTGGTGTTCGATAACGGATTCGATAGGAGACTGGATTTATAGCAAAGTTGTTAAAGTTGCAGATTTTTTTGATTGGACGGGAATTAGAGCATGGCTGAATAAATTACATAGATTCTTGTTGGATTATAATGACGAAACGGCACAGGGCTTGAAGTTGTTATTTGAAAGTGTGTATGCAATAGATTTGAAATATGGAAGAAGTATACCAGGAAGCATTATAGGGGCGGGAAACTATTATACGTGTTATTTTTCCAGTGTCTTATTAACAATGTGTAGTTTGGATGATATGTTAAAGGAGATGGCCGACATAATTGATCCTCAAAAAGAAAGCTTTACCGTATCTTCAATTCAAAATCGACTTGGAGGAAAATATGACGAATTGTTGGAAAGATATAATAAGTTGATTGCCATTCCGGAACTTAACTCTTATCCTACAATAAATGAAATATCAGATTTTGCCTCTCAGCCATGGGCAGGGCTCTTTTTTGCAGACTTTACTTGTGCCACAATAATGTTTGTTGAGGATATAGGCGGTTATGAAGCGTTTAAAATGTGCGTATTTAATGCGTTTGATATTGCAAAGACGGTACTTTTTTCAGAACAAGACTATGAGAAATATGTAATTAAGAGGCAATTGCTTGATGTTTTGGAGGATATGAGTCAAGGCGGCTACAATTATTCGAAGAGTGATGAAAAAGAAATGGTGGATGATTGTAAGACGTTTCTGAAATACGTAAAAAAGTATGGTAAGGCTGTTTATGGTTATATGAACAAACATCGTATGGAAAATGGAAAACTTATACTTGACGGAAGAACTATTGAAGCGGAAAGGTTCAGAGATTTTTTGGATGGAGTAGGAGGAGCGGAAAAAATAATTAAATATGGTGATAAGGCCGCAGATTTTCTTAGTAAATTGTTTATGGATTATAGTAAAGGATTGGATATCATAAACTCCTATGAAAAAAACTATTTAGAGGATGAAAGGATTTCTAAATGTATAGGAGAAATTAAGAAATTATATAATAAGGAATTTGAGGCTTGGGTAGATGAACTGTTTCAGGAAGCCGTGGAAATGGGAGAGGATTGGACAATGAAACTATTGAAAAAAGTGAAGGAAATGGATGGTGTTACATCTGTTTTTGGTAGAGTTGCTAGCGTTGTAAATGTAGTGTCTACTATTGATGAAAGTATTGATATTGTAGGAGAAGTAACGGGGCTGGGAACCGAAGCGAGAAGTATGAAAGATGCATTAATATATTATCAACTCTATAGATCAAGTAATAGTGCTTATGAAAAGGCGGTTGAAAAGTTTCAAAAAGTGGATTTGGATGATAAGGAATACGAAATTTTGGCCAATGATTTAAATAATTGCTTTGAATTTAATAAGAAAAATATGATAGAGATGTTTGAGGCAATGTCAAATGCCTCAATAGGACTAAAAAAGTCGTATTATCATTATTGTGCCAAGCAAGCGGAAAGTTTGTCTATGAGAAATACATCACAGCCGAAAATTCTTACGTATGAAGAATTTGTTGCGTTAGATGCGGCGTAGATGTTCAGACAATATGATAACTATACGCGGTATATATCCGGATTATCGGTTATATATAAAATTCTAAAGAAGGGAGGGACTTACAATGGCAAATCAGATTAGAATTACTCCAGATCAGATGAGAGAAAGAGCAAATCAGTACCGTAATGAAGCAAACGTCGTAAACAGTGTCATTAGTAGAATGGATTCACTGCTCGGACTATTGCAAAGTGAGTGGGAAGGTGCTGCAAGCGAATCTTATGCTGCACGTTATCAAGAATTGAAGCCCGGTTTTATGAAAGCGGAAGAATTAATACGTGAAATTGCGGCCGCGCTTGATTCTACGGCAAAAATTATCGAGGAAACTGATGAAAGCATTGCTCATCAGTATGGGAGATAATCTTCTGAACGACCTCTTGCTTGATTCAAGAGGTCGTTTAAAAAATCATTACTTTATGGTTCATGATTGTAAATACGAGTAAAATATTTTACTCAAAATTTAAAACAATATTTAAGGCGAATGAAGCGGCAAATAGTATTAAAAATCTTTATATGAAATACTTGACAAAATAGGGAGGAACAAATCTTGCTTGGATTTGTGCTTTTATTATGGATGCAGAGCTGTATAAGAAAGCATTAAATAATTATGATGCTCAAATTTCGGAGATGGAGAGGAAAATATGTAATCTTCGAAATGAGATTGCTGAGGCCGAAGAGGCTAGAGAGAATGCACAAGGAATAAGAAGTGATTTTGATTGTTTTGTTGCAAGAAAAAGAACAAACAAAAAGATGTATTATAAAATACTTTGTGATAAACGATTTTGAAGAGAAACCATATCTAAAGGCTATAAGGTGAGAGGAGATATTTTTATAATGTTAGATATAAATACAATTGCAAATATTGCAGGAATATTGACAGGTTTGCTAGCGTTGTTTGGGGGATTTAAGGCAATTTATTGTTTTATACAAAAGAGACGATATTTGATAGATTCTCTTGCAAGAGCAGCAGGGGAATTGGATGAAAAGAAGTATTTATCTGATTTTAAAAAATATGTAAAACATAAAGTGAAGGATGTTTCAGGAAAAGATGGAAAAATAACGCAAGAATACAATGTGAAGTTTTTAAAGAAGACGCTAAAACCGCATGCGAATACGGAGAAAATCGTATTTCTATTTGGCGTACCGGGAAGTGGAAAATCAACGTTAATGCAACATATGGCGTATTGGTATTGTATTTATAATAATAAAGCAAAAGAAATAGAAACAGATTTGAGAAAATGTGGTGTACTATATTACAGAATGCATAGAATTAAGGATTTGGAGGAATTGAAGTCATGGATTGTGGATGAGTTAAATAACGAGAAAACGGTTGAGGCTATTTTTCTTGATGGATTTGATGAATATGTGATTTTGCAAAATAGGAAGGCGGAATATGTACTAAAGGAACTGTTTCAATTTTTGTTTATAGACGAAAAAATAAAAAACAAAATGAGTGAAATTAGAAAAATATATATATCAAGTCGTAAAGAACCGTTTGGTGAGAAACCAGAAGATTTCATACGAATGTTAGAGTTACCATATGCATATCGAATAGTTGAAGTATGCCCTTTTGATATAAAACAATCGCTTTTACTTTATAAAAGAAAGGGAAAAAAAGATGGAAAAGGTAAGCATTTTTTTAAGATGTCCAAGTATTTGCGGGAAAAAGGGAAAAAAAGTATTTTTGACATACCATTATTTATAGAATATGCAGATATAATTTTAGAATCCTCTTTCGACTCAAAAATGGTATTGTCTATTGGAGAAGCGGTTTGTTTGATTGTACAGTATTGGCTGGAAAGAGAATATAGAAACTCTTATGTTGAAACAAATGCTAATAAAGATTTTAATATTGACTCAAACAATTTTTATGAGGATTCTTGGGAAATTATTGATAATATTTGTTTGAAAATACTTGATGAGAAATGTGAAATGTTTGATTTGGTTCAAATTATGAAAAATAGTTCTTGCCATAATAGAAATGCTTCTATACAAGATATGTTTTATTTGGCGACGAGGCAAATTATCAAAAAAAGTGGTGAGAAGGAGTATGAATTTATTCATTCGATTTTTCATGATTTTTTCATGGCGCATTTGTTGGTAACTAACCAATGTGTTGAGTTTAATAAAAAAAGAGAAATTTTGATTGATAAGAATAGTTTGATTGAGGAGTTTTATGCATATTGGATTTGGAAGGGAAAAAATGATTTTTTGAGGAAGGAGGAGACATGGGGATTATTAGTTCTTAGTTTGAAGAATTCGATATCAGAATATGTGATTGGAGGAAATAAAAGAGAGAAAATTAATGAATTAGAACAAATCAAGGAACTGTTAATTGCTGATAGGCTTGTTTTGCGTGAATATACTGAGGTGCGTTTGACGCTTGTTTTGTGGTATTTTCCTTTGATTAAAAGTGCAAAATGGAAATCATATGTTTTTTCACAAGAAAAAATATTAGATTTAATGGGAGATAATAGAAAGCTGTCATTGGTTGAGGGGGAATTAAAATCTTTGCGTGATTTATCCTGCTTAGGGCCTTTTGATGAACTGGATATACAAAACAATGAATTAGAAGATATAGATGAATTACCAACGTGTACATTAAAAGAATTATGTCTATATGGGAACCCGATTTCTGGTTTTAATTCATTAGATAAAATGAAGATTCAAATTTTAAGAGTTTCTGTATATAACGATCATGAAGATTTATTAGATGAGATTTTTAGTCTTTCTTGTTGGGAAGAATGTCATATAGAGTTGCCAGAAACAGCACAAGCGTATACAAGTATGCATAGATTGCATACAAAGAGACCGAAAAGTTATTTAAAAGTTAAACCTGAAGTTTTGAAATTAAAAGAAGTGTTTGGGTTTGATAATTTGAAGTGCAGACATTGTTTGTGTAATGCGACATTTGAATTGCTAAGAGATACATTTGCTATGGAAAAAGTTATTGATAATCTTATGCTTGAATTTGGAGTGGAAGAGGGGATTTGCATTTATAAAGAGGGAAATTACGAAGGGGCGCTAGAGAGATTTGCGGAATTGAGAAATTTGGAAGATGAATATGAATTCAAATTTTCAAGAGTGGAAGGATGGATTGGGTATGTGCTAGCAAAGATAGGAAAATATGAAGAGGCCATTCCATTTTTGGATGAGGTATGTGGGCAAGAGTGGAGTGAAGGTTTAGAGGCAGAAATGAATTTGTTTTGGTATTGGAAAGTGAAATGTGAGAAGGAAATAAATAGAAACGTAAATATAAAAAATTACAAAATAATAGATGATTGTGGCGTGCTTGCCGAGTGGGGAGACAAATTATATCGCGCAGGTGAATATAATGAGGCTGAAATTGTTTTGCAAAAATGTTACGAAAGATATTGTGAAAAATTAGGAAATAAGGCGGAGAAAACGCTTTATGTTTTAGGTGAATTAGGTGTGGTGTTTTATATGCAAAAAAAATACGAAGATGCCAAACGAGAACTGGTAAAGTGCTATGAAGTGGGGAGAAACGAGTTAGGCGAGAATGATAGGATTATGCTTGACGTAAGAAAATTCTTGGATATGACAATGTATGAGATTGAGAAAGAAAAATAAGGACGGTGTTTATTTAGCAAGCGTTAGATGCTCATGCTGTCAAAATGAGGAATATTAAGAAAAATAAAAGAAAATTAAAATGGGTAATAAAAGGTTATGTTGTCTGTATTAAAAAGCTTCCTAATATAATAAAGATATTAATTCATACGGAGGTACTGCAATGAAAACCATACATGTGCAGAGAATATGTTCAATATGCTCAGGGAAGCAACGAAGTCAGTATATGAAACCTATCGCGATATATGCTATAAGTTTAGAATGCCGTAAAATCAATAGCCTTAAGGAAATATGGCTTTGCAATTGCGTACCTAATAAAAAGCGTTATAGTTTAGATATAAAAAACAAGGTAGTTTTTGACACTACCGAATAAACCATGGAGGAAGAGATAATGAAAAAAATTATTGGAGTATTGGGAACAATGGTATTAGCTGTTCTGACGGCAGGGCTTGTAGTTCAAGTTCCGGTTCATGCTGCGGTGGAAAATGGCTGGGAGGTTGTGGATGGGAACGCCTACTGGTATGAAAATGGCGTGAAACAAGGAACGGAAGGACGGGGAAAGGAAATATATGATCCAGGCAGCAATGCGTGGTACTGGCTGGATGCCGTGGACGGGGGACGTATGGCGAAGAGCAAGGATGTGTACCAAGAGTCAAAAGCAGATGATGAAGGGAATATGGGCAAATGGGTACGCTATGATGGTGAAGGCCATATGGTAAAGGGTTGGAACATGAATCAAAGCGGCATCTATTATTTTGACTGGATTTATGGCACGATGGCAAAAGGATATACTACCATTGACGGAGCAGAATATTATTTTAACGCCGACACGGGCATTTTGGAAAGGAACCTTGGCAAAGTTCCTGAATTTGGCTGGAAAAATATCGACGGGAATGATTACTGGTACGAAGGCCATGTCCGTCAAGGGTATAGCATAAATCCCTCTTATAGAGGAAAAGAAATTTATGACCCATTCACTAACGCATGGTACTGGCTGGATAATATAGACGGCGGCAAGAAGGCGGTCTCAAAGGATGTTTACCAGGAATCCGAAGCGGGAGACTGGGGGGATTATACGGATGGAGATGGAACGCGCCGCGGCAAGTGGGTACGTTATGACAGTGAAGGTCACATGGTAAAGGGTTTTGATAGGAATGCGAACGGCACATATTACTTCGATCCTATCTATGGAACGATGGCAAAGGGCGGTGCGGTTATTGATGGTGTATTATGGCACTTTAATGTGACGACGGGTATCCATGATGATAGTGATGGCTGTAATCTTGAGCCTTTCAGTGATTATTATAAGTTTGAGTATGCATATAAATGGGGAAATACGTCCGTACTTTCCGCAGAGGATATGGCTTTTTATAATGGATTGAAAGCGTGCTTGGATGAAGCTTGCCAGTATGCTACCCCATATGAGCAGGAACTGGCGGTTCATGATTACATAGTGTTAAATTGTGAATATGATGATGTCAACTATTCGAATGATACAGTACCAGATGCTTCTTATAGGGCGAAGGGCGTATTTGTAAATCGAACGGCTGTCTGTGCCGGATATACAGATGCATTTCAACTTTGTATGGATATTCTGGGCATTCCCTGCATTAAGGTTAGTGGAACAGCAGACAACGGTCGTGAAATTGGAGGGCATGCGTGGAATGCCGTCCAACTGGAGGGCGAATGGTATATGGTGGATGTGACGTGGGACGATCCGGATTGGGGAGATAGGGTCTACTATAATTATTTTAACGTGACGGATGAATATTTAAGAAATCATCATCATGAGTACACGTGTGAAATTAGCGCGAAGGGAACGAAGTATAATTACTCGAATTTCCCACACCAGATATAAAGTTTTGATACGCTTGCATTTGTCGCTTTTCATGCGACCTTTTCTTCTGGCGGAATGATTATACTATATTCTACAAGATTGAGAGGGGACGAAAATGGTAACGGTTCCTTTATCAATCGGCGAAAACGATTCCGGTCGTGCGGCTGGCAAACATTAGGGAGGATTCATTATGAAAATTATGAAATTGACAGGTTTGAAAAGTCTGAAAAGCCGTAAAAATGAAAAAGGCGGAGCGGATGCAAGGATTGGCGAGATGAAGGGAAACGAGAAGGATGACAACCTTGCCAGGAATGATAAGAGCAATATTGGCAAAAACGATGTCACGGAATTGGTGTTCATCCTTGATCGCAGCGGGTCGATGTCGGGATTGGAGGATGACACCATCGGCGGCTTTAACGGCATGATTAAAAAGCAAAAACGGCAGGATGGGGAATGCTACATCTCCACGATTTTGTTTGACGACGTGAGCGAGGTGCTGCATGACCGCGTGCGGCTTCAAGACGTGCCAAAAATGACCGGGGAGGAGTACATGGTTGGCGGCCGTACGGCGTTGCTTGATGCCATTGGCGGTGCCGTCCATCATATTGGAAATATTCACAAATACGCCAGACCCGAGGACGTGCCGGGACACACGATGTTCGTGATTACGACGGATGGCATGGAAAACGCCAGCCATGAGTACACGATTGAAAAGGTGAGGCAGATGATTGAGCGTCAAAAAGAGAAATATGGTTGGGAGTTTTTGTTCATTGGAGCCAATATCGACGCGGTGGAGACGGCGGCGAATTTCGGTATCGGGAAGGATAGGGCGGTCAATTACTATGCGGACGAGCAGGGGACGGCGACGCTCTATGAGACTGTGTCCCAAACGGTGTGTGAAATGCGTGCGAATGCGTCCATTTCGCCGGAGTGGGCGAAAAATATCAAGGCGGATAATCAGAAGAGAAAAAAATAATCTGGTCGAATGGACATGCCTCTTGCAAGGCATGTCCATTCGTGGCAAGTAGCAAAACGGATTGCGAAATTCGCTTGACTTTGACGTTTTTATGCGGGAAATAGGTTTTTGGGTTTGCTAGACGGCATTTTTTGCAGGAAGAGAAATGTACATATTGCGGCAATAGTTTTGTGAGCCTTGCTGTTGAGAGCCTGGAAATGGTTTTCCACATTTTTCACAGGAAACTAAGGAGTTATCAACAAAAAACACATTGAATTTTGTTTCGAGAGATGCTATGATTTTTATGTCAAAGTGATGGTCGCAAGTGGGCGATAAAAATGATGATATAGTATGGAGGCCATAGGATCTTTTCGCATTGATAAAATTTCATGGTATCTTTTTCTGTTTTTTAGGCGGCCGCCTTTCCCATGAGTTCAGGGAGCAGAAAACCCATTTGAAAGAAAAATAATTCGTGAATTGAATGACGAAAGTGATAGTTAAAAAATGAAAAGATTAATGAAAGGATCTGACACTATGGGAAGGAGAATTCTATGATAAGTATGGTGAACAAAGAGAGGTATTTTGACAGAATTGTTGTTCGATGATGTGAAGGATTTTTATAGTGAGTATTTATTGATGAACACGAAAAACCGGCGAGTTTTTAGTAGAAATTTTTCACTTCGCGTGCTACAATTGTCTCAGTTGGAGATGGTTCCCGAGGAAAAAAGAGACTCGGATTTGTATAATATGATAGAGATTACCGCAGAAGTCTGGGCCGTCATTGACAGCCGGTATCGGAGTAAGAAACCGCTGATTGTCACGATAAGCCTGAAACTGGAAGAAATCAAGAACCCGCCAGACCTTGCCCACGCAAGGATTTATGACCGCATACTGGAACGGTGTGCGCCGGTTCTTTTTTCAGGTAAGAATTTCCGGGAGGACGGAGCTAGGGCAACCAAAGCGGCGGCGAAGGAGATTGTGAGTAAAAGATAACAAAATTTGATTGCATGAAAAGGAGAATTTATGGGCAGCAAAAAAATTACAGAAGATGCTGTCACCACGACACCTGCTAAGGACGCTCCCGCACTGGTGAAGAAGATTGACCGGACTACCTACATTGTACGGGTTCATTTCAGTAAGACCAGCAAGGAAACCATGAGCGACAAAATTAAACGTATGCTGAAAAATGAGATACAGCAGATGTAACAGTTTAAAGGCTGGGAATTAAAGAAATCTGATTCTTAGCTTTGTAAGCAAGGATTTTTAGTTGTAAGCAACTTTCTTTTTTAGAAATTCTATGGTAAAATATCGAAAAGAGGAGGCTTAGATATGGGACTAATTCATAGTTACGCTTTATGGAACAATAAAGGTGGGGTTGGAAAAAGTACGATAACATTTCATCTGGCAATGAGATATGCAGAACTTCATCCACAAACCAAAATATTAGTTATAGACTTGTGCCCACAAGCTAATTCAAGTATGATGCTTCTTGGAGGTGGCCCTGTTGGTGAAGAAAATATAATCAATTTTTGTAAAGAAGCAACTCCGCGCTCTGTTGTTGGATATTACTGAATCAAGTGATGAATGGTTAGTTTTTATTGACACAAATCCAAGTTTTAGCATATATACCCAGA